>JAEWVC010000059.1 GCA_023459275.1 Bacillota bacterium | reverse complement strand
CCCCCGCCGTCTTCCCCTCCCCCGTTTCACTTTCCCACGCAAAACCTGGAAAACACCTGGTCCAGGATGCGCTCCTCCACCTGGTCCCCGGTGATCTCCCCCAGGGCGGACAACGCATCCCGCATGTCCACGGCGGCCAGGTCCAGAGGTACGCCTCCCGCCAGGCTTTCCGCGGCCCTGAGCAGGCTGTTTGCGGCCCTGCGGGCGGCGTCCATATGGCGGGAGGAGGTCAAGACAAGCCGGGAGGGTTCCCCCGCTTTCTCCGCAAGATAGGCCCGCAGCGCGTCCATCCCCTCTCCGGTGAGGGCGGAAAGGGGGATCACGGGAACAGCGGGATTCAGCCGGTTGATTTCCTCCGCCGTGACCGCGGGGGGCAGGTCGCTTTTGTTGAGGGCTACGGCGAAATCCCCCTCCGGCGGGGATAAGAGCAGCGCCCTGTCCTCACAGGACAGGGGCAGCCCGGCGTCGATGACCAGGATCACCGCGTCCGCCTGGCGGATGGCCTCCTGTGCCCTTTGCACGCCGATCTTCTCCACCGTGTCCGCGGTTTCCCGAAGGCCGGCCGTATCGCGCACCGTGACCGGGATGCCGTGAAGCTCCATAGTGCCGGTGAGGATATCCCTTGTGGTGCCCGGCACATCGGTGACGATGGCCCTGTCCTCCATAAGCAGCGCGTTGAGCAGCGAGCTTTTCCCCGCGTTGGGCCGGCCGCAGAGCACCACGTCCATGCCCTGCTCCAAAAGCCGCGCGCCGCGCCGGTCGCAGGCGGAAGTCAGCTCCGCCGCCAGGGAGACAAGCCCCTCCCGAAGATGGCTGGTGGCCTCTTTTTCCTCCACCTCCTCGGGATAATCGATGGCGGCCTCCAGCCCGGCCATGAGGCCGTACAGCTTGTCAAGCGCATCCTTGATAAACCGGCTGGGCCCGCCCTGGAGCTGGCGCATAGCGGCCCGCGCCGCCTGGCGGCCCCCGGCGGAGATCAGGCCCATGACGGCTTCGGCCTGGCTTAAATCCACCCGGCCATTCAAAAACGCCCGGCGGGTGAATTCCCCCGGCTCCGCGGCCCTGGCCCCGGCTTCCAGCGAAAGCGCAAGCGCCAGGGAGGCCGGCAGCAGCCCGCCGTGAACGTGGAGCTCCGCCACATCCTCCCTTGTGTAGCTGCGGGGGGCGCGCATGAGCACCGCCATGGCCTCGTCCACCGGTTCCCCGGCGCTTACCACATGGCCGTACACCAACAAATGGGAGGGAAAATTTTCCTTTTCTCCCTTGGCGGGCCTGAAAATTTTTCGCAGCACCGCTTCCGCCTGCGGGCCGCTGACCCGCAGGATGGCGATGCCCCCCTGCCCCCGGGCGGTGGC
This sequence comes from Bacillota bacterium, assembly GCA_023459275.1. GTDB lineage: Bacteria > Bacillota > Clostridia > Christensenellales > Aristaeellaceae > JAEWAH01. The sequence continues at coordinate 25,708 of JAEWVC010000059.1, read as the reverse complement.
GATGGCAGCGATGGTATCCTCAAACAGCATGGATGCCTCCTTGGCGGTGATGGTGCCTGTCCATGCTCCTATCATACATCAGTTTATGATGGATTGACAAAGAAGTTTTTTGGGGAAGGGTGCGGGAATGGGGATTTTTTCAAAAAGTCCCCCTCCCGCTTTGATTGACGGCCCTTGCCCGCCGCCTTATAATGGTCAGGGAGGGATTCCCATGGGAGAGGTCACCATTCTGGGCGGCAGGCCGCACCGGCTGCTGCCCCACATTGTGGAAGAGATCGGCCTGCATCATCAAGAGGGGGAAATCTGCCTTTTGCTGGTGCCGGAGCAGTATACCCTGCAGGCGGAGGTGGAGCTGATCCGCCGCCTTGACCTGCCGGGCTTTTTCAACATTCAGGTGCTGTCCCCCTCCCGGCTCACCAAGCGCATCTTTGACGCGGCGGGGAGCGACGGCCGGGTGCCCCTGGACACAAGGGGCAAGCGCATGGCGCTGTTCCGGGCCATTCATTTGAAGAAAACGGAGCTGTCCTATTACCGCCGGGCCGCCGGCCAGGCAGGCTTTGTGGAAAAAATGAGCGGCATTATCGCCGATTTCAAGCGCGGGCGCTTGAGTGTGCCGGAGCTTTGCGCCCATATGGACGCCCTTCCCATGGGCGCGCTCAAACAGAAGCTTTCGGACATTGCAAGCTGCTGGGAGGCCTATGAAGCGCAGCTTGCCGGAAAGTTTGTGGACGGGGAGGATGTGCAGGACGAGGCCGCAAGGCGGCTGCCCCAAAGCGGGCTGTTTGAAGGCACCATGGTCTACGTGTACGGCTTTGACCTGCTTGCGCCCCAGCTTTGCCAGACGCTGCTGGCCGGCGCGCCCCTTTGCGGGGGGATGACCGTGGCCCTGACCATGGACAAGCCGGGGGCGCGGGACGGCGCGCTGTTCACCCCCGTCCGGCAGAGCGCCCACCGCTTCGTGCGGATGCTGAACGCCCAAGGCATTAAAAACAAATGGGCCTACCTCCCGGACACGCATCTTTCCGCACCCAAAGACATTGCCCACCTGGAGAAAAACCTGTTCGCCTACCCGGCCCGGGCATTCCCTGAAAAACCTGAAAACATCGAACTGCTGGCGGCCCCCACGCCCTATGCCGAAGTCCATGGGGCGGCCGCCCGGATGATCAGGCTTCACGAGGCCGGGGTCCCCTGGGGGGAGATGGCGGTGGCCGCGGGGGACATAACCGCCTACGGGACCATCCTCCACGCCGTTTTCACAAGCTACGGCATCCCCTTTTATTTGGAAGAAAAGGCGCCCGCCGCGGCCCACGGGCTGATCCGCTTTCTGCTTCACAGCCTGCGGGCGGCCTCCAAGGGCTACGGCCAGGCGGATATCCTTGCTCTTGTAAAATCCGGGTACGCCCCCGTGACAAGGGAAGAGGGCAACCGGCTGGAAAACTACGCCCTGTCCTACGGCATCTACGGGGACAGGTGGCGCAAGCCCTTTTCAAGGGGGGACAAGGAGGAGGCGGCCGCGCTGGAGCCTGTGCGCCAGGCGGTCATCGGCCCGCTTGTTAAGTTGCAAACGGAATTGAAAAGCGCCGGGGAGGCTTCCCAGTCCCTGCGGGCCATCTTTCGCCTGTTGGAGCGGGTGAACGCCTACCAGACGCTGAAAAACGAGGAGGAGCGGCTGCTGGCCATGAACATGGCCGCGGAGGCGGCAAAAACCAGGCAGGTCTGGCAATTCCTGCTGGGCACCCTGGACCAGATGCACGATCTGCTGGCCGGTTCCCGCGCCCCTTCCACCCTGGTGGCCGCCTGGCTGGAGGCCGGGTTCTCCGCAGGGGAATTGAGCGCGCTACCCCCCACCCCGGACACGGTGATCTGCGGCGAGATCGGCCACGTGATGCCCGGCGCGGTGCGGGTGTTCTTTGCCATGGGCCTGGGAGACGGGCTGATGCAGCCTAACGCCCCCGGCCTGCTTCGGGACGAGGAGCGGGAGCAGTTGGAAGCCCTGGCGGACACGCACCTTGGCCTGAGCGGCGGCGGGCGGGACCATCTGATGCGGACGGATCTGCTAAAGACATTAACATTGCCCACGGAAAAGCTGTTCCTAAGCCACGCCCAGGCCACCCAGAGCGGGCAAAGCCAGCGCCCGGCGGGTTTCCTGGCACTTTTGAAGAGCAGGGTTTTCCCGCTGCTGGTGGAATCAGGCGGCGTTACCGGCCCCACCGGCCCGGCGGAACCCCTGGCCCCCGCCCCCGCCCTTGATGGGCTGGCGGTGCGGCTTTCCGCGCTGTGGGACGGCGTTCCCCTGGACCAGGCCCTTGACGGCCCCTGGCTTGCGGCCTGGGACTTCCTGTTTGAAAACCCGCAAACCCGGTCACAGGCCATGGCCATCGTCCGCGCGCTTGATGAAAAGCTGGATGCCAAGCCGCTCCCCTCCGAAACCGCGGAAAGGCTTTTCGGCCATCAGACCATGTCCGTCAGCCGCCTGGAGGAGTATGCCCAGTGCCCCTACAAACATTTTGTGCGCTACGGCCTTGCGCCTGTGCCAAGGAAAGAATGGTCTTTTGACAAGGCCGACGCGGGCACGCTTTTCCATAGTGCGCTGAAGGAATTCGCGGACAGGGCGCTTTATGACCCCGCGTGGCCGGAGGTGGACCGCAAGGCCTGCGACGGCCTGATGGACGGGGTATTGTCTCCCCTTCAAAAAACCTGGGCGGACGGATTTTTGGGGGAAAACGCCCAAAATGCCGCGCTGGGAAAGCGGTACGCCCGCATCATCCGCCGGGCGGCCTGGATGTTCACGCAGCACATGCGGGGGAGCCGCTTCCGCCTGAACATGGCGGAGGTATCCTTCGGCATGCCGGACAGCCTGCTCCCCCCCGTGCAGCTGGAAATGGCCGACGGCACGCAGGTGCTCCTCCGGGGCGTGATCGACCGGGTGGATACCTTTGAGGATGATCAGAGCGTGTATGTCCGGGTGGTGGACTACAAAAGCAGCGACCGGGACCTTATCCCCGCCATGCTCTGGTGGGGCCTGCAATTGCAGCTGATGCTGTACCTGAAGGCCGCGCTGAACGCAAAGCCCGGCGCGGAACCCGCCGGCGCATTCTATTTCCATATCAATGACCCCCTGGCGGACCTTGAGGCGGGCCTCAAGGAACAGGCGGAAGAAAAGATTGCCCAAATGCTTAGGCTCAAGGGCATCGTGCTTGGGGATGTGACGGTGGTGAACGCCATGGACCCGGAAGGCCTGAGCCTGAAAAAGACGTTCAAAAAGGACGGGGAGCTGACCAGCGGGGCCTCCGCCGTTTCCCTTGCGAAGATGCACGGCCTGCTGGACCATGCTATGGAAACCGCCGCAAAGCTTACTGAAGCCATGCGCGGGGGGCGGATCGAGGTTTCCCCGGCCAGGACTGGGGCTTTTAACGCCTGCGCCTACTGCGATTACGCGGGTGTGTGCCGGTGGGACCCGCGCCTGCCCGGCGCAAAGCCCAGGGTGCTGCCGCCCCTTTCGCTGGAGGAATTGGCGGACCGCCTGCCGGGGGAAAAGGATCAGGAATAATTCAATTTGAAGTTTTTGCGGGATGGATGCGGAATGTTTTTTCAGCATGCCTCCGATCACCGGGGTAACGGGGACGCAAGTGGAAGCAGGGGGCCGACGTCCTGACCCGGCCCCGAAAGAGCGGGAGTTGTGCCGCTCCCCGCGCCCGCCCTTCCATTCATGGCCTGCTTGCGCAATTCGGCGGATATTCCCGGGATTGCCGCGCTTGACAAAGCGGCACGGCCACGTTATACTAGGTCCGATCAAGCGGGAAAGGGTAAGGTTTCACGCATGCGCAAATAACCGCTGTAAACACAATGCCGCTCTCTTTGGAGAGCCTTGTTTTGCATCGGTAAACCGCGCAGAGAAACAGACGCCCTTTTTGTTTTGTTTAGCTTTGCCTGTGCGCCTTCCGATGCCGACATTCGGGAGGTTTTTTTGATGCCTGTTTGTTATTTGAATGCAACCCTATTGGAAAAGCATATCGGGCAGCGGAGGCTGTTCTCCATACCGCAGCTAAGCATCTATCAGGGCGACCGCATCGGGCTCATCGGCCGCAACGGCGCGGGCAAGTCCACGCTTCTGTCCATTCTGAGCGGCGAAACCGCGCCGGACTCAGGCACGGTAAGGCGGGAGGCGCCCATCCACCTGGTGCACCAGTTTGGCGCGCCTGACACAAGCGAAGGGAACCAAGCCCTGAAGGAATTCCGCGTACTTAATGCTGCGCGGCGCGCGGGCCGCAGCGGCGGGGAGCAGACCAGGCTGCGGCTGGCGGAAACGGATATTGCCCGGGTCAAGCTGTTGTTTTGCGACGAGCCCACCGCCAACCTGGACAGCGAGGGCCGCGCGCTTCTTCAAAAGAAGCTGGCCCAATGCGATACCTTCGTGCTGGTGAGCCATGACCGGGAGCTGCTGAACGGCCTGTGCAACCGCATCTGGCTGCTTGAGGAGGAGACCGTCACCGCCTATCCGGGCAATTACGATGATTTTCTTGCCATTAGGGAAACGGAGGCGGCGCAGAACGCCCGGGAGTATGAGCGGTACGTTTCGGAAAAAACGCATCTGCAGGAAGCGCTGAACACCGTGGCCCACAGGGCGGCCAAAATCAAAAAAGCCCCCAGCCGCATGGGGCTGAGTGAGGCCAGGCTGCACAGGCGCTCCGCCGGGGAAGCCCAGGAAAAGCTTCACAATGCCAAAAACGCGCTGAAAACCAGGCTTAACAAGCTGGAGCAGGTGGAGCGCCCCAGGGAGGAAACCGCCATCCGCCTGGATTTTTCCCTTACCGACCCGCCCAGGAGCCGGGTTGTCCTCCGGGCGGAGCATATGACCTTTGGCTATGACAAACCGCTTTTCACCGATGCCTCCTTTGAGCTTCCCCTTCATAGCAAGACAGCGCTCTTAGGCCCCAACGGCTCGGGAAAGTCCACGCTCCTGCGGCTCCTTAAGGAGGGCGCGGAAGGCGTCCGCTGGACGCCCAAGGCGACCCTCGGGGTTTTCTGCCAGGAGTTTGAAACCCTTGACGAGGAGGCGCCGGTGCTTCAAAACGCCATGAAGCACAGCATCCAGCCGGAAGCGGTGGTGCGCACGGTTCTGAGCCGGCTTCTGTTTTCCAGGGAAGCCCTTTTCATGCCCGCTGGCGTCCTTTCCGGCGGCGAACGGGTGAAGCTGGCTTTCGCCCAGCTGTTTGTCAGCCCCGCCAACGTGCTTTTGCTGGACGAGCCCACCAATTACCTGGATATCCTTTCCCTTTCCGTGCTGGAAACCATGCTCCGGGAATACGAGGGCACGGTGCTGTTCGTCTCCCACGACAAGACCTTTTTGTCCCGGGTGGCCACCCGCCTGCTACTGCTTGAAAACGGCCGCCTGTCCGCCCATGAGGGCACCCTTGAAAGCTATGAGCAAAAACAGGGCCCGGACGGGGAGGACGCCTTCCGCCGCACCAGGCTTCAAATGCGCCTTTCCCAGCTTACCGCCGCCATAGGGAGCGCCAACGCCCAGGAAAAGGAGCGGCTGGAGGCGGCCTATCAGGCCTGCCTTACGGAATACCGGAAGCTTTGATACCCTTCCGGCCTGCTTTTGTCGGGCACACGCAAGAAGAATCGTGGCGAAAACGGTCCCCTGAAAAGCCGTACGTACTGGCAAACACATGTATGGAAAAAAGCGGTTGGCTTATGGTTATTTCTGTTGAAAGTTTTTAGGGATGGGCGCGGGAAGGGGCATTTTTTCAAAAATGGCCCTTCCCGCAAGTTTATATGCACGTACCCCGCCCGCTTTCCTCTGACGTCTGGCAAAAGCTTCCCCCACGTGCTATACTGTAGAAAACATGCTTGTAAGGAGAGCCCATGGCGCCGTCCACCATCTCCCTTGACCGTGTATCCTATGCCTTTTCCCGGGAAAAATGGGCGGTCCGGCAGATCACCGCCGGCTTCAAGCCTGGCTGCCTTACCGCGCTTATCGGCCCCAACGGCTCAGGAAAGACAACGCTTCTTCGCCTGGCCGCCGGCCAACTGACGCCCGGGGAGGGCGCCGTTACCCTGGACGGGTGCAACATCGCCCATCTGCCACGAAGGGAGCGGGCACGGCGCATTGCGCTGCTGCCCCAGCGGGAGGACGCGCCGCCGGATATGACGGCGCTGGACATGGTGCTTCTTGGCCGCACCCCGCATTTGCCCTTGCTGGCCGGGGAAGGTACCCGGGACAGGGCGCTGGCCATGGCTGCCATGGAAAAAACGGGAGTGGACACGCTGTACAGCCGGCCCCTTGCCACGCTTTCCGGCGGAGAAATGCAGCGGGTGGCCATTGCCAGGGCGCTTTGCCAGGATACCCCCGTGCTTTTGCTGGATGAGCCTGTGGCCAGCCTGGACATCGGCCATCAGGCGGCGGTGATGGCGCTTTTGTCGCGCCTTGCGCGGGAACAGAACCTGTGCGTGGCCTGCGTGCTCCATGATTTGAACCTGACCGCCCATTTTGCCGATCATGTGCTGCTGCTTTCCGGCGGGAGCCTGCTGGCCCAGGGTTCGCCGGAGGAGATTTTTGCGGGAGACCTGCTTCGCGAAGCCTTCGGAATTGGTGTGCGCAGACTGTCGGACGGGCACTCCTTCGCCCTGACCCCGGATTTCAGTCAAGAAGCAGGCCGCTCCCAAATCATCTAATCAATCGGGAACCAGGGAACCTTCACGAAAAAGTATGAAGGGAAAAGCAATGCCCAAAAGCTATACGTAAGAACAGCTATGTACGAAATAAGCGGTTGACAGATGATTGTTTTTGAAAGTTTTTAGGGATGGGCGCGGGAAGGGCTCTTTTTTCAAAAAAGGCCCTTCCCGCGGGTTTTCATGAACGTACCCTGCGGCAGCCCTTGTACGCCGGTTGCTTTTTTGTATAAAACAGGCTACAATAGATTTGATTTTCCGCACTTTTCCATAGGTCATTTTTTTGGATAGGGAGGATGCCTGCATGGACTATATTTTCATGACCGACTCCGACAGCGATCTGCCCTACACTCTGGCGGATGAAATGCAGATTCCCATGGTGCGCATGCCGTATATGATGGACGGCAAGGAATACTTTGACGACTCGGGGCGCAACAGTGATTTGAAGGACTTTTACGCCAAAATGCGGTCAGGCTCCGCCCCCGTCACTTCCCTTCTGCCTACGCCCGCCTACCTGGAATACTTCGAGCCCCTGCTGAAGGAAGGCAACGACATTCTTTTCCTGGCCTTCTCCAGCCAGCTTTCCGCCACCATTGAAAACATCTACGCCGCGCGGGAGGAGCTTTTGCAGAAATATCCCGGCCGCAAATTCCTGGTGGTGGATACCATGAGCATCTCCGCGCCCCAAACCAACCTGATCCTGCCGGCCTTCGACCTGTACATGCAGGGCAAGACCATGGAGGAGGTGGCCGCCTGGGTGGAAGAAAACAAAATGCGCTCCCAGGCATGGATCACCGTGGAGGACCTGAAATACCTCAAGCGCGGCGGCCGCATCTCCGGCACCGCCGCGGTAATGGGCACCATGCTGGATTTGAAACCGATTCTTACCCTGGGCAAGAACGGGAAGATCGTGCCCGCGGAAAAGGTGCAGGGCCGCAGGAAGGCCATGCGCCTGCTGGCGGACCGCACCGCGGAAAACATTGAGAACCCCGAATCCCAGACCATCATCCTCATGCACGCCGATTGCGAGGAGGACGCCGCGCGCCTGGCGGAGCTGATCCGGCAAAAGATACCCGCCCTGAAAGCCATCCGCACCATCATGGTAGGCCCTGTGATCGGCGCCCACTGCGGCCCCGGCACGCTGGCCAGCTGCTTTCTGGGCAAGGAGCGCACCATCTGACAAGCGTATCATATGCAGTAAAAAACTTGCGGGGGGCTTTATGAAAAGCCCCCCGCAAGTTTTTTACAGAGCGAATCATTACAGGATTTCCAGAACCCTGCGCAGATTCCCGCCCAGTATTTTTTCCTTGGCGCTTTGCGGAATATCCAGGTCTTTCACATGCTGGATGGCATAGGCCACCTTCTGCCTGCCGTTGTAGGGGAAATCCAGCCCGAAGATCGAGGCGTTTTCACCGGTCTGCCAGAGCAGGTCCTTAATCCGCTGGTCGTTCAGGTTCCAGGCGCGGTTTTCATTGGTATCAAACACGCTGGTCAGCCCCGCGTACAGCCGGGGATTTTCCTTGTCGTGCTGATTGTTGAGCATTACCGCCAACCCCTCGTTGAAGAAGCAATAGCCTCCCAGATGCTCCATGGAAAAGCGCAGCCGCTTGAAATGATAGGCCACCTCGTCAAAACGCAGCATATTGTAATCGGCGATGCGGTGCCAGTGAACCCCGGTATGGAAAGAGAGGAACAGGTTCAGCTCTTCCGCCCGCCGGTATACTTCAAACGCCTTTTCCCCGTCAATGACAAAGCGCTGGAATGCCGGGTGCAGCTTGATGCCGCAAAAACCAAGATCGGCGATCCTGTCCACCTGGCCGCGCAGATCATCCTTCTCAAAGTCGATCACGCCAAACCCTTTCAAGCGGCTGCTGCCCCTGATGGCCCCGGCAAGCCACGCGTTGGGCTCTTCGTCTCCGGGGCCCAAAAATCCGTGGAAAGTGGCAAAAGCCATACATTGCTCAATCTCGCATGCGTCCATCAGGGCAAGCAGCGCCTCCGGGGTCCCATCCTCCCTGATATGCCGGGGAAACACATGGGCATGGTTGGCTGTAATGCGCAAGGACATATTATTGTGCCCCTTTCTTCCATCCGTTGATCTGATATTGCTTGGGCGGAACGCCCACCAGCTTTTTGAACGTGGTGCAGAAATAGCGGTAGTCATTGAAGCCCACCATCTGCGCAACCTGGGCGACCCTCAAATCCGCGGCCTGGCACAAAAGCGTTTCCGCCTGCCCGATCCGCACCTGGGCCACGTATTCGGCAAAAGACGCCTTCAGCTTGCGCCTGCAAAGCTTGCTGATGTAGCTTTCACTGATGTACAGCGCCTTGGCCGCCTGGGCCAGGGAAAGTTCCTGCCGGTAGTGCTGCTGCACGTACTGCGTCAGCGCGGCAATATGCCGGTCCGAAGCCTGCTTCGGCTGGTTTTGTTCCGGCCGCGCTTGCGGGGCGCCGTTCCCGTCTCCCGCCACTTTCCGGATGGCCGCATACAATTCCTTGTCATCAATGGGCTTTAATACGTAATCGCATACATTCAGCTTGATGGCTTTCTTGGCATACTCAAACTTGCTGTACGCCGAGATGAGAATATACCGGATACCGGGCAGGTCCGAAAGTGCCTCGATCATCTCCAGGCCGTCCATGTGCAGCATGCAGATATCGGTGATCACAAGGTCGGGGCGAAGCGCCCGGATCATGCGTTCTGCCTCCACTCCGTCCCCCGAAGCGCCCACCACCTGGCAGTCAAGCTGCGCCCATGGCGTCGTGGACAAAAGCTCCTGCCGCAAAAGCGCAGAATCCTCCACCACAAATACCCGGTTCATACACTCCCCTCCCTACTTCAGCCCCGAGGTAAGAAAGCTTTTGATGAACTGCTTTTGGAAAATGATAAACAGCAGCAAAAGCGGCAGCATGATCATCACCGTGGCCGTGGCAACCGCCGCCCACTGCGGCCCGGCATCGCCGCTGCTCTTGGTCAAAAGCGCCAAACCCAGCGGCAGGGAACGCTTGCCGGGGGAATTGATAACAATCAGCGGCCAGAGGAAGGCGTTCCAATGCCAGTTGATGGAAATAATGGCGAAAGACAGATATGCCGTTTTGCAGGACGGGATGAAGATGTACCACAGTTTTTGAAACAGGTTGCAGCCATCCAGCACGGCGGCCTCCTCCAGCGCCATGGGCAAACTGCGGTAGCTTTGGCGCATCAGCAAAATGCCCATGGCCGAACCGAAGGAAACGATCATCACGCCCAAACGCCTGTCCACAAGCCCCAGGTCGCGGATGGTCAGGTAATTGGAAAGCAGCAATACCTCACCGGGGATGATGATGTGGGCCATAATCAGCAGCATCACCAGTTTTTTCCCAATAAACTCCATACGCGCCACGGCATAGGAAGCCAGGGTGATGGTAAACAGCTGCGCCGCAAGGATACCCGACACAAAAATCAGGGAGTTGCCCATGTACTTAAAAAAGGGAAACGATGTAAACACATATCGGATATTGCCTCCCGAAAAGCGCAGGGACAGGTCAAAGCTGGTAACCAGCTGCCCGGGGCGTACGCTGGCAAACACCGCCCACGCCAGGGGAAACAGCCATAGGAGGCTCACCGCAATCAGCACCGCCGTCTTTGCGGCGGTCAGGAACGATTTCTTTTTCATGCCTGTCTCCTTTCAGCTTTCATAGTGGGCCACCCTGTCCAGCAAAAAGTACTGCAGGGCCACCACCGTCAGGACCAGCACCAGCATGATCACGCTGAAGGTAGCTGCCATACCCTGATCCCAGTAGGAGAAGGCCGTCTTGTAAATATGGTACATGATCATGCTGCTGGCGTGGTTGGGGCCGCCCTCCGTCATCACGATGATGGAATCCACCATCTTGATGGAGTTGGTGATGGTCATGGTCAGCGCAAAGACCATGGTGGGCATCAGCAACGGTAAAGTGATGCGGAAGAACTGGTGCCAGCCGTTGGCCCCGTCAATGGTGGCCGCCTCGTAATACTCGGTGGGGATGCCTTGCATGCCTGATAAGAAAAAGATCATCAGGTATCCCGCTTCCCGCCAGATGTACACAAAGGACAGCGCCGACAGCACATACCTGGGGTCGCCCAGCCAGCGCACGGTCCGGCCCCCCAGCATCTTGGTGATATGATCGAAGAAGCCGATATCCGGCGTCAGCAAAAACACCCAGATCAGGGAAAAACCAATCATCGGCGAAACGTTGGGATAAAAGATGGCGGTCCTGAAAAATGTGATCCCCCGGCGGTTGTTGTTCAGGATGTAGGCAAAGAAGATCCCCAGCACCAGGCATGCGGGAACCACCATTAGCGTAAAGCGGGCATTGTTCTTGATGGAGGTCAAAAATACAGGATCGGCAAAGGCATCCGCATAATTCTGAAACCCGGCGAAAACCTCATTGCGCACGTACAGGTTCTTTTGAAAAAAGCTCAAATAAATGGTCTTCAAAAAAGGCCAGAAGGAAAAAAGTGAAAGAAAGATAAAGGTTGGCAGCACCAGCAGCCATGCCTGCACATTGCGCTTTACGGCCCGTGAAACGGGCGGTGTCAAGTGCATGGGATTGCCCTCCCTTCTTGTGCGCGCGGAAGCATCCGAGCGTCCCTGGAAAAATTGGGGCTGCCCCAATTTGTTTTTCTCCCGAGCGGATACTGCCTATCCTTCACGTACAGGCGCCGTATGCGGCAGGCGGAAAAACCTTTGAGGCAGCCCCGGGCATCTTACTTGTTATAGGGGGCCAGGATCTTGTCGCACTCCGCCTGGGCATCTGCCAAAGCCTGTTCGGGCGTCTTTTCGCCGGTCATCACCGCATCGTAGGCGGAGGTAAGCGCCGCGCCGACACGTTCGGAGTCAAACACCCGAAGTTCGTTATAGCATGATTCCAACTGCTCGAAGGCAACCTTGGCCTGGGGGACGTCCTCGTAATACTTCTTCATGACATCGGTTTCAAAGGCCGACTTGCGGGTGGCAATGTAGCCGGTGTCCACGTTCCACTGGGCCTGGCGCTCCGGCTCGGTAAGGAAGCGGATAAACTTCCAGGTAGCGGCCAGCTGCGCGTCGCTGGAGCCCTTCATCACGTACAGGTTGCCGCCGCCGGCGATGGAGGCGTCCCGTTTGGAGAAGGGCAGCTTGGCAATGCCGTAGTCGAAGCTCACAGACGCGTTGATATTGGCCAGATTGCCGGAGGAAACCTGCACCATGGAGGCCTTCCCCTCAATAAAGCTGGCAGGGGTGGTGGCCATTGCGATCACGCCCTCGGGAGAGGCCTTGATCTCGGCCAGGTTCTTCAAATAGGTAAGGGCTTCCACGTTTTCCGGGGTGTTGAAGTAAACCTGCTTGCCATCATCGGACATGATGTTCTCGCCGTTCAGGCTGTTGGAGATGCAGAAGGGCTGGAAGTTCCACGCACCGGAGGAGGGGATCAAAAGGCCCCAGCGTTCCGCGTTGCCCGCAGCATCAAATTTGCTGAGCTTGGCAGCGTACTCCGCCATTTCCTCCCAGGTGCGCGGCGGTTTTTCCGGGTCCAGGCCCACCTCGCGGAACTGGTCCTTATTGTAGAACATCAGCAGCGTGCTGCGCTGGAAGGGAATGGAGTAGATGTGCCCTTCATACACACAGTTGCGCATGAAGCCCGGATAGAAATCATTGATGTATGCATCGCCGCCGTCCGAGGCGATCAGGTCATCCAGGGGCACGACGGCGTCCATGGACAAGAGCGTGAGGATGGTGATGTTGGAAAGGATGGTAAACTGCGGCGGTGTTCCCCCCTGCAGGGAAACCATCAGCTTCTGCAGGGTGTCCGAATAGTTGCCGGAGAATACCGGGCTGACCTTGATGCCGGGGTTGAGCTCCTCAAATTCTCTGGCATACCCCTCGATCAATTCCGCCGTTTTCCCGCCCACCTGCACGGGATAGTAGAACTCGATGCTCACCTGTTCTTCCGCCCGGGAAACCGCCGGCACCGCGGCAAAACCCAGCATCATTGCAGCCGCGAGGCACACCGCCAAGAGAGTCCGTCCCCATTTCATAGCAAAACCTCCTATTCCTATTAAAAGGATTGTTACAAATATCATAAAAGAATAGGGGAAAAAAACAAGCGTGAATCCGTCCCAAAAAGGTTCAAAATACGGCACTTGGCCTTATTATACGAATGGAAAATATTATTGAACCCATAGCCGCAAGGGGTTTTTATGCATTACAAGCAGATGGAGCAAGGCGCAGCAGCGCTATGGCGAGCGAAAACCGGCGCAGTAGTGCACGAAAAGACCCGCGGCGGCGGCGCAGTAATATTTGGAAGCAGTATTAGGCGCGGCCGATGGCAAACCGTACGGTCATCTTCGTATAGCAGCCTTTCCTGGACTGTATGTCAAGATAGCAGGCGTCGCCGTAATACAGCTCCAGCCTGCGGCGGATGTTCTCAAGCCCGATGCCTTCATGCAGCGTATTGCCCGACGCCGCGGGCCCCTTTGTATCCGCGCCGAAGCCCACGCCATTGTCCGTAATCTCGAAAAGAATCTGATCCCCCGCCCGATACCCCCTCACCGATATATGCCGCCGGCTGCGGTCCTTCAGCCCATGGATGATGGCGTTTTCCACAATCGGCTGCAGCACGAACCGGGGGATTTCCAGCCGCATGATCTCCGGCTGCACGCTCATATGGGAATGGATGGTCCCGTCATGCCGTATGTTCTGCATCAGGATATAGTTTTCCATCAGCTGCACATCCTCTTCCACGGTGGTGAATTCCCCCTGCCCGTTGAGGCTGATGCGCAGCACGTTGCCAAAGGCCACCACCAGATCGCTTACCTCCCGCGTACGGCCCAGCTTGGCCAGGGATTTGATGTCGTTGAGAACGTTGTACAAAAAATGCGGCTTGATCTGGGATTCCAGAGCCTTGATTTCGGCGGTATTCAGCCTTTTTTGCTTTTCCACGGCCCGGTAGATCAATTGCTCCACCTGCTCGATCAGTTCGTTATACCGGGTCCCAATGATCTGTATCTCCGAAAAATCGCCCTTGTGGGAGACAAAGCGCCGCTTGAGCCCCTCCCGCTTGGTTTGCTCAAAGGTGTCCAGCAGTCTTCTCACCTGCCGGGACACACGCTTGGACAGCAGGATGGCGCACCCGCCGGCCAAAAACGCCGTGAGGACGGAGATTATCAGCGTCACCTGAAGGGTAATGCCGGTGATATTCTTCAGCGGCTGCTGGGACCTGGCAAGCAGCACGGTCAGCCCTGCGCCGGGCACGGCAAAGGATGTCTGGGCGGCGCTGGCTGACTTCAAGGCTGGGCCGCTGATACCCATGGGCAAAAGCAGCTCTTCCCCTGCCTTCTCCCCCTCCAGGCCGGCCTGCCGCATGGCATAGGCCACGCCTCCCTGGGGATCCAGCACAACGGCGTCCATCAGCCCGGAGGGGCCAAGCTGGCGCACCATGGCCTCCAGTTCGCTGCGGAAGATGTCTACCACCACAAACCCCGCAACGCCGCCCTTCCCGTTTATCACCGTCTTTACCAGGGACAGGGCTACCTGCGCCCCCGTATAGGTGGCCAGCTTGGTGGCCTTGACCGCATACCCCTCCCGGCTTGCCGCAGCCAGGCCAAACACGCCGTATGCCCTGTACACGGGCATGGAATACAGGCCCGGAACACTGCCGGTGGAATAGCGGCGGTCATTGGCCGCGGTCAGGATATGGATCTGTATCCGGTCCTCATGGCCGTGCTGCAGCGTGCGCACAAGCCCCACAACATCCCCGCTCAGCGCCCCGCCCGTTTCCATAAAGGAAAGAACCTGGGGATATGCGGCCAGTGTTTTGGCAATGCCCAGATAGTCCTCGCAGATCCGGGACAATCCCGCCTGGAGGGCGCTGATGCTGTGTTCCATCTCCTGCGCTTCCACCTGGCGGTAATATTGCATGGAAAGCACATTGCACAGCCAGGACGAAAAAAGAATGGGTATGATCCCAAAAGCCAAGTAGGATAAAAGGATATACACCGACATGCGCTTTTTTCTAACTTTCCCAAGCTTCCCGGCTTGCGCTTCAACCAAAGAGATTCCTCCCCATCATGCCTGACGCAATCAAAGCGGCCTATGAAACAATCACTAATACCAATGGAAAATATTAATGCGTCCAAAGCGTCGAGGTTTTTTTTCGTCCCGCCAGGAGTTGGAGCGAGTCGTAGCAACGCTACAGTGAGCGGAGGGCGGCAACGCGGGGCGGAAAAGATCCGGCGCAACGGCGCATTCATATTTGGAATTAGTATACATACATGCTTTTACATCCTAGTGGTTTTATTGTCCGCCGTCAAGTATCCTGATTGGCGGGGGAAGTCCGGAACCAAAAAACACAGCCATGCGCCCGTCCGGTTCACATGGAGGGCGCATGGCTGATCCGTATGGCCTGCCCAGGCACCGGGCCCTGATACCCCGGCTACCGCTGGAACAGCGGATAGGCGCTGCCGCTGGGGTAGGCATGCACCACCTGGTCATACTCCCCGGACAGGTCACTGTAAATATAGGAATACGCTTCGTTCAGCGTCACGACGCTGTCATGGTTTGCATCGCCTTTCAGGCTTACCACCGCGTGGTTGAACAGGTCCCAGCCGCCCGCGTTGCACAGGGAGCGGGTGAAAGCGCCATAGGGATCGTGCCCGGGATACAGCACCTCCACGCTTGTCTCCCCATATTCGCAGGCAGTGAGCACCACATACTTGCTGGCGCGCAGCTCGCCTGCCTTGGTGGTGCCGGATTTGAGGCTGTCCACCACGGCCTTGTTAAAGCGGGCGGCGGCTTCCTTGGTAACGAAGAGAGAGAGGTTCTGCTTTGTTGTTTGCGCGCCATCCTTATCGTAGATCACAGCGCCGCTGCCGCAGCTGTCCAGGATGACAATAATCCTGCCCTTTACCGCGTCCAGCGCGGCGCGAAGCTGGGAAGGCGTTACCAGATTGGAATCCACGCCTACCAGGGAGCCTGCGGTGCTTAAGGTGCTGGCATCCCCGTGGCCGGAATAATAGAACAGCGAAACATCGCTGTCGCCGGCCCCTGCGAAAACGGAAGAGATGCCGGAAAGGATCTGGCCGGCTGTTTGATTTGTGCGGCGCACAACACTGTAATCCCCGCCGTCCATGTTCAGATTGCCCAGCATGGCGGCCATGTTGCCGGCATCATAATGGCCATTCAAGTCATTGATATACTGGTAGTCCTGCTGGCCAACCAGCAGCGCGCGGTAGGTACTGTTTTTGACCTCCAATACAAGCTGCGCCGCTTCCGACCCCTGGCCGTAAAGGTACGAACCGTCCGTCCGTTTGTACGCCGCAACCTTGAAGTAGCACACCGGGTTGCCATACAGCCCTGTCACGACCATGCTTCTTGCGGAGGTGGATGCGATCAGGCTATAGGGCCCCGCCGTATCGGCAGCCATATACACGGCGTATCCGCTGGCGCCGGACACCTTGCTCCATGCCAGCAGGGCGCTGTCGTTGGACTGCGCCTGGGCGGCTGTAATAGCGGGGGACGCCAGCAGGGAGGCGGATTTATAGGAGGAAAGCGGGCTTGTAAAGGTTTGGCCCCCAGCCGTTTTTACGGACGCCACCCTGTAATAGTACTTCATGCCGGGCAGGGCGGTGGCATCGCTTGCCGATGTTTGGGCGGTGGTGAGCACCTGAACATATTCGCCCTTGGAACCGGTGCTTCGGTACAGGGCATAGCCTTCCGCGCCGGCCGCCGCGGACCAGGCCACCTGGACGCTGGCGGGGCCGTCCTGAACCGCGGAGCGTATGGAAGGCGTCTGAAGGGGCATGGCAAAGGCCGCTGCCGACAGTTCGGAATAAGACCTTGTGCCGCTCAGGGTGCTGTAGGCGGTCACCTTGAAATAATACGCCGTGCCGGAAACAAGGTTCTTGACCGTTAAGGAGGTGGATTTTGTGGTCTTGACCTGCGTAAACGGCCCGTCGGGGCTTTGGGACATATACAAAGCGTACCCGCCGGGACGTGTCGCGCAGCTCCACGCAAGGTACACGGAGGACGAGCCGCCGGACCGAGCGGTATGGAGGACCGGCTGGCTTAAGACCTGCAGCTTGACCGGGGAGGAAAAGCTGCCTGCGTAGACGCCGCCGTCCTGCTCCCTGACAGCCTGCACCTTATAGTAGTAGGAAACGCCTGTGCCGATGCCGCTGACGGTTGCGCTTGTCTGGCCGGACACGCTGGCGATCTGCGAAAACGCGCCGGTCCTGCCGGTGCCCTGATACAGTACGTAGCCGCTGGCGCCCTCCACGGCGCTCCAGGCAAAATACGCGCCGCCACTCCCGTCCTGCACGGCGGTCCCCAGCTTTGGCGCCGCCATCAAAAGCACCGAAATGCTGTCGGATACATCCCCCGGAACAACGGCCTTGTTCAAAAGCACATAGGCCGCTACCTTGAAGTAGTACACCTGGCCCGGTGCAAGGCCGCTGATGGTGGCGGATGTCCCCGAAGCGGTTTTCACGGCGGCATACTCCCCCGAAGGGCTTGACGCCATGTACAGTACGTAACCTTTGGCACCGCTCACCCTGCTCCACTTCAGGGAGACCTTGGCGGCGGATGAGGCGGAGGCGCTTAGGAAGGATGGCTTTGAAAGCAGCTGGACCGATTTTATGGCGGAAGCCGGGCCAAAATACGCGGCGCCGTTTCGGGATACCAGCGCGGTGACCTTATAGTAATACTTCTGCCCGGGGGCTAGGCCGGTATCCTCGCAGCTTGTCCCGTCAAAAAGCCCAAGGCTTGTATATGTCCCGTACTGGCTTGTGCCGCGCTCCACAAAATAGCCGTTTGCGCCTGAAACAGGCTTCCAGGCAATGAGGGCACCGTCCATGCTCTGCTGGCTCAAGGCGGTAAAGGACGAAGCCTTGAGCATCGCGACGCCCTTGGGATCGGACATGGCGCCGGCTATCTCCTGTCCGCCGTAAAGGGTATACGCCGTCACCCTGAGGAAAATCAGCGTATTGGCGGGCAGGCTGTTCAGGGAATAGGAAGACTTGGTGCTGGTCTTCAGGCGGGTGTACGGCCCGTCTTCGCTCAGGGCCATATACACGGCGTAGCCAACGCTGCCGCGGACTCCGGTCCAGGTGAGGCTGGCTGAGGTGCTCCCCGTGGCATAGGCCGCGACGATATCGGGCTTGTCCATCATGGCCTCGCCCACTTCGTTGGAATAATCGCTGTACACGTACACGCCGTTGACCATCTGGTAGGAGCGGACGGCGTAATAGTACAATTTGCCTGGCAAAAGACCACTGTCCTGCGCACTTAGGGCACCCGTCACCAAAACCTGCCGGTATGCGCCGACATCGCCGTCCCTGCGGGAGACCGCGTACCCTTCCGCGCCGCTCACCTGGGACCAGGTCAAATAGATGGAATCCGCCCCGTTTTGATCCGCCTGCGCAAGGGTGGGTGCCGCGATATATTTCGGCTGGACCTCCGTAATGGCAAAGCCGTAGTCCGTGCCGCCGCCGTCCGTACCCAGGGTGATATAGAATCCGGAGGACGGGATCAGCAGCGTTCTTCCCGCCAGTTCGCTTCCGGTGAAGGAATCAAAGCTGCCGCCCGAACCATCCGTAAAGGTTAGTGGGTTCCCCTGGCTGTCATAGAGGCGTATCAAGTCATACCCATACTCCACCCTGGTGTCCGCGGAAAAAGTGACGGACAGGTATTGGGCATCCTTTACCTCGTAGTACCAGGATTCCGACGCATTGCTGGCATAGGGATGGGCGCTTTGCGGATACCCCTTTGCCACCAAAGCCCCGGAAAAGGACTGCTGCCCGCCCCCGGAAACCGTTTGCCCTGCCAGCGTGCCCACGGGCGCCGTCCGCGCCTCCGCCGCCGGCTTGGGGGCAGGCGTGGGCTCCGGTGTTGGTTCAGGCGTGAGTTCCGCCGTGGGTTCAGGCGTGGATTCAGGCATAGATTCGGGCGTAGCCTGCTGTTCCTCCGCAAGCATGAACGTTGCAAAAAACTCCGGCGTGCCTTCCATCTTTTCCGCCGCGGGTTCCATTGCTGGTTCCGCCGTGGGTTCCGCTGTGGGTTCAGCCGTAGGTTCCGCTGTGGGTTCTGCCGTGGGTTCAACTGTCAGCTCTGCTTTGGGTTCCGCCATGGGTTCAACCGTCGGCTCTGCCGTGGGTTCAGCTGTGGGTTCAGCCGTCGGCTCTGCCGTGGGTTCAACTGTGGGTTCAGCCGTAGGTTCAACTATCGGTTCCACTGTAGGTTCTGCCGTGGGTTCAGCCGTAGGTTCAACTGTGGGTTCTGCTGTGGGTTCTGCTGTGGGTTCTGCCGTTATCACCGGTTCGAAGGCTGCGGCAAAAGTGATGGTAAATTTGCCAACCCGCCCCAACTTGGCGCTTTGCACCACCAGATAATACACGGCATTCCCCGGAAGTGTGGCTCCGTCCACGAAAAATAACGGTTCCGTGCCGTCCTCCTGTCCAAGATTCGGCACAAAGGAAGCCACCTCGGCCGTCGACCCGTTCAAGAGTCTGGCTTTTACGGCCAGGCTGCCGCCGGAGGTAAACTGGTAGTATCCTCTATTTTCAATTGTCAGGCAAAGATAGACAGCGGGCTGGTCCTCCGTAATTCCCCCTCTGAAAAGCGTACCCTCCTCCAGATTAAGCGCCGTATCCAGGGAAGCTCCCTGGGGCGCGGGGGAAGGTTCGGCAGTTGGTGCCCCGGCTGCCTCAGGCTCCGCCGTAGGATCAGGTTCCCCGGTCTGCCCGGGCGCCTGCGTGGAGGGCTGCTCCCCCGCGGGATCCGGCGTCGGTTCCGCGGCAGCCGCCGGCTCTCCCGTTTCCTCCTGCACCGGCGGGGGATCCGTTACGTCCTGCGCGGCCGCGGGCAAAAAAGCGGTAAACAAAAACACCATGCACATGATGGCTGATATCCACTTTCGGCTGTACTTCATTCCCTTATCACCTATCCTATCAACGAAGGCTCTCAGGCCTGCAGCCTGCTTTTGTGTGCATACCTTGATGTCTTTTGCTAGATTACAGCACAACGCAATATTGGTGTCAATAGAAAACGCCGAATTTGCGCCTGCGTCCCTCCTGTTTCAGCCGGCGGCCCTTTGGGCAAATACAAGATTGGCCCGCCTGCTCCGTGATCCACGGAACAAGCGGGCCAAAAAAGGCGTTTCCGGTTGGCAGGCGCCCCATGGGCGGTCTGCGGTCATCCATTGCTCCATTTGGCAAGATAGGCGTTCAGCCTGCCTACCTCGTCCCCGGTGAAATGAACTTCGAACGCCGTCTGAATGTCGATGGGCCTGCCCTCCTCAAAGTGCAGCTCGCAGTCCTCGGTCACCTTGCCATCCACCGCGTCCATGCAATGGCTGGCGATATCGCCTTGCACCGGCACCACCCGCATGGCGGCGGGCAGGCTGAGGCTGCCCGCAGGTGCTTTTCCGTCGTAGGTGAAGGTGAATTCAGCCTTCAGCCCATCCTCCCAGTCCATGGATGGAAGCTGGATGGAAAACGTGCCGCTGCCCGCGGGGATCGCCGTAAGAAGCGCCAACTCCAGAGGCCGGTCAAAGCGCAGGGCTTTTCCCTCTTTCTCCGTTTTGCCTGTAGCCTGTTTCGATAAAATGACCATATGCTTACCTCCCACGGCCCAAAGGCCGATGTCCAAGCCGTTTTTCTATACTGTATCCCATACGCTCTTTGAAGTCAAGGGCGAAGGAAAAGAACAGGGCGTTTTATATTGTTCTGCCAATGAAAGCCCCGGCGTGCAATATACAGTTGGCAAAGCAATCATTGCCCCATGGCCTTTTTCAGCACAAACTCGATCTTTTCCTTGGTGGCCGCGCCCTCGTGCAGCTTCACGCCGTCCACATAGAAGGTGGGCACATAATAGTAATCGTAGCTGTTGGCAATATCCGGCTGCCTGCGCTCGTCGATCACCTTCATGGGGATCTGTTTGTATTCCGGGTGCTCGGCAAACAGCTCGTCCAGCCACTTCTGCGCCCTGATGCAATAGGGGCAGAATTTCATCATAAAAAAGGTGACTTCCTTCATAAAAAATATCTCCTATTCCACGCCTGTTTCCGTCAGTTCTTTCAGCGCCCGGTCGGCTTCCTCCCACTCGTCAAAGAGGGCGGCCATCCGCTCCTGGGCTTTGCCGTACTCCCTGGCCGCCTTCGCGGCCTTTTCGGGGTCCTGATAGGTTTCCGGAAGCGCCATCAGCGTCTCCAGGTCGAAAATGTCCTGCTCCAGGGCCGCGATTTCCTTTTCCTTTGCTTCGGCTGCGTCCTGGGCGCTTTGGATGCGTTCCTTGTCCTGCCGCAGGCGCCTTTTTTCCTTGTTAAGCTCCGTGCGTGTCCTTTGGGGGGTATCATCCTCCAAAGCGGAGATCCCCCGGGCAAGCTGGTCCAGGTAATCGTCATAGTTGCCGTCGTATACCTTGAGCCCCTCCCGGGAGAGCACCGCCACCCGGTTGGCGAAACGGTTGATAAAATACCGGTCGTGGGAGATGGCCAAAATCGTGCCGGTATACTCCGAAAGTGCCTGCTCCAGCACCTCCCGGCTGTCCATGTCCAGGTGGTTGGTGGGCTCATCCAGCAAAAGCAGGTTATCCTGGTTGAGCATCAGCTTGGTCAGCGCCACCCGTCCCTTTTCGCCCCCGGAGAGGGTGGATACGGGCATGAACACATCGTCCCCCGTGAACAGGAACAGCCCCAGCGCGCCCCGGACCTCATACTGCTCCAACCGCCGGAAATCGTCCCACACCTCGTCCAGCACCGTTTTTTCGGGATGCAGCGCGGCCTGGTGCTGGTCGTAATACCCAAGGTCCACATTGGCCCCCAGGCGCACCATGCCCCCGTCGGGGGAAAGATCCCCTGTAATGCACCTAAACAGTGTGGATTTGCCCGCGCCGTTGGGGCCAATCAGCGCCACCCTGTCCCCCAAATACAGGTGCAGGTTCAGTTGCTCGAAAAGCGTCCTGTCCCCGAAGCTTTTTTTCAGGTCCTTCACCATCAGCACGTCCTCACCCGTGCGGCGGCGCGCGGTGAAGGAAAAGCGCACCTGGTTCTCCTCCTCCGGCCTTTGCAGCCGTTCCAGCCTGTTCAGCCGCTTCTCCCGGCTTTCCGCGGCGCGGATGGATTTCTCCCGGTTGAAGCTGCGGTACCTGGCGATGATGGCTTCCTGCCGGGCGATCTCCTTCTGCTGCAGGTCGTAGGCCTTCTGCCGGCTTTCGAACCGCTCCGCCCGCTGCTCCGTGTACCGTGTGTAGTTGCCGCCATACTGCTCCAGGGTGCCCAGGAGCAGCTCCGCCATGCAGTCGCACACGTGATCCAGAAAATAGCGGTCGTGGGAGATGATCAGCACCGTACCCCGGTACTGGGCAAGGTATTTTTCCAGCCAGTTAAGCGCATCGAGGTCCAGGTGGTTGGTGGGCTCGTCCAACAGCAAAAGATCGGGCTTCTGCAAAAGCAGCCGCGCCAGGCAGAGCCTTGTCCGCTCCCCGCCGCTCAGGCTTTCCGACGGCTGGTCCTGCTGTGCCTTGGAAAACCCCAGCCCCGAAAGCACGCCCTGGATGGCGCTTTGCCAGGAATACCCGTCCTGCCGCTCAAATTCTTCGGTAAGCTTGGCGTATTCGCCCCCCAGCCTGTCAAGCTCCTTCGCATCCCCCGCGGCGGCCATCAGGTGCTCCAGCTCCCTAAGTCTTTCCTCCATCGCCCGGAGGGGTTCAAATACCGCCTCCAATTCCTGGAGCACGGTAAGCCCTTCCGTCACCAGGCCCTGCTGAGCCAGGTATCCCAGCTTCAGCCCGCGCGTAATGCTTACGGTGCCCGCGTCATAGGGCTCCAGGCCGGCGATGATGCGCATCAGCGTGCTTTTTCCGCATCCGTTGACGCCCACCACACCCATACGATTACCCGCTTGGAGGGTAAGCGAAACATCCTTCAAAACGCTGTTCGCGCCGAAGGATTTTTGAATATGCTGCAGGGAAAGAATAATCATGCTTGGGCTCCCATCCGAAGGATTCTTAAGGGGTTCAGGCGTTCGTCAGCGCAGCTTGCCGCTTTTTCAGGGTCGCGATGCTTTCCAGCACCTCCGTAAGGGGCAGGCCGCCCTCCTGAAGGCGCTTTTGCGGCACGACCAGCAGGCTTTCCATCAGCGCGGTGCCTTCCCTAAGCAGCCCAGGATATGCACCGGCCTCCGCCTCAGCAAGCGCCTGGTACACCTGGTCCTCCGCGCCGTCGAACCGCTCGGCCTCCGCCAGGAAGGCCGCGGCATCCATCCGGTCCCTGGGGGTGACCAGCGCCCGCGCCTCCCCCATGCACTCCATCAGGCGCTCATGGCGCAATTCGCACAGCAGGCTTTCCTCCCGAAGGGACAAAAGCAGCCGGGCGGCGCGGTACAAAAGCTCCTCCCGCTTTTCCTCCGGCAGGGAAGTCTGCATGGCCTGTATGTACAGGATCTCCGCCATCATCAGCCGCGGCTGGGGAGCCAAAAGCTCCTGCAGGCTTTCCACGCTCAGCTTTCCGGCGGCGTCAAGGTCGATGCCGCAATGCTCCCGGCAGGCGTCGCTCAAAAGGCGGAAGCGGTGCATGTCATCCAGCATCTCCCCGATGCGGCGCATAAAGTCGCCCATCATCTCAATCATGCGCAAAATATAATCTCTTTGGAAAAACACCGTATCCCCCCTTTGGAAAAGGCACATTGCAGGGATATTATACCGTAGACCGGCGGCGTTGACAAGGCACCGGGGCCAACGCCTTCGAAACCCATGGGAGGTTTGGAGGGTCCGCAGACCCTCCATGGGGTATCAAAAGTACCGGTCCAAAGGGCGAGCTTGCCCGCCCGACGACGAATCAGTTCCGGCAAGCCTTGGATAAGGCTTGTCACGGCAAGACAAAATATGTATAATAAAGCCGAACGGAGGCAGCCGCCATGCGCATTACGGATGTGTATCTGAAGAGCATAGGGCCCTTCATGCGTTATAAGGAAATCTTCGGGCTCCATACCGATGATGACCGGGTGCTTTTAACCGGCATCAGCGGCAGCGGCAAAAGCACGGCTCTTTGGGCTATCGCCTTCCTGTGGCGGCTGCTGGAAAACCCGCCCCCGGAGGAGAGGGACTGCTGCCCGGGCCATCTGGCCATGCGCGTCACCGGCCTGCCCGGCGGCGAAACGCTCATCGCGTGGTCGTCCGATTCCGCCTTTCTTGCGGAAATAAAAACCCGCCATCCGCAGGCCCGTTTTTTTACAACGGATGAAAGCGCGCCGGACGCCCTGCGGGGCAAGCTGGCCGGGGATCTGCCCAATATGATCCTGCTGGACGCGGACTTTCATTTTGCCGGCCGGGCAAAGGATTTTCAAAACGCCTGGTTTTTAACCGATGACGATGTGAAGGACGACTGGCCCGAGGCCCTTTCCCGCCTGTATAGGGAGAACAAGCCCTGCGCGGGGGAGGTGCTGCGCGCCGCCAACCGCCTGCTGGTGGACAAGAAGCTGGTGATCGACGAAGCCGGCCAGGTGCAGGTGGAGCTTACCGGCAGCCGGCGCCACGGCCCCTTTCAGCTCTCCATGGGCGAAAGGCACGTGGCTGTCATCTGCTTCTGCGCCGCCTGCTGCCTAAAGCCCGGCGGCGTGGTGCTGCTGGATGAGCCGGCGGCACATTTGCATCCCAGCCAGGTCATCGGGCTCCTTACCACCCTGGAGGGCTTCTGCCGCAGGGCCGGGGGCCAAATGCTGCTGGTATCCCATAACCCCGCGCTCTGGGAAAGGTATGGGGAACTGGGCCTGACGGTGGATCTGGAGGCGGGCCATGGCGATGAATGACAGGCCTTCCCAGATGATGATGCGGGAAGCCGCGGCCAGCCCCAACAAGCGCGTGCTGCTGGTGGAGGGCACCGGAGATGTTGCTTTCCTGACCCTGATGCTGGACAAACCGCCCCTGCAGGAGGAGAACATCTTCCTGGATTGGGTCATCACCCCGGCGGGGGGCAAGGATGCCGTGCTGCGGCTTCTTGCAGAGCGGCCCGGGCTTCACGCCATGGTGGACAGGGATGCCTGGGACGACATGGAATGCCGGAAAAAGGAGCGGAAGTATCCGGGGCTGCACACCCTGCCCCGCTTCTGCATTGAAAATTATCTCATCTGTCCGGAGGAGCTTACGGCGGCGGTGTCCGGCTTTTCCGGGTATGCGGCACAGATCACCCGCGAGATTCCCAAGGCCGTGCGCCACGCCTGCCTGTGGCGGGCCGCCCAGCCCCTGTACGAGGAACTGCTCCAGGCGGGCTTCAACCGGGCGCTTCTGCACTATCCGCCCCCCGATGAGGAGGAGATGCGTGCGCTGCTTGCCTCCTGGCAGCAGCTGCTAAGCCCCGAAAACCTGCATCAGCGGATGCGGGAGCATTTCCAGGCTGTCAGCGGCGCGCCGGAAGAGGTTCTTTTGCGCAGGTATATCCACGGCAAGGTGTTCTGGCGCGGCTGTGTGGAGGCCATTGCCGCCCACTTTTTCCCGGGCCGCAAAAGCGAGGAATTGAAGCGTGAGGTGTTCCGCCGCCTGCCCCTCCCACAGGACCTGGAGGATTTTCTAAGGAACATTTTCCTGTCGGCGTAGCCGGGGAAATGGAAATATACAAAGGATAAGGAGTGGCACCCATGAAAAAATTCCTGAAGGATTTCAAAGCCTTCGCCCTCAAGGGCAACGTGCTGGACCTGGCGGTGGGCGTCATTATCGGCGCGGCTTTCGGAAAGATCGTCTCCTCCCTGGTCAATGACATCTTCATGCCCCTGATCGGTATGATCGTGGGCGGCGCCAACCTTTCCGGCGCGTTTTACGCCCTGGACGGGCAAAAATATGCTTCCATCGCCGCCGCCGCCGAAAAAGGCGTGGGCACGCTGAATTACGGCCTTTTCATCCAGACGGTGATCGACTTCCTCCTCATGGCGCTGTGCGTGTTCCTGTTCGTGAAGCTTATCGCCAGGCTTACCGCCAAGAAGGAAGCCCCCGCCCCCGCTCCCGCCCCCAGGCTCTGCCCCTTCTGCAAGCAGGAGGTCCACAAG
>JAEWVC010000058.1 GCA_023459275.1 Bacillota bacterium | reverse complement strand
CCCTCGCTGCACTGCACGACGGCTGCGCCATCGTGCGACCGTTTGCTTGGGCAAGGTAGGAATTTCTTCGAAATTCCTGCGAAAATCACCGCACATGTCGCTGATTTTCGATCTGCAATCGGAGGACTGTGGTCCTCCGATACCTCCTAAGGGTTTGTTGATGGTCTGAGGCGCCCTCCAAAGGGCTTGGAGGGCGCCTCCGGGTTCTTGGAAAAGTATGCTATTTGGGCAGCTTGGTGGTGTTCCCGGCCTGATAGGCGGCCAGGCGCTCGTCAATGATCTGCTGATACCCGGCATCCAGGAACTTCTGGCTCAGGTCCTTGTACAGCGCGTCAAATTCTTCGGGCGCGCACTTGGTCAGAGCCACGCTGTATTCCTGGTACAGGCTCAGGAGCGAGGCGTTGTACTCGCTCTCGGTCTCGATGGCCACGGAGAACACCGGGTCGGAATAAGCCCAGCCGTGGTCCGCGATGTCTTTGAGGGTGTAGTAGTTATCGGTAAGCTCCTGGGTGAAATCCTGGGGGATACCCTTGGGCGTCAGCGCGGCGATGGTCTGCTCAATGGTGCCAACCTTCTTGGAGGCGTGCACGATACAGGTCATGTCGATGTTGTTGTTGTGGTTGAGCATCTCGGTGCCGCGGTAGGCGCCGTCCACTACGGGCAGGCCGTTGGCATCCAGGGTGTAAGTTACGCCCTCCACGCCGTTTTCCATCACGAACAGCGTTTCCGGCTGGCTCATCCACTCCATGTACATCCAGGCGGCCTTCAGCTGGTCGGGGGTTGCCAGGGACGAGAAGCCAACGATCATGCCAAAGGGGTTGTCGGCGCGGATCTGCGGATAGTCGGCTACGCCGGGTTCTACTGCCTGGTAGGGGCTCACAACCGCCAGCTCGGCGCCGGGGTTGTTCTCATAGAAGGCGTTGAGCCAGGCCACGTTGGCGGACATGTAGCCGCCGTAGATCAGCTTCTTGCCGTTGATGAAGTCGGTCTGCCACTGGCCGGCGCCGCCGGAGGTATCGGCCGCTTCCAGCTCATACTCCTTGGAGAAGAAGTTCTGGTTGTATTCGGCGTTCTGGCGCTTCAGGAGCCTGTAGGTGGGGTACCAGCTCAGGCTGGGGGTGCCCAGGCTGGAGTGCATGGCCCATTCCGCCTCATCCACCGGAAAATCACGGAAGGCAAAGTTGGCCACATAGGCCGCCGTGGGCAGGGACAGGCCGATGGGGTTCTCCGCCAGGCCGGCTTCCTGCACGGCCTTGACGGCCTTTACATATTCCTCGTAACTCTTGGGAATGTCAAGCCCCAATTTGTTAAGCCAGTCCTTGCGGATGAAGCTGGCATAGGTGAAGGTGGTGTTGTAATAGGGCCTTTCGGACAAGACGAAGTAGGTCTTGCCGCCTATGTCCGTGTAGCCAAGCTGGTTATGCTCCACCATGGCCTGGTAGTAGGTGGGGGCCACCTTGGCAAACGCGTCAAGGTCGATCTCCTGCATGGCCCCGTCGTTGGCCCACTGGGATACCTTGGGATAGTCATACTCCATGAGGATGGTGGGCGTCTCGCCGCCGGCGATGAGCAGGCTGTACTTGGTCATTACATCGTTGCGGGGGATGGCCACGTACTTCACATCCACGTTGTACTTGTCGCCGAATTCCTTTTGCACCCATTGCGTCCAGTAGTTGTTGTCCACCGGGGGATAGCCTTCCTTGCTGCGGTCGTACACCGGCACGGTAATGCTTACCCGGTTGGCAAAGGGCTGCATGTACCCTTCCGGATTGGCGGTTTCGCCCATGGCGGGAACCACGGCAAGCAGGGAAAGCACCATTGAGAGGACCAGCAGGATTCCCAGTGTCTTTTTCATGGTTTCACTCCTCCAAATTTATTTTTCTCCATTTAGGATGGACGGAAGGAAAAAGGGGAAAGGCATATGCGGACGGCAAAGAGAGGCCGCGATTTCAAAAAAATGGCAATCCTCTTTTGGACAAGACTATCCCTTCACCGCGCCGATCATAACGCCCTTCACAAAATATTTCTGTACGAAGGGGTAGACAAGAATGATGGGGAGGGTGGTGAACATCACCGCCGCGGCCTGGATTACCTCCGGCGTGCTTTCCACCTGGGCGCTTTCGGAGAGGCTGATGGCGTCGGTGCCGGAGCTTAGAATCATGTTGGACAGAAGGTACTGGATCGTTTGCAGGGACTTGGAATTGATGTAATACTTCACATCGGCGTAGGCGTTCCAGCGGCCTACGGCGTAAAACAGCGCCAGCGTGGCCAGAATGGGCTTGGAAAGCGGCAGGACCACCTTGAACAGCACCTGGAAGTGGGATGCGCCGTCCAGGAAGGCCGCCTCCTCCAGGCTCTCGGGGATGGTGGACTGCAGAAAGCTTTTCATGATCAGCATGTTGTAGGGGGAGAAGGACAGCGGCAGCACCAGCACCCACATTTTGTTGGTCAGGTTCAGGCTCTTGTACAGCAGGTATTCCGGAATGAGCCCCGCACTGAAGTACAGCGTGAACAGGATAAGCAAGGAGAAAAAGTTGCGGCCCTTGAGCCTGCGCCTGGAGAGCGGATAGGCGGCACAGGTGGTTACGATCATGCCGATGGCGGTGAAAAGCACCGTGACCTCCACGGTGTAGAGCATGGCATGGGTCAGCTGCCCGTCCAGGAAGATGGAGACATAGGCCTTTACGTTGATGCCTTTGGGCCAGAGGTAGACGGCCTTGGACAGGACCGCCGTGTTGCTGGACAAAGATTTGGCGGCAATGTGCACAAAGGGCAGGATGCATGTCAGGCACAGCAGAAGGATGATAAGGGTGATCACCACATCACCCGCGCGCACGCGGTTCAGGCCCCGCAGGGATGCGGGTTTTGCGCGCCGGGAGGTTTCAAGCGTATCCATCGAAGTCCCTCCCCCATCAAATCAGGCCGGATTCGCCCAGGGCCTTGGCCGCCCGGTCCGCGGCCAATACCAGGATGAAGCCCACCAGTGCCTGGAACAGCCCCACCGCCGTGGCGCTGGAAAAGTTGCCGCTGGCCAGGCCTTTTTCGTAGATATAAATGGACAGCTGGTATTGATAGGCCCGCACCTGCACGTTGCCGAAGGCGGTCAGCCGCTCGAAGTTGGAGCCCATGACCCGCCCCAGGTTCAGGATCAGAAGCGTCACCGTGGTAGCCCGGATCCCCGGCAGCGTCACATGCCAGATCCTGCCCATCCTGCCGGCCCCGTCGATGGTGGCCGCCTCGTACAATTCGCTGTTGATGCCCGTGATGGCCGCCAGATAGATGATGGTGCCCCACCCCATGGACTGCCACACCGCCACCAGCAGGTAGGTAACCGCCCAGTGGAGTTTTTCCGTAAGAAAGGGGATGCCCTTGTCAATGGCTCCCATCTGCCGGAGCAGCACGTTGACAAGCCCCGTCTCCGGCTTGAACAGCGTATAGGCTACGCTGGCCACAATGACCCAGCTTAAGAAATGCGGCAGGTACAATACGGTCTGGGAAATCCGCTTAAAGCGCTGGAAACGCAGTTCGTTGAGCATGATGGCCAGGATGATGGGCACCGGAAAGCCCACGAGAAGATCCAGAAAGTTGAACACCAGGGAGTTGACAAGCGCCCGCAAAAAGTCGGCGTCCTTGAATATCTTCTCAAAGATGGCAAACCCCACGTATTCGCTGCCTGTGAATCCCTTGGCTGGTTTGAAGTTCATAAATGCGATACGGAGCATGGGATACGCCATATATTTGAAAATAAACACAAATGCTACGGGCAGCACAAGCAGCAGGTAAAGCTGCCAGTCCCGCCGCAAATACGGCAGCCTGCGCCGCGGTGATGATCCAAGAGCCGGCGCGCACACCGGCTTTTGCCTGCCTTGCGCCACGGCGATTCCCCCTTTTCTGTTCCCGTACGTTACCTGCATTCTAGCATAGGCGGTTTCCCGTAGCAAAGCGTTCCCGGGTCAATACTATGCATTTTCGACTATTTATCATTGGTAACATTGTTTAGAAATAGGCAATCTGGTTTGTTTTTCTCGTTTTCAGAAAGGTTTGCTATGTTTTTATGGTGATGAATAGCTTTTAGAGGTTGAATTTACGCGTTTCCAACCGTATACTATACATATCACAGACCGGAAAACCGCACAGAAACAGACTGCGCTGAATAAGGGGGGCGCCTGCATGCCCAGGCCAAGGCGGACCATTATCGAATACAGGAGCTATGAATTGCAGCCTGGCTTTCCCATCCTGCTCCTGTCGGGGGAGCGCTGGCACATTTCCGACATCAAGTCGGGGCGCCTGCACTTTCATAACTGCCTGGAGGTGGGTGTCTGCCACACCGACAGCGGCATCATGGAATTTTACGGTGCTCCGCGCCCCTTCCGCGCTGGGGATGTGACATGTATCGCCCGGAATGTACCCCACACCACCTACAGCTCCCCCGGGGAGGCCAGCCTGTGGACCTATCTGTTTTTCAGCCCCCAGGAGCTTTTGAGCAGCTACTTTCAAAACCTGCTGCCCGCCGGCGGGCTGTATGCCGACATGCTCCAGGACAGTGACATGATCCTGCCCCGGGCGGAGTATCCGGAAATCCATCACCTGGCCCTGTCCATCATCCGGGAGATGGTGGAAAAACCCATGAATTATACCGTGACCGTCCGGGGGCTGTGCCTGGCGCTTCTGATGGATTTTTTGCGCATTTACGCCCTGGCATCCAAAAAGCCGGAGGAGAAAAAAAGCGGCGACACGCTGCCCATTGCTCCGGCATTGGACTACATCCACGCCAATTATATGAATGATTTTCCCGTGGAATATCTGGCGGACCTGTGCCATTTAAGCCCTACCCACTTTCGCCGTACATTCCATACCATCATGGAAATGAGCCCTTTGAAGTTCATCCACACCACGCGCATCATGGAATCCATGACGCTTTTGCGCAGCACCGAGTCTTCCGTAGCCGCCATCTCCGAACAGGTGGGATACGGCTCGGTGTCCAGCTACAACAGGCATTTTATGCAGCTGGCGGGCAGCCCGCCTACCCTGTGGCGGCGTACGGTTTCGCCCATTGTTAAACCTTCTATTTTGGAATACAGCGGATGGGTATAGGCAATTTCACATCTGTTCAAACCATGCTTTTGCTGGTATCATACCAATTGTAAAGACTGCTGCCGCAGGGGGGGCCTACGCCGCAGCGGGGCGTTCCGCATCAAACCGGCATTTAGTGCAGGGCGCGGGGAACGGCCTGCTCACAAGCATGCTGCAGTATATTTAATGATGGAGGACGCAGCCGGATGGATATTGCGTTTTACCGGGAATTGCTGGTAAATGGCATGATTTTGCTTAGCGCCAGCATCCTATACACGTTTGTGTACGGCTTATACAGCAAACGGACGAAGCTAGCGGAATTGTACATCGGTATCATCGGCGGTGCCGTAGGCATCCTGGTGCTTATGACTACCGTCCATGGTGAAGTTGGGGTCATTATTGACACCAGATCCGTGCTGATGAGCACCATCGGCATGTTTTTTGGCTGGATTCCCACGCTGATTGCCACCGGGGTCATTGTAGCGGCGCGGATCATTATGGGAGGCGGAGGCACGTTTACGGGTGTCCTGGTCACCTGTGTTTCCGCAGCAACAGGGCTTTTGTGGCGGGAATTGCGCCTGAAGAACGAGCGGCTTGGAAAAAAGTTTGCCGGCCTGGAATTTTATATAACCGGCGTCCTTGTCAGCATACTGATGCTGATCTGCATGCTGACGCTGCCCAGGGAGTCCGTTTTCACTACGCTGCGGGTTATCAGCCTGCCGGTCATGCTGATCTACCCGCTCCTTACCCTGCTGATCTGCATGGTGGTCTGGTCGCGCCTTCGGCAGATACAGGTGGACGGGGACCTGCTAAAAAGTGAGGCCCGCTTCCGCGCGCTGTATGAACAGGCGCCTATTGGTGTGGCCTTTGTGGACGGTGAGGGGCAGCTTCGCTCCAATGCCAGCTTTAGAAAGATTATGGGCAGGTCTGCGGAAGCCTTCGGACCTGGGGAATGGCCTATGCCCATGGAAACTCCTCAGGGAAGCGGGGGCGGATCTATGGTCATGGAAAGGGAATGCGCCCGCCCGGACGGAGAAAAAGTATGGGTCCAGGCGACACGGGCCGCGCTGGAAATGGAAGGCGAGCCCAATGACGGCCATTTGCTGCTTTTGCAGGATATCACCCAGCGCAAAAAATGGGAAGCGGAGATCGAATACCTGACGTATCATGATGTACTGACGGGCATGCATAACCGCGCCTTTTTGGAAAAAGAACGCAATCGTTTGGATGCACCGGAATTTCTGCCGCTGTCCGTGATCCTGGGGGATGTGAACGGCCTGAAACTGATCAATGATGCTTTCGGCCATGACGCGGGCGACGCGTTGCTTCAGGGGGCCGCCGGCATTCTGGAGGGCTGCCTGCGGCCACAGGACATTCTGGCCAGGACGGGCGGGGATGAATTCCTGGTGCTTTTGCCCAATACGGACGAGGCCGCCGTCCTTGACATTTATCAAAGGATCAACGAGGACTGCGAAAAGAGCGTTGCCAGCCTTGGCGGGGAGCCCTGCAAGGTAAGCATCTCCCTGGGCTATGCCACCAAGACGGACGCGGGCCAGCCTCTGGAGGACGTGATCCGCACCGCCGAAAAATACATGTACAGGCGCAAACTTCTGGCCCATAAGGATTTGTACGCCACAGTGCTGACCTCCGTCAAGGAGGCGCTGTATGAAAACAGCGACGAGACAAAGGCGCACGGGGAGCGGATGGCCGCGCTGGCCAAAACCATGGGGGACAGGCTGCATCTGCCCGGGGAGGATATGGCTGCGCTGGAATTGGCCTCGGTGCTCCACGATATCGGCAAGGTGCGGGTGGACCTTGGGATCATGAAGAAGGCGGGCATTTTGAACAATGCGGAGTGGGACGAGATCAAAAAGCATCCGGAGGCCGGTAGCCGCATTGCCCAATCCATTCCGCACCTGAATGCCATCGCGGATGTGATCCTCTACCATCACGAGCGCTGGGACGGCACGGGCTATCCCCACGGCCTAAAGGGGGAAGAAATCCCCCTGCTGTCCCGGATTTTGAATTTGGTAGACGCTTTTGACACCATGCGGGAGGACAGGGATTACCGCAAGGCCATGAGCGAGGAGGATGCCGCCCGGGAGATCCTGAACGCGGCCGGGAAACAGTTTGACCCTTATTTGGCCCGGGTTTTTGTGGACAAGGTCCTGAGGGATGGGAAGAAGGCGCAGGGCGGGGCGACGGAAGGAACGGCATGAAGGAAGATGGCGGGAGGGGAAATTTCTGGAAAAATTTCCTCTCCCGTACCCACCTTCAAAAACTTGATAAGGGATAAGGATATTTTGGGGCGGCTGGTGCAAGCCCCCGCCCTGCGGCAAAAAAAGGTTTGCCAAAGCGGACAAGCTTCAGCGGCTCAATCTTCCATGGTCAGTCCCTTGTAGGGGCCCAGTTCGCCGCGCTGCCAATGCCGGCGGCATAGGCTCACATAGCGGTTGTCGCCCCCAAGCACAATTTGATCCCCTTGCTTGACCACCTTGCCGTCGTATACCCGGGCGTTGCAGATGGCTTTTTTGCCGCACCAGCAGATGGTTTTCACCTCTTCAATGGTATCCGCCCAGGCCAGCAGCCACTGGCTGCCCTCAAACAGATCGCCCCTGAAGTCCGCCCGCAAGCCGTAGGCGATTACGGGGATGTTCATATCGTCCACCAGGTGGACAAGCGTTTCCACCTGTGCCTTGGTCAGAAACTGTGCCTCGTCCACGATGACGCAGTCGTATTCCGCAACGGGCAGGCTCCCGATCTCTTCCATGAAATGGCATTCTGTCTGAAGGCCGCTGCGGGAACGCAGCGTACGTTCCCCATCCCTGTTATCCAGCACGGGCTTGAGCATCAGCACCTTTTGATGGCGCTCCAGATAGTTGTGCTGCACCATGATAGCGTTGGCCGTCTTGCTGGACCCCATGGCCCCGTACCGAAAATAAAGCTTTGCCATGCATTTTCACCCTTCGAATGTAATAGGCGCCGGTCAGCAGTAGTACAGCTGCCCCAGGCTTCTCAAAACGCCTTTTTTCAGATGGCCGCGGCGCGCAAGCCCCCATATTCTCGCGGCCTTTGCGCGCGAGGGCAGGGCTGCGTACCGGCGGATGATTTCCGCCTTGTCCCGGGGGAGCACTTCTTCATAGCAGGCCAGGAAAGCGCCGGCCTGGCGGAAGGTGGCCATGAGCCTTTGCCGGACTTCCACCCCGCCGCGCACCGCCTTTTGAACATCCCGAGCGGCATGGAAACCGCTGGCTCCCAGTTGGTTTCCGCCATGCTGGCGGTAGCAAATCGTCGGCCTATCCACAAAAAGCAACTGCCCCATGGACGCGGCGCACAGCGCCGCCCACCAGTCATGCATCAGCATATCCCCCGCGGTCGCCTTGCGCATCAGCGCCGCCAAGGGCCTGTTCACCATCATGGCGCAGCCGGTGATGCTGTTTTGTGCAAGAAGCCGGCTCAAAGACGGGAGCGCGTCCAGCTTCTGGTAGCGCAGAAAGGATGGGGCGATGGGCCGCAATTGCGCATCCACTACCTGCAAATCCGTATGCACCAGCAGCGGGCAGCGCGCGCCGTAGCGTGCTTCCCCTTCCCGCATACGTGCAAGGGTCAGGGAAACCTTGTCCTTGTCCCACACGTCGTCCTGGTCGCAGAACATCACATAATCCGCATCGCTCTGGGAAAGCAGGCTCATAAAGTTTCCCCTGGCGCTTTTTTCGTGGGGCAGGCCGGATACGATGCGCACCCTGTCCGGGTCCGCATCCGCATAGGCCGCAAGGAGCGCGGGCGTGCTGTCCGCGGAGCCGTCGTCCTGAAGAATCACGCAAAAGCCCCGCTCTGTTTGGGAAAGCAGGGAGTCCATCTGTTCGCCCAAATACCGTTCGCCGTTGCAGGTCGCCAGCAAGATGTCGATCATGGCTGCATCCTTGTGTTTTTTGTCATTATACCATGGACAGGGCACGGAACAAAAGATAAATAGTATTTTCGGGACAGGCCATCCAAATCACGTGGAGGGAATTTTTCGTGCTTCCTGCATCCTCGCAGGGTTTTGCTTGCCTTTTCCTTCGCCTTTGTAATAAAATGAGAATAGGGTACATGAGGAGGGGCAAACGTGGAAGAAACAAGGCTTGTTCTGGCAAGCAATATCATCAAGCTGCGCCAAAAAGCGGGTATGACGCAGGTTGAATTGGGAGAAAGGCTGAATTATTCCGATAAGACGATCTCCAAATGGGAACGGGCCGACGCTTTGCCGGATGTGCTTGTCCTGAAGCAGCTGGGCGAGCTGTTCCACGTGTCCCTGGACGACCTTCTTACCGCCCATGACCGCTGGGAAAGGCCGCAAAGCGAGGAAGTAAAAGGGTTTTTGCACAAATACAGCGCTACGGCTATTACCTTGGTGTCCATTGCGGGCATCTGGACCGTGGCCATTTTGATCTTTGCTATCCTCTGGATCCTTGGCAGCATTGAACCAAGCATATTCATGTATTCCGTACCGGCATCGCTTACCACCTACCTGGTCCTGCATTCCCTGTGGCGCGGCGGCAAGTATAACGCGTATATTGTGGGGGCGTTGGTGGTAAGCATCATCAGCGCCGTGTATGTGGCTTTGATCCGCTATCACATGTGGCAGCTTTTTCTAATCGTTATTCCGGCGGAGATCGTGGTTTTTTTAAGCTTCCGCATCAAAAAGGCAAGAAAATAGGCGATTCTACTATAAAGAGAGCCGGGAAGCAAAGGTGTAGAGCGCGGTGCCGGGCGCTCTACCCTTTCTTCCTTTTTTGGAGAGCCTCCAAGGAAATTGTAGCTTGCCCGGCGATCCTCCGGCCGGTATGATAAGATTCAACAACACTTTCCGGTAAAGCCGGGGAAAAGGAGGGCATCATGCCCGGTTTCGTATTGAGCTGCTGCTCCACCGCCGATTTGCCCAAGGCGTATTTTCTGAAAAGGGACATACGGTACATCTGTTTCCACTATTCCCTGAACGGGGCCAATTACGCCGATGACCTGGGGGAATCCATGTCTTTCGAGACGTTTTACCGGGAGATGGCCGCAGGTGCAAAAACCCAGACATCCCAGGTAAACCTGTCCGAATACCTGGAATACTTTTCAAAAATGCTGGATGAGGGAAAAGATATACTGCATGTGACCCTTTCCTCGGGCATATCCGGGACGTACAATTCCGCCGAAAGCGCCGCCATGATCGCCAGGGAACGCTATCCGGGACGAAAGATATACATCGTCGATTCCCTGGGCGCATCCTCCGGCTATGGCCTTCTGATGGATGCGCTGGCGGACATGCGGGACGCGGGGGCGGACATTGACGCATTGCATAGCTGGGCGGAAGCCAACAAGCTGCGTGTGCACCATTGGTTTTTTTCCACCGACCTCACCTTCTATGTCCGTGGCGGCAGGATATCCAAAGCGGCGGGCATGTTCGGCAGCATGCTGAGCATCTGTCCTCTTTTAAACATGGACCGCCTGGGCCGCCTTGTTCCCCGCGCCAAGGTGCGCACCAAAAAACGGGTCATTGATCAAATTGTTGACCGCATGGCGGAAAATGCCCAAAACGGCCTGCAGTATTCGGGAAAATGCTTTATCTCCCAGTCCGCTTGCATGGAAGACGCACGGCAGGTGGCTGCCCTTGTGGAAGCGCGCTTTCCCAAGCTTCAAGGAAAAGCAATGATCAATTCTATCGGCACGACCATCGGCAGCCACACCGGCCCCGGCACGGTCGCCTTATTTTTCTTTGGCACCGAAAGGATAGACTGAAATGTATGTGATCTTTACCGACACCTGCGCGAACCTGCCCGACGAACTTATTGAACGGTATGGTCTTCAAATCATACCGCTATCCTACACGGTGAACGGACAAACCTATCCGGATCCCGAGGGCGGTGATGAATCTTTCGACGGCGGAGCATTTTATGATGCCATGCGCAGGGGGGCGGCTGTTACGACCTCCATGGTCAATACACAGGCCTTCACCAGCGCCTTTTCCCCGTATCTGTCCAAGGGGACGGATGTGATCTATATCGGCATCTCCAGCGGCATCAGCGGCACTCATCAAGCGGCGGTAACGGCTGCGGCGGAGCTTGCGCAGCAGTATCCCCAAAGGAAGATCGCCGTTATCGACACCCGCGCCGCCTCCCTGGGGGAGGGCTTGCCGGTGGTGTTCGCCGCCCGGCTGAAGGAGGCCGGCGCTCCCTTCGAGGAGGTTGTGTCGCAGACGGAAAATAACAGCGAAAAAATCTGCCAGTATTTTACGGTAGAAGATTTGATGTATTTGAAAAAAGGCGGCCGCATTTCCGGCGCGGCCGCCCTGGTAGGAAATATTCTTCAAATCAAGCCCATTCTGAAAGGGGACGAGGAGG
The DNA here is from genome assembly GCA_023459275.1 of Bacillota bacterium. GTDB lineage: Bacteria > Bacillota > Clostridia > Christensenellales > Aristaeellaceae > JAEWAH01. Next base: position 42,081 of record JAEWVC010000058.1, on the reverse strand, counting down.
GCAGGATCGTTCTATGCCACAAGGAGCGCGGGCGGAAAAGGGCGCTGGAAGCCCTGGTGAATGCCTACCGGCAGCTGGCTTCCAATCACGCCGCTCCTATCGGCATCGCCCACGCGGACAGCGGGGAAGGCGCGCGGCTCCTTGCTGACAAAGTCCGTGAGGCCGGCCATACGGGAGAAATCCTGAAAGTGTGGTATGAGCCTGTGACCGGATCCCACGTGGGGCCGGGCACCATCGCTTTGTTTTTTTACGGCATACATAGGTGACTTGCACCGCCCGCCGGTATCATTCGTTCAGTATTTTCTCAATGATATACCTGGGCCGCTGCTTTGTTTCGCTGTAGATTTTGCCGATGTACTCCCCGATAACGCCCAGGCACAATAGCTGGATCCCCCCGATCATCCAAATGGAGGCCAGGATGCTTGTCCAGCCGGTGTCCGCATGGCCCGTCCATTTGGAGATCAGCGCATACAGCAGCATCAAAAGGCTGAAGAAAAAGATGACCACCCCCAGGGACAGAATCAGCCGGATGGGCTTTACGCTAAGCGAGGTGATGCCGTCAAAGGCGAAGGCCAGCATTTTTTTGAGGGGGTATTTTGATTCCCCCGCAAAGCGCTCATGCCTTTCGTAGCTCACCGTGCTGCTCTTGAAGCCCACCAGGGGCACCATGCCCCGCAGGAACAGGTTGACCTCCCGGTATTCGGACAGCGCGTCAAGCGCCCGGCGGGAGAGCAGCCGGTAGTCTGCGTGGTTGAACACGATGTCCACACCCAGCGCCTTCATCAGCTTGTAAAAACCTTCGGCGGTCAAACGCTTGAAGGCCGTGTCGGAAGCGCGCGCGCTGCGCACGCCGTAGACCACGTCGCTGCCTTTTTCAAACGCATCCAAAAAGGCGTCCATTGCCTCAATGTCGTCCTGAAGGTCGGCGTCCATGGAGATGGTGACGTCCGCAAACTCTTTGGCGGTCATCAGACCGGCCAGCAGCGCGTTTTGATGGCCCCGGTTGCGGGAGAGCTTCACCCCGGAAAATAGGGGATCGCCGGCATGCAGTTCCTCGATCAACTCCCAGGTGCGGTCCCGGGAACCGTCGTTTACCAGCATCACCCGGCTTTTTTCATCGATGCGCCCGGCCTCCAGAAGGGCGGCCATCTTGGCTTTCAGCCGTTTGGACGTTTCGGGAAGCACCTCCTGCTCGTTATAGCAGGGGACCACGACATATAGCACAGGACGCATAGGACTCCTCCTCACGCTTTTCATGTGTAGTATTTCCGGGAAAAGCGGTCTTTTCCCTGCACGGGGCATAAATTCTGCATTCCGTAAAATAACGTGCGAGATGGATAAAATGATGCAAAATTCTTCCTTTCTCTTGACTTGCGGCACAAGTCCTATTATGATGATGACATACAAATAACCGGATTTTGGCAGCGCCGAAGCAGGCGAAAGGAAGGTCAGTTATGAAAAACTTTGGATTGATCCTGATCGTGGCCGGTGTCTTTGTGATCCTTGCAGGCATTGCCATCTACGGATATGTTGAAGTCGGCAAGCTCAACGCCGCTCCCGCCGATGTGGCGGCACAGGCAAAAGAGATGGGGGGCAATGCACTAAGCTTTGACGCGGCGTACGACAGCGGTGTTCATTCATTTTCCGCAAAGAGCCCGTTTGAGCATTTTCTCCTGCGCTACAGGCTGGCCTTCGCTATCGCGGCAGCCGTTTTCCTGGCAGGGGGCGGAGCATTGTGCGCTGTGTCGGCCCTGAAAAAGAAGCACGCCTGAAAGCAGAAAAAGAATAGTTTTTGAAGGATGGGTGCGGGAAGGGGACTTTTTTCAAAAAGTCCCCTTCCCGTCTTTCTCTTGCCAAAGATTGCATTTCACGGGTTGTCCTAGTATAATAAACGGGCCATTGTTCTCATGTTAAGGAAGGGGCGTAGAAATGAAGCTGGGCGTCGTGGGCTTGCCCAACGTAGGGAAAAGCACCCTGTTCAATGCCATCACCAAGGCGGGGGCGCAGGCCGCCAACTATCCATTTTGCACCATTGAGCCCAACACAGGCGTGGTGCTGGTGCCCGACGGCCGGCTGGATGTGCTGGCGGAGATGTACCACCCCAAGAAGGTGACACCCACCGGCATCGAGTTTGTGGACATCGCCGGGCTTGTGAAGGGTGCCAGCCGTGGCGAGGGCTTGGGCAACAAGTTTCTGTCGCATATCCGGGAGGTGGACGCCATCGTCCACGTGGTGCGCTGTTTTGTGGATGAGAATATCATTCACGTGGACGGCAGCGTGGATCCGGTTCGGGATATAGAAACCATCAATCTGGAGCTGATCTTCGCGGATCTGGAAACCGTTTCCCGCCGGGAGGACAAGGCCCGCAAGATGATCAAGTCCGGCGACAAGAAATATGCCCAGGAGGCCGACCTGGCGGCGCGGCTTACAAAACATCTGGAGGAAGGCAGTCCCGCCCGTACCTATATGATGTCGGACGAGGAGCGTGAAATCATCGACGGCTGGTTTCTTTTAACCACCAAGCCCGTGATCTACGCCGCCAACATTGCCGAGGATGATTTGGGGAAGCCTGAAGAAGAAATCCCGGGCGTTTTGAAGATGCGGGAAATCGCCGCGGCCGAGCATGCGGAGCTGATGGTGATCAGCGCTCGCATTGAGGAGGAGATCGCGCAATTGCCCCCGGAGGAGAAGGCGGAATTCCTGGACGCCCTGGGGCTTGCGCAAAGCGGGCTGGACAGGCTGGTTACCGCCTGCTACCGGCTGCTGGGGCTAATGTCCTTCTTGACTGCCGGCGCGGACGAGTGCCGGGCCTGGACCATCAAGGCGGGCACAAAAGCCCCCCAGGCCGCCGGAAAGATCCATACCGATTTTGAAAAGGGCTTCATCCGGGCTGAGATCGTGCCCTTTGAAACCTTAAAAGCCCAGGGCAGCATGGCGGTCTGCCGGGAAAAGGGGCTGATCCGCAGCGAGGGCAAGGAATATGTGATGCAGGACGGGGATGTGACCCTGTTCCGTTTCAATGTATAGCAACCGGGAGGCGCCATATGAACCGTTTGAAATTCCTTTTCGCCCGCGTGATCCATATGGATTTTAAAGCCATGTGGAAGACCACAAAGCTGCTGAAGAGCCGCAGCGGAAAAAGCCGTCTCTGGCTTTTGTTGGACATGCTTGCGTGCGCCGTCCGTTACAACGCGGGGTACGTGGACTATAAAATCGCGGAGTTCTACCGCCTGAACGGCAGCCAGCGCAGGACACAGATCACCCGCGGCGTCTCCAACAGCATTGTGCGGCGGATGAACGACAAAGCGTATTGGCATTATTTTGACAACAAGGCGGAGTTCAACACCCTGTTTGCCCACCAGGTGGGCAGGGACTGGCTGGAGATCGGCCCCGGCACCGCGCCGGAGGCGCTCCAAAGCTTCCTTGCGGACAAAGAGGAAGTGATCGCCAAGCCCTTGGAGGGCTCCAGCGGCCAGGGCATTGAGAAATATACCCGGAAGGACTGGGAAAGCGGTGCTCCCGGCTTTCTGGAAATGCTCAAAAGCAACAGCATCGGCATTCTGGAGGAAGTGGTCAGGCAGCATGAAAAGCTTGCCGCCCTGTGCCCCACCTCCGTGAATACCATCCGCATCGCCACGCTCCTGGGTGACAAGCGGCAGGGGATCGTATACGCCTTTTTGCGCATCGGAAATGGCCGGGTGATGGACAACGTGGACTGCGGGGGCATGGCCGCCAGGGTGGACCTTGACTCCGGCAGGCTGCTCACCGTGGGGGCGGACAAGCAGGGCAACACCTTCAAGACGCATCCCGGCACAGGCACGCCCATTGTGGGCTTCCAGATTCCCTTTTGGGAAGAAGCGAAAAGCATGTGCCTGGAGGCGGCGCAGAAGGTGCCGCAGATGCGCTTTATCGCCTGGGATGTGGCCATCACCAAGGACGGCCCCAGGTTCATCGAAGGCAACTCCTTCCCCAGCCACGCCATCCCGCAGTTTGCCGCCCACTACCCCGACGGCATCGGTATCCTGCCGGAATTTCAAAAATTCATTGATCTGTAAATAGGGATGCGCTCCCATAACGAACCCCCGCCCCCGGGGACACCGGGGGTGGGGGTGTTGCTGTATTTGCCGGTCACAGGATTTCCAGCATCTTTTGAATATATCCGCTGGCCGCGGCCTCATGCTGTTTTGCCTTCATGATCAGCGCCACGATCTGCCTGCGCACCTCGGGCCGGGCCAGGGTGCGGATATTTTGCCCATTCTGCTCAAATCCGCCCTTGACCTCATACATCTTCAGGGCACATTCTGCGGTATGTTTGAACTCCCCGGCAGCTTTTTCGCACAGGCCGGCGATGGCGGGGCTGCTTTGCCCTGCCTTTTCCAGCCAGCAGGCGGCATAGGAGCGGCCTTCACCTACCATGACCTGGGCGTCCGTCTGGCACATGGCCCGCTCAAACAGGAGAGGCAGCACCGCGTTTTCAGGAAACTCCCTGTCGTCGCCTATGGCCTTTGCCCAGGCGCCATACGCGGCCTGGCCGCCGGCCACGGCGTTCTTCCCGCCCGCGCCGTCCGAAAGCATCAAGCGCTCCCTGGTCAGCACATCCAAAGCGTTTGCCAGAAGTTCCTTCAGGGGAGCAGGTTCCCCGGCCTCCTCACCGATGGCCATCAAAAGCGTGGTGCATTCGTTTTCCCACCAGGAGCGGGTGATGAAATACCCGCATTCATGCTGTTCCCTCTCCCGGTCGTATTCCGGGTTTCCCTGGAAAAAATTCCAGCCCAGCAGCGTTTCTCCGCCGTCCATGTAGCCGGTTAAGATGCAGGCCTCCGGCGGCCCGATGATGCCCAGGGCGATCACGGGCCTCCCTTTGCCGATCTCCTCCCGGAGGAAGGCTTCAAACTCCTTCTTGCTGCTGCTTTCCCTTTTCAGAAAACGCACCTGGCGCCCCGCCGACCGGAAGGAGCGCCGGAAGGCTTCCAGAGGATCTTCGTAGATGTACCGTATGTCCACATTGCCCCCATCCCACTTTTCCAGGTTCCAGCGCAGCCGGAAGGCCGCGCCGCTGACCGCCATTAGGCTTGCGTAGTCGGCCTGCTGGCCCATGTAGTTCAGGCAGGCCCGCAGGCACGCCGGGAAGGGTGTGCACATCTCATAGGAATACTCCACCTTGGGGACGCCGTACAGGATACAGCTTTCCGCCGCCTTTTTCATTTCCTTTTCCATTTGTTCCGCCTCCGTCATCGCGCCAGCTAAAGGGCCGCTTTCCGGCAGGATTGCCGGGCCAAAGGCGCCCACAGCCAGCCTTTTTCGTCCCACGGGTTTGTTCTCTTTTCGAAAAAGGCTGGGCGCCATGCCCGTCTCCCTGCGGAAAGCCCTGGTGAAGGAATCATAGGCGCCAAAGCCGTACTCCCCGGCGATGTCCGTCAGGCGCTTTTCCGTGTGGGCCATGTCAAAGGCCGCGTGGGCCAGGCGGCGGGACAATTCGTATTTTCCAAGGGTCATCCTTGTCTTGTCCTTGAATATCTGGCGAAGATGCCGGTAGGAAAACCCCGTGGCCTGCTCCAGCGCCCTTGCGTCCAGCCCGTCCCGGACCCGCTCTTCAACAAGGCCCACCAGCGACAGTATGCACAGCGAATGATCCATAGCCTTTTTCTCCTGCGTCGTTTTGCTTCCGGAAGCAGCTTCATTATATAGGATGGGAAACCGTCCCGCTCGACTATTTTGACCTTCTTTTCTGTGTTTGTCACAGCAGGTCCCGCACCTCGGTCATGTTTTCCCAATACCGTTTGGGCATATGGTTCATGCGGCACTTGGGGTTGTACCTGCCCGGAATGGCGATGGTTTTATAAAACTGCCGCCACAGCTCGCGGTACCCTTCCTCCGCCTGGGAGGCTTCGGGGAATTCCAGCTCGCTAAGCTCCGCCAGCTCCATTTGGCCATTCTCAAAAAACAGCGCCGCCTTGTGGGTCTTATCAAAGATCACGAAAGCCTCATTCCGGTACCGGTCGGCAAAGTGGCCGGCCAGGAAGGGCAGGATAAAGTTTTTGGGGCTGATGACGGAAACCAGCCGCCCATCGCAGTCGGAAAAGCGCACGAACCCGGTGAGCAGGTGCGCTTCCCGCAAAAGGTGGCGTTCGGCGTCCAGCAGCGCCGCCACCTGCGGATGGGAAAGCATGTCCATCACCTTTGGGCCGTTTTGAAACGCCAGCAGCGCAAAGCGCAAAAGCGCCAGTTCTTTCTGCGCAAGGCAGCTGAAAAACACATTCCGGAAAAGCTCCAATGCCCTTGGGGAAATTTTTGCGGCCATGGCTTTGCTCACCTTGTCCGCCTTTTGCAGGTCGGTTTCAATCCTTTTTCGGAAGAACATGGCCTGCTGCACCTCCCCCTCCGGCAGGATGGCAAAAGGAAGTTCCCGGCTGTATACGCTTTCGTGCACGCAGCAAAAGAGGCCCGGCAGGCCGCCGTCGTACAGGTATACCACGTCGCAGGGCTCCGCTAATGGCTTTGCGCCAGGCACAGCACCGCCTCCTCCACCGCGTTTTGGATGCTGAACGTTTTCCCATCCTCCGGACAGGGCAGGCCCAGTTGCGTAAGGGCAGGGAAAAGGGAAAGCTGCTCTATTCCGAAAGCGTGCACGTTGGGGTCGATGAGCGCCCGCACCGTCATCTCCCTGCCAGCTTTCAGGCCGCAGGGCATGTCGCTGCTGCGGATGAAATATTGCGCCCTTTTCAGCACCACTCCCAGGCGCCTGAGCGCGGCGAGGTCCAGCCTTCCCGCTTTCCTGGCGGTAACAATGCGCCGCGCGCTCATCGGCCCCACCCCCGGCACCCGCAAAAGATCGGCCATGGGCGCGCTGTTGACATCCACAGGGAAAAAGTGCATGTTTTGAACGGCCCAGTTGCACTTGGGGTCCAGGTACGGGTTGAAGTTGGGGGATTGCTCGCTTAGAATCTCATCGGCGGTGAACTGGTACTGCCGAAGCAGGAAATCCGCCTGGTACAGCCGGTGCTCCCGCAAAAGCGGGGGCTTGGTGTTCAGGGAGGGCAGCAGATTGTCCTTCACCGCCGGGATGTAGGCGGAATAAAACACGCGCTTGAGCCGGTACCTGTCATACAGCCCGGAGGCCAGCTTCAAAATGTGATAATCGCTTTCCGGGCTGGCCCCGATGATCATTTGCGTGGCCTGCCCCGCAGCGGCAAAGACGGGCGCGCTCTTGATGACGGTCCGCTCCCGCTGGTTTTCCTCAATATTGCTTCTGATCTGCGCCATGGGGGACAGGATAGCCTGCTTCGTTTTGTTGGGCGCCAGCTTTTTCAGGCTCTCCTCGCTGGGAAGCTCAATGTTGATGCTCACCCGGTCGGCCAGGGTGCCCAGGCGGCGCACCAGTTCCTGGGATGCGCCGGGGATGGTCTTGCAGTGGATATAGCCCCAGAATTGGTACTGATGGCGCAGGATCTCCAGCGCCTTGATCATCTGCTCCATGGTGTGGTCCGGGCTTTTTAAAACGCCGCTGGAGAGAAAAAGCCCCTCGATATAGTTGCGGCGGTAGAACTGGATGGTGAGCTCCGCCAGCTCCGAGGGCGTGAAGGCCGCCCGGGGGACATCGTTGGTACACCGGTTGACGCAGTATTTGCAGTCGTAGATGCAATGATTGCTCAAAAGCACCTTCAATAATGACACGCACCGCCCGTCGGCGGCGAAGGTGTGGCAGCAGCCCGCCGCCACGGCGCTGCCGATCCCCTTTCCGCCGGGACGGTCCACCCCCGAGGAGGTGCAGGCAGCGTCATACTTGGCACTGTCCGAAAGGATCGTCAGCTTGTCCATCAAATTCATGGCGCAACACCGCTTTCGCCGGATTTTCCGGATTTTTCCGCAAATGCAGGAGCATACTCCCGAAAAAATTCGCGGAAAAACCGTTTGACAGATAACAAGAACATTTGTTCGCTTGTATTATACGCGATATTCCAGCCTTTGTAAAGCACCTATTTTGCAGGCCGCCTGAAAAACGAAAATCAAAAAACCGGACGGGGTAGATCTGCCCCGTCCGGCTGCATGAACTATTTTCCATATTCCCATTCAAAGCCTGCGTTGTCCTGCGTCCTGTCCAGCAGCGTTTCCCCGCCGCGGAAAAGGCGGTACCGGACCCGGCAGGAGGGGGCCTCCCTGATCCTGCGCGACATGCTCCCCAGGACGGGGGCATGCAGCGTCACATCCCCGCCGTCAAGGCGTTTCGCGGAGAATACATATTTCCCCTGCCTGACTGTGATTTCCCCGTTCCTTTCGCGCACCGCCCTTGCGCCCAGATAAGTGGCCAGCCTGATTTCCCGCCCGTCAAGCAGCACCGCGCCGATCACGCCCGTAAAGTGAGCCATCGCAAAAGGAATATCGGCAACGGAGAGCACCAGGGAACAAAGGCCTTGCCCGCGCCAGGTGGCCTGCGTCCACATATACCGCCGGGGGAAGGAGCGGCCCCTATCCCCTTCGATATACCCGGGCGCACTTTCAAACAGGTACTCCTGTCCATTGATCCGCAAATTCCCCGTTACCTCATGTGCCATGCTGAAAATGCTGTGGCGGCATTCCATGCTGGGAACAAACCGGAACGGGCCCATGATGTCATACCGCACAGGTGACAGCGGCCCGAAAGCCAGACGGCCCTTTGCACACAGGCCATCCGCATGGAGGTCAAGGGATATGCCCTCCGCGCCGAAGGTGCAGCCGCCCAAGGCGATATGCAGCGGCCCCTTGTCCGAACGGAACGAATCCCATGGCATAGGGGCGCAGAACGCGGCTTTTTCGGTCACCACCTGGACCATGGCGGAGCGGCGGCCCTGTTCGTCCGTATGCAGGGAAGGGATCAGCGCCACCGTGCCCTGCTCCGCCTGCTGCCTGAAATACCAGCCCTCAAAATAACCGTGCAAAGGAAAAATCCTCCGGAACCGCACACGGGTTCAATTGTTCAGCGGCATCCCTTCCCGCAGGCTTTTGATGGCATGCTCGATCCTCCGCTTTGCGTCCTCGCCGTCCGTGCCGCTTTCCACATACTTGAGAATGTTCAATTTCTCATCCTCCGCCATGGCGTTGAACCGCTCCATGGCCAGCGGTTCCTCCTTGAGCCGCATGCCAAGGCCCACGGGCAGGTCGCTTCCCTGACCCATGTTGCCGGGCCCGAAGGCCGGCCCCGATCCGGTATGTTGAAAGCCGGGCCCTTGTCCGTAGGGCTCGTTTCCTCCCGCGGGGGCAACGGATGGCTGACGCATAACGCAATCTCTCCTTTGTTGGAAAGCTTTCCGCGCCGGAGAGCGTTTCATGCATGCATTTACTGATAGCTTCGGTACAGTACGAAGTCCCGCATCTCCCGTTTGAATCCGGCGTTTAAGAAGGCGTCTTCCACTCCGGCAGGGTATTCTTTCACGGTGATCCTGTTCAGCGCCGGATAGAGGCGCCGGGCCGCATATCCCTTGGCAAAAGCCTGCATCGCTTCTGCCAAAACTTCCGGCGCAAACACCCGCAGCGTTTTTCCCTGCCGCTCCATCACCGCCGCAGGAGCGCCATCCCGCAAAGCAACCAGGGTGCCGGGCACCAGCAGGAAAGACCTGTCCGGTATATGGGGCAAATACCTGCCCCAAGCCTGGCTTGGGTCCGGAGAAGGGAGCCAGCTAAGGCCGCTTTCCTCCTGTGCAAGCGCCTGGGTCACGCCAATGAAATCTTTGTCACGGATGTACTGCATGCCGGACAACCCTTCCACAAAATACCCCCGGCGTACGCGCCCGGTGTATTCCCACATCCGCAAAAGCCGCAGCGCGTCAGCCCAAATAACATCTTCCGGCGCCGTTTCCCGGCAGAGCAGCAGCCTTTGATCAAAGGCGCGCTCCAGCTGCTGCTCCAGGGGAAGCTCACGAAGGGGCCTTGCAAGCTCCCACCGGCCGCAGGTTGCGGCCATCACCCGGGTTCTCGCCCGCTGCCTTGGGGAGGCGGCCTCCGTTTGGCCCTTTGCGATCCATTGCCGGACGGGCACGAAGCTGTCGGCCCGAACGGTCCCTTTTTCCAGCAGGTTAAGCAGCGTATCATAGGCGGAGCCGTCCGGAAGGGCGGGGGAAAGCCCCGCAAGAAAGCTGGCACCCCGGCTTTTCAAAAGATCGAACACTTTTTTTTCATTTCCGGAGAGCCCTTCCCCGCAGGCGGCCAAATCGGCCTCCCAGTCCGTATCCTCAAAAGGATGGAAGCTGACAGCCGGCCCCTCCGCCATGCGCCAGAACATTTTCCCTTTGGCCAGCAGCGCATCCAGCATCTCCGGCCGGTACCCCTTCACCCGAAGCGGCAGGAGCAGGCTTTCAAAGAAAGCGGGGGGAAAAGCTTGGCCGGACAGGGCGCTCAAGGCAGCATCCAGCTGCTCCGCAGCGGGTGCGTTTACTTCAGCCCGCGCTGCCAGCAGCGCGGCGTACCGCCTTGCGGGAAGCGTTTTGATTTCCAGGCGGCGCATTTTTACCGTTTCCCGGACCGCCCTGTCAAAAAGCTGGCCGTGGTAGTACAGGCCTTCAAACAGCACCGCCTCTCCGTTTGCCGCAAGAGACGACAAAATCGCCTCTGCGGCTCCCGCAGCCAGACCATAGCGTTGGTTTACCTGGTTTGCGCTTTGCGCACCTCCATAGCGCAGGAGCCTGCGCACGATGCGCGTAAGCGCCACGGCGTCGCTGGTTTGCAGCGCAGCCTCGTAAGCCTGGGCATGCTCCGCGGCGATCCACAGCCCGGGCTCAATGTACAGCGCCTGACCCGCGCTTTCCAATTCTTCCAGCCATTCGAAGGGGGCGTCCAACTCGTCCGCCGTCCTGTCGCCCTCCATCAAAAGCTGCGCGTGGAGCTGCGCAGGGTTTTCCGGCCTGCGGGCCTTATGGGATGCGGTTTCAAGCTGCGAAGCATGGGGCGAAATGGCTTCCGCACGCTCAAGCGCCTCGCTTACGGCCAAGTGGACGGCCGGCGTCGTGGGCGCGTAGTCGTACATCATGGCAGCTTCCGTCTGCCGCCTAAGGGTGAGGGACATGGGGGAGGGCGTATCGGTGTGCATTTCCGCCACCCGGATGGTGCCCGCCCGGATGCCGGCGATAATCTGCTGGACCCCGTCCACATCCCAGTAGTCCTCCAGGCATTCACGCTTTGTCTCCCGCACCAGGGGATGGTCCTCCTTTTTGACCAGCGCGTCCATAAGCTGGGCGCCGCGCATACGCTGCACCCACAGCGGCTGCCGCCCGGCGCTTTTCATGCCCATCATCAGCGCCCTGGCGGCGTTGTAGCGGAAAGCCATATTGTACAGCGGCGTCCCGGGCAGCGCCGCCCGGAGCACCGCGCCGGCGGATTCCGGCGCCACCGCGTACAGTAGCCCTTCCGGCATGGCGCAGTCCTCGTAAGGAAAGAGGAGGAAGCCGTCATCGTCCGCCACAAAGCTTACGTTCATGTTAAGCGCCCGCCGGGCCGCCGCCGCGCAAAGGATGGCCAGCGGCTCGTTCACCATGCGGCCAAACACGGAATGGACCATGATTTGATGGATTCCCGTCTCATCCCGGTAATGCTCCGCGAGGAGGGTCTTGTCATCGGGCAGCGCGCCGGTTGCCGCGGTTTGGCGCTTCAAATACTCGTCCACGCTTTGCGCCGTGGCATGGTCAAGCCCAAGGTCCATCAGCGCCGGGAGGAGCGGCCCCGCCTCATTGGAAAGTTGCAGGCCGCGCAGGATACGCCCGAAGGCAAGGCCGGTTTCCAGCCTGCGCCCCTTCATATCCCCCTTCCAGAAGGGCGGCTGCGCCCCGGCCGTGGCCGCGGGAGCCACCACCACCGTATCTTTTTTGATGTCCCTGATCTGCCAGGCGAAGGAGCCCAGCAGGAACCTGTCGCCCACCCGGGCTTCGAACACGAACTCCTCATCCAGGTCTCCCAGCTTCACACCGCTTTCCGTCCGGGCGGCGAAAAGCCCACGGTCCGGGATAGTGCCCCCCGCCGACACTGCCAGCATGCGGCTGTAGGGGTCGGGATCCACCCTGTCATGGATGCGGTCGTACAGCACCCGGGGCCGAACGGGAATGTCGCGGTCGTGCTCCTCGTCGCCGCTGAGCATGCACAGTACCTCCCGGACATCCGCAAGCGTTATCTCCCGGAAGGGATAGGCCCTGGGCAGGATGTCCATCACATCCTGCAGGCCGTATCCTTCGAAGGCGGCCATGGAAACCAGGTGCTGGGCCAGCACATCCAGGCAGAGCCTGGGCGGGCGGGCGAGCTCCACACCGCCAAGCCGGACGGTCTGGGCGGTCAAGGCGCTGTACAGCGCCTCCTCCGGGGAGCGGGGGAAGATATGCATCACGCTTACCCGGTTGGGGTTGTGCCCCGCCCGGCCCAGCCGCTGCATGGCGCTGGAGACGGTGCGGGGGCATCCCACCTGCATCACCTGGTCGATCTGCCCCACATCGATGCCCAGCTCCATGGAGGAGGTGGCGCACAGGAGCCGCAGCTTCCCCTCCCGCAGGTCTTTTTCCGCCGAAAGCCGCTGTTCCATGGACAGACTGCCGTGGTGGGTCCTGGCAAAGCCCTCCCCGCCAAGCTGGTTGACGTAGAAAGCCAGCCGCTCGGCATAAGCCCGGCCCTCCACGAAGGCAATGACGCTACGGGAACTTTCGCACAGCGCGTACACAGCCTTGGCGATCTCCTGCCAGGCCGCGTTCTTCTTGATCTCCTGGCTCTTTGCCGTGGGGCTTGTAACCGTCAGGCTGATTTCCTTGCGCATATGCGGCGCGGCGATGGCCACCGGATCGGGGGAAAGATAGTCCGCTGCCTTTTGAAGGGGCGCCACGGTGGCCGAGAGGCCGATGCGCTTAAGCGGCGCTTTGCACAGCCTGTCCAGCCGGGCTATGGACAGCAGCAAATGCGCGCCCCGCTTTGTATCCATCAGCGCGTGGAGCTCGTCAATGATGATGTATTTTGCGGTGCGCAAAACGGCCTGGCTGGATTTGGCCGTAAGCATCAGAAAGAGGGATTCCGGCGTGGTGATCAGGATGTGGGGCGGATGGCGGAGCATCCCGCGGCGCTCGCTTTGAGGCGTATCCCCAGTGCGCAGCGCGATATCCACCGGCATCTGCCCGGAAAAACTCCCCTGTTGCTTTGCCAGGTCACAGATCCCGTCAAGAGGCCGGCGCAGGTTTTCCCGGATATCCCCGGCCAGGGATTTCAGGGGAGAGACGTAGATCAGTTGCAATTCCTGCCTGAGCGTTCCCGCGAATGCTTCGCTCAGCAGCCTGTCCACAAAAACCAGGAAAGCCGACAGGGTTTTGCCCGTGCCGGTAGGTGCGGACACCAACGTGTGCTCTCCCCTGGCGATGGGCGGCCAGGCCGCCTCCTGCACCGGGGTGGGCACGCCCACCTGGCTTGAAAACCACTGCGCGGTGATTGGGCTGAATACGGTAAGGGCATCCATCCGGCTTCCGCCCTCCTCCCCTGCGAAGCTTTTTCTTTTGCAGACGTTTTTCTTTCTCTTTCTTCAAGCGAGGTACGTTTCCCTGCCGGAGGATGTGCGCATCTGAACCTGTTGGCACGAAGCTAAAAATAACGAAGGGCGGGTTTACACCCGCCCCTCGGTTGAATCCCCTGGACTGAACACTCCTGGGTTGAATTCCAGAGGACTGACAAGGTGTCGCAACCCGATTGGATAACGCATTGCTTTCACCTCGCCCATATGATGGCCTGAACGGGGCGGTTTCATACGGAAAAATCATTCAAGGCCCGTGCGGTTTGCATGCTTTTGCGGCGCCTTGAGACACCCTGTCTTTATAACAGGATGGCGCATATACCGGACGCTTTTTCCAATTCAAACGTGCCCTTCCGGCCGCCGCAGGTGTATTCGTATTTTCCAAGATAGCCGGTAAAGGCGGCGCGGCCTCTTTCATCGGTAATCATTCTTTCCTCGGTATGCCACCGCTTATGGATCAGCTCCTGCAGCGCGTAATACGCGGGTTTTTTGGAATTGTCCGCCCGCAGAAGGCCCGAGGGCGCTTTCAGCCATTTGCCGTCCACAAAATCCCACGCGGTGATGGCCGCCACCAGCGGATGGGCGAACAGCACCTCGTACATCTCCTGCATTTCCCGTGCCTGGCGCTCCTCGCCCGCGGGTGTGGTGGGCCAGGCCTCCACCTGGTAATCGTTCAGGTCCAGGATGTTGGAAGGCATCAAATTCCCCGAAATCAGCGTGTTTTCCGTAAAGTGGATTGGCAGGCCGAACCTTGCAAAGCGCGCAAGTACCTTTTCGAGTTTTTGAAGCCCCCAGTATCCCTGGTGCTGGTGGGATTGGATGCCGATAGCGTCGATGGGAACACCTTTCTCCAGGCAATTTGCGATGAGCCGTTCATACCGGACGGAGGTATCAAAATCATTAATCAGCAGCAGTGCGCCGGGATTTTCTTCCCGCGCAGCCGAAAAAACCTCCTCTGCCAGCCCCACCCTGCCAAGCTCTTTGCTGATGCGGGTCACGGCATTATCATATTTGCTGAACTCCGGCATGATCACAGCCTCGTTGATCACGTCCCATAGATTGATAAGTCCCTTGAAATCGCTGACTTCCCTGCGGATTCGGTTGATCTGCCGGCGCAGAATCTCCCCGTCCGGATAGGACAGGAGCCAAGGCGCACATACGGTATGCCAGCAAAGCGGATGGCCCTTCAGCTTCACATTGCGGGCCGACAGCCATTTGGCCGCCCGAAGGGTGGGCAGTGTCATGGTCCGGCCCTCCTCCGGTTCAAAGCGGCCCCAATAGAAAGGCAGCGTGCCGTAGTTGAACAGCTTCAGCCAGCTTTCCATCCGTTCCATCAAAAAATCCTTGCGCGGCCCTACGCACGGACCGCACAATTCCACGGCGTCAAAAACGCCGCAGCCAAACAAAAATGCGTGGCTGGTCTGGCGGACCGTGATCTCCATACCGCGAAGCGGACTGCCGTCTCGCCCTTTTACCTGCAATTCGAAACGCGCGGTACGGTGCTGACAGGGGTGTTCCTCCATGCTCTTCTCCTTGCCGGGCGGATGCCCTTTATCTTATTTTCCAATAACTTTGCATTTTTCCAAGTTTTATTTCGACCAAAATATTTATTTAATACAAATTGCATATTTGACATATATAATGCATATTATACGACAATATAGAGAAATTTCAACACATATTGCAGTATGATTCCAAAAAATAAAAGGAATATTTTTTATTATTTTCAAGATATCATATAAAAAGCCGGCGATACGAATGAAAAAAAGAACAAAATCTATTGACACCATGGCACTGTTCCCATATACTGTATTTAAAAGACGGAAACGTCAAAATTGCATAGGGAGGCTACGGTATGGCACGCAAACTGCTGGCACTGCTGCTCATCGCGACCCTGACCATCAGCCTGGTACCCGTCATTGCTTCCGCATCCTCACCCGACCCTATCACCTTCACCGTGTTCATTGGTGACCCGTATGACCAACCCAACTCCAACAACAAAATCCTCAAAAAAATCAAAGACGAGCTCGGCATCTCCTTCGAGTTCGAATTCCTTGCCGGCGACCTGGATGAGACGCTGGGTATCAAGGTCGCCGGGCAGGATTACGCGGACCTGATGTGCGGCTCCAACAGCGCGGAGGACCTGATCTCCGCCGGTGCCTTGATCGACCTGACCGACTACATCACCCCGGAAAAGACACCCAACCTGTGGGCGCACTATGAGCCTTACTTCAAGCGCATGCAATGGTCCGACGGCGGCATCTATGTGCTGCCCAACTACGGCCGGTACTACAACGGAGAGATCAAAAACTACTGCAACGGCCCCGCCTTCTGGATCCAGAAAAAGGTGATGGCATGGGCAGGATACCCCGAGATCAAGACGCTGGACCAGTATTTTGATCTGCTTTTGCGGTTCAAGGAAGCCAATCCTGTGGACGAGAACGGAACACCCTATTCCGGGTTTGAAGTCCTGTGCGACGACTGGCGTTCTTTCTGCCTGCGCAACCCGGTGCAGCACCTGATGGGCCATCCCAACGACGGCGACGTGATCGTATGGTGGAATGAAGATTACCGCACCGAGGCGTTCATCAACAAGCCCTACGCCAAGGCCTACTACAAGAAGCTAAACGATGTCTATCAGCTTGGGCTGATCAATCAGGATACCTTCGTGCAGAGCTACGACCAGTACATCGCCAAGGTTTCCTCCGGCACGGTGCTGGGCATGTTCGATCAGTTCTGGGATTTCCAGAGCGCTACCAATGCCCTGGTGGATGCCGAACAGTATGACGACACCTATGTAGGCCTGCCCCTGGTGTACGACGAGTCCATCAAGGAGCAGTACCTGGACCAGAACGTGCTGAACATCAACCGCGGCTACGGCATTTCCATCAACTGCAAGAATCCCGAGCGCATCATTGCCATGTTCGAAGAGTTCCTCAATGACGACTGGCAGACTTTGTTCGCCTGGGGCGTGGAAGGCGAGGACTACTACGTGGAGAACGGCCGCTACCTGCGCACTCCCGAGCAGAAGAGCGCCTGGGAAGACACGGTGCTCATGAACACCAACCGCCTGCGCCAGCTTTCTGAAAACCTGCCCAAGAAGCAGGGCATCATGGACAACGGCAACTCCTGGGATTCGGGGCTGCAGCCGGAACTGTACTTTGACCAGATGCCCCAATACGACAAGGACTTCCTGACCCAATACGGCAAGAAGACCTTTGCAGAGTTCTTCAACGTCGCTCCGGCCAACGAGCCCTACTATCCCGCCTGGCAGATCGACCGCACCGTGGCCCCGGATGTGGATGATATCTACACCCAGTTCGTAACCATTCAGCGGCGCGACCTGCCTCAGATCATCATGGCCGATCCCGCCGAGTTTGACGCGAAGTGGGATACCTTTGTCAAGACCGTGGAAGACCTGCCCATCTCCGAATTTGAGCAGTTCATGGAGGACGCCGTCAAGGCTCTGAACGAAAAGCTGTCCTGATCGCACCGCCCAATGCCGGCCGCGGCAAAAACCGCGGCCGGCTCCTATCCTTTCAGAAGGGAGGGAACGGCATGTATCAGGTGAAGCTCAATCCCATGCCAAGAAGGAAGGGTGCCTTTTTTCAAACGCTTTGGCGGCAGCGGCAGCTTGTGTACATGTCGCTTCCCGTCCTTTTTTATGTTCTTCTCTTCAATTATGGGCCCATCTGGGGATGGATCACCGCGTTCATGGACTATAAGCCCAACGTTCCCCTGCTTGAAAATCCCTGGGTTGGCTTCAAGCATTTCGAGTGGCTGTTTGGCCGCGCGGAGTTCCTGCAAAGCATCCGCAACACCGTAGCCATGAGCACCATCAACCTGGTGTTCGGCTTTGTAAGCTCCATCCTGCTGGCTCTTTTTTTGAATGAAGTCACCCGCCTGCGCTTCAAGCGCACCGTACAGACGGTGACCTACCTGCCCCATTTTCTTTCCTGGGTTATCGTGGTGGGGCTGGCACAGAACATTTTTGCCACCGACGGTATTTTCAACCAGGTGCTTCTTACGCTGGGCATCGTCAAAACGCCGGTGTTCTGGCTGGGGGACGGCCGGTACTTTTGGTGGCTGGTAGGCATCATCAACGTATGGAAGGAGGTTGGCTGGAACACCATCCTCTATCTTTCGGCCATGACGGCCATCGATCCCACGCTGTATGAGGCGGCGGAGATCGATGGCGCGGGGCGCTTCCGCAAGATGAAAAGCATTACCCTTCCCGGCATCCGGTCCACCATCATCATCCTGCTGATTATGAACATCGGCCATCTGCTGGAGGCCGGGTTCGAGATCCAGTACCTGATGGGGCAAAATCTTGTCATCGACTGGTCCCAGACCATTGACATATTTGCGCTGAAGTATGGCATCACCAAGGGGCAGTACGCCAGGGCCACGGCGGCGGGCATGTTCAAGAGCGTTGTTTCCATCGTCCTCGTTCTTTCCGCCAACTTCATATCCCGCAAGATCAGCGACGATTCCCTGCTGTAAGGAGGCGAGCGGAATGAAAGCGAAGCGGCGGTTTGTAAAATCCCCCGGGGACCTGGCCTTTCACACCTTCAACACCCTCGGCCTGTGCCTGCTGATGATTGCCACGCTGTACCCCATGCTTAACACCGTCGCTCTCTCCTTCAACGATGGGATGGACGCGTTGAGGGGCGGGATCTACCTGTGGCCCAGGGTCTTTTCCATAAAAAGTTACGCCGGCGTGCTGGCCGACGAATCGGTGTTCAACGCCTTTTTTGTTACGGTGGCGCGCACGGTGATCCAGACGGTGCTCAATGTGGTGCTCATGTCCATGCTGGCCTACGCCATGTCCAGAAAGGAATACGTGCTGCGTAAGTTCATCATGCCCGTTTTCATATTCACCATGTACATCAATGCAGGCCTCATTCCCAACTACCTGCTCATTCAGCGGACGCTGAACCTCAGCAAATCCTTCTGGGTATACATCGTTCCCACCATGTTCAGCTGCTTCAATATGATCGTGATCCGTACCTACATTCTGGGCCTGCCGGAGGCCCTGGTGGAGTCGGCAAGGATCGACGGCGCAGGGGATTTCTACCTTTTCTGGCGGATCATCTTCCCGCTGTGCATGCCGGTGTTGGCCACTGTGGCGTTGTTCGTGGCGGTGGGCGCGTGGAACAGCTGGTTTGACACCCACCTGTACAACGCGGGAAAACCCAAGCTGCACACGCTGCAGTATCTGCTGAAAATGAAGCTGGCCACTACCCAGGCCAGCGCCAACGCAGCCGCGGCCACGGCGGAATCCTTAAGCAATAAAAACCTTACCACGCCCATCACCATCCGCGCCGCCATCACTGTCATTACCGCAGCGCCCATCCTGATCATTTATCCCTTCCTGCAAAAATACTTTGTGGTCGGCCTGAGCATCGGCAGCGTCAAAGGCTGAAAGGATTTCCGGATAGGCAAACAGCCATCCGCCGGTTTTTCGGCTGGATGGCTGCTTCGTGTTGCACGTCCGGTCATTCCATGTGTTTTGCCTGCCTCCGGCTGAGCCCGGCCAGTTTGTCCGCGCAGGCCATATGGGCGATGACTGCCTTTACCAGGCAGTCCAGCTCCCCGCCCTCCCGGTAATCGGCCCTGGCGATGAAATCCACGCGCTGATCCGTAAGCAGGCTTTGCACATGCGCCCTGTCCGTATACACAGCGACGGATTTCCCGCCGTTCACCTTTACAAGCTTCATGCAGGGCACATCCGTCAGCCCGTCGCCGAAGTAAATCATGTTCCTGAAGGGTACGGGCCGGTCCTCCTCCGGAACGTACCTGTTCAGCTCCCCATCCTCGGACACGGAGCGCACGCCCTTGTTGATGCGGAACAGGAACTGCGTCTTGGTGGTATAATTGACCTCCAGGGCGGGCCAGTCGGCCTCGCCGTTTTCGTCATAGTGGAAGTCGCAGGCGTATATCTCCTGAAAATGGCGCGCGATGACGCTGCCCTCAATGATCTCCTTCAGCCCTGAGGAGATGATGAAGTGCTGTATTTCCATCCCCCGTGCAGCGCCATATTCGTTGATCCTTGAAAACCATTCCTCCACGCCGGGGTACAGCTCGATATCCCGTCCCAAGGCGTTAAGATCCCCCCTGCGGATGGGATTTCCCTTCCCCCTGGCCTTTTTCACCATCAGGTACATGTAGGCCAGGATCCTGTCCATCCCCGCCTCCTCCGCCAGGCGCCGGGACATTTGCCAAAAGTCCTCCGGGGCCATGCCCAGCCCGGGGATGAAGGAGTAATCCTGCATATCCTTGGTGCAAAGCGTATTATCAAAGTCATACATCAGCGCGATCACGGGCCGGCTGCTTGCCATAGTTCCTCCTTGTATCCGCGGTATTCCGTTATATGCCGCCAAAGTACGATTTCTATACTTTTCCAATATTGATTATATCACAGTGCCGTGCCGCCCACAATGCGCTGAAATTTTGGCAGATACGGGCTGTCTTCCGCTTGACAGGCCGGGGCTCCACTGCTATTGTATGGAAGGATACAAGCCGGCTGACACATGCGGCCGGCCAACAAAAATGCGGTGCGTTTTCTGATACATGTGCCGGGAGGTTCAAACGGTGGAAGACAGATTTTTTACCCTGCAAATGCTTGAGCGCCGGATGCGGGAGCTGGAGAACTTCCGCATGGTGGAATCCGTGGAGCTTTCCTTTGATGCCATGGAGGATACCTTGGGCCCCGATGCGGTGCACAGCGGGCCGCCTGAAGCTGTTTCGGGGAAGGCATTGCGGGTAGGGGACGATTTCAAGGGCCGTGATACCTATCTCTGGGCGCGGGCGCAGGCAGATGTACCGCCTGTAAAACCCGGCCTTATGCCCATGGGGCGGTTTGATTTCGGCAAAACGGGCGGCGGGCACAACAGCGGATTCGAATCGCTTTTGTATATCGACAGGGAACCCTATCAAGGCGTGGATACCAACCACGCCGAGGTAATGCTTACACCTTTCGCCGGAAAGTGCGCGGAGTTCACCTTCCTTCTGTGGACCGGACTGGAGGGAGGGGGCGAGCACCGGGTGCAGGAGCACCGGGTGCGCTGCGCGCAGATCGGGTATCTGCACCAGGAGACGGACGATTTCTATTATGCGGCCAAGGCCATCGTCAAGACGCTGGCGCACCTTAAGGAGGAGGACCCGGTCCGCCCCGCGCTGATGCGCGCGCTGGAAGGCGCCATGAACAGGCTTCACTGGGAAAAAGACCGTTTTTACCATACGGTAGGGGAGGCTTACGCCTCTTTGAAGGAAAGCCTGCGGGCAATCCCCAAGGCCAGTGATATCACGGTGAGCTGCGTAGGCCATACGCATATCGACGTGGCCTGGCTCTGGCGGCTGAAGCACACAAGGGAAAAGGCCATCCGCTCCTTTTCTACCGCGCTGCGCCTGATGGACGAGTTTGACGAGTTCGTCTTCCTCCAATCCCAGCCCCAGCTGTACAAGTACGTCAAGCAGGACGCGCCGGCACTTTTTGAAAAAATCAAGCGCCGGGTGGCGGAGGGCCGCTGGGAGGCGGAGGGCGGCATGTGGCTGGAGGCCGACTGCAACGTGACCTCCGGGGAGTCGCTGGTGCGCCAGTTCCTGCACGGCATCCGGTTTATGGAAAAGGAGTTCGGCCGCCGCTGCGAATACCTGTGGCTGCCGGACGTGTTCGGCTATAGCTGGGCGCTGCCGCAGATCATGCGCAAGTTCGGCCTTCGCTTTTTTGTGACCACGAAGATCAGCTGGAACCAGTACAACACCATGCCCGATGACCTGTTTACTTGGCGGGGGATGGACGGCAGCGAGGTGACCACCTACTTCATCACCACGCCGGAGATGGGACATGCCCTTGACAGCCGGTTCAGCACCTATAACGGCATGATAAGCCCCCGCAGCGTGCTGGGAAGCTGGAAAAAATTCCGCAACAAGGATATTTCCCGGGAGACGCTTATTTCCTACGGCTTCGGGGACGGCGGCGGCGGCGTGAACCGCAACATGCTGAAAATGCGCCGGGCCATGGAGGAACTCCCGGGCCTGCCCCACGTGAAGCCTTCCAGGGCCGGGGATTTCCTGAAAAGGATGGAAGAGAGCGCGGAGGCGCACAGGGAAGAGATGCACGTCTGGGATGGGGAACTGTACCTGGAATACCACCGGGGCACCTATACCACCCAGGCCAACAACAAGCGGATGAACCGCAAGCTGGAATTTCTTTTAACGGAAACGGAATGGCTGTCCGGCCTCGCTTGGCTCAAGGGCGCTCCGTACGATAGCGGCTCCCTGCACGAAGCCTGGGAAACGCTTTTGCGCAACCAGTTCCACGACATCATCCCCGGCTCCTCCATCAGGGAGGTGTATGAGGACAGCGCCCTGGAATACCGGAAGGCCTACGGCCTGCTGGCCAATGCCCAATCCGGGGCGCTAGGCACCCTTGTCCGGCCGGAGGAGGGCGCGTACACCCTCTACCATTCGGGCAGCTTTGCGCGCACGGATTGCGTGTTCCTGCCCGAAAAGGCCGGCGGCGCGTTCTATACGGCGGAGGGGAAACTCCTTCCCGCTCAGCGTGTGAAGGGGGGGTATTACGTGCTGGCTTCCTCACCGGCCCTGTCCATGCAGACCGTCCGGTTTGAAAAGCGGCGGGCAGCCAAGGCGGTATGTCCCTTCGCGGCCAATCTTGACAGCCGTACCCTTCAAACGCCTTATTATGACATCGCCTGGGACGAGAACGGTTTTTTGACATCTTTGTACGACAGGGAACAAGCAAGGCAGGTGCTTGCAGGCTTAGGCAACGCCCTGGAGATTTACGAGGACAAGCCTCTAAATTACGACGCCTGGGATATCGACCTTTTCCATACGAAAAAGCGGGAATACGCGCAGCTTTGCGCGCCGGTGGAGGCAGCGGACTTTGGCCCCCTGCGGGCCACATTGCGCTTTACCTTTGCCTACAACCGCTCCCTGGTCCGGCAGGACATGATCGTGTACGCAGACAGCCGCCGCATTGACTTTGAAACGTACGTGGACTGGCAGGAGGAGCACCGGCTGCTGAAAACCTCCTTTGAGGTGGATATCCGGGCCACCAAAGCCACCTATGACATCCAGTTCGGCCATGTGGAGCGCCCCACGCACTACAACACAAGCTGGGATTACGCCCGGTTTGAGGTGGCGGGCCACAAATGGGCGGACCTTTCGGAGGGCGGCTACGGCGTCAGCCTGCTTAACGACTGCAAGTACGGCTATGCCATCCACGACCGCACGATCCGCCTGTCCCTGCTCAAAAGCAGCAAGAGCCCGGATACCCGGGCCGACATGGGCGCCCATACCTTTACCTATTCCTTGCTGCCCCATCCCGGCACAGTGATCGCGGGAGATACCATCCAGGAAGCTGTTTCCCTGAACCTGCCCTTGAGGGTGATTCCGGGCCGTGCTTTGGATACGCGCATTCTGCTTATGACCGGCAGCGATTCCATAATCATTGATGCGGTGAAGCAGGCTGAGGAGGGGGGCCAAATGGTGGTGCATACCCACGAATGCCGGGGTACCACCGTCCGCGCGGCCATTACCTCGGAATACGGGCCGCTGTGCCTTACCCCCTGCAGCCTTCTGGAGGAGGACGAGGGCACTCTTCTCCCCCCGGGGGCGGTTATTACCTGGAAGCCCTTTGAAATCAAGGCGTTCAAGCTGTCCTTTACGCAAACGGAATAAGGAGGCATCTTTATGGCGCACTTTCCCATCGGTGTCATGCTGGATTCGTTTCAAAAGCCTGTCCCGGAGGCATTGCAGTGTGCGGTGAAGGCCGGGGCCCAGGGCATACAGGTATACGCCACCCGGGGCGAGATGTCGCCGGAGGCCATGACCCCGTCAAAGCGCCGGGAGTTTTTGAGCCGCGTCGCGGACAGCGGGCTTACAATCAGCGCGCTGTGCGGGGACTTGGGCATGGGCTTCCACCGAAAGGCGGAAAACCCGCGGCTTGTGGAAAGCTCGAAGCGTATCCTGGACCTGGCCAAGGACCTGCAAACGGATATCGTCACCACCCATATCGGCGTGGTCCCCAAGGACAAAGATCATCCCCGCTACCAGATTATGCAGGATGCCTGCGGGGAATTGAGCCGGTATGCCGATAGCGTGAAGGCCCATTTCGCCGTGGAGACGGGGCCGGAGGAAGCAGCCACGCTGAAGGGCTTCCTGGACGGGCTCCACTCAAAGGGCGTGGCGGTGAACTTCGACCCTGCCAACCTTGTGATGGTTACGGGGGATGACCCCGTAAGGGCCGTGCACACCCTGAAGGACTACATCGTCCACACCCATGCTAAGGACGGCGTACGGCTGTATTTCAGGGACCCAGAGGAAGTGTACGGCATTGTGGATTCGCCCATCGTCGTATCCCCCTCCTTTGAGGAGGTGCCCCTGGGGAAGGGAAGCGTGGATTTCCCGGGCTGGCTGCATGCTTTGTGGGAAGTGGGCTACCGGGGTTTTTTAACCATTGAGCGAGAGGTGGGGGAAGACCCTTACGGAGATATCGCGATGGCTGTAAAATACCTGGAAAACTTCATGGCGTAAAGGAGAAGGTCTATGGAAAAGCTGAAGGTGGGCGTGATCGGTACAGGTTCCATTTCCAAGGAGCATCTTGACGCCTATAAAAACCATCCCGAGGTTACGCTGTACGCGCTTTGTGACCTGGACGCGGCGCTTGTTCAAAAGCGGGGCGCGGAGTACGGCGTTGAGCGGCTGTATACCGACGCATCCGAAATGCTGCGGCTTTCGGAGCTTGACGCCGTCAGCGTCTGCGCCTGGAACGCCGCCCACGCACCCCTGGCCATCGCGGCGCTCAAGGCCGGCAAGCATGTGCTGTGCGAAAAACCCATGGCTTTAAATGCCGTGGATGCCCAGGCCATGGCGGACGCCGCGAAGGAAAGCGGCAAGCTGCTGATGATCGGTTTCGTTAGGCGCTTTGGCAACGACTGCGCCATTTTGAAGGATTTCATCGGACAAGGGGCCTTTGGTGACATCTATTACGCGAAGGCTACCTACCTTCGCCGCAAAGGCAACCCCGGCGGCTGGTTCGGCGAAAAAGCCCGCTCCGGCGGCGGCCCGCTTATCGACCTCGGCGTGCATGTTATCGACCTGACCCGGTACCTGATGGGCAATCCCAAGCCTGTTTCCGTGTATGGCGCCACCTTTCAGAAGCTGTTTGACCGCAGAAATGTGAAAAGCGATCCGGGTTACCGGTCCGCGGGCGCGACAGACCACGATGTCTGCGATGTGGAGGACCTGGCCAGCGCCATGATCCGCTACGATAACGGTGCGGTGGTTACGGTAGAAGCCAGCTTTTCCCTGAACATTGCAAAGCCGGTGGGCCGTATCGAGCTTTTCGGCACCAAGGCCGGAGCCAAACTGGAGCCCGACCTGGAAATATATACCGAAATGAACGGCTATATGGCGGATGTCACGCTGCCCATGCGCACATCGCTGAATTTTGAGGGCCTGTTTCAAAATGAGATCGCCCACTTTGTTGATTGTATCCTCCACGGCGCGGCCTGCGTAAGCCCCGCGGAGGACGGCGTGACACTGATGCGGATCCTGGATGCCATCTACCAATCCGCGGCCACGGGGCACGAAGTAGTGTTTTGATACTATTTCCAAACATTATTTCGTTGTTACGGCGGTTTTTTTCGCGCAGGACTGTGTCGCCTTCCGCTCAGCGTAGCGCGGCGTTGCCTCGCTCCGTCTCCTTGTCCTGCATCGAAAATCCCTCGCCGCTTTGGACGAGATAATATTTTTCAATAATATGAGGAGGAATTTTTATGCGCCTTGCGGTATCCAGCTACAGCTACGCGCGGCTGATGGAGAGCACCGGTGCTTCGTATTTCGATATCTGCAGCCATGCGAAAAAGACGGGTTTTGACGCCATTGAATTTTTGCCTTTGGAGGTAAAATACGGCGGCCCTTCCACAGCGGAAGCCCTGGCGGATATCCTCCGGGAGCATTGCCGCTCCTTGGGCCTTGATATCTGCGCCTATACCGTGTCGGCGGATTTCCTCTCTGGCAGCGGCGGCGACCCGCGCAGGGAAGCGGAGCGGCTGAAAGGCTGCGTGGACATGACGGAGCGGCTTGGGGCGGGGCTTATGCGCCACGATGTGGCCTGGCGGCTTGCGGGCGGCCTGAGAAGCTACCGGGACGTGATCCGTGCCGCGGCGCCGTATATCCGGGAAGTAACAGAATATGCCGCCACAAAGGGCATCCGCACCTGCACGGAAAATCACGGCTTTCTGATGCAGGATGCCGGCCGGGTGGAGGAGCTGATCCTGGCTGTTGACCATCCCAATTTCGGCTGGCTGGTGGACATGGGCAACTTTGCCTGCGCGGACCAGGACAGCGCGTATGCGGTGGGCATCGCGGCGCCCTACGCCTTTCACGTCCACGCCAAGGATTTTCTGATCAAGCCGGGCACGCAAACAGACCCCGGCAGCGGCTGGTTTCGCTCCCGGGGCGGCAATTACCTTCGGGGCACCGTGGCGGGCCACGGCGCTGTCCCCGTGGCGCAATGCGTGTCCATCCTGAAAAAGGCGGGGTATGATGGGTATCTCTCCCTGGAGTTTGAGGGGATGGAGGAGAACCTTCCCGCCATCGAAGCGGGGTATGCCTACCTAAAACACCTGACCCAAGACTGACAAGCAGGAAAAATAAGCCGCCCCGGCCATTTGGCCGGGGCGGCTTGCTGTTATAGGTAAGGGACCATATCACAAAGTTTGTCGAAAATCAGATGCGGCTTGACAGGCGAGTTTTCCAGGTCCTGCAAAGTAGCTTCGCCGGAGAGCACCAGGATGCTGGTCATGCCGAAATTAACGCCGGTGGCGATGTCGGTGTACAGCCTGTCTCCCACCATGGCCAGCTCGTCCGTGCGGAATCCCGTCATCCGGAGGGCTTCCTCCACGATGCCCTGGTAGGGCTTGCCCAGAATGATGTCCGGCCGCCGGCCCGCGCTGGCCTCGATAAATGCGATGATGGCCCCGATATCCGGCGCGAAGCCCGTTTCCGTGGGGCAGTTGAAATCCGGATGGGTGGCGATATACGGCAGCCCGGCCCGCACCAGGTCGCACACCTTGGTCATTTTTTCGAAATCCAAGGTGGTGTCGTAGGCGATGAGCACATAATCGGGCTGATCGTTGTCAATCAAAAGCCCCAGCTCCAGCAGCTCCTTTTTCAGAATATCATTTCCTAATAAGAAAGCTTTTTTTCCGGGAAAGATGCGCAGCGCGTAGGATGCGGCGGCATGGCCGGAGGTAAGTACCCGCAAAAAGCGCTCCCGCACGCCCATGCGCTTGAGCTTCTGCTCATATATTTCTGCGGATTTGGAGGAATTATTGGTCAGAAAAAGTGTGCTCCGGCCCGTACGTTCACAGGCATCCAGGAAATCCAGCGACCCCGGCAAAAGCTGATTGCCCAAATAAAAAGTGCCGTCCATGTCCAGCAGGAAGCACTTGACCTTTGACAGGAATGCCTTGGTCTGTTCGTCATTCATGAAAGAAAACAACCTCTCCTGAAGTTTTGTTTATCATACCACACCTGCATGAGGGAGTAAAGGAAAGAAGGCGCATTTTGGGTGAAAAACCGTAACCCAAACATATACCCGTGCTTTCATCAAAGATCATCCCCAAAGAAGATCAATCTTCCTCCCTTGCAAACCGCACGGATTGCACGCCGTCGCGCTCCACGGTCTCCAGCCATTGGGAGGCAGGGCGCACCCATATTTCGCCGTCTCCGTACAGCGCCTGGTACACAGCCATCAGTTCCAAGGTCTCGCTGTGGCGGGCCGTATACAAAAGCCGGTAGCGGTTCCCCTTGAAATGCCGGTAGATGCCGGGCCGCAGCTGCTCCATAATACACCTCCCGCGTGCGTAAAGCGCAGCCTAAAACCGTTTTTTCCTTGTCCTTACTCTAAAATAAATTGTAACATATTTCATCGCTTGGGGCAAGTGGACGCCGCTTTGTGACCGCCTTGTGAAATTCCCCGGGGCTGCTTTACTTTTTCCTGGAAATGAAGTACATTATAATATATTTTGAAAGGCTTTAGGGCCTTTTTGAAAGGCATCGCTGCTATGATCGATGTGATTATCAACCCGGTGGCGGGCAATGGGCGCGCCAGGCGCATCGGAGAAAAGATTGTGGAGGCGCTTCACAAACGGTCTGTGGAATGCCGTGCTTTTTTTACGGAATTCGCAGGCCACGCCACGCAACTTGCCAGGGAAGCGGTTACGCGCAATACGGATACGGTGCTGGCAGTGGGTGGTGACGGCACGGCTTACGAGGTGGCCAGCGGCCTTGTACAATCCAGAACCGCTTTGGGGATCATCCCCGCCGGGACGGGGAACGACTTTATCAAATCCATCGGCCTGCCCAAGGATCCCATGGCCGCGCTAAACCATATCCTTGATCACGCGCCAAGGCTGACGGATATGGGCCGAATGAACGACCAGCTTTTTTTGAATGTGTGCGGAACAGGCTTTGACGTGTGCGTGCTGGAATATGCCATGAAGGCGAAAAAGCTGGTGCGAGGCCTGCTGCCTTACCTGTATGGCGTCATCCGCACCATCTTTCACTTCAAACCCGTGCTGATGCATATCAATATTGATGGTCAGACCCTGCTGGACGGCAGTTTTTTGCAATGCAGCGTGGCCAACGGCCGTTATATAGGCGGGGGAATTCCCATTTCTCCCACCTCCAAGGTGGATGACGGGCTTTTGGATGTGGTGGTCCTCCGGGCAATCCCCAACTGGAAGATGTTTTTTTATCTTCCCGGGCTGCTGATGGGGCGCGTGCATTCCTTTGCCATTACCTCCCATTACCGGTGCACTCAGGTGGCTATCGACGCGCCCGGAATGCATCTGAATGTTGACGGCGAGATCCTGCCCATCGGGCAGGTCCGGTTCTCCGTAGTGAAGGACGCGCTGTGGGTCCATTGCTGACGCCGTCGGAAAGGCGGGTCCATTTCCAGATGTTTTTCAAGCGGAGCCTGCTTGTCCTGATGTGCCTTGCCTGCTTTATCCCCTCAGGGGGCGCCCTTGCGGACGAAGAAGTCTACTTCGCGGACGTTTTGGCACCCGCCGTGTTCCTGACGGCGCCCCTCCCGGGGGAAAGCTACGCCGGGGGAGCGCTTACGGTAACGGCCAGAGGCGAAAATGCCGAGAAAATCGAGGTCATCCTTGCCTGGGAAGGCGGCCAGATGACGGAAACACAGCAGGGGGACGCCTTTGAACATACCTTCCAGCTGACCGGCCTCTCCAGCGGACTGACCGTTACCGCCAGGGCCTACGGTGCGCAGCGGGAAGGCCAGGCGCAAAGGATGGCGGAGGCTTCCCGCATTGTTCCCTCTCCCAGGGAAGAGCTGATCGGCAGGATGATCAGCCTGGCCTACCAAAACTCCAAGGACAGCCGGTACAAATTCGCTCCGGCCGAAACGGATTACGACATTGGCGTCTGCAAAAATTTTGTGATGCGCCTGTTTGACACCTTCGCAAAGGAATACGCCATGCAGGCATACCCGGAGCTTTCGCTGCACATGCCCAAAAACAACAGCAAAGCAGCCTGCGCGCCCTACGATTACGGCATCGAGTGGCGCCCGGAAACGGCGGAGGACGGAAGCCCGTTTGAAATCGTGGCCCAGTTCAAGTATAATAATGACTTGACAAAAGAAGAAAACTATGCCGTCGCTTGGAATATGATGATTCAGGTGCGGCGGGGCGATTTTTTCCAGATGGTGGGCAACTACGGCGGCGGAAACGGCCCCCATTCCCTGCTGTTCATCGCGGACTACGATCCTGTCAGCCATATGCTGCACTGGACGGACAGCAACATGCGCGGCACCCGGGTGGACGGCGCGCGCTGGGGGTACCTGCAATACGATGCGGATGCCACCGCCGAATGGTTCATTAATTGCATCAACACAAAAAAAAGAGGTGCCACCCTGTACAGGCTGCGGGATGACCTTATTAGGAAATGACCGAAAAAGGAGCGTGGAGCATGAGCGACATCATGAAGGGCCTCAAAAAGACATGGCTCAAGGGTGTGGAAGCCATTGGAAATGCCGCGTCCAACATCGCGGAGAATGCCAAATACAAGGTGAGCGAGATGAATCTGGAAACGCGCCGCCGGGAGATTCTGGCAGACTTTGGAAGCATCGCTTATGAGATGTGGCAGCGGGGCGCGACGTTTCCCCCTGCGCTTCAGCAGCAGCTGCAGCAGTTGAGTGCGCTGGATGAACAGCTTACCGCCATCCGTGCCCAGCGGATCGCCGCGGCCAAGGAGGCGAAGCTGGCCAGCGAGGCAGCCGAAGCCGCCGCCCGTAAAACGGGCATCCCGGGAGAAGCGCCGGCGGAGGCGGAGGCCGCCCCATCCGCTGAAAACGCCGAAACGCAGGGTGAGGACCCGCAGGAGGACCGCGAAGAAACCGGCACGGAGGAGAATTCCGGCTTTCCTTCCGGCGGCCCGCAGGCGTAAGCCAAGATCAAGCCCCGGGCTATTTCCACCTGCCGCCGGAAAGAAGGGCAGGCCTGCTCTTTTTCGCCCTGCCGAATGCCTGCAGGCAAAGATCCAGAGCGCGGCGCTCCCGAATTTTCCGCACATATTTTCTCAGCATAAAAATCCCCTCCGGTTTGAGTATAGCCGGAGGGGATGCGTATTATTCCGGAGAAGGCCTAGACCTTGATGTAGATCCACTTTCCCCTGGTAAAGCGGCCATACACGGCCACGAGCCGGATGATCATATCCACCAGGCTGGCGGACCACGCACCGATCAGGCCCAGGTGCAGGGGATACAGCGCCACCCAGGTCAAGATGGGCCGGATAACCGTTACACAGACCATCATCACCACCGCCACATACCGGGTGTCCCCGGCGCCCCGCAGGCAGCCGCTGATGACCACAGAACTGGTCTGGAAGGGCTGGAAGATACCCACCATGATCATGACTTGGGAGGATAGCAGCAGCACGCCGGGATCCGTGGCGAAGGGCAGCACCAATATGTGGCGAAACGGAATGAAAATCAGGATCAGGGCCGCCGAAACGGTCAAAGCCATACGCTGGCTTACCTTTCCGTAGACCATGCTCAGATCCGCCCGCTGCCTGCCCAGCATCTGGCCCACCAGGGAGGTGCCCGCTGCGCCGATGCCGTCCCCGAAGGTGAAGCTGATATTCAGAAACTGCATGCCGATTTGATGGCTTGCGATGGCCACGGGGTCGTGCAGCGCTTCAAAAATCAGCCGGTAATACAGCAGAAAGCCGATGCGCAGGCAAATTTGCTCCAGCATGGCATTGCTGCCCACACGGCTGATCTCCTGAAGCGTGGTTTTGTTGAGCCGCCAGTCATCCCGCAGGCTCAAGCGCAGAAAGCCGCTGAATTTTGGCAGGGTTATGGACAGCACCGCCAGGGTCAGGCCCACGCAGAAGCCGATGAACGTCGCGATAGCCGCACCCTCGACCCCAAGCCGAGGGAATCCCAGGTTGCCGCCGATGAGCAGATAATTAAACACCACGTTCACAAGGTTGCTGGTGATATTCACCACCATGGTGGTTTTTGTCTTGCCGATGCCGCGCTGGGCGGCACAGATGCACAGCGTGGCCGCGTTGATAGGCAGGGCGTAGGCCATCCATTTGAAATAGACGCAGGCGTTGCTGAACACCTGCACATTGGCAAGATCCGCGGGATCCACATCTCCGGAAGCAAGGCGTATAAGATTCTTTGTTTGCCAAAGGCTCAGCGCCATAACGGCCAGGGAAAGCATCCCGATCACCAGCAGGGCGTTGCGCAGCGTACGGTTGGCGTCCTCCTGCCTTCCCTCGCCCTTGCGGCGGGCCACCACTGCCGTAACGCCGATGTTCAGCGCGAAAAAGATCGCCAGCATGATCATCCTGGGCTGGCCGGGCAGCCCTACCGACGCAATGGCCTCGGGCCCCAGGACGCCCACCATGGCGGTATCCACGGCGCCGATAAAGGCCATCAATACCATTTCCGCCACAGCAGGCACCGCGATGCGGATCACATCCCGGTAAGCCTGGCCTGTTTTTGGCAGTTCGCCCATCCGAAGCCCCTGCCTGACCATGTGATCGGTACCATAAAACCTGTCAATAAAAGCGGACAATGATTCTTCCCCAATCCTGAAAACATAAAACACATCCATTATAGCACGATGCGCGCGCCTGGCAACCCCCGGAAAAGGAATCTGTCACCTTTTCACTTTTCTCCCTCCTCCGGCATAGGAAGAACTGTACTGAACCCATGAAGGAGGTTATTTACGTGGCTGCTCAAAAGCCCGCCAGCCAGGTTACCCCGTTTGCCGCGATGACCCTTGGAGATCAAAGTACAAGGTGGCTTGCATTGCACAGCCAATTATTGCCGTACATGGCCGTGGTTCCCGCCCGGGATCCTCCCGCCCCCGGCGAAAAGCCGGACCCCGGCACCGCATGGCGGGCGGGTTCCCCTTATCCCGCGCAGATGCCCATCTTCAACTCCCCTCCCGTCCCCACGCATCATGCCGAATACGACGCGGTGCACAAGCGCATGGATGCGGCCAGAAAGCAGGCGCTGGAATGGCGCGATGTCAAAACAGAGCAATAGGCTAAACAACCGCCCGGCCTCATCTGAGAGCCGGGCGGTTGTTCCTTGGCTATGTGGGAAGTACCAAGTCTGCGTTTTCCATCACACGCATTTCCCGGAAATACAGGTCCTCCAGCGGGATCCATTCCGTAACAAAACGCTTGTGCATCCATTCGCCGTTTCTTTGAAGGATCCGCTCCGATTGCTCTTTCCTATCCACAGACAAAAATAGCTTCATGTCATAGGCGCCCCGTAACGCGGGATGCAGGCTGTAAACGCCCTCCACAATGTTCAGGGAACACGGTGCTGTCTGAACAGGCGGCTTGAGAGCGCCCGTTCCGCAGTCGTACGGCCTGTAGGCAAAGGGTTCCCCGCGTTCAAGCGGCGTGAGCACCTCCATAGAAAAGCGTTCCCAATCCACGTTGCCTCCGGGTGTCGCAAGCCGCTCCGCCGTTTTTCTTTCCGGCGGCAGGAAAAAATCATCCATATGAAACACATTGCAGCCGCCGTAAACCTTTTGCAAAAAGGCGGCCAGGGAGCTTTTCCCGGAGGCGCTGGGGCCGTCGATGGCAAGAAGACAAGGCGTTTTCGCATTCATCCGTGCATCCAGCGCCAGGAAAAGTGGCAGCCATTTTTCGGCCTCCTCCCCCGCCAGGCGGTAGGCCGGATGATATGCCTGCCGGAACGCTTCGCTGTGGCGGCACAGGGGGTAACCGGCCTTTTTGTATCCCATCCAGAAAAAATCCAACTCCTGAAGGGAAAAGGGCATCCTTCCCGCAGCGCAGAGTTCCCTCAAAACAGATACCTTTTCCTCAAAACCCTTGCGGGTCCCGCGTTTTTTTTCGGAAACGGCCAAAAACAGGCCCGCGATGGTCCCATCCCGCAAGCCGTCTGCTTCCCAAGCGTTTACATGCAACCGAAACAGCCCGCCGCCGATTTTCTCCAGCAGCGGGTTTTCAGGATGCAGTTTTCCGGCGGACATGCGCTCCTCCCGGATGCCTTTTTCACAAGCCGCCCGGGAAGGTGCCAAATGACCGCCGCCGAATTCGCTTTGGTAGCATAGCTTCACGCCATCCTCCGCCTTCATGGCCGGGTACCTGTGGGCGTGCAGCTCCAAAATATCCCGCATGGTTATGCGCCTTTCAAATACTTCCATTTCTTCGCCAGCATCACCAGAATGGGAATCAGCACAAGCTGGATGATGATGCCCGGCACCGCGTTGATGAACGCACCGGAAAGGAAAGCGGTCCAGGTAAAGGGGCTGTCCGTCCTGGACAGGATAATCGCATTCGAACAGCCGTATACGGCCCGCCCGATGAGCATCGCAAGGACCAGCGTGACAACTACCTGCACCACCGCCAAAGCGCCGTCATCCTTCTTCCCGCCGGCAAAGGGCCAGCGGACGGCGGCCAGCGCGCCCGAGGCCGCGCCGTAAGCCGCCAGTTCAAGCTCCATGGCGATCAAGGTGTTCCCATTGGGCATGCCCGACACCAGCATGGCCAGCATCGGCGCCAAAAAGCCCGACAGCATGCCATACTTCCAGCCGCACAGAAAGCCACAGAGTAAAACCGGAATGTGCATCGGCAAAAAGATGGAGCCGGCCTGCCAGCCGCCAAGCGAATGAAACACCCTTGTCAATACCACCGCCAGCGCCGTGAGCACGGCCGCCAAAACCATCTGCCTTAATTCCACCCGACTCATTGGTATTCCTCCCCAAAATAAAAATGCGATGAAAGCCTGCCCCCTTCTGGAAGCCTGTCCCTTCATGGCACATACCGCAGCAATAAACCTGTGGCCCCGCCCGGCTTCTGCCGGACATATCCCCCACAGTATGGGGGAAAGAGACGGGTTTTGTCAAGCACAGAAGAATGCTATAATTTTCCCAATATGAGGTTTTTTAAGGATGGGCGCGGGAAGGGCACCTTTTCAAAAAGTGCCCTTCCCGCCATATTTAAATCCTTCCCCGCATTTTTCGCGGGGAACGCTTGCCTAGGACGCATTTTTATGGCAGAATAGGAGAATCTCAAAAGCCGTGGGACAAGCCTTCGGCATCTTCCCTTTTGATCTGTTAGGAGGGGTGCTCCCATGCAAGCAAACCAGTGTGTTGCAATTCTGGATTTTGGCGGCCAGTACACCCAGCTGATCGCCAGGCGCGTGCGGGAAATCGGCGTCTATTCCGAGGTGGTGCCTTATACTGCGACCCTCCGGCAGATGGAAGAGCTGAAGCCGGTGGGCATTATTTTGAGCGGCGGTCCCGCCAGCGTGCTGGACGCGGACGCGCCCCGGTGCGACGCAGGCATCTTTGGCATGGGCGTTCCGGTGCTTGGCATCTGCTATGGCATGCAGCTGATGGCGGTCTTGCTGGGCGGCCGGGTGTCCCGGCCCGACCAGCGGGAATATGGCCGCACCCAGGTGGCCATGGACATCCGGGAAGGGCTGCTGGAAAACGTATCGGCCGCCTCCTCCTGCTGGCTGAGCCATACCTACCAGGTGACCAGGATGCCGGAAGGCTTTGCCGCCATCGCCCATAGCGACAACTGCCCCATCGCGGCCATGGAGCACAAGCGAAAGCGTCTGTACGGGGTGCAGTTCCATCCCGAGGTGACCCATACCCAGGAAGGGTCCGCGATCCTTTCCAACTTTCTGAAAAGCATCTGCGGCTGCGTGGGGGACTGGAGCATGGAAGCCTATGCCCAGATGGCCATCCGCCGCATCCGGGAGCAGGTGAAGGAAGAAGGAACGGTGCTTCTGGGCCTGTCCGGCGGGGTGGATTCCTCTGTGGCGGCGGCGCTGCTCTATCAGGCCATCGGCAGCCGCCTCACCTGCGTATTTGTGGATCATGGGTTCCTGCGCCAGGGGGAAGCGGCGCAGGTGGTGGAGGTTTTCAGCAAGGCCTTTCCGGTGCACCTTGTCCACACGGACGCCAGCGCGAAGTTCTTCAAGGATTTGGAAGGCGTCAGCGACCCGGAGCAAAAGCGCAAGATTATCGGCCGGGATTTTGTGGAGGTCTTCAAGGAAGAGGCTAAAAAGCTGAACAAGCTGGACCATTTCGCCCAGGGCACCATTTATCCCGATGTTATCGAAAGCGGCAGCGTGCTTGGCAGCGCGGTGATCAAAAGCCACCACAACGTGGGCGGCCTGCCCAAGGAGCTGGGCTTTACAAGCCTTGTGGAACCGCTGCGCATGCTCTTCAAGGATGAGGTGCGCAAGCTGGGCCTTACCCTGGGCCTGCCGGAGGACCTGGTCTGGCGGCAGCCCTTCCCCGGGCCGGGCCTGGCCATCCGCGTGATAGGGGATGTAACGCCGGAAAAGGTGCGCATCGTCCGGGAAAGCGATGCCATTCTGCGCGCGGAGATCGCCGCGGCGGGGCTGCAAAGGGCCATCCACCAATACTTTACGGTGCTTACTGGCATCCGTTCTGTGGGCGTGATGGGGGATGAGCGTACCTATGACTATACCGTGGCCCTTCGGGCCGTGACCACCGACGATTTTATGACCGCAGACTGGGCACGCATCCCCTATGACGTGGTCGCCCGCATCAGCGAGCGCATCGTTAATGAGGTGCCCCACGTCAACCGCGTTGTTATGGATGTGACCACCAAACCACCGGCTTCCATTGAGTGGGAGTAGAAAGCAGCACAAAATAAAGGAGTGCAGAGGCATGCCTAATTTTTCTATTCCGGATGAGGCCTTTTTCCGGGCGGCCCGGGAATTCCCCACGCCCTTTCACCTGTATGATGAAACAGGTATCCGCAATACCGCCAGGGCACTGAGGGAAGCTTTCTCCTGGTGCCCCGATTTTCAGGAATACTACGCCGTCAAGGCCCTGCCAAACCCGGTCATCCTGCGCATCCTCAAGGAGGAGGGCTGCGGTACCGACTGCTCCTCCATGACCGAATTGATGCTCTCGGAAGCTGTGGGGATCACGGGTACGGATATCATGTTCAGCGCCAATGCCATGCCCCCGGAAGAGTTTGATTACGCCAGGAGACTGGGTGCCTACATCAACCTGGATGACATCACCCACATTGATATCCTCAAAAACCACGGCGGCATCCCGGAGTGCGTTTGCTGCCGCTACAACCCCGGCGGGGATTTTGCCATCGGCAACACCATCATGGGCAACCCCGGGGAGGCCAAGTACGGCTTTACCAGGGAGCAGCTTACGCTGGGCCTTAAAACCCTCAAAGAGCTGGGCACAAAATCCTTCGGCATCCACGCGTTCCTCTCCAGCAATACCACCGACAACAGCTATTATCCCGGGTTGGCAAGGCTCCTGTTTGAGGTGGCGGCGGAGCTCTCCAGGGAAACAGGCCTGCGGCTGGCCTTTGTGAACCTTTCCGGCGGCATCGGCATCCCCTACAAACCCGG
The DNA here is from genome assembly GCA_023459275.1 of Bacillota bacterium. GTDB lineage: Bacteria > Bacillota > Clostridia > Christensenellales > Aristaeellaceae > JAEWAH01. The sequence goes on along the minus strand of JAEWVC010000058.1, from coordinate 5,617 downwards.
TCTGCCCGCGGCGGATATCGCCGCCATCGGCCGGGGGGTGAGGGAGGCTTACGAGGCGGTATTTACCGCAAACGGCATCCATGAAGTGGCCATCAAGACCGAGCTTGGCCGCTACATGACCGGGCCCCACGGCTTTCTGGTGACTACGGCTGCCAGCCGCAAGGACACCTACCGCCATTATATCGGCCTGGACGCCAGTGCCGCCAACCTTATGCGCCCGGCCATGTACGGCGCGTACCACCATATCCACGTGGCCGGCAAGCGGGAGCTTCCTGAGGACCACGTGTATGACATCACCGGCTCCCTGTGCGAAAACAACGACAAGTTTGCCATCCAGCGCCCGCTGCCCGAGATCGATATGGGCGATATCGTGGTGATTCACGATACCGGGGCCCACGGCTTCTCCATGGGCTACAATTACAACGGCAAGCTGCGCAGCGCCGAAGTGCTGCTAAAGGCCGATGGTTCTTTCCAGCTTATCCGCCGTGCTGAAACCGCAAAGGACTATTTTGCTACCCTGGATATTGATCCCGCGGCTTCCAAACTGGGCCTGTGACCAGGGGGCGTTGCCAGGGGGCTTTGCCCTCTGGACCCCTGCCAAAGGGATGCATCCCTTTGAAATCCTTTTATTTTACGGTTGCATTTTGGCTCCGTTTCTAGTAAACTAAATAGGCCGCATCATGATGATGGCCGGGCCCCGTGCGATTCCATGGTGTGAACCCTGTCAGGTCCGGAAGGAAGCAGCAGTAAGCGCAAGTTGGAAGGTGCTGCGGGTTTGCCTGGTCTGAATGTTGCGGTATTTTTTTGCAGGATGCACTTGCCAAGGAACGCGGCGTTTGCCGTGTTCCTTCTTTTTGTGGGATAATTGATTTTACATTTGAACCTTTCGCCCTTGGTGGGCGACTTATATATGGGATCCCAAAAGGGAGCTTTGCGCAAAGCAACCGGGCATCACAGGAGGATACACATGAATGCGGAGGATTTCCAGAGGGAAGCGATGAAGCTTGAACGATTGCTCTTTCGGATCAGTTGGTCCATTTTGGGGAACAGCGAGGATTGCGCGGACGCTGTCCAGGAAGCGTTGATGCAGGCGTGGAACAGACGGGATACGCTTCGAAACATGCGGTCGTTCAAACCCTGGCTGGCCAGAATCGTTGCCAATACCTGCAAAAACATGGTTCGCAGGCAATCAAGAGAGAAGCTTGTCCCTTGGGATGACGCGGCTGTGGGGGACAGGCCCGCGCCGGAACCGCTGCCCATGCGGGAAATGATGGACGGTCTATCCCCCGATCACAGGGCAGTACTCACGCTTCATTATCTGGAAGGCTACTCGATCGGAGAAACAGCAAAAATGCTGGATATCCCTGTGGGCACGGCCAAGACGCGTCTGATGCACGCACGCAAAAGGCTGCAAATACTTCTGCTGGATGAACAGGAGGGCTGAAGTATGAAAAGGAAGGAAATCCACAATCGGATGGAACAGGTCATCCCCGAAGTTCCAGGCATTTTTCATCAGGCGATGGAGGGCACCCTTGGCCTGATTTGCCGCCAGGAAACCGCACAAAGGAGGGAAAACGGCATGAATATCCATACAAAACGCTTCAGGAAACGCGCGCTCATCCTTGTGATGGCCGCGGTCCTGGTAGCAGCCACGGCGGGCATTGCGGCCGGGCTGCACTTTGGCTTGTTTGAAACACTGCTGGGCACAGGCCGGAACAACGGAGAGGCCTTTATCCAGCGCGGCCTTGCAAAGGTCTCCTTCAACGAATGTGACGTGGAGGTGAAGGAAGCCGCATATGACGGCATCTCGCTGTATTTGGTGTACAGCGTCAGGGAGCGCGCCGCCACGGCGCCGGCAGGTGTGTACGACGAAAGAAGCAAGCGCTGGCGCGCGGACGAAAGCAGCCTGCCCGCCATGGCGCGCGACAACATTGGCTGGTGGGTGGATCACATTTGGATCAACGGCAAGAGTATTGATATGCCCAACATGTCCGGCGGGGAAGTCACGGGAAGCGATACCCCCGGCGAACTGCTGTTCTACCAAATGTACCGGCTGGACCAGGAGGGCGTATACCTGAAGGACAAGGTAGAAATCGCTCTGCCCATCGGCGAGCGCCAGCCGTTGGACAGCCTGGTGATCCACAAGGATCCCTTCTCGGTGGAACTGCCGCAAAAGGGCATGGTCGCTTTCACCCTGGACGCCTCCTCGCGGGAGGGTGTGGTAACAACCCATCCCAATCAGGAAAAGGATATGCCGGAAATGACCGCCAAGGTAAGCGAGGTCACCTATTCGCCGATAAACCTGTATATCACGCTGGATTACGCGGTCAAACCGGAGGCCCTGGCAGCCTATATTGCCGAGCATGGTGAGGGTGAATATGGGGAAGACGGCAAGCTGCTGTGGAAGTATGAAGGCATTGAGATTGCCGAAGCATGGACCATGGGGCTTGAACTGGTGGACGGCAACGGCAAGCCCCTCCTGTACGACGGGGCGCTGGGCTACGGCGGCTTCCAGGGCGGCGGCAAGGACAGGGCCTGGTTCATGTACCCTGCCTTGGAGACTTACCCCGAAGCAATATTCCTGGCGCCCATGGAGGGCGATACGGCCGATATGAGCCTGGCCGTGCGGGTGAAGTAACAAAAGCAAGGCTGCCGCGCCGGATGCGCATTCCGCCGATGGCGCGGCGGCTTTCCGCTTTCCCTGCGGGACAGATCAAAACGGGAGAATCAAAAATGAGGTTGCGGAAAAACAAACGCCTGCCGGCGCTCGTGGCTGCGGTCCTCCTCCTGCTGGGGGCGCTGCCCGGGGCAGCTACGGCCCGGGACGGCACGGTAACGCTGAAGGAACTGAAAGCGCAGGCGCCCCGCCGTCTGCAAATGTCCGTTATCACCAATACCGGCCAGACGGTCACCGTGGACGCACCCATCGTTTTGCCGGAAGGGGATGCGCTGCCCATTGTGCTGTGCAAGCGCGCGGCCTTTGACACAACGCATATCAGGGAATATTATCCCCTGGAAAAGGGCTTGCCCAGGTATGTCATAGAAGCGTCAACCGCCTGGGACTATGCGGGTTCCCCGGTAATGCACGTGCTTGCCGAAAGCAAAAAGGATATACTCAGCGGAAAAACCGATTACAGCACGCGCTCATTGCTGCCGATAGGGGAACCGCCCCCGCTCAACGCTTATACGGTGGAGCAGGCCATGGAATTCATTGATAAAAACATCCGCCTGTTCCATTGCGATACAACCCCGGATATTCGGCCGCTGGCCGCCTATGCCTTGGGAGGGCTGTGCCGGGTAAAAAGCGTCAAAATCACGGATCAAAGCTCCGGCGCAAGCTGGCGGGAGATCGTGGCCGATCCCGAAAAGCCCATCAAGGGTTGCGAAAAGGGCTTGTGGGACATCCGTCTTGCGCAGTACATGCACGGCGCGCAAATATTTGAGGATTATTACCCCTACGGAATGTACAACCCGCCCGAAAACGGCAATTCCTGGGATTTGCCGGTGCGTTTTCATGCGCAGATCATGGATGGGGAAAACTGCAATATTCTTATCGCAGCGCTCTTGGAAAAAGAAACCCTGATAGCGGAAACGCCGCTGCTGCCCTTTCCTAAGGTGGAAAGCCTTATTAGGGCACGCATGGAAAGCGGAAAGCTGCAAAGCGTATATCAGGTAACGCTGGGGTATTCCGTCAAAATCGTCAGGGGCGACTCCTTTGCGGTCAACGATGAATGGAACATGGACGCACGCTTTGTGCTGGTTCCCGAATGGCAGATTTTGGGCTATGATGTAAAGGACCATGAAAACACAGCGTATGCGGGCTATGCCCCGCCCAGCGAGGAAGAAATTCTGATGCCGGAGATGTATGGCCGCTACGGCCTGCGCTATGAGCTCCGGCTGGATGCCCGGACGGGCGAACCGGTCCTTGACTATGCGGCCATGGAATACGGCCTTGGGAGCAAATAACGAAAATGGGGGAAACGCCGGCCCGGTGTCTGAATATCATACCGGGCCGGCTTCATCCGTATACTCCGCCCATTCCGCAAGGCAGGAACCCTCTCCCTGGACATAGATGCCCAGGTACACCCCCGTGAAGCTGATGGGCGTGGCTTCGGTGCTCACATACCTGGTAAGCGCCGTACCGGCTTGCCGCTTTTCCCCGCCGGGCTTGCCGAAGGCAAAAGTATACATCAATCGGTCGAATGACACCTCCAGTTCGCAAGCACCTTCCCAGGGCGCCTCATATACCACGGATTGCAGGTCTCCAATGGTTTTTTGCAGGCAGATGCTGCCTTTCGTTAAATACAGGTCGTAGTGGTTTTGCGGCCCGTAAAAGACAGTGATCCCTGCCCGGGTGTTTTCCTGCAATGCGGTTGGACGAAGCAAGGCACGGAACACACCGTCAAACTGCTCCTGCCGCCTGCCCAAAAAGGTGGGGGAGACATTTTCGTCCAAGGTACGCTCTGATCCGTACAGCGTGAGGCCGTCTTTCCCTCGAACATATTTCCCCATATCGGGGTTGCGCAGGTAATTCCACTCGGGGCCGATTGTTTGGGAAAAATCCGTCCGCGGGAGCCGTGCGGGGAAGGACTGGGCGGGAAGCGTACCGCAGTCCATCTCCAAAGTGATGGGCGCCCCGCCGTTCACTTTCAGCCAGCCATCCTCCCAGGCGGCGGGGCAAAGGAAGGTCTCCCGGCCCAGGTGGTGGAAGTATTTCGCGCTTTCCCGGTAGGCCAGGAACACCATCCACCAGCTTCCGTCGGCAGCCTGAACAAGGTCCGCGTGGCCGGTGGCCGCGATGGGGGAATTCTCCTGGTCCCGGTGGGTGAGGATCGGGTTGCGGGGGCAGGGTTCGTACGGCCCCCAAGGGCTTTTCGAGCGGGCCATGGTCACCATATGCCCGAATTCCGTGCCGCCCTCGGAAATCATCAGGTAATACCAGCCGTCCACCCTGTACAGATGCGGGCCTTCCGGATGCCTGCCGCCGGTGCCCTGCCAAACAAGCTGCTTGGGGGATAGGATTTCACCGGTCAAAGGATCAATTTCAAACATTACGATCCCCTTTTTGCCATCCAGCCTGCCCGTGCCCGTGTAGTACACCTTCCCGTCCCCGTCAAACAGCAGCGAGGGGTCAATGCCCTGATGGTTGATGTACACGGGCTCCGACCAGGGGCCTGCGGGGTCACTGGCCGTCACGATCAGGTTGCCTCCACCGGACACGTTGGTGGTGATCATGTAGAACAGCCCTTCATGATACCGGATGGTGGGCGCGTAGATGCCCCCGGAAGGCTGGCAGCCGTGAAGGGGAAGCTGGCTATCCCGCTGGAGGGCATGGCCGAGCTGCTCCCAGTTTACAAGATCGCGGCTGTGGAACACGGGCACCCCGGGGAAAAACTCAAAGCTGGAGGTCACCAAATAAAAATCCTCCCCGCGCCTTACCACACTGGGATCGGGATGGAAGCCCGGAATGATAGGATTTCGAAATGCCATGTGTACGACTAACGGTCATATCTAACAATCAAGCGAAATCCAGCAGGGTATCCAAGGGCCGTTTTCCGCGGTTTCGGTAACCTCTGTGAGGGCGTTCGGTGTTGTAGTGAATCAGCCACCGATCCAG
>JAEWVC010000057.1 GCA_023459275.1 Bacillota bacterium | reverse complement strand
TCCTGCTCCTGCCAGCAGGTATTGAACCTGAAATCAATGCCGCTGTTCGCGCCATGGATCGCTTCAGAAAGCTCCTTCATGTATTTTGTCACCGTATCACAGCGGAACTTCAGCCACGCGTAGAGTTCCGGCTCCTCCAGCATGAACATGGCGGAGGTGGAATTCCCCTGCTTAAGCAGCAGGCGGTCTTCGATCATCTCCAGAATGTCCTCGGTGGATACGGCGTTTACGAAAGCGGGGTTCTTGTCAAAGGCAAGGCCCAGGCTGTCCGTTTTTTCGGAGGAGAGGATGTCCGCCCAGCGGCGCGCGGCACGCTTCATCGCTTCAAAATCCAACCCCTGTTTTTCCGCCTCCCGCTTGCAGTTGCCGCAGAAGCACCCACCTAATACCACCCCGAGGAAGGGATGCAAATCCAGCCGGCCGGGGTTATATAGGAAGGAACAGGTCTGGATCATGTCCAGGTCATAATGCAGAGCCAGGTCCCGCGCAAGGGAGCAGACGTATTCCCTGGCATCAGGGCTGTTCCAGCAAAGCTGCTGGTGGGTGAACCGCCCGTATTCCGGCGGCCTCCCGTACACATCCCGCTGGATGCAGTCTGAAAATTCTCCCATGCCGCGGTGGGCGTCCAGGGGCGTATGGGATATTTCCGCCCCCGTCTTCATGCCGCGCCGGCGCAGCCCCTTGATGAAAATGTCAAGCCAGTCCACACCCATCAAAAAATCGCGTTCCGTGGGCAAGGGTTTGATGCGGCTGTTTTGATAAACCTCTTCGTGGATGGTGAAATAGCAGCGGCTGTCTTCCGCCAGATAACGGCGCCGCAAAGGGTTATGGGGATAGATGTTGGCGTGGAGGGGCCGCTTTTCATGGTGCATCAGCGCCAGCATATAGGCGGCGTTGTTGCCGGCATACTGCTCCAGGTTATCCAGTACATTTTCGATCCCCTCATCATGGATATCCCAAGGATAGATGCCCGTCGTCAGTTCGGTCCAGAACATGCTTGCTTAAACCCCGCTTTTATTCATGATTGCCGGATTGGACGGCAAGAGGGACGCCAAGAATTTCTAATAGTGAAATATAGTTTCTTCTTCGTTCGCTTTCTTTATCAGCAGTGTAACACATACCTAAAAGCATTGCAATAGAGAAATGCAGATTTTTTTAGCACTTTTTATCTTCCGCCATCCCATCACATTTTTCTGGAGAGGGTTGTTTAAGCAATATGGTCATAATACATCCAGCAATTTGATTGAAATGCACTTTTTTCCTGGTCGTGATCCATTAAATTTCATTATTCAAAACATACGCCGTACTTTTTTTGTGAGCAGCGATTTGCGTTGACAAAGATGCTTTTTTTTAATATGATAATACTATTCTGAAACGTATTTCACATGTTGAAATGAAAAGGAGGCGAATTGCGGTTGGAAGAAGGATCATGGCCAGGGCCTGTACCGAAAACATTTTGCCATCTGCGGGGCGCTTATTTCCGCCCAACCGCGTTGCCAGGCCTTGAAACAGCGCCGCGATTCCTGCGGGTTGCGCCTTGTTGGGTAAAAAACCGCCCCGCCGTATTCCAAAAACTGTTTTTCGTACACGGCCTGGCCTCCCGGCAAAGAAAGGGGCCCCGCGTGTTTCCGTAAACACCGGCGGCGCTTTATGGGCCTAGGCGCCGCGGCAGGCTTCGCAAACACGCAGATCCGGCAGGAATTGCGGGATGGCCGCTGCGGGCGCAAAGCGGCGGCTTGATCCGGCTCAAAAGCCGGCGCAAACAAAAAAAAGGCCCGCAAGGCAAAGGAGAACCCCTTGCCCCGCAGACCGCATTTTTTAGGCCAGCGTCTTTTTGTACGCCAGTGTGGCGCTTATTTTATCCGCCGCCTCGACCACGAGGGCCGCAAGTTCCTGGGTCCGCTTGCGCGTAATGCGTGAGATAGGCCCCGAGACGCTGATGGCCGCGACGATGCGGTTCTGGTAGTTGTAGATGGGGGCCGCAACGCACCGGGCACCCAGCTCACACTCCTCATCATCCACGGCGTACCCCTGTTTCCGGATGATTTCCAGCTCCCGCTTCAAGGCTTGAACGGATGCCAGCGTATGGGGTGTCAGGAATACCAGGCCCTTCTGCTGTGTCAGCATGTTCAATTTTTCGGGCGTGTACTGCGTCAGCATCAGCTTTCCTACCCCGGTGGAATGAAGCGGGGCGCGCTTGCCAATGCGCTGCATGATTTTGAGCATGCCGTCCGCGCCGTCCACGACATCGATATAGATGACCTCCATCTCCTCCTCAATGGCCAGGCATGCGGATTCGCCGCAGGTTCTGCTCAATTCCAGAAGATAGGGGTGCGCCAGGTCACGGATATGAAGCTGCTCGCTGACCATCTGGCCGATTTGCGCGAAGCGGAGCGTGAGGCCATACCGGAGCGTTTGCGGGTCCTGATATGCGTACCCGTGTTCCAGCAGTGTGTTGACCATCCGAAGCACCGTGCTGGGAGGCATTTTTACCCGTTTGGAAAGATCCGCAAGGTGGAGCGGCTCCCGCTCATCGGCCAGCTGCTCAATGATTTGAAGCGTCTTTTCCACGGATTGGTTGGCCTTTGACAGTTTCTGTGTCACATGCATTTCCCCTAACCCTTGTTGTATTTCACATAGTAGCATGATGGGTGGAAAAGCGCAAGACAGACTTTGGCATTGTGGTATGGAAATGTTGTAAACCCGCATCCCGGATGGTATGATGGTGCTGTAGGAAGGCACTCGCTGTGGAACATGTGAAACGTGCCATCAATACCTGAAAGGCAGGAGTTCTTATATGCATATACTCATTGCTCCCGACTCGTACAAGGGGTCCCTGACATCTTTGGAGGCTTCCCGGATTATTGCCCGGGGCCTGGAATCGGCAGGCATTGAGGATGTGCAGCTGGCACCCATTGCCGACGGCGGGGAAGGAACGGTGGATTCCCTTTGTGTGGCTTCCCGCGGCACCATCTACAACACCACGGTCAAAGGCCCCGCGGGTGAGCCTGTAAACGCCAGATGGGGTGTTTCGGGCGATGGGCAAACAGCCTTCATCGAACTGGCGGAGGCATCCGGGATCATGCTGATGGAGCCTTCGGCCAGAAAGCCTTTGACCGCAAGCACCTTTGGCACGGGCGAACTGATCCGCGCCGCCATCCGTTTCGGCGTGAAGCGCATCATCGTTGGCATCGGGGCCAGCGCCGCCACGGATGGCGGCGCCGGGATCATGCAGGCGCTGGGGGCCAGGCTCTTGGATAAAAAGGGCCGGCCCCTGCCTCCCGGGGGCCTGGCGCTCAAGGATCTGGACCGCATCGATGCCGGCCCCCTCAAGGATCTCCTCAACGGCATCGAGATCATCGCGGCCTGGAGCGTAAACAACCCCCTTTGCGGCGAAAACGGCACCGCTTTTGTCTATAGCCCCGGCAAAGGGGCAACCCCGGAGGAGGTCAGGCTTCTTGACAGTGCGCTTTCGCATTACGCCGATATCATTGAGCGCGACCTGGGGGCCGATGTGCATACCATTCAGGGCGGCGGGTGCGGCGGCGGCGCGGGGGCCGGCATGCAGGCGTTTCTCGGCGCGCAGCTTGTGTCGGGTTTTCAGCTCATTGTATCGGAAACAGGGTTCGAGCAGCATATCATCCATGCGGACTGGGTCATAACAGGCGAAGGCTGTACGGAAACCTCAACACTGTTTGGGAAAGTGCCCATGGGGATCGCCCAAATGGCAAAAGCCCACGGTGTTCCTGTGATTTGCCTTTCGGGCAGCCTGAAAACTGACTGGCATAAGCTGTACAAACATGGCATTACCGCCTGCTTTTCCATTTCGGACGGGCCCATTCCGCTTGAGGATGCCATGGGCCGGGCGGGGACACTGCTTTTCAGCGCCGCCGAAGCTGTTGGGCGCATCCTGCATTTTCAAGGGAGCACATCGCTATTTATCAATCCGTAAGGAGGCCTTCCCTCATGACGCAGAACAGCACGGGGCCTTGGTATACCTGGGTGCGCCGCTGGGGTCAAACAAATCTGACGGAGGACGATCCCGCCCGGGGGAATATTGATTTCTGGCGCGCGCAGTGGAAGCGCACAAAAACCCAGGGGATCATCGTGAATTGCGGGGGTATCGTAGCCTATTATCCCAGCAGGCACCCTTTGCAGTACCGCGCGAAAACGCTGGGCGAAAAGGATTATTTCAAGGTCTTTGCCGACGCCGCCAGGGAAGAGGGCATCGTCGTCGTCGCGCGCATGGACATCAATATGGCCACCGAAGCGTTCTATAAGGCGCACCCCGATTGGTTCTGCGTCTCAAAGACCGGTGAGCCTTACAAATCCATGGACCGCTTCTATTCCTGCGTGAACGGCGGTTATTACAGCCAGTATATCCCCGGTGTGCTAACGGAGATCATTGAAAAATACCACCCCGCCGGCTTTGCGGACAACAGCTGGCGCGGACTGTTCCGGGACAAAATCTGCTATTGCGAAAACTGCAGGCGCCTTTTCCATGCGCATGCGGGCCTGGATCTTCCCGAAAAACCGGACATGGATGACCCCGTATACAGGGAGTGGGTCCGCTGGGGCTACCAATGCCGCACCAGGGTTTGGGATCTGCTGAACGAAACAACGCGCCGTGCCGGCGGGGAGGACTGCCTGTGGTTTGGCATGCTCCACGCAAGCCCCTATGATCTGGCGGACCTGAGCAGCGGATTGAGCGACCTGAAGGCGCTGCTGAACCGCTCGAAATTCATTTTCAGCGATCAGCAGTCCAGGGTGCCCCTGAGCGGATTCATGCAAAACGCCATGAACGGATCGCTCATGCGCCTGGCGGCCAATGAAAATGTCATCATCGCCGAAAGCATGGCCAATTATGTCCGCGGCAAGCGCGCCTTCCGCCTGGCCGCAAACCCCTGGCAGGAAACGCATATGTGGATGGTCAGCGGGCTGGCGGGCGGCATCTCGCCCTGGTACCACCATGTCAGCGGCGCCACCTATGACAAACGGCAGTTTGAAACCCCCGTGCCCTTCATGGATTGGCATGCCCGGCATGAGGAATGGTTTTATGACAGGCAGGACCTTGCCACGGTCGGGATCGTGTGGAATCAGGCGAACACCGATTTTTACGGCAGAAACAAGGTCCGCGAGCGGGTGGCGTTTCCTTGGTACGGTTTCACCCAGGCTTTGTGCGAAACGCGCATCCCTTTCCTGCCCATCCATATCGATGATATCGGCCGCTACGGCGGCCGCATCAAGACACTGATCCTGCCGAACATGGCCGTCATGAGCAAGGCGCAGACGGATTCCGTGCTGCGTTTCCTGGACCGGGGCGGAAATCTTGTGTTTTCAGGCGTTACGGGCACGCTTAACGAGGATGGGGAGGCTTCCGGCGATACCAGGCTTTGGGATGCCCTCGGCCTTTCTCTGACAGGCAAAACATACGGCGAGTTTACCGAACAGCCCGCAAGCTGGGAGAATATGCAGGCGCATAACTATCTCCATTTGTTTGATCAGCGCCATCCCATATTGGATGGCTTTGAGGATACGCAGATCATCGCTTTGGGCGGCGGGGTGCACGGAACGGTTACCCACGGCCCCCTTTCCCCTGTCGCGGGATATGTGGACCCTTTCCCCATCTATCCGCCCGAGTTCAGCTATATCCGGAAAATATCCGACGATGTCTCCACGGTTTTCGCGGGAACGCTTTCTTCCGGCGCAAGGGCCGTCTACTTTGCCGCGGATATAGACCGCTGCTACGGCAGGGAGCGGCTGCCGGACCACGCGGCGCTGCTTGCCAATGCCGTGCGCTGGACGCTGCGCGGTGAATTGCCCGCCCAGGTCAGGGGGAATGGCAAGATAGACGTCCATATCTATAAAAAAGGTTCCGCCAAAATCCTTCACCTGGTCAACCTCAGCGGATGCGATGAAAATCCGGGATATTGTCACCGCTTGATCCCGGTCAGCGATATTGAAGTGGCCATTCCCTCTTCTGATTGCATAAACAAGGTTGCCCTGCTGGTGAATGGCACCGAGGTTCCCTTTCAGCTGGAAGGGAAAAAACTTTCGTTCCGCGTGCCGGTTGTGCAGGATCATGAGGTGGTTGTCATCAGCTAGGAAGCGCATGCGCCCCCGGCCCGGCCGCTGGCTTTACCTGCCGGAAGCGTGCCGGGCGAGAGGCCAGGCGGTATCACCGGTACCTTCAGGGCGGGGGCCGCCGGTGGTTGCGGACCGCTTATTTCCTTCCGCGCTATACCCGGTCTATGGTATATTCGGCGCCTTTTTCGGCATGGAACACAATGCATTCCCCGTTGTCCTTCTCCATGCGGAAGGGCAGCGCTTTGCCGGACGCGAGACTGGTTACGGCAACATCCTGGCCGGGCCAGGGGTTCATGATCCGGCAGGGGATGCTCCTTGCGGCCCGGACGGTTACAGCCTGGACGCCGCCTTCATCCCTGGCGGCGCTGACGGCAAACCCGCCCCTTGCCAGAAAATCCCGGAAGGCCGCCACCGTCCAGTCCGGCACGGCGGGGAAGAGATGGATGCGGCCGGAGCGGCTGTTCATCAGCCGTTCGGGGGCTTCGATGATATCTTTGGACAGCATGCCGTACCCTGTGATCTTTACAGCCCCATAGGCGTACTTGCGGGGAATGTAGTCCTTGGACGCGCCGGTGAGGATATAGGGCTCCCAGTTGCGCGCCGCGCCGTGCACATCCGCCGTGCGGGTCATTAAATCCTTCAGCTCCTGCGGGCTGTCCAGATTGATCTCGTCCGCCAGGTTCACCGGGTAATAGCCGGTGAACATAAAGTGGTCGCCCCGGGTGAAACGCGGGAAAGCCACTTCGTTGGCGCCCATGATCTCCCCGCCGTTTACGGTGAATGTGGGATACGGCGCCAGATGATCCGCCACATGAAGCCAGCCGGGGATCAAGTCCGCGTCAAGCCCCAGGTGATTAGCCGCTTCGGCGGCCTTTTTCAGCACCCAGCGGAACAGGGCCAGCGCCCCGGTGTTGTTGCGGGTGTATTTGAGCTGATAGGAAATGCCGTAGCTTTCCGTTTCAACAGTGGGGGAAAGGTTGAATTGCTTCCCATCCCATCCCCGCCGGGCAAAGGCCTCGTAAAAGATGGCCAGGTCCCGCAGGAGGGGATAGACGGTTTCCTTCAAATACCCCTCATCCCCCGTGTAATCCCAGAAGTTCCAGATGACCTTCATGATCTGCCCCGGCACCTCCATGGTGAAGTCCAGGCAGTTGTTTTCCATATACCATGGGCTTTGTTTGGCGGCGGGCAGATATCCGTGGGCCATGCACATGCCCGGAAGCCCAAACTTCAGGCGGGCTTTCTCCCTGAGGGTTTCATGCCATACGGTGATGAGCCGCGGCCACTGGATTTTGGGTTCGTACTGGTTGCGCATAAAGTATTTGCCTTCGGTGAAAAGCTCGTTGTAGCAGGGCAGCGAGTGCCAGGACTGGGTATCCACATCATAGCAGGCATAGCTGGCGCTCCCCTCATATTTGGCGGGATCGGGATTGCAATACCCCATGTGGCCGGATGTCCAGCTTTGATAGACCTCCTCGAACAATAGGTCCGCGGCCGCCTTTTTGTCCTCGTCCGTTTTGCCCAGCAGGATGCGCCCCGCTTCCCGCCTGTCATACAGCGCTCCGTACCAGTCCGCGTTTTCCTCCGCGATGCCCTCAAAGCCCAGGCGCTCCGCTTCCAGCAAAAGCTCCTTGGCTTTTTCCATATAGTCCGCCGTCTCATTCACGGTGACAACGGCCACATACAGCCTTCCGTGGCCGCTCCCCTTTTTGGCAAGCGCGGCGCTTGCCGCCACCCCCGGCGCATTGGCCACATAGCTGTAGTTGACCGCCATGCGCTCAAACATTTCGGGATGGGTCATGGTCCGTATGCCCGGCACCATCAGCATGCCCTGGTTGTCCCTTGGAATGCGGGGCATGCTCCCCAAACCCTTTTGAAGCGGATGCTCCCTGACCGCGGCCTCCGCCTGGGATACCATGGCCATCATCACATACCGGAAGCCCTCCGGGAAGGTGCCTTCTTTGGGGAATACCTGATGTATCCAGAAGAAACGGCCATCGCTGCCGGCGGCGGGCGGCTCAAACCTGCCGTTGATGTCCCTGTCCGCCTCAAAATCGTAGTATTCCAGGGGTTTGCTGATATCCGCCGGGCTGTAGACCACAAAAGGAAGATACTTGCCGTTCTCGTCCATATACCGGCGGTGGCCCTGGTCCTGGTTCCGGTACAGGCGGAATTCAGGCGCTTCTTCAAAGTTTTCCCACGCCACGTCAAGCGCGGTGACATTGCGCCGCATGCTCATGGCGTAATGCACCGCAAGCCGCCTGCCGTTTTTTTCCGCGCGCACGGTAACGGTGCCGTCCCTCATGTGCTGCACGGCGCCGGGCTGGGCGGCGCCCTTCATATCCGCCGCCTTTACAATGATCTGGCCTACGGGCTTCTGGCAGGGGAAGGCATACACTTCCGACCACAAAGCGTGGTCGTAGCGGCCGCCGTCCCTGTGCAGCGCGGCAAAGGGCGGGCGGGTCATGCCTGCCATGGGCATATCGTCAAAATCCTTGTTCTTTTCAGAAAACGCGGCCTCTTCCAGGTCCCTGAGCGTGAAGTGGTCCTTGTCCACATAGCGCCTGTCGATGACGTCCGTTTTCAGCAGGCTGAGGGTAAGGTTTTCCGGGCCGCCCCACAGCGCCGCCTTGGTGGTGGGCGTGGTCATGCGCGGATAGGCCCCCATGATGGAGCCGCCCATGCCGCCGGGGTTGTGCGGGCACACGGCCCTTGCAAAGGTTCTGTCCCGCGCCATTTCCCGAAGGGTTTGCTCCTTTTGAAACAGCTGGTCAAGGTACTGTTTGGAATTTGACATGAGAACCTCCTTATTTTGCTGCAAAGCATTCAAGCAAACCCTGTGCCAGCGGCCCACATACAGGCCGCCGGAAATGCTCCTCCTCACGGGTGGCTTCCCAAACAAAGGAAGCGCGGCCGGTGAATTTCGCGCCTTCGTTTTTGAGCATGCGCAGGTCGTCCCCAAAGGGTTGGGAGGGGGCGAAATTGTCCATCCCCGGCGAGGGCATGGGAAAATATTTGTTCAGCACCTCCCTGGAGATACCGCCGTCAAAAGAAAAATCCATACCCGCTCCTTCTGTTTCCCGTCTGATATATGATTTGAGTATAGCTTTGGAAAAAGGACATGTAAACTGACGGATATTCCAAAGACCGTCCGATTTTATGGTCGCCATAAAAAAGAACGGTCTTCAAAACCCTGCATATTGCCTGGAGGATTCGCTGTTCCGCCGGTATCTTTGCTAGATGGCGTACATATCCCGGAAGGATTGGGGCGTCATATTGAGCCTTGCCTTGAACATGCGGAAAAACTGCCTGTCGGAATGGTACCCCACCGATTTTGCGATATCCTGGATGGTGTTCTCCCGGCGGGTGAGCAAAAGCTCCATGGATTTTTGCAGCCGCAGCTCGTACACATAATCCAGAAAGGTGATGTCCAGCTCTTTTTTGAACAGCGCGCAGATATAGTTTTCCGAAACGCCGGAGTATACGGACAGATGCACCAGGGAGATATCCTTGTTGAAATTGTGCTTCACATACCTGACCAGCTTCAGGAGCACGTGGGAAAGGTCTTTGCGGTCGATGTGGGCATACAGGCTTTGATAGGTTTTGAGGATCTCCCCCACGTCCTTTTGCGTGCTTTGCCCCATGGCCAGATCGTTGATGAGCTTTTCAAACACCTCCCAGTCGATGGGCTTGACCAGGTAATTGAGCACATGGTAATCAATGGCCTGCCGGGCATACTCAAAATTCTCATAGGCGGTGAGGATCACGTAATTCTCGCACAGGTTCCTTTCTTTGGCGATCCCGATGAGCGTAAGCCCCTGCATGCCCGGCATACGGATATCGGTAATGAGCAGGTTGGGCAGAAAGTAGGGCATGATCTCCAGCGCCTCGGTGCCGGAATAGGCTCCCGCCACCTGCAGATTCAGATGGCTCATCTTTTCCAGCCGTTTGACAATGCCTTGCACGATGATTTTTTCATCATCCACCACCAGTATCTTCATGCGCGCCCCCCTTCACAGGCAAAGAAAATCAAGGGATGTCCTGCAGCGGCTCCCTGCCGATAAGAATGTTGATCACCAGCCCGGCGGGTGTGTTGGCCTGGATGGTAAGGCCGTATTTCAGCCCATAGAAGTATTTGATCCTTGCGTTGACGTTTTGAAGCCCCACGTGGTTCTCGCCGTTCTGTTCCTTGAGCTCGGGCGTTTTCATGGCCCTGTTCAGCTCCCGGATATCCTCTTCCGCCATGCCGCTGCCATTATCCGCAACCCTGATCAGCAGGTCATTCCCCTCGGGCAGGATGGATACCGTGATCAAAAGCGGGCTGGAAACCTCCCGGATGCCATGCTTCAGGCAGTTTTCCACAATGGGCTGCAGCATGCAGAAGGGGCACCGCACGTTTTCCAGGTCGCCTGGAATGTCCACCGTGTATTGGATCAGATGGCTGATGCGGTATTGGTAAATCTTCAGGTAGTACTGAATATGCTCAAGCTCCGAATGCAGCCGGCTCTCCCTGCGCATGGAAATGTTATAGCGGAGGAAACGGCCCAGCACAAACAGCATCTGCCCGGCGTCGGTATAGTGCTCCAACTCGATCTGCATGCGGATATTCTCCAGCGTGTTGAACATAAAATGGGGATTTACCTGGGAGATCATGGCATAGTAGGTGGCGGCGTTTTTCAGCTTTTCCGCCTGGCGCACCTGATCGATGAGAATATGAATGGTATCCACCATGCCGTTGTAGGAGGAGATCAGGTCTCCAAGCTCATCCGGATGGCTGTCCCCGGTATAGTGGGCAAGGGCGGCATTTTGGCTTTTGCGGATATGCCTGCTGAAGCGGGAAAGCCGCAAAGCGTAACGGTAGATGAACATATACACCGCCATGGCGGGCACAAGCAGCAGCAGCGCGGAAAAGGCCACGCTCCTGGTTACCGCCGCGATGCTTTCCCGTTCCTCCGGGATAACGTAGTAAAGGTCCAGCCCGGTCTCCGCGATGGCTTCCGATATGGTCTGCGTGCCGTGGGAAGCGGGCAGGGCTTGCAGGGGGAGCTGGTAAGCCAATTGGGCCGCGCCGCCCGCAAACCGGACGGCGTAATATTCCCCGCGGTACTTTAGGTACATGAGGCCCTGGTTTTGCGGGATGTCCAGGGCGGTAAGGGCCTTCTCCATATCGATCTGCACTTCCAGGATGCCCATGACCCGGGAATAGTTTTTGTTGTACAGGGAAGTCAGGTAGATGAACTGCGGGCCCTGCGGCGCTTTGTCCTCCTGATGGTACGCCATGTCCGGGGTCAGGGCCAGAAAGCCGTGGGCGCCTTCCTTGCCGTTCAAATACAGGGGGTCGTAAGCGTAATCCTCCATGGTGCAAAGGTTGTAGGCCAGGGACGAGTTGGTGATATGGGACGGGATAAAGCGGTAAATATAGATATCCTGAACCGTTGGATTGGTAATCAGCATGGCCGAGAACATGGGCTGTATATGGGAGACGTAGGCGTACAATTCATCCGACGCGGACAGGTAGTTGTTCTCCAGCAGGTTCATCAGCATGGTGTCCGCCTGGAGGGAGCTGCCGATGGATTCCCCCTGCAGGAGGTATTTTTCCAAAAACTGCGCGTTCTGCTTGAGCATCAGCTGCTCTTTGTACCGCTGTTCATTCAATTGTTCCCGCAAAAGGCTGGAGGAGTAGATCCCCACAAAGGCCACCGTCGGGGCGAACACAAAAATCAAATAGAAGAGGATAAACCGTGTGGTCAGCGCCTTCAGGCCTTTGCGGACGGGCCTTGGCGCATGGACGTCGCTGCTCATAAGAAAACGGAGCCTTTCTATTTTGTAAGATAATTCTGCATCACGCCGGGGATTTTCAAGGACATAAAATCTTCCAGCTGCTTAACGCCCAGCGCTTCGAGCCAGTTCATGTACTCGGCGAAATTCGCTTCGAATACCGCGTCTGTGTCGGAAAGGATGATCTTCGTCTCATAGGTGAGGGCGCCCGCGTTGATACGGTCATAGATTTCTTTTTCCCGCGTTCCTTCCTGCGGCGTCGCCGCGGTGATCCATGGCAGGTTCCGGTATCCTTCGCGGATGGCGGTATACGTGTTTTGATAATCCGATATATCCATCAGGGCACAGCGGCCCTCGGATTCCACAATGGCGGAGGCGCCGAAATAGAACCAGGGATTGTACACCGTGTTGTACGTATCCTGGACAATGGTCTGCAAAAGCCCGGGGGAGTAGACCGGCAGATTATTCTTGTCCAGCGTGTAGTCGGTGCCTTCCCGGCCCCACTGGGTCAGCTTCTGGGCTTCCGGGGTAAACATCCAGGCCATCAGTTTGATGGCGGCTTCCGGGTCCTTGCAGTTCTTAGTGATAAACACGCCCGACCAGCCCAGGTTGGAAACGGATTGATTGGAATCCTCCAGGGGATAAAGCTCCACGGAATGAAAGCCGGGATTAAGCGCGTTTAGGGCGGTATCCATATACACGTTGGCGTTCTGGGTGCAGGCGCTGTAGGAAAAGGCCTTGCCCCGCTTGTATAAAAGGCCCGTAGCCTCGGTGGTGGTGGCGAAGTTGTCCACCAGCAGGCAGCCCTTTTGATACAGCTTGTTCAGGTAGGCAAGCATCTGGTAGTAACGGGCGTCCCGGCTGTAAAACAGGTAGGACTGATCCGCCTGCTCCACAAAATCGGCCAGCCCCAGGCCAAACCAAACGCGGAAGGCGTTGAACCTGTGGGTCCCGTTGAAGGTGAGGGGGATCAGGCCGGGATATTCCTCCTTTACGCGCAGATACACGCCCATCAGGTCACCGGTGGTGCGGATGGGCGGGTTCCCCATGGCGCTCAATATATCCTGGCGGATCAGCATGGAGGCGGTCATGGGAACGGCGGAGGTATCGGCCCAATCCTCTGTTCTGGTGTAATGGTTGATGACGGTGTAGGGCCTGCCGTCCTTGGAATACACCAATGCGTTGGCCCGCAGGTCGTCTCCGATCTCCCATTGGACGCCGTATCTTTCAATCAGCGTATCGTAGTCATAGCAGAAAGCCGCGTTGGACAGGAGTTCAAACTGGGTGGAGGTATAGATCAGGTCCGGAAGGTTCCCCGAGGCAAGAAGAAGGTTCAGCTGCCTTGGGTCCCTGGCGATGGCCACATCCAGCCTGACCCCGGTCAGGCGGGTGATCTCCTCCGGAATGATCCCCGTAAAGCTGCTGACGGGATACCATGTATGGTTGATAAGGCATGTCAGCGTTACGGGCTCCTCCGCCCGCGACGGAACGGCCCAAAATGGGCTGAGGGATAGCAGGAGCAGCCAGGTCCCCAATCGCCTGACAATTTTGCGCCGTCCGTTCATATGGCAGGACTCCTTGCTCTATGAAATTTCCGGTCCCAGATAAAATTATTATACGGGGCGGGGATGGGGATTACAAGAGAGGGCGGGTTCCATCCCAGGGCAGCCACTTACGGCTTCGTCATAAGCGGTTGCCCTGGTTCCCATCCGAAGGAGAGGGGCTGCCGCGCTAAACGCAGACTTTGCATATTGTTATTCAACGTAAAGGATTTCGCGTCCGCGGACGCGGCCAAAGGGCTTTCCGGTCGCCCTTTGGAAACCTTCGGCGGCCATCTCCATGAATAGTAATGCAATGATGCGAGGGTTGCGGCGGCCTCTACGCCAGCAAATATGTTTTTCCTTTTTCCACGGCAAAACAAATACCCAAGTCCGTTTTTTCCGCGGGGACCGCGCGCCCGCCCTCCCGGACAGTTTCAAGCGCGGAGCGGACCGTAACCGTCCCGCTGCCCGCCGCGTGGATGGCCGCGTGCGCAAGCGCGCCCCCGGACCATGCCATATCCACCGTATGGCCTCCCCGGGCCCTTAATCCCCGGACGCTCCCGGCCTTCCATTCGGGGGGAAGGGCCGGCAGAAGGTGCAGGATGCCCGTATGGCTCTGCAGCAGCGCCTCCGCAATGCCGGCGGTGGCGCCCAGATTGCCGTCGATCTGGAACACGCCCCAGCTGTTTAGGAAGTTTCTTGTCTTGGCGGCCGTGACCATGCGGCGTATGTTCTGCCCTGTCATCACCCCGTCCAGCATGCGCGCGTGCTGGCAGATGTACCAGGCCAGGGGCCAGCCGCCCCCTCCCGCGCCGTTGTCCATGCGCAGCTTTAGGGAGGTGCGCACGGCCTGCAAAAGCTCCGGCGTATCCTTCCAGTTGATTTCCGTGCCGGGATAGGCCCCCCACAGATGGGAGATATGGCCCATGCCCGGGGTCATTTCCTTTTCCTCTTCCCGCCATTCCAGCAGCTGCCCCCGGGAGCCCACGGCGTTTTCCGGCAGCCGGTTTCGCGCCGCTAAAAATTCCTTGGCAAGGGGATCGTTTACTTGCAGAATTTCATTGGCCGCAACGCAGGCGTCAAACAATGCCCTTAGCATCTGGCTGTCCATGGCCGGGCCGGCGCAGATGGGCGTGTCGTGGCCGTTTGGCAGGACATAGCGGTTTTCCGGGGATACGGAGGGGCAGGTGACCAGGCGCCCTTTTTGATCTTCAATAAGAAAATCCAGGAAAAACAGGGCGAAATCGCGGAGCACGGGATACCATTCCCGCAGAAAATCCGTATCCAGGGTAAACAGGTAATGCTCCCACAGGTGCAGCGCCATCCACACGCCTCCTGTGGTCCACGGGGTGGATGCCAGGTATACGTCCTGGGGCGCGCAGTCGCCGTAAAAATCGGTATTGTGGTGGCACATGGCGCCCCGGCAGCCGTACATGACGCGGGCGGTGTCCCTGCCTTTTTCCCACATGCTTTTGATGAGGGCGAACATGGAATGGTGCAGCTCGCTCAGGTTGCACACCTCGGCGGGCCAGTAGTTCATTTGGGTGTTGATGTTGATGGTGTACTTGCTGTCCCAGGCCGGCACAAAATCCTTGTTCCAAATGCCCTGCAGGGTAAGCGCCGCGGAATCTTCCCTGCCGCCGGCCATCATCAGATATCTGCCGAAGGTGAAATACAGCGCCGCCAGACCGCTGTCCTCCTCCCCCTCCCGCTGGCGCAGGATGCGTTCATCGGTGGGGCCTTCCTTTGCCGGGCCCAGGGACAAAACGCACCGGCGCATCATGGGCTCAAAGTCTTGCAGGTGACGCGCCATCAGCCTGTCATAGCCAAGGCTTTCCGCCCTGTCCAGGGTTTCCAGCACATACGCCTGCGGGTCCTTTTCCCGGTTTTCGGTGGAGGCCGCAAGGTACAAACAGACGGTGGTGGCGCCCCTGGTCAAAAGCTGGGTATAGGGGTTTTCCACCAGGCCGTCGGTTGCCATCCGCACAGCCGAAACAAAGCCGGTCTCCGCCGCGTGGCCCTTGATCAGAAGGGTGGTATCATCAATCAGATGGTTTTCGTCCAGCAGCATGCCGGCCCAGCCGCCGCCGCGGCTGAACTTTCCGGGCCGGCGGTGGTCCGGGGCTTTTTCGTCAAAGATGCGGCAGCGGTCCATCTGCGCGTCCAGGTTGATGGCGCCGGGCCTGCCGGCGCTGATGCGGATGCACAGCACCTGATCCGGGTGGCTCACAAACATTTCCCGTGTGTACTTCACCCCGTTTTGGACGTGGGTGATGGTTTGGATGCCGCGCATCATATCAAGGCGGGCCCGGTACTCCCCGCAGCCGCCGCTGTTGGGGATCCACCCCATCACAAAGGGCGTATGCTGGTTGAGGGCGATGTCCAGCTCTCCCAAAGGCTCGTAATGCCGCATGGTGCTGGGCGCGCCGATCATGTACTGCGCGATCAGGTCTTCGGCTTCCCCGATCTTCCCTTCGAGCACCTTTTGCCGGATAAGGGGCAGCTTTTCACGGGTGGCCGGATTGTTGCGGTCAATGAATTTTCCGTACCACAGGCTGTCCTCATTGAGCTGTATGCGGTCGATGCCCGTATGCCCATAGACCATGGCCCCCAGCCGGCCGTTGCCCATAGGCAGCGCGTCGTCCCACCGCTCCGCCGCCTGATGATAGGAAAGGCAATATTCGCGGTCGTCCATCAGTTTTCTCCTCCTTATCCGTATGCGGTCCTGATGCTTTTGATTTCAAACGGGGGTGCACGGGCGCAATTTGGGATATGCCAAGAGCGCCGCCCGCTTATCATTAGGCGCCGGCGGCATGCTCCTGTTTTCCGCCCCGCTGCCTGTTGGCGTATACCGACAGCTTCAGCCGCGTGGTGCAGGCGATGGCCGTCAAACAGACGGCGATCTGGAAGATAAACACGCCGCCGGCAGGATAGGCTTCCAGATAGAGCCCGATCAGCATGCTTGTAAAGGAGAAGGGCAGAAGCGCCAGGCTTTTGGAAACAAGGTAATAAACCGTCCGCTGGGGCTCCACCACTTCCAGGATGTAGGCCTGATACCCGATCATGCCGCTGCGGGAAAAGCCGATGAGAAATACGGCCGCGGCCGCCAGCGCGAAGGGGGCGGAGGCCCGCAGGGCCAGCAGCCCCAAAACAGGCACCAGCAGCCCCAGGGACTCCGCCATGGTAAGCATGCGCTTGATGCCAAAGCGGGAGGAGATCCTTCCTGTGGTGAACCCGCCCGCCATCAGCCCAAGGGTCTGGACGATGAGCAGGTTGGAGATGCCGCCGGTATCAAGGCGCAGCGTATTTTTGGCAAACAGGAAAAAGAAGGTATTCACCGCCATGGAGGTGTTGGAGAACACGTTGGTGGCGATGGCCCAGTCAAAGGCCTTGTTTTGGAAGCTGGCCATCAGGTTTATAAGATACGCTTTCGGGTTTCGCTCCTCTTTTTTGGAGGCTGTGCTGCCCTGCTCCCTGAGCGGGAGGAAAAACAGCACCGAGCAGAACATCAGGCTGCCGCCAAGAAAAAAGATGGAGGCGTACTGGCCCATGCCGGTCAAATTGGGATTGGCGCGGATGGCTTTGATGATATTGCTGGCCAAAAAGGTGATGATGCCCGAAACCCCCAGCAGCGTCCCCAGCAATTTTCCCCTTTTGGCGGGGCTGACGCAGTTGCCCAGCAGGTAGTTCCAGGAGATCCCCGTAATGGGCTGGCAGACATCATAGAAAAACATGACCGCGAAGAAGGCGGCCAGCATGGCTTTCCCGGCCACGCCAAGAAGGATGAGCAGGGGGATCAGCAGCATCAGCCCCCTGGATATGCCGTTGAGCGTAAGCGAAAGCCTGCGCTTGAAGCGCGCCGCCGCCACCATGCCGCCAAACAGCAGGGGGGAAACGGCGGATATGACGGCGTGCATCGTATTCAGGCTCCCCACCAGCGCAAGGCTTGCCCCCAGATCGGCCAGGAACAGGGGAACGATGGTGTTCATGCCCATGATGTCGTTGCCCAGGATGTTAAATAGCCCCTCCATCATAATGCAGGCATAGTTGACCTGTTCCTGGGCCTTTTTCATCACCCGTTGGATGCCTTGCATAAATAGTACGAGGACCCGCACAAAAACCCTCCTTTCCCATGGTGATCATGGTAAGAAGGTTCCCCTGCGAACACAACTGTCATATCTTACGCCGCAGCGACGGATATTTTTTGCGGGAAAAAAGAAGGCGTCCCCAAACCCTTGCGTGACAAGGGCTTTCAGGATGCCATCCCGGCCCGGCCAGTGATAGATGCGTCTTGCCACAGTGATTTATGACAGTATGCATGCGGAAGAATTTTTGTACACTATGTACAAGAGCGTTCTTGGGCGAAAGGATGATAGAAGTGACCTCATTGGCCAGAAGCGTGCCCAATACGGGGAAGCATCCGCGGCTGCGCCTGTTCTGGCGCCAGCGCAGCCTGCAGATGTTTGCCCTGTTCGGCATCGCCTATCTGCTGATCTTTCATTATATCCCCATGGCCGGCATCATCATGGCCTTCAAAAAATACAAAATTTCCTCCGGGATCGCCGGCCTGTTCACCAGTGAGTGGGTGGGCTTCAAATATTTCATTGAATTCGCCAATGATTACAACTTTGCCGATATCCTTCAAAACACGCTGGTGATGAGCATTACCAAAATGTTTTTCACCTTTCCGCTGCCCATTCTTCTGGCGCTGGTGATCAACGAAGTGCGCGCCATGCCAATCAAAAAGCTCGTTCAAACCACCAGTTACCTGCCCTACTTTATCTCCTGGGTCATTGTGGTGGGCTTCTGCCAGCTTTTTTTGCAGTCCAACGGCGTTATCAACGATGTCCTGATGCGCCTTGGCGTGATCAATACCGCCATCCCGTTCCTCACCGGGCCCCAATACTTTCTTCCGATGGTGGTGCTGACCTCCTGCTGGAAGGATATGGGCTGGTGGGCGATCCTGTTCCTGGCCGCCATCACAGGCATTGACCCCACGCTGTATGAGGCGGCGGAAATCGACGGCGCGGGCCGGCTGCAAAAAATCTGGCATATCACCATGGCGGGGATCCGCGGCACGGTGACGGTGGTGCTGATCCTGGCCCTGGGAAACCTTCTGGGCGGGGGCCTCAGCGGCTCCAACTTTGAGCAGAGCTATTTGCTGGGGAATCCCGGGAACGCGGATGTATCGGAGATACTTCAAACCTATGTCATGAAGGTGGGCCTTTCCAACGGGCGGTACGCCTATGCGGCGGCCATCGGCCTGTGCCAGTCGGTGATCTCCGTTTTTCTGGTGCTGACCAGCAACTTCGTGTCCAAGAAGATCTCCGGAAATTCGCTGTTTTAGGAAAGGAGCAACCGCCATGGCTGATTTGGCCTATAAAAGGCGCCGGCACAGGACGGCGGAGGACCGGCTGGTGGACGGGTTTGTGTATATCTTCGTCACCGTTATCTTTTTAGTTACCTTCTACCCGTTCTTCCTGTCCGTTGTGCTGGCGCTCAACGAAGGGAAGGACGCCACTTACGGCGGCATTTATTTCTGGCCCAGAAAGTTTACCACCGACAACTTCGCGGAGCTTTTGCGGGATGCCGCGTGGGGGAAAGCCATGCTGATCACCGTTTCCCGCACGGTGCTGGGGACGGGGCTGACGGTATTTGTCACAAGCCTGGTCGCTTACGGCCTTTCCCATAAAACGCTGGTGGGCAGAAAGCTGTACATGACGCTTTTCATATTTGCCATGTATTTCTCCGGCGGCGTTATTCCCTATTATATGGTGCTGCGCAGCCTGGGGCTGATCAACAAATTTCTGGTCTACATCATACCGGGGGCCCTGAACATGTTCTTTGTGCTGGTCTCCATTTCGTTCTTCCAGGAGATCCCCGTGGAGCTGGCGGAGTCCGCGCGGCTGGACGGCGCCGGGGAACTGCGCATTTTCACGCGGATCATACTGCCTATCGCAAAGCCGCTGCTGGCTACCATCGCCATTTTCACGGCTGTGGGCCACTGGAACAGCTGGTACGACAGCGCCTTTTTCACCCAGGACAAGGCCCTGCGCACCATGGCCTACCAGCTGATGTCGGTGATCAACAAATCCAGCCTGGCCAACGCGGCCATGGACACCTACGCGGCCACGCTGCAGGCGGAGACCATTACCAACACAAGCGTGCAGCTGGCCGCCATGATCGTTGCCGTCGCCCCCATCCTGGCGGTATACCCCTTCTTCCAGCGGTATTTCATCAGCGGCCTGACCATTGGTTCGGTGAAAGGCTGATTGCATCAGCCCAAAATAAAAAGGAGGTTATCCCATGAAAAAATTCCTGTCCGTGCTCCTGTGCCTGAGCCTTACGCTCACGCTGCTGGGCGGGGTCTTTACCGCCGCCGGCGCGGAGGAACCCGTGAAGCTGACCATTTTCATCGACCATACCTGGTATCCTGTGGAGACCTTCTCGGGGATCATCCCGGAAGCGATCACCGCGGCCACCGGCGTGGTGCTGGAGCCCATTGTGGCGGTGGACAGCAACCAATTGGGCGTGATGATCGCCTCCGGCGAGCTTCCCGACCTGGTGTACACCCAGACCATGGTGGACCGTATGTCCGATCCCGAGGTCAGCCTCTGCTATGAAGACCTGATCGCCCAGTACAATATTGGCTGGCAGTTAAGCGACAAGCAGCTGGGCATTGCCAAGGGCTACGCCACCGACGGGCGCGCCTACACGGTTTTGAACCACTATTCCGAAAAGAAGGACTGGGAAGGCATTACCGGCGCGGCGCCGATGCTGGGCTCCCTGCTGTACCGCGGCGATCTGCTGAAAGCCGTCGGCTCCCCGGAAATCAAGAGCTTTGATGACCTGTACAGCGTGTTTGGCCTCATCAAGGCCGCCTATCCCGATGTGACGCCCCTCAAGCTGAACAATGTGTGGAACACCCTGGTGTTCCGGTATTTGAACGGCATGGGGCAGCTGGACTTTATTGAGCAGGCGGACGGAACCTACCTTCACTACACCGAGGACCCACGGTATTTGGAGATGCTCATGTGGCTCAACGAGTGCTACCGCGCGGGATACATCATCCCCGACGACCCCTATTTTGTGAAGGGCTCCACGGCCATTGCGGATGACAAGTATTTCGCAAGCTGCGCCTGCACGCAAAATTCCCTGCCCGGCGCAAACGCCACCCTGGCGGCCATCAACCCCGGCTACTACTGCCAGGAGCTGGTGCCCTTTGAAGCGTCCAGCTACCTGACCTCCGACCTGGGCTGGTCCGGCACATTCATCACCAAGAACTGCAAGAACCCCGAGGCGGCCATCAAGCTTGTTGCCTGGATGTTTACGCCGGAAGCCCAGAAGCTGACGCAGATGGGCCGGGAAGGCATTGAATACACCATGAACGAAGCCGGCCTGCCCCAATTCTCTAAGGAGTGGAAGGACGCCATCGCCGCGGGCGAGCAGAACAACAAGTACAATGTTTGGTTCTATCTGGGCGGCTCCGAAATCGTGGAAGCCATCAGCCGCTGCGCCACCACGGACCAGGCTTTGGTGAGCGAGGCCTACAGGATCATGGTGGACCGCTTTGACAACCTGCCCTGGGTAATGGCGGCGCTGCCCGTGGGGGAAAGCGACGAGAAGATCATACTGGACAAGATCAAGACGCTGGTGACCACCTATGAGGCCAAGGTCATCCTGGCCGCCTCCCAGGAGGAAGCCAAAGCCACCTTCCAGGAATACATGGACAACGCCAGGAAGACCGGCCTTGATACACTGGACGCCTACATGACCACGCGCATCGCCGAAGTGATGCCCCTGTACAAATAGCAAGCCGGGCGGCTGTGCCCCTTTTTAAGCGCCGCGCCCTTGCCTTGCGGACTGCGCCGGCCTGTGCTATACTTGGCCCGCGGACCAGAGAAAGTGAAATTTCACTTTCTCTGGATTGCACTTTTCACCTGCGGCCTCTGGCCGCGGCCGGTGAAAAGTGTAAGGAATGCTTGCTCCGCAAGCGACCCGCGCGCCCGTCAAAGCCGGGCGACACGATTTCAATTGAAGGGGTTCCACCCCTTCAATGCATCCCCGAAAACCGGCCAAACTTTGGCGATACCCTGAGCCTTGCCCGGCTGGGCTTTCGCAGTCTCAGTCCGGCAGAAAAGTGCCTTCTGCCGGACGGTTGCATGCCTTGCTCCCATCCGGCCACAGCCTGCAGGAGGAACAACACGATGGACAACCGCTGGAAGGATACCTCCCTGCCCTTTGAAGAACGCACGCAGATCTTGGTGGGTCAGATGACGCTGGAGGAAAAGGTGAGCCAAATGAGCTATTTCTCCTCGGCGCTGTCCCGCTTTTCCATTCCGGAATACAGCTGGTGGAATGAATGCCTCCATGGCGTGGCCAGGGCGGGGGTAGCCACCATGTTTCCCCAGCCCATCGGCATGGCCGCCAGCTTTGACGCAAGGCAGCTTTACGAAATCGCTTCCGTTATCGGCGATGAGGCCAGGATCAAACACCATGCCGCCGCCGAAAAGGAGGACAGGGGCATCTATAAAGGCCTGACCATGTGGACGCCCAACATCAACCTTTTCCGCGATCCCAGATGGGGCCGCGGGCATGAAACCTACGGGGAGGACCCCTTTTTAACGGCCCGCATGGGCGTAAGCTTCATCAAGGGGCTGCAGGGGGACGATCCCAGATATTTTAAGTGCATCGCCACCGCCAAGCATTTCGCGGTGCACAGCGGCCCGGAAGCCGACCGGCATGCGTTTGACGCAAAAGCCAGCAAAAGGGACATGGCGGAGACCTATCTTCCCGCTTTCAAGGCGGCGGTTGAGGAAGCGGGCGTTTATTCCGTCATGGGCGCGTACAACCGCGTAAACGGGGAGGCGGCCTGCGCTTCGCCCACGCTGCTAAAAAAAACGCTTCGGGAAAAATGGGGGTTTGAAGGCTATGTGGTCAGCGACTGCGGCGCCATTGAAGACATTTATGAGCACCACAAAGTCGCAAAAAGCCCCGCGGAGGCCGCTGCCCTGGCGGTGAACAACGGCTGCGACCTGTGCTGCGGATGGGTGTTCCCGCATCTTCTTGAGGCCGTGAAGCAGGGACTGATCACCGAGGATACCATTACGGCCTCCGCCTTCCGGCTGCTTCTGGCCAGGTTCCGGCTGGGGATGTTCGATCCTTTGGAAGACCAGGCCTACGCCCAGATGCCCTACGAGCGCAACGACTGCGGCGCGCACCACCTGCTGAGCCTTACAATGGCGCGGGACACCCTGGTGCTGCTGAAGAACGACGGCATCCTGCCGCTGGAAACATCAAAACTGAAAACCGTCGCGGTCATCGGGCCCAACGCCGACAGCCGGGACGCCCTGAAAGGAAACTATACCGGCACGCCCTCCGAGACCTATACGGTGCTGGAGGGCATCAAGGCCGCGCTCCCCAATGCCCGGGTGATCTTTGCCGAAGGCTGCGCGCTGGCGGGCGGCTCCGTGGAAGAAACCTGGGGGGAAACGCCGGACTACCGCATTGGGGAAGCCCTGCGCGCCGCTGAAATTGCCGACGCCGTGATCCTGGTCACCGGGCTCAACGGCGACAGGGAGGGCGAGGAAGGCCTGGGCTCCGGGGACAGGAGCACCATGCACCTGCCCGAATCCCAGCGCAGCCTGATCAGCGCGCTGGCATCCGTAAAAAAACCCGCGGTGCTTGTCAACATGACGGGCTCGGCCACCATTTTCCCGCAGGAGGATCATTTCGGCGCCATCTTGCAGGCCTGGTATCCCGGCCAGATGGGCGGCCTCGCCATCGCGGAGGTGCTTTTTGGAAAATACAGCCCCTGCGGGCGCCTGCCGGTTACCTTTTACGCCGCCATGGAGCAGGTGCCGGATTTCAGCTCCTACAGCATGGCGGGCCGCACCTACCGCTTTATGAAGGATATGCCGGCCTACCCCTTCGGGTACGGCCTGTCCTACACACGCTTTGCCTACAGCGGCCTGCGGGTAAGCGCGGCAGGCGATTCCCTGGATGTTACGGTCACGGTGGCAAACGCGGGCCCGATGGACGGCAAGGAAGCGGTGCAGGCCTACATCACCTTGAAAAACCCGGCCTGGCCCGCCCCCATCCGGCAGTTGGGAGCGTTCGACAGCGTATTCATCAGGGCGGGGGAATCCAAAACGGTTAATTTGCATATCCGCCGGGAGCAGTTGAGCGTGTATGACGGGGAGGGCACGGCCCAGATGCACAAGGGCGCCGTGCAGGTGTTTGTGGGCGGGGGCCAGCCGGACGAACGGACCGCCCAGCTTACCGGAAATAAGCCTTTGACGGCTGAAATCACGCTGTAAAAGCGCCGTACCCTTTCCATGCAAAGCCCCTGGGAGGCGGACCGCCTTCCAGGGGCTTTGCATGGGAATGATGCGGGTTTACCGCCATTTGCCACCGCCTCCGTTTTTTGCCCTTGCTTTTTGCCCTGGAACGGGGGATCAATCCCCCCACACGCTGGCGTACGCCATGTTTCTTACGGTGCCATGCCAGAACCACCACTGCGAGCCGGCCTCCTGCTGCGCGTAGAACAGGGCCAGCTGTGAACCGGGGTCCATGAGGACATAGCAGCCGCATGCCCCGTCCCAGCCGAATTCGCCGTTGCGGCTGAGGGAATTGTTCCGCTCCCTATCCACAAGGGTGCGCACGCCCAAACCGTAGCTGTAGCCGTACTTGCTGGGACCGCCGAACGCCTCAAAGTCCTGCTGGGCGTCCTTCGCAAGCCGCTTTGTGCGCATCAGGTCAACCGTTTCCTTTTTCAAAAGGCGCGCGCCGTTTTGCGCGGCGCCCCCGTTGCACAGCGCCTGCGCCAGCAGCACGTAATCCCGCACGGAGGAATACAGCCCGCCGCCGCCGCTCTCATAAAGCGGAGTGGGCTTCAAAATATGCCGGTACGCGTCCCCGGTGCTCTCCGCCGTGTGTGTCTTGCCGCTGAAATGGCTGTACAGCTTGCAAAAGCGTCCCTCCTCCGGCAAATCGAAGGAAGTGTCCCGCATGCCCAGCGCGTCAAGCACGTTTTCTTTCACGTAAGCGCCAAAGCGCCTGCCCGAAACCACCTCCACCAGCGCGCCCAGCACATCGTGGCATATGCCGTACTTGAAGCGGGTCCCCGGCTCAAACATCAGCGGTTTTTCCGCAAGCGACCGGATGACGGCCTGTGTGCCCAAAGGGTTTCCTTGCGCGTCCCTAAATTGTTTTGTGTCCTCCGCGCTCCACATGGCAATGCCGGCGGTCATGCTGAAAAGCTGTTCTATTGTGATGATGTTTTGGGCGGGGCGGATATCTACGGTACCGTCCTGACCCGCGCAAGACACGGCCATGTGCCGGAATTCCGGCAGGTATTCATACAATGGGTCGCTCAGCCTGTATTTGCCCGCCTCCATCAGCTGAAGCGCCGCCGTGCAGGTGGCAATCTTTGTGGTCGAATACAGCCTGAAAACCGTTTCCGGGCCGAAGGCAACCTTGTTCTCCACATCGGAAAACCCGGCGTAATGCTCAAACACAGGCCTGTGTTTGTAATACACGGCGCACCCCAGGCCGGGAATGTCCTTTTGCGCGTAAAAGGTATCCAGATAGGCTGCCAGCTTGGAAAAGTTCATAAAACCCCTCCTCAGGCGCAATCGGCGCATGCCGCGGCCGGTTTTCCGCCGGTGACCCCATATCCATTTTCCGATGCTCCCCTGCGGAAGTCAAGCGTCACTTCTTATCGCCAAACGTCATATCACATGCTTTGGGCAAAGCCAAAACATCCCTGCGGCATCCATGCGCTTGTCCGGGCGCCGCGGAGGATATGGTCCCCGCCCTTTCGGATGCCCAAAGGGATATTTGTTGAATCATAAGGTGTTTTGTGATAGAATATGGCATAAGATCCATACGCGCATACTCAGCCGGGATTGGAGGGTATGCTATGGCTGAGCCTCCGCACAGCAGCGAACTGATCAGAACCAAATTTTATAAACCCGATCTTGCGGGCCATACAATCACGCGCCTGAGACTGAACGCAAAGCTTGATTTGGCATACCAAAAAAAGCTGACGCTTGTATCGGCTCCGGCCGGGTACGGGAAAACAACGGCCGTTCTGCAATGGCTCGGCAGCCGGCAGGCGCAGCCGGCCTGGATCTCCCTGGATGAAAATGATAATGCCCCAAAGGTTTTCTGGCAATATATCTGCTCCGCCCTCAATGAGCTTGATGAAAGCATTTTGCCTGATACGGCATATGTTTTTTCCTCACCGGAATTATTCAAGACAAACTTTCATCTGCATATCCTGCTGGATAAGCTGGAGGCAATGAACACGGATGCTTTTCTGGTCCTGGACGATTTCCACCACATCACGAATCCGGAAATACTTAAAAGCCTGCTGTTTTTTTTGCGGTACATCCCTTCCAGAATGCATCTGATCCTCATCGGCCGGGCAGAGCCCGTCATGGAACTGGCGCAGATAGAGGTTCAGGAACAGCTGTCCCGCATCACCGCAAACGATCTGCGCTTTGAGCGGCAGGAAGTCCTTCAGTTTTATACGGTGCGCGGGTTCAGCCTGGACGTGTCCGCGCTGGATGTGATCGGGAATTACGCGGAGGGCTGGGCCGCGGCCCTGGTGATGATCGCCATATCGCTCAACGCCAAGCAGGATCAGCTGCAAGTGCTGGACTGCCTCCGGCGCGGCGGCCAAAGCCTTGGCCAATACTTTCTCCAGGAGGTTTACGGCTGCTGGCCGGACGAGAAACAGGCGTTCTTTTTGCAGACGTCCATTTTGGATGCGTTTTGCGCCCAGCTGTGCGACGCGGTCACCCAATCCGGCAGCAGCGGCCCATTGCTGACGGAATTGAAGCAGGGGAACGGTTTCCTCATTTCCCTGGATGAAAACGCGGTCTGGTACAGATACCATCATCTGTTCAGGGATTTTTTGCGCAACCGCCTGTCTGAACTCAGCTATCCCGCATCCGCCCTCCACGGCAGGGCGGCATCCTGGTTTTACGCAAACGGGCAGCCGCAGCAGGCGGTTGAGCACTATCTGGCGGGGATGCAGTATCAGCAAGCGCTTGCGTTGATTGCCGAACAGAGCCCTTTGATCATAAACAGCGGCGATTGCTCCACGGCGCTGTCCTTAATAGCGCGTATCCCGGAATCCATATTGCGCGGCAGCCTGGAGATTGCCGCGCTGAAAGCTACATTCCATGCGCAGAGCGGCCAGTTTGCATTGTGCAAACAGTGGATCGCCGTTATGGAAACCATCGCAGCCGGCCCGAGGTACGCTTCGGAGGAAGCGAAAGCATACGCGGAGAAGAGCTGCCGCCTGATCCTGGCGCATTGCCTGATCCTGGAAGGGGATATGGCGGGGGCCTATTCCCTGCTCAAAGAAATGGCGGACAGCGGCGGGCCAACATGGAACATGGTAAAATACATGGATTTCAATCCGTATGACATCACTTTTTTCCGGTGTTCCTCCCGCAGCCTGATCCATCTGTATAAAAAGCAGCCTGCAATGTATCAGAGCATGCTGGGAAGCTACCGTGCCATGCTAAAAAACGAACCGCCCGGTTATGACCAGCTCATTGCGGGCGAATCCCTGTACGAGAGCAATTGTTTGGAAGAAGCAAAGCGGCATCTGCTGTCCGCCGTTGACAAGGCCGCGCGCGCGAATTGCCCCGGCGTGCTGGTGCCGGGCATGGCGGCGCTTGCAAAAATCAACCGGGCGCAGGGGGACATCCAAAGTGCCTTTACCACCATCGCCAGCTGTGAGGAACAGCTCCAAAATATCCACAAAATGCACTGGAACTATCTGCTCAAGGCGTTTCGGGTGCGCATGCTGCTGGCGTCCGGTGATCTGCAGGGGACCGAAAGCTGGTTTCAATCCTGCAAACTGGGGATATATCAGGAGCTTTCCAGAACGAGAGAGTATGAACTTCTGGTCTTCGCCCGCTGCTTGATCGCCCGGGAAGCGTTGCAGGATGCCGATATGCTGCTTAACCGCCTCCTGACCTTTGCCCTGGAAACGGAGCGAAGGCACAGCGCGGTGGAAGCGCTGAACCTTCTGGCCATGGTTTCAGGCCGGAAAGGGGAGGAAGAAAAAGCAAACCAATATCTGGAACGGAGCATTGCCATAGGCGTTGCGGAAGGGTATCTGCGTTCTTTTCTGGATGAGGGCGAACCTCTGGCCAGGCTGATCAGCCGCTTTCCCGCGGCAGGGAAAAAGCAAAAGCAATTCATCCATGCCTTTCTGGCACAAGCCTTTCGTGGCCCGCAGCCCCCGGAAACCGAGAAAAAGGGTCCGTCTGTGCCCCTATACAAGCAGTTGACGCGCCAGGAGCAAAAAGTCCTTGCGCTGCTGGCCGATGGCTATACAAACCGGGAAATTTCCGGCCGGCTGGAGATTTCCCTGAGCACGACCAAAATCCATCTGGGAAATATTTTTGGCAAGCTGCAGGTTACCACCCGGATACAGTGCGTGAATGAGGCGCGCAGACTGGGCGTGCTTCCCTAGCCCTCCCGCGTAAAGGGAGGAATGCCGCCGCCGCAGAGCGGCAGCTTTTTTTTGCTGAAAAACAAATCGGGTTTGCCGCCGGTATCAGGGCCATCCAGCAACCGGCTTCAGAGATAGGCTTGCGTGCGCCGGGCCCATCTGTAACAAAAGCACCGGTATAGTACTTTTGGTTGATGTACGGCCGATGCGATTGATTTAAAATACCGTTGAGGCCATTTACGCTGCGTGCATCCGTTTCCAAATCCCCCCAAAATAAAGATGAGCCCTCCCATTGAACCCGGGAAGTTATTCCGCCCCCAACCCCAAGGCTATCCGCTGAAATTCCGGGACATCTTTTGCCAAAATACTGGCCCGTAAGAGAGATTTCATGACCGGCCCACTATGCATGAAGGAGGCGGAAAACAGAAAGCGTTTGTCATTACTATGGGGAATCCGGTTGGAGCAAAATGAGAAAGGGCAGCGAAGAACATTCTGAACGAGAAAATTGGAAGGAGCGGTTCTGATGAAAAAAGGCATATCGTTGGCACTGGCATTAGCACTGGTACTCTGTTTCGCAATTTCGGCAAGCGCCGCACCAGGCGAACAGAACGGCAATTCACTTTCTATCGTCCAGCCGTCGGGGGGCGCCTATGTCATCGTAACCAGTCTGACGCCTGGTGAGCTGGATTTTCATTATGGGTGGAACAATGCAAACCACTTTGATGCGCCGCCTGTGGGCTATTGGATCGGCGTCTATGATGCCACGGATACCAGTTACGTGTGGAGTGACGATCTTCAGGTGGAGCCGGGGCTCAAGATGATAAAATACAAGGCCCCGGGCACGGCGCTGTCCTCCGGGCACGAATACTATATCAATTTCTTCGTGCGCAGTTCATATGACAACCCTGTTACCAATGTCGCCGAAATAACGGTAAAATTTACTGCCCCATAAGCCTTTCCGCCTTTCTTAATGATCGCCAGATAAAGAAACAGGCCGTTGAATCTTGGTATGCAAGGCATTCAACGGCCTGTTTCTCTTTGGCGCATAGAAGGAAGGGGCAAGAGGGAAATCTATTCTTTTTTCGTGAGCACCGCATGCACCACATAGCAGTTCCCCTGGGAATTTCCCCGGCAGGTGGACCGGGTCAGCATCTGATCCCTGGCCGTGGGGGGAGGCAATCCCGGGCTGATGCCGGAACGCCGGATAAGGCTTATGCCAGGATCATTTCAGACAATATCCCCATAAGGTCCGGGGGCAGATGAAGAGCAAGCAGCTCCGCAAGCACGCGCGCCTCGCCGTTTGCGTAGGAGACCGCCCGGTAAATGGTTTCCTTCAGATCATATCCTATCTGCGCTTCACCCAGGTAAGTGGCAATTCGCTCCACAGCATCGTTGGAGGCCGGGACAAGCGCCTGCTCAAAGGTAACGGTGACCGCATCAAAAGCGGGGAGCGCGGGAAGCGCCACATCCACCGCGTGCATGTGGGCGTCGTACCGCTTCTGGAAAGTCACCGGCCCGCTTTCCGGCTCCGTCCTGACCGAAACGGCCCCGGCATCCAAAACACCCGCAAAGCGGAGCGTATGCCGCCGCTCTGCCGGGATAATACCCTCCGGTCCGGCCGCCTTTATGCGCAGGCATGTTTTTCCCTTTTCATGCCACAAAAAGTCCACGGACGTGAGGATGTATGCGCCATTTTGGTAAGCCACCGTTTCCCCGTCGTCCTCATACAGTTCAAAATGGCCGTCCGCGCCCCCAAAGACCATCCAGGTGATGGATTTGGGCAGCGCAGCGCCGTTTGCCGTGCTTTCTTCCTCCCCTGCCATGGGCACGATGGCCCCGGCTTTTGCCAGCACCGGAATCTGATTCAGCGGCCGGTATAGATCCATTTTGCGCCCGCCGCGGTAGATGAGCC
The DNA here is from genome assembly GCA_023459275.1 of Bacillota bacterium. GTDB lineage: Bacteria > Bacillota > Clostridia > Christensenellales > Aristaeellaceae > JAEWAH01. The sequence continues at coordinate 57,061 of JAEWVC010000057.1, read as the reverse complement.
CGTTCAGCAGATCGATATACGTGCCTTCCGGCAGCCAGGCGGCGGCTTTGCCCCGCATAAGCTGCCGGTCCATGGGCACGGTGACGGGGCACACCATAAGTTCGCTGCCGAACAGGTACTGGTTTTTGACTTCATAGGCCGCATCCTGCCTGGGATACAGGTGGTACATGGGCCGAACGAGCTGCTCCTGAAAGCGGTGGCAGCGCCAGTTCATGGTATACAGGTAGGGAAGAAGCCGGTGCCGCAGCCGCAGGAACCCTACCATGACGGCGCGGGCTTCCTCGCCATAGTTCCAGGGCTCCTTTCCTCCGAACAGGTTGGAAGTGCTGTGCAGCCGCATGATGGGGGAAAACACGCCGAACTGAAGCCAGCGCACCGCCAGCTCATCGTCCTTGGCGCCGCCCAGGTGGCCGCCGATGTCATGGCTCCACCAGCCGTACCCGATGTTGGCGGCGGTGGCCGTGAAATAGGGCTGGAAAGCAAGGGACGCCCAGCTGATGACGCTGTCGCCGGAAAAGCCCGCCGGATACCTGTGGCTGCCGGGCCCGGCATAGCGCGAGAAAATCAGCGCCCGCCTGCCGCCTTTCCCGCTGTCCAGGGCATGAAGGTAATTGAGCATCCACAGGGGATCAAGCCCCTCCATGCGGGAAACGCCGCCCTGCTGCCAGTCGATCCACCAGAAGTCCACCCCCTCCTCTTCCCGGGGGTGGTGAAGGTAGGTGAAATACGCGGCCATGAACGCCCGGCTGCTTACATCCAGGCGAAGGGGCAGCCCCTTGGCCGGGTCTTTGTGAAGGGCCAGGGCCATTTGTTCATACATTTCCTCGTGGGGGTACACGCCGTCCGCGGGGTGCAGGTTGAGCGTAACCTTCAATTTAAGGCTGTGCAGCTTTTTAAGGAAGGCCTTGGGGTCCGGGAACAGCTCCCGGTTCCAGGTGTACCCCGTCCAGCCCTTGCCGTATTTGGCGGGCACCCGGGTAATGTGCCAGTCCATGTCCAGCACAGCCACGGAAAAAGGGATTTTTTCTTCCTGAAAGCGGTCCATCAGTGCGATATATGCCTTGTCGCTGTAGCGGTAATACCGGCTCCACCAGTTGCCCAGCGCGTAGCGGGGCAGCAGCGGCGTTTGCCCGCACAGATGGAAAAAATCCCGGAGGCACAGGCCGTAATCAAAGCCGTATCCGAAAAAGTACAGGTCGGCGGCGCCCTTTTTCCGGGGCGCCACCCAGCCATCCTCCGTAAGGGCAAGGGAGGCGGAGTCGTCCAGCAGCGCGTATCCGTCCATGCGGGACAGAAGCCCCGGGCCAAGGGGCACCGCGCCGTCGGCGTTGTCCAGAGTCCTGGCCGTTCCCCCAAGGGTTTGCGGCTCCGTGGAAAACCGCCAGGTGCTGTGGATGCCCCGGCTTTCACTTAGCACCGATATGCTGAGGCCGTGCGCGGAAAATTCCTTTTTGTCATAATACAGCGACAGGAACTCCGTGTGGATTTCCAGGCCGTCCGCCGTTTCCGCGGCCGAAAAAGCTGGCGCGGGAAAATCCCGGCGGACCACGGTTTGGGTGGGCCTGTCCTCAAAAAGGCCGTCCCTGTCATATTCCATGCGGATCAATTGCGGGGTCAGCACGCAAAAGCGGTACGCGCCGCCCGCCACCACGCTTTCTCCCGCGCATTTGCCTTTTGGAAAGGCATCAAAGGCGGCTGCCATGCCGGTTGTCCCCTTCCGCTTCAAAAATAAGGGGCAGGCCCGCAAAGGGAAGGACAGCGTTTTCCACGCGGAATCCCGATCCGTCGATCAGGTTGATATATTGCCCGTCCTTCACATCCACGGGGACCTTGGCCTCCGCGCCTTTCAGGCTGAACACGCCCGCCATCCGCCGCCCTTGATGGGTGTGGGAGGCCAGCAAAAGCTCCTCTCCCACCGCTTGGACATGATAGCGGCTGTCCGCAAAGATCGGGTCCTTTTTCAGGGCGGACAGCCTGGCCATCAGCCCCGAAAGACCGCGGCCCGTGTCCCAGGAAACGGGGTCGCGGTCAAACAGGTCCGGCCTTCTTTCGTTGCAGGTCTCCTGCCCGGCATAGAGCAGCGTCATGCCCTTCTGGAAATAGATGAACGCCGTCATGTTCAAAAGCGCCCGCTCCCCTGCAAGGATGGCCTTGGCCCTGGCCTGGTCGTGGTTTTCCAGGTAGCGGAGCTTTACATAGTTGTCGGGATAGATGTATTCCTGCATGTTTACCTTGTCCGCGTACTGCGAAAGGGTGTTTTTCCCCGCCAAAAAGCCCCGGAAATCCGAGAAGATGTCATAGTCGTAGCAGACGTCAAAGGCCTCAAAGACCTCCGAATCCGAAAGGCTCACCATGCCCCGGGCCCGGTTGTCAAGGATGAAGGGCGGCTCCACCGATTCGGCCAGCCACAGGCAGCCGGGCCGGATTTTTTCAACCTCCCGCCGCGCCCGAAGCCAGAACTCCAGCGGGATCAGCGGCGCCACATCGCAGCGGAAGCCGTCCACGATCCCGGCCCACATTTTCAGGGTCCCGATCTGGTAGTCCCACAGCCCCCGCTGATTGTAGTCCAGGTCGATGATGTCGCTCCATTCCCCGATCCTGTTCCCGAAGGAGCCGTCCGCTTTTTTGTAAAACCACTCGGGATGGCGCCTGCTGAGCCAGGAATCCGGGGAAGTGTGGTTGTACACCACGTCGATGATGCATTTCATGCCCCGCAGATGGATGGCGTCCACCAGTTCTTTGAAATCCGCCAGCGTGCCCAGCTCGGGGTTGATTTTCCGGTAGTTTTCAATGGCATAGGGGCTGCCCAGCAGCCCTTTGCGGGCCTTTTGGCCGATGGGGTGGATGGGCAGCAGCCAGATGATATCAACGCCCAGGCCCCGTATGCGGTCAAGGTCCCGCTGGACGGCCTTGAAGGTGCCTTCCCCGCTGTAATTGCGGACGTAAATAGAATACATCACCATGCCGCGAAGACGTTTGTCCGTATCCCTGGCCATATGGCACGCTCCTTTATTGCAAATACGGCTTCAGCCCTTGATGGCCGAAGACGATATGCCCTCAATGAACCGCTTTTGAAAGATCAGGTAGAACACGATCACCGGCATGATGGCGATGCTGGCGGCGGCGAACAGCCCGGCATAGTCGGTGGAATGCTGGCCGTTGAACAGGTTCAGCGCCACGGATAGCACCTGCTTCTCCTCCGAACGGATCATCAGATACGGCCAGAGGTAATCCTCCCAGGCCCAAAGGAACTGGAAGATGGCAATGCTCACCACGGTGTTGCGCAACATGGGCAAAACGATGCGGTGGAAGATGTAAAACTCATTGCCCCCGTCTATGCGCGCGGCCTCCAGCATTTCATCCGGCACGGTGAGCGCGGACTGGCGCATCAGGAAAATGCCGAAGGAGGTGAACACGGCCGGGATCAGCAGCGCGGCATAGGTATCGATAAGGCCAAAGAATTGGAGGATGCTGTACCTGGGGATGATGGTCACCGCGCCGGGGACCATCATGGTCATCAAAATCCCGGCGAACAGGGCGTCCCTGCCGCGAAAACGGTACTTGCCCAGCACAAACCCCGCGATGGCGCTGGTGTAGCAGGTGATCACCGTGAGGGCCAGGGCATAAAACAGGCTGTTGAAAAAGAACCGGAGGAACTTGAACCGCTGGAACACATCCGCGTAATTCTGGACCGTGAAGCCCTTGGGCAGAAAGCTTTGGGCAAGGGCGCTGATTTCCGCGTTGGTCTTGAAGGAGGAAGAAAGCATCCACAAAAACGGGGCGACGGTCAAAAAGCCGCACAGCAGCAGCACAAGGTTCAAAATCACGGAAGGCGCTTTTCTTTTCATGGCCTGTCCGCCTCCCCGCCCCTTGCCATCGTTCCGGACAGCCGGAAGGACAGCCCTGTCAGCAGCGCGATGAAAAGAAAGAGCACGAAGGAGATGGCGGAGGCATAGCCAAAGTTGTACTTCACAAACGCCTGGTCGTAAATGATGTAGGAGGCCAGGTAGGTCCTGGTGCCCGGCCCGCCCTGGGTCAGCACCATTACGGGAATGTAGGTCTGCAGGTAGGCGATCACCGAGGTGATGAACACAAACAGGATGGTGGGTTTGAGCAGGGGGAGCGTAAGGCGCATAAAAGCCTGCCAGGCGTTGGCCCCGTCGATCTGCGCCGCCTCGTAGCAATCCTTGGGCAGCGCGTACATGGCGCCCAGCAGGATCACCACCGCGTAGCCGTAGTCCTTCCAGACGGTTAACAGCAGAATGGCCGGAAAAGCGTACTGCGCGCTGAAAAGCCAGTTGATCCTGGTGCCCAGCGCCTGGTTGATCAGGCCCATCTGCGGATCGTACATGAATTTCCACACAAACGCCACGGCCACCATGGGGGTAATGGTGGGCAGGTAGTAGAGCATGCGGAAAAAGGATTTTCGGCGGATCAGGCGGGAGTACAGCGCGCTGGAGAGGGCCAGCCCCAGCAGAACCCGCAGCAGCACCGCAAAAAAGGAAAAGCCGAAGGTGTTGGCCATGGACCGCCAGAAAAGCTCGCTGGCAAACATGGTGTTCCAGTTCTTGAGCCCCGTGAAGCGGTATTGCATTTTCAGGGGGTTCCATTGGTGGAAGCTGCCCATGAGCGCCATTCCGATGGGCACAAAAAAGAACAGCAGGAAAAACGCCGCCAGCGAAAATGCCACGGTGTTCCGGAGTACGATTTCACTTCTTGAGCGCAGCCCCGCGCGCCTTCCCGCCATACGCTTGCCTCCCCCTTGAAACAACAGGCCGGCGGGCAGGCAATCTACCCGCCCACCGGCATTATATATTGTACCTTGAGATCTGTATATTACCTCTGGGCCGCTTCGGCGGCGTATTTGTACAGGGGCTCCAGGGAGACAAAGCCTGTGTTGGCAAGCTCCTCGTTGATGGTGGCCTCCGCCTTTTTCAGCGCCTCTCCCACATCCACGCCGTTGTAGAGGATGTCCTGAAGCATGATCTTCACATTGTCCTCATACAGGCCGGGCATGGGGCCGGGCCAGATGTAGCGGTCGATGTGGTCGCCCAGCACCGCGATGCTGGGGATGGCCATCAGGTCCGCGTCCTTGGCAAGGCTCTTTTTGGCCGGGAAGGTGGCCATCTGCAGGCAGAATTCCTTTTCAATTTCATCGTTGGCCAGGAAGTAGCGGATGATGTCCTGGGCAACGGCCTGCTGGCTGGCCGGCGCGTTCTTGTTCACGCCGAAGGTGGATTCGCCGTTGTAGCGGAAGTAGGCGTAGGGCGTATCCTCGGTGGGCGTGGGCAGTTCAAACACGCCGTAATGCAGATCGGGGTAATTTTGCTGGAATACGCCGCGCATAAAGCCCCAGTCGGCGATCATGGCCGTTTTGCCCTGGCCGAAGGTCTCGCCGGAGTCGTTGCCGAAATCATTGTTGCATACGCCGTCCACTTTGTACATATCCACAAACATCTGGATGGCCGTGCGCATGGCCTCGTTGTCAAGGTTCGCGGTGTTGTCGGCCTTGAACAGGTTCTCCCCGTACTGGTAGCCGATGCCCACCACCTTGCCCTGCAGGCCGCCGTTATAGTTGAAGCCCGCCTGCACAAGGGTGTCCCCCTCGCGGATGGTAAGCTTTTTGGCCACTTCGCGGAACTGTTCCCAGGTCTTGGGGATGTCCTTTTCCGTAAGGCCCGCGGCTGCCCACATGTCGGTGTTGTAGTAGATGGAGGCCGTCATCATGGAATAGTCGATGTAGTACACCTTCCCGCCGATGACGTGGGCGGAGACGCCGACAAATTCCTTGTCCAGGTCTTCCGCGGAGATGTCATAGGGGGCCATGTAGCCGATGAGGTTCTCGTGGTAGCTGTTGTGCACGTTGAAGATGGCCGGGCCCGAATCCCCCTGCAGCGCAAGCGGCAGCTTGGTCCAGTAATCCGACCAGGGATTTTCCACCAGCTTCACCGTTACGTTGGGGTGGATGGCCGTGTACTTGTCCGCCAGGGATTGGAACAGGTTGGCGGAGCCCGTCCAGTACCAGAATTCCACCTCAATGGGATCGCCGTTGTTCACCGGCAGGCTGGGATCATAGGTGATCACAGGTCCGGATGCGGGCTGGGCTTCCGCGGAGGCGAAAACCGCCAGGGATGCTGCCAGCACCAGCGCCAGGGTCAAGGCCAGAGCTTTTTTCAAACCGTTCATAATGCCCTCCTGTCCATATTCGGTTGTGCGGCCCCTTCTTTAGGTATACCGCTAAACTAAAATCATTATAGCATATGCCTGGTTTGTGTCAAGACCATACTGTGATTTCCGAAACATTCATCATTAAAGACAATTTTTATATTTAATTAATGTGCATATTTTGAATAAATCCTGCTTTTGTTCCGAAAAACAAAACATATACCGATAAACCCTTGAAACGGGCGGAGAAATCCTGTATGATAGGTTTACGCATAAACCGGGACGGGGGAAGCAGGATGGTAACACTCCAGGATATCGCCAAGGAAGCCGGCGTCAGCAAGATGACCGTGTCCAATGTGGTGAACGGCAATCTGTCCAGGGTATCCAAGGAAAACGCGCAGCGGATCCTTGAGATCATTGAGAAGCGGAAGTATATCCCCAACTCCTCCGCCCGCAGCCTGGCGAAAAGCTCCTCCCACATCATTGCCATCATCCTGCGGGGAGGGGAGGAGGAAAACTCCCTGAAAAGCCCCCACAACGCGGCGCTGGTGGGCACCATCATCCAAAGGATACAGCGGCTTGGGTATTATACCATGGTGAACATGGTCAGGACACAGGAAGACATTTCCCAAAGCCTGCGCACCTGGAACGTGGAGGGCGCCATCTTCCTTGGGATGTTTGATGATGAGATCGAAAAGATACACGCGGTCAACGACATCCCCATGGTGTTCATCGACAGCTTCAGCGATCTGCGCAGGCTGTCCAACGTGGGCATTGACGACTTCAAGGGCGGGCAATTGGCCGCGAGGCATCTGATTGCCCGCGGCCACCGGCGCCTGGCCTTTGTGGGCCCGCCCAACCTGAAAAACGGCGTGGTGCAGCACCGCCTTGCCGGGTTTCTGTCGGTGCTTTCGGAACATGGGCTGACGCTGAAAAAGGAGCATCAGTTCATGCTCCAGTCCGATGTGCAGCCGGAAGCGATCATAGAAGCCGGAAAAGCGCTGGCGGCGCTCAAGGATGAGGTGACGGCCGCCTTTGTGACCAGCGATCAGATCGCGTCCTATTTGATCCAGGGCATGCGCGCCATGAAGGTACGTGTCCCCGGCGATATCTCCGTCATCGGCTTTGACAACATGGCCATCAGCACGCAGATCACGCCGCAGCTTACCACCATTGCCCAGGACCTGGATCAAAAAGCGGAGCTTACCGTGGATATTCTGTTCAGACGGCTGAAATCGCCCAACGCCCCCGCGGAATCCATGATTTTGGATGTATCCCTGGTGGAGCGGGAATCGGTGATAGCGGTGGACCCTGCCCTATAGCCCCCAGCGCCCATAGCCTGAACCGTGGCTACGGTTTTACGCGATACCTGACAAAAGCAAGCTTCTTGCTGTCTGGAGCCCAGGAATTGACGTTGATGGTGCCCTGCCCGCCAAAGAGGGAGAGCAGCGGGAGGGAGGGGCCGCCCTGCGCCGGCATCAGCCTTAGCTCCACGTTTTTGTTGGCGGGATGGGAGCCCGGGGGCACATCGCCCTTTTTGTAGGCGATGTAAACGATCCACTGCCCATCGGGAGATACATGGGGGAACCAGTTATTGGATTCCTCATGGGTCATGCGCGTCACGTTTCCGCCGCCGGCATCCATGCGGTAAATCTGCATCAGCCCGGAACGGACGGAGTTGAACCAGATGTGCTTGCCGTCCGGGGAAAACTCCGGCCCATCGTCCAGACCCGGCTCATTGGTAAGCTGCGCTTCCTCCCCGCCGTCCACAGGGATAGCGTACACATCGTACTGGCCGTTTCTCTCGCCGCAGAAAGACAGGGTTTTGCCGTCGGGAGACCAGCCGTGCAGGTAGCTTGGGGCGATGGGCGTGATCAAAACAGGCTTCCCGCCCGCCAGTGGGAAGATGTATATGCGGGACTGCCCGTCTTCCGCGGTATGATGGCTGACGGCGATGCGCGTTCCATCGGGGGAAAGCACATGGTCATTGTTGCACTGGGCGCAAAAGCCGGAATCCAGCAGGCGGTGGGTATTGTTTGCAAGATCATAGGCGTATATGCGGCCGCCCGCGTTATACACCAGGCTTTTGCCGTCCGGCGTCCAGTTTGGCGCCTCAATCAGGTGAGTAAGCTCGCAAAGCCGCGTGCAGGTTTTTGATGGAATATCCAAAATCTCCAGACAGGAAGCAACATTTCTTTCCTCGGGGGCACGCCGTGTTTTTAATACATTCATACCGGTTTTTCCCTTTCCTGCTCCCTCCGGCCATCAGGAAGCCGCGGGGGGAGCACATGCGCCAGAAGCTGGCATTTCCCGGACGGGGCGATATATATAGTATAGTCTGTTTTCGGCATAGGAACGCCGAATACCTTGCGCCATGCCCTGGCCGCGGCCTCAATATCTTTAGGCGCAATATCATCCGCCCGCCTTTTCTTTGAGATCAAGGAGGATATGTGGTATTATACCGGAGGGTGGATGTTGTGCAATCCGTACTGCCGCGTAAAGGAAAGAGATGGCTATGCCCCAAGTCGTTATTGATTATGCGAAGCTGTCGGCGCTCCTGGAGGATTTTTACAGGCTGACCAATATGCGCATCACCTTCTGGGATGCGGTGGGCCAGCGCTGCCTTTTGGGATGCTCCAACAGCTGCTCCGAATACTGCAGGGCGCTGCAAAAGGTCCCCGCGCTGATGAAGGAATGCAACCGCTGTGAGGAGGAAGCCCTCACCTATTCCTCCACCCATCAGGACCATCTGCATTCCTTCCACTGCCATGCGGGAATGAATGAGTTTGTCTATCCGGTGGTATACGATCATTCGCTGCTTGGGTATTTTATGTTCGGCCAGGTGCGCATCATCGATATGCCGGATGACGAGGCTGCGCGGGAAAAGCTTTATACCGCGCATCACCTGGACCCGGAGGCCATGACGCAGCTGTACCGCCAGTTTCCGGTGGTCGCCAGCCAGCTGATGGAGTCGGCGGGGCGCATGCTGGGCGCGCTGGCCACATATGCCCACCTAAACGGCCTGATGAAACTGAGAAACGCCCTGCTGTTCGACCGGCTGAGGGAATACGTGAAAGAGAACTATACGGCGCCCCTTCCTGTCAAGGAGGTTTGCCGCAAATTCCATATCAGCCGTTCCACCCTGAGCCATACCCTGCTCAAGGAACAGAGCACCACCTTTGTGGACATGGTAAACGCCTACCGCATAGAGCATGTGAAGCGGCGCCTGAAGGCGGGGGATAATATTGCCGACGCGGCCTACCAGGCCGGCTTCAACTCCGAAAATTACATGGCAAGATTATTCAAAAAGACACAGGGGATGACGCCGTCCCGGTACCGGGCGGAAAACAGCCTCAAATAGGGCTTGTCAAAAAAGCGCCCGCCCCGGCGGAATACCGGGGCGGGCGCTTCAGGCTACCGACAAAGTCAAACCAATTTTCAGGGGTGCATTGAAGGGATGAAACCCCTTCAATTGCAATCGTGCCGCCCGGCATAGCCTACGCGCGCGGGGCGCTTGCGAAGCAAGCATTCCCTGCGCTTTTCCCCGGCCACGGCCATAGGCCGCAGGGGAAAAGGGAGAGCCGGAGAAAGTGGAATTCCACCTTCTCTGGACCGCCGTCAGTCCAGAAGGATGGTCTTGATCTCAAAGGGGGCAAAAGCAAGGTCCAGTACGCGCCCCGGGGGCGAAAGGGGATCAAGGGGCATTTCCCGCACATCGGACCGCCAGGCCCGGACATCTTCCGAAAAGCGCACGGCGGTCTTTGTTTCCCGGCCCGCCGTTTCATATATCCGCAGCGCGCGCCTGCCGTCCTGGGTATATTTCAGCGAGGAAAGCATGAGGTTTGCATCCTCCCAGGCCGCGAAGGGGGAAAGCGGCCTGGCCGCCCCGGGAAGGACGGACAGGGGGTGGTTGAACCGCTGCGCCAGGCGGGGCACCCCCGCGCCGGCCCAGGAGCCGGCATAGACCGCCAGCAAAAAAGAGAAGGTATGGGCGCCGCGGTCGGAGGAAGTATCGTCTTTCATCATGCCGGCGTATTCCTTGACGGGGGAGCGCAGGAGCGTTGTCCACAGGCTTCCGCCCGCGCATTCCACCCCCGCCGTGCCCTGGTTGCACAGGGCCAGCCCCACGCCGGCCGCCGCGTCCTCCATGGCCACAAACCGGTGGGCGGCCCATTCGCCCCTGGTGTTGCGGGTCAGGCCCCGGGGGCGGCGTTCCACGGCGCCGAAAGGGACCTCATATATCCCGCCCGCCGTTTGGAAGGGCGTTGACAGCTTCAGCCTGAGCCGGGCGGCCTCCGCCTGCCAGCCGGTTTCCGCCTGAAGCCGTATGCAGGATTCCCCCGGATGCAGCGCAAGGGTAAGCCGGTAGGTGACGTCCCCTTCCGGCAGGGGCGGGAACGATCCGGTGACCACAGCCTTTTGGACGCCCTGCTCCTCATACAGGGATACACCGTATACGCCGTGGCCGCAGGGGATCTCCGCGTCCTGCGGCTCCTCGATCTGAAAGTTCCCCATGTCCCCCTGCAGCACCAGCAGGTCATCCGCGTTTTGAAGGATGGTCCGGTTGGCGGGCTTGTACACCAAACGGCCCACCAAATGGCCATTCCCCATCTCCAGGCGCAGATATTCGTTTTCCAGACAGGGGATGGCCCTGCGCCCGGTTACAGGGGCCGGGCCCGGCCTTGCGGTGACGGCCGCCGCGGCCATGGGCGGGACCGGGGCTGAAAAATATACCGTAGTTCCTTCCTGCCGCCATCCCCTTACAGGCGCACCGTCCACGCGGATTTCCGCCGCCCCCGCCCATCCTTCCGGCAGGGGAAGGGCCGCTTCGTCCTCCCGGGGGTAAGGCAGGGTGTTCAAAAGCGTAAAGGCGGCGCTTGCGTCATCCCCGGCAGCATCCTTCCCCGCGGCCGCTTCGGCCAGCACCGCGCGGGCCCCGCCCATTACGCCGCCAAGGCGTTCAAGGCAATCCTCGTACACCGCGGTGGGATGCGATCCGGTAAGGATATCATGGAATTGGATGTAGGCCATTTCCCACCAATGCTCCTCCAGGCGGGCAGCCAGGGCGGGCTTGCGCCACAGGACACAGGCGCTTTCCGCTTCCAGCAGAAGCGTTTCCGCCCGCCTGTTCAGAAGCCGAAGCTTTTGCCGCAGGGAGAAGGTGCCCGTAAACTCCGGGTTCAGGTCGCCGTGGGTTTCCGTAAGCCCGGGCAGTTCCCGGACCCTTTGAAGGTATTCCGACAGCGTGCCGAACCGGTATTTCTTTTTGGAGGCGGCCGCCAGGGTGACAATGCTTTGGCCGGGCCATATTTCGTTTTCCGTGTAGGGCATCACCATCGTCCAGCCGGCGGGGTTTTCATCCGCTTCTCCAAACAGGCGGGCCAAATCCTCCTCCGTCCGGCAGAAGCGGAAATGGATGTGCCCCGGTTTGACATAGGGGGACATGCAATCCCGGCCGGCCACCACAATTTCGGAGCCGTCCAGCCCTCTTGCGCGGAACACATCCACGCCGTGCCTTCCGCCCAGGCGGTTGGCCAGGAGGGCCGGGAAGCCAAACTGGCGCAAAACCTGGGGCATCTGCGGGGGGAAGCCGAAGGTGTCGACCATGGCGCAGGACGCGGCCTCCACATCCATATGGCCGCGCAGCCACCTTAGGCCCAGTTCCATATTGCGCAGGAAGGATTCCCCGTTGGTCACATTGTTTTCGATGGTGGAGGCCAGGCCCGTGGCAAATTCCAGCCTTCCCGACCGGACCAGGGCTTTCACCCGCGCGAACAGGGAAGGATTGCGCTTTTCCAAATCACGGTAATGAAGCGCCTGCTCCAGCAAATAATGAAGCTCCGGATTTTCATCCATCAAAGCGCATAGCCTTTCCAGGTACGCATCCAGCACCTGTGCCATTTCGGCGCGGCCTTTTTTCCAGCCCAAATCCACATGGGTCAAGCCCAAAACCAAATTATCTGTTGTTTTCACAAACTGTTCCTCTTTATATCAGCCTTTTACGGAGCCCAGCATAATGCCTGTGACAAAATACTTTTGCAGGAAGGGGTATACCAGCAGGACCGGGATCATGGCCACGACGATCTTGGCCGCGTTGTAGGTGAGGGTGCCCACCTCCATGCGCTTGACCAGCTCCTCCGCCGTAAGCTGCTCAAAATTCATCTGCAGCGTCAGATTGCGGATGTAGGTCATCAGCGGCTGCTTTGCGGCGTCGTCAATATAGATCATGCCGGCGAAGTAATCGTTCCAATGCCAAAGCATGCAAAACAGGGACAGGGTGGCCGTTACCGGCAGGGAGACCGGAATATAGACATCGATGAGTATCCGGAGCGGGTTGGCCCCGTCAATGCCGGCGGCCTCATGCAGCTCCTTGGGGATCCCCCGGAAAAAATTCATCATGAGAATGTTGTTGTAGGTGGCCACCGCGGTGGGCACGGTCAGCGCCCAGATGGTGTTTTTCATGCCCAGCCCAATCACCGTAAGGTAGGTGGGGATGAGGCCGCCGTTAAAAAGCATGGTGAAGATCATGAACCACATGTAGATGTTGCGCATGGGAAATTCCCTGCTTTCCCGGGACAGGGGATAGGCCATCAGGAAGGTGAGGATCATGGTCAGGGAGGAGCCCAGCACCACCCGCAGGATGGATGTCAAAAAGGCCTGAAAAAAGGTGGTGTCTTGCAGGATGCGGTTATAGGAGGCCGTGGTAAAGCGGACCGGCCAGAATCCCACCTGGCCTGCGTCCGCCGCGGCGGCGTTGCTGAAGGAGATGGCAAGGATGTTGATCACCGGGACAAGGCATAGGACCGCCGACAGCAAAAGGATGAAATAGATGAGCACATCCCCCGAATTGAAGGGATTCACGGTGCCGGCGCCGGACGTTTTTGAAAATTGCCTGGGCATGGGGACGCCTCCTTTGCGCGGGACTCAAAATATCCGGTAATCGGCAAATTTGTAGGACAGCCCATACGATGTGACGATCAAAACAAGGCTGATGACGGATTTCAGAAGGCCTACCGCCGTGGAAAGGCTGTACTGCGCCTGGACCATGCCCATCCGGTATACGTAGGTGTCAATGATATCCGCCGTATCATAGACCAGGGTATTGTACAAATTGAAAACCTGGTCGAAGTTTGCGTTCAAAACGCCCCCCAGGGAAAGGGTCAGCTTCAGCACGATCACGGACATCATCCCCGGCAGAATGATGTACCTGATTTTTTGCATGCGGGTGGCCCCGTCCATGCGCGCGGATTCATACAGGGCCGGGTCAATGGCGGTAAGGGCCGCCAGAAAAATGATGGTCCCCCAGCCGAAGCTCTTCCAGGAGTTTGTAAAAATCAGCAGCGGGCGGAAATAATCGTTGCTGCCCATGAAATGGATCTTTTCAAGCCCAAGGGAGACAAGCAACGTATTCATGTATCCGTTCATGGAAAAGAATTGCTTGAAGATAAGGCCCAGGGTGACCCAGGACAGGAAATGGGGCAGGTAGACAATGGTCTGGATGGTGCGCTTATAGGCCCTGTGCCTCACTTCATTGAGCAGAATGGCAAAGGCCAGGGGGATGACCATATCAAGCACAATGTTGGCGCCGGCCAGGATCAGGGTATTCATAAACTTGCTCTGCACATCCGGGATGGAGAACAGATATTTGAAATTCTGCCACCCCACCCACTTGGAGCGCGCGAAGCCCAAAGACGGGTTGAATTTCTGAAAGGCCATGATGACCCCGTACATCGGCACGTAGTTGAACAGTATCAACAGCGCCACGCCGGGCAGGAGCATCAGATGGTAATACATCTGCGTCCTGTCAAAAAACCAGCGCCTGTGCCCGGGCCGCGTCTTTCCAGGAGTACCGGACGTTGCTTTCATACCCATTCTCCTTTACCGGGGGAGGATATACCGCTATTGAAAATAGTATAAATGCCGGCGGCGGTGGCACGAACCATCGCCGCCGGAGGGGCAGCCGCAAATCTTATTTGCCGGCGGCCTCGTTGACTTCGTCCGTAATCATATCGCCGCCCTGGGCGGACCAGTTCTTCACGAAGGTGTCAAAGCTGTCCAGGGGTTCCTGGCCCATGATGATTTTTGTAAAGACCTGCTTTTCCATGTCCCGCAGGTTAGACCAGGCCATTTCCATGGTGGGGGTCACGGCGGGCACATAGATTTCCTTTTCCACCAGGCTGTCCTTGTTGGCGGCAATCAGTTGCAGGGACAGCGTCTTTGTGTACACATGCAGCCCCATGCCGCTCTTGTCCTCGCCGTTCATGTAGGCAACGATCTTTTCCCCGTCAAAGGACTCGGTGGCAAACTTGGGGATCTCCTTGCCTTCTTTGACCTGGTTCACCAAATCCGTCCAAACCGGCTCCAGCCGCAGAAGCTGGTCGTAGTAGCGCACCTTGGCGCAGATGGGCCAGGCCTGGAAATCAAACTTGTAGCCGATGTCGGAATAGTGGGTATCAATCTCCACGGGGATATTCTTGGGGTAGGGGTCATACTGGGCGATGCCGGTAAGGTTCTGCTGCTCGGCGGCCAGGTTGACCATCTTGATGAGCACCTCGGGGTGTTCGCACTTGCTGCTGACCACCCAGTAGATGGACTCGGATTCAATGTCCGGCTTGTAGGTGTTGTACTCGCCGTTGTCGCTCTTGATCCAAAGGGGCACCCATTCCGCTTCGGGGTCGTTGGCCTTGACGTTGGAAAGGGGCCAGGCGCCGATCCACCAGGCGCCGAACAGGATGCCGGCATTGCCGTTGGAAATGGAGCCGGTCCAGTCCTTGGTGGCAAACTCGTAATCGATGACGCCTTCCTGGTACAGCTTTGCCATATAGGCCAGCGCGTCCTTCATCTGGGGCTGCACGGAGCCGTACACGTATTTTCCGGTAGCTTCGTCAATGTACCAGTTGCTTGGATACGCGCCGTAATTATGGCACCAGGGGCCTACGGAACCCAGGAAGGCATAGCCGTCGGTGATGCCGCTGTCGATTTCAACGCCTACGGTCGCGTCGCCGGCCATCTTGTTATCCACAAACGCCTTTGCCGCCGCCTCCAGTTCCGCGAAGCTGGCAGGCGTTGCAAGGCCAAGCTTGTCCAGCCAGTCCTGGCGGATCCAGGTGAGCATGAATTCATAACCCGGCGCGGTGTATGGGAAGGCGTAAATCTTGCCCTCCTCATCCCGCATATTGGCGGTAAAGAGCTTGTCTGCGCCGCCGTAGCTTTCATAAATCTCCTTCACCATATCGCTGGAACTGTTTTCAATGGCGCCGGTCAGGTCCGCCAGCATGCCGCCTTCGATCATCTGCCGGAGCTGGTTCTTGTCCCGGACCATGAAGATGTCGGGCAGGGAGCCGGAAACCATGTCCAGGGCAAGCTTCGTGTTGTGGTCCGCCGCGTTGGGGATCAGCCACGCGGTTTCAAACGCAATGTTGAAGGTGTCCTTGATCCACTTCGTATACACGCTGTTGTCCATGGATTCCCCTTCGGGAAACAGGGGGTCCGATTCGGAACCGTAGCGCCCAAAGGTAACCGTCACCGTCTCGGGATAGGGCTCCATCCAGTTGTTTTCGGCTACCGCCGCCGCGCTGGATAAAAGCATTGCCGTGAATAAAACCAGGGCCAAAATCCGTTTCATGGGCAATCTCCTTTCCTGTGGGGAAACTTGTCCGGCGGCAAATACGCCCCATTCAACCTGATATGGGAACGGATATCTCACCGTCTTTTGTTGCATTGTACTATATCCGACCCCATGTTTACACTCACAATTGCGCAGACTGATCGCACAAATTTGCAATGAATCAGATGATTGTACGATTTTCCGCCAGGGATCGCCGCAAGCGCCCGCCTGGGAGGATCAACACCGGTTTCCACACAATGGGGAACCTGTAATGACATTTTGGATCAGTACCGCTTGAATCCTTTGCGTTACCCTGCCAAAAGGCAAACTTTTAACAAAAAAGTGATTTTGTATTGGAAAAGTAAATGGCGAGTTTGATAAAATAGTACATAATATGACCAACATATGATCATGTTTTTCTTTACACAGGCTGCGTTTTGCACTATAATGCCTTGTAGAATGCGATGGGAGTGGGTCTGTCCGTGAGGAATATACGCCTGGACCAGATGGAGGAATTTATTGTAAAAAGGGAAACGGTCTCCATGGAGGAGCTGCGGCAGGAATTTAACACGTCGCTGAACACCGTCCGGCGGGATGTGGCGCTGCTAAAAAAAAAGGGGACGGTGGAAAAGGTGTACGGCGGGGTCTGCGCAAGAAAGCCGGAGCAGCTGGCGCCCTTTGACGTGCGCAACATCAAGAACCAGGAGGCGAAAACCGCCATCGGCAA
The DNA here is from genome assembly GCA_023459275.1 of Bacillota bacterium. GTDB lineage: Bacteria > Bacillota > Clostridia > Christensenellales > Aristaeellaceae > JAEWAH01. Next base: position 40,562 of record JAEWVC010000057.1, on the reverse strand, counting down.
AAAGGCGGCCGGGCTTACGGAGGACGGCGACATCATCTTCCTTGACTCGGGCACCACCACGCTGCATATTGTTATGAACCTGGCGAAGAAGCAGAACATTACCATCATCACCCATAGCCTGAACGCCATTATGGCCGCGGTGCCCTATCCCAACCTGAACGTTATCACGCTTCCCGGCCAGCTGCACCGCAAAACCAACTCCTTTACCGGGCTGGAGGCCGTGCGGCTTTTGAAGTCCTACAACATCAAAAAGGCCTTTATGGCGGCCACGGGGTTTTCGCTTTCCCATGGCGTCACCAATTCCTCGCCGCTGGAGTACGAGCTGAAAATGGCCGCCATGGAGCGCAGCGAAGCATCCTATCTTTTGCTGGACAGCCAAAAATTTGGCCAGACAGCAATGCTGACGTATGCCTCCCCGGAAAAATTCCGGGGCATCATCACCGAAGCCAGGCCGGATGAAAGCTATATAGCCGCCCTGGAAGCCGCCGGCACGCAACTGATTCTGGCATAAAAACGGAGGTGGCCTTTTGTCTTTATCGCGTATGCGCCCGCTGCTTGAAAGGGCAAGGCATGACAACCGCGCCATAGGCGCTTTCAGCGTGGCAAACCTTGAAATGATCCTTGGGGTTCTGGCGGCGGCGGAAAAGGCCCAGGCGCCGGTCATCCTGCAAATTGCCCAGGCCCGGCTTCAAACATCGCCCCTGCACATGATCGGGCCGGCCATGCTGGAGGCCGCCAGGCGTTCCAAGGTGGAGGTGGCGGTCCATCTGGACCACGGCCTGACCATGGACTGTATGGAAGAAGCCATCGGGCTGGGCTTCACCTCCGTCATGTTTGACGGCTCGCACCTGCCCTTTGCGGAAAACGTGCGCCTCACCAGGGAGGTAGTGGCCATGGCCCACGGAAAGGCCGTGGATGTGGAAGCCGAAATCGGCCGGGTAGGCCGCGGGGAGGATGAGGCGGCATCCCCCGTTGCGTACGCCGACCCCAGGGAGGCGCTGCGCTTTCTTGCCGAAACGGGCGTGGACGCCCTGGCCGTGGGCATCGGCAATATCCACGGCGTGTACGCGGGCGCGCCGGACCTCCACTTTGAAATACTGCGGGAAATATCCGCCGCGTCGGCTGTGCCGCTGGTGCTGCACGGCGGCACGGGCATCAGCCCGGCGGATTTCAGGCAGGCCATTTCCCTTGGGGTGCGCAAGATCAATATTGCCACCGCCTGTTTCCGGGCGGCCGCGGAGGCGGCCCACGCGGCCCGGCAGAGCGATATCTTTGACGTCAGCCGCTGCATGGCCGATGCCGTGGAGGCGGTGGCGGCCGCGCATCTTTCCGTTTTTTACCCGGCTTGAAAGGAGACGGCAATGAACCTGATCACTTGGGACGAAACCCGGCCCCTGGACATTATCCCCCTGGGGAGGATCGCCATTGATTTCAATCCTGTGGACTACTTTCAAACCCTGGCGGAATCCACCACCTTCAAAAAATACCTGGGGGGTTCCCCGGCCAACATTGCCGTTGGCATGGCCCGGCTGAAGCGCAGGGTAGGCTTTCTGGGCAAAATTTCGGACGACCGGTTCGGGGACTTTGTGCAGGCGTTTTTTGAAAACGAGGGCATTGACACAAGCCATGTCACCCGCTGCAAAAACGGCGCGTCCCTGGGGCTCACGTTTACCGAGATCCTCTCCCGGGAAACGTCCAGCATCCTGATGTACCGGGAAGGCGCGGCGGATCTGCAGCTTCACCCGGAGGATGTGGACGAGGCCTACGTAAAAAGCGCCAGGCTGCTGCTGATTTCCGGCACCGCCCTCTCCCAAAGCCCCTCCCGGGAGGCCGCCTTCAAGGCGGTGCTGCTGGCGAAAAAAACGGGCACGCCCGTGGCTTTCGACGCGGATTACCGGGCCTATACCTGGAAAAACGACGATGAGATCGCCGTCTACACATCGCTGGTGGCGGAAAAAGCCGATATCCTCATGGGTTCCCGGGAGGAATACGACCGGATGGAACGGCTTGCGGGGCTTGACGGCACCGACGCGGCCTCCGCGGGCTATTGGCTTCAAAAGGGCGTGAGGATCGCCATTGTCAAGCACGGCAAAAAAGGCTCCGCCGCTTATACAAAGGACGGCGCGTTTTCCGTAAGGCCCTTCCCCGTGGAAGCCCTGAAAGGCTTTGGCGGCGGCGACGGGTATGCCTCCGCCTTCCTGCACGGCTTGCTGTCCGGGTGGGAGCTTCCGGACGCGCTGGAGTTTGGCAGCGCCTCCGCCGCCATGCTGGTGGCCAGCCACGCCTGCTCCAAGGATATGCCCACCCAGGAGGCGATCCGCGCCTTCATCACGGAAAAAAAGAAGCAGTACGGCGAGATGGTGGCCCGGGGATAACCGGGAGCGCCGCCCTTTGATACCCCATTTATCAAACAGCCGTTCCGCCCAAAATATGTCAACGGAAAGAGATGGATTCCATGCGCGAGGCCCAGCTATTGAAACCCTTTATCGGCGGGCAGTATGTTGCCTCCAACACCGAAAAATACGTGGATGTTTACAACCCCTCCACCGGGGAGGTCATCGCCCAAAGCCCCTGCTGCACAAAAAGCGAGGTGGAGGCCGCCGTCGCCGCGGCCAAGGCCGCGTATCCCGCCTGGCGGGATACCCCCGTCAAAAAGCGGGCGGAGCTCATGTTCCGCCTCCGCTCGCTCATCGAGGAGCACCTGGACGAGCTGACCCTTGCCCTGGCCACCGAAAACGGCAAGGCCTGGTCCGAGGCCGCGGGGGATGTACTGAAGGCCAAGGAAATGGTGGAGCTGGCCTGCTCCGCCCCCAGCCTGCTCATGGGCGAAAGCCTGATGGACACCTCCGCCGGGTACGACACCACCCTGTACCGGGAGCCTTTGGGCGTGTTTGCGGGGATCGCCCCCTGGAATTTTCCCGCCATGATCCCCATGGGCTGGATGGCCCCCCTGGCCATTGTCTGCGGCAATACCTATGTGCTGAAGCCCGCCAGCGCAACGCCCATGACCAGCCTGCGCATGGCGGAGCTGTACCGGGAAGCCGGTTTCCCGGACGGGGTATTGAACGTTGTGCCCTGCTCCCGCAATGAGGCGGAGCTGCTGCTTACAAACCCGGACATCAAGGGCGTGACCTTTGTGGGGTCCACCCAGGTGGGGCTGCACGTGTACGCCACCGCCGCCGCCCACGGCAAGCGCGTGCAGGCGCTGTGCGAGGCCAAGAACCATGCCCTTGTCCTCAAGGACGCTCCCGTCACCCGCACCGCCGCCGGCATCATGAACTCCAGCTTCGGCTGCGCCGGGGAGCGCTGCATGGCGCTGCCGGTGGTGGTAGTGCAGGAGGAGATCGCCGATGCGCTGGTCAAGGAGCTTATAAGGCTCTGCGGGCAGCAGAAGATCGGCCCGGCGTACGACAAAACCACCCATCTGGGCCCGGTGGTGAGCGCCGCCCACAAGCAGTTTGTGTCCGGCTGGATCAAAAAGGGCATCGAGGAAGGCGCACAGGTGGTGCTGGACGGCCGGGATGTGAAGGTGGAGGGCTATGAAAACGGCTTTTACCTGGGTCCTACCATTTTGGACCGCGTAACGCCGGAAATGACCGTGGGACAGCAGGAAATTTTCGGGCCCGTGCTGTGCATAAAAAGGGTAAAGGATTTTGAGGAAGGCCTTGCGCTGATGAACGAAAACCCCTTCGCCAACGGCTCGGTGATCTTTACCCAAAGCGGCCACTATGCCAGGGAGTTTGCCAAGCGCACCGACGGCGGCATGGTGGGCGTCAATGTGGGCATCCCCGTGCCTGTTGCCGTCTTCCCCTTCAGCGGGCACAAGAAATCCTTCTTCGGGGACCTGCATTGCCACGGGAAGGACGCTTTCCGCTTCTTCACCGAATCCAAAACGGTTACTGTCCGCTGGTTTGACGAGGAGGAAAAGAAGAAAACCGCCGTCAATACCTGGGATGGGTCGCTATAATTCCCCGGGGAGGCGGCGCCTCCCCGGATCCCTTTGCCCAAGGGATAATACCCCTTGGGGATCCCTTTTTTCAAAGAAATAGGAAGAGAGGATTGTTTCCCATGAAAAGGCTGCAAATCGGCATCATTGGCGCGGGCCGCATCGGCAATGTCCACGGCGAATCCATCACCTACCACATCCCGGAGGCCGAAGTGGCCATGGTAAGCGATGTGGACCTCCAAAAAGCGCGGGCCCTGGCGGAAAAGCTGGGCGTTCCCGCCTATACCGCCAGCTATGAAGACATCCTGAACAATCCCGCCATCGACGCCGTGCTGGTCTGCTCCCCCACCCCCACCCACGCGGATATTTCCATTGCCGCGGCCAAAGCAAAAAAGCATATCTTCTGCGAAAAGCCCGTTGATCTGACCATTGAAAAGATACTGGCCGCCAAGAAGGCCGCGGAAGAGAACGGGATCAAGCTTCAAATCGGCTTCAACCGCCGTTTTGACCACAACCACGGCCGGGTGCGGGAAATGGCCGCGAAAGGCGCGCTGGGCAACGTGGAGATCGTAAAGATCACCTCCCGGGACCCGGAACCCCCCTCCGCAGCATACGCCGCGTCCAGCGGCGGGCTGTTCATTGACATGATGATCCACGACTTTGACATGGCGCAGTTCCTGGCCGGAAGCCCCGTGACCGAGGTGTACGCCCAGGGCGCGGTATTGGTGGACCCCGCCATCGGCAAGGCCGGCGATGTGGACACGGCCATTGTGCTTTTGAAGTTTGAAAACGGCGCGTTGGGCGTGATCGACAACAGCCGCCGGGCCGCCTACGGCTATGACCAGCGGGTGGAAGTTTTCGGGGAAAAGGGCATGGCCGCCGGGGAAAACGACGGGGACACCACCGTCCGCGTTTTGACCGCCCAAGGGGCCGTTTCCGACAAGCCCCAGTACTTCTTCCTGGAGCGGTACATGGCCTCCTTCATCAAGGAAATGAAAGCCTTTATTTCCGCCGTGGCCCATGACGCCCCCGTGCCCGTGACGGTGGATGACGCCCTGTCCCCGGTGGTGCTGGCCATGGCCGCCAAAAAATCCTGGCAGGAGCACCGCCCCGTAACGGTGAAGGAGATCCTGGAGGCCGCCCATGCCTGACATCCGCAGGGCGAACGGCCCCCACGCCTTGGGCTATACGCAAATCAGCGCCTTGAACGGCGTCCACGGGGACATGGGGATGGATTTTGGCGTGCTCAGGCTTCAAAAAGGGCAGACCTTTGCGGATGACCGGCCCCTGGAGAAGGCCTATCTGCTGGTATACGGGGAAGTCATACTCACCGCCGGACAGGAAGAGAGGCTTTTTTCCCGGGCCAACTGCTTTGATGCGGGCCCTTTTGTGCTGCACGCTGATAAAAATACGCCTGTCTCCCTCCGGGCAATAGGCGGGGACAGCGAGCTTTGCGTTATGCGCACGGACAACGAAACGCCTTTCCCGGCGGAATGGTATGTCCCCGCCGATACCTTGGATGAGTACCGGGGCGCGGGGCTGATGCAGGATACCTCCACCCGCATCGTGCGCACGGTGTTCGACAAGCGCAACGCGCCCTTATCCAACCTGGTGCTGGGCGAAGTGATCGGCTTCCCCGGCAAGTGGTCCAGCTATCCGCCCCACCACCATCCCCAGCCGGAAATCTACTATTATAAATCCAACCCCGAAAACGGCTTCGCCTACGCGGAGCTGGGGGAAAACGTGGTGAAGGTGCACACCAACGACACGGTATTCATCCGCCCCGGCCTCACCCATCCCCACTGCACCCCGCCGGGCTATGCCCTGTGGTATCTTTGGGTGATCCGCCACCTGGAGGGCGCGCCCTACATTACCCCCACGTTCGTGAAGGAGCATGTGTGGGTTGCGGAAAAGGACGCGGAATACTGGCCCGAAAAAAGGGGGGTATAGCATGGAGCGCATCCGTTTGACCATGGCCCAGGCGCTGGTACGCTTTCTGGACCGGCAGTACGTGGAATTGGACGGCACCGAAACCAAGTTTGTAAACCATATCTTCGGCGTGTTCGGCCATGGCTGCGTGGTGGGCGTGGGCCAGGCCCTTACTCAGGGCGGCCACGGCATCCGCTTCCTGCAGGGAAAGAACGAGCAGAACATGGCGCTGGCCGCCGTGGCTTTTGCCAAGCAGAAAAACCGCCGGGAGATCATTCCCTGCGTGTCCAGCATCGGGCCGGGGGCCATGAACATGGTCACCGCCGCGGGCTGCGCCACCGCCAACCGCATCCCCCTGCTGGTGCTGCCGGGGGATACCTTTGCCTGCCGCCAGCCCGACCCGGTATTGCAGCAGGCGGAGTTTTTTGATAGCTTTTCCACCAGCGTTACCGATGCCTTCCGGAGCGTGTGCCATTACTGGGACCGCATCCAGCGCCCGGAACAGCTGATGACCGCCGCCGTCCACGCCATGCGGGTCCTGACCGATCCGGCGGACACCGGGGCCGTATGCCTGGCCATGCCCCAGGACGTGGAGGGCGAGGCGCATGACTATCCCGTGGAATTCTTCAAGCGCCGCGTCTGGCATCTGGACAGGCGGCCCATGGGGCAAAACCAGCTGGACCGCGCCGCCCGCATGATCAAAAGCGCGAAACGCCCCCTGGTCATTATGGGCGGCGGCGTGCGCTACAGCGAAGCCGGGGAAGCGCTGCAAACCTTCTGTGAGCAGGGGAATATTCCTTTTTGTGAAACCCAGGCGGGCAAGAGCACCCTTCCCTGGAACCATCCCCTCAACCTGGGCGGCATCGGCGTTACCGGCGGGAAGGCCGCCAACCTTATCGCCCGGCAGGCGGACCTGGTGATCGCGGCGGGCACGCGGCTGACCGACTTCACCACCTGTTCCAAATGGCTTTTCCCGCAGGATGCCAGGCTCCTGTCCATCAACATCTGCCCCTTTGACGCGGTAAAGATGGAGGGCGAACCCATTTTGGCCGACGCCCGGGAAGCCCTTACGGCGCTGCGCGCCGCGCTTTCCGGCTACAAAACCGCCTATGGGGAGGAAATTTCAAGGGTCAAGGCGGAGTGGGATGGGATTGTGGACGGCTTCTGCGGCCAGGACCGCCCCGAAGGACTGTCTCAAACAAGGGCGCTGGGGGAGATCAACAGGTTTATGGCTGGTACCGATATCGCCGTGGGCTCCGCCGGCAGCCTGCCGGGGGATATGCAGCGCCTTTGGCGGCCGGGAGAGGCCGGTACCTACCACATGGAATACGGGTTCTCGAACATGGGCTATGAGATCAACGGCGCGGTGGGCGTGAAGCTGGCCTGCCCGGATAAGGAAGTATACGCCTTCTTTGGCGACGGCTCCTATTTGATGGCCCACAGCGAGATATTAACCGCCTTGCAGGAGGGGTTAAAAGTCCACTTCTGCCTGTTTGACAACGCCGGGTGGGGCTGCATCGAAAATTTGCAAAACAGCCAGGGCAACGAGACCTTTGGCACGGTGTTCCGCCTGCGCAACAAGGAGACCGGCGCGCTGGACGGCCCGGTGATGCGGATTGACTACGCGAAAAACGCGGCGGCCTACGGGCTGAAAACCTACACCGTAAGGAGCGCGGCGGAGCTGCGCGCGGCGCTTGCGGACGGCAGGAAGCAAACGGTGCCGGTGCTCTATGACATCAAGGTGCTTCCCGGCAGCATGACGCCGGGCTTTGAAAGCTGGTGGCGTGTGGGCGTGGCGGAGGTATCCGCCCAGGAAAAGGTGCGGGCCGCGTATGAAGCCATGGCGGAGCAGATTAAAAAAACCCGCGATCTATAACGAAAGGACAGGGACGGATGTATGCTGGACCCCAAGAAAGTAAAACTGGCCATTGCGCCCATCGGCTGGACCAACGATGATCTGCCCGACCTGGGGGGCGAAAATACCTTTGAGCAGTGCGTAAGCGAAATGGCGCTGGCGGGCTTTTCTGGCAGCGAAATCGGCAACAAGTACCCCCGGGACCCGGCTGTTTTGAAGCATTATCTTGACGTGCGGGGCCTTACAATTTGCAACGCCTGGTTTTCCAGCCTGTTTACTTCGGAGCCCTTTGAGGTTACAAAGCAGGCGTTCATCGCCCACCGGGACAGGCTTCACGCGCTGGGCGCCAGCATCATCGGCGCCAGCGAGCAGGGCAATTCCATCCAGGGCAAGCCTTTGAACATTTTCGGCCCGGACAAGCCGGTCTTTACAAAAGAACAGTGGAAGACTGTGGCCGGCGGCTACAATGCCCTGGGCCTGCTGGCCAGGGAGAAGGGGATGACCCTTACCATCCACCACCACATGGGCACCGGGATCCAGACCGCGGAGGAGATCGATACCCTGATGGCCATGACCGATCCTAACCTCGTATCCCTTTTGTTTGATTCCGGCCACCTGACCTTTGCGGGGATCGACCCCCTGCCTGTTTTGAAAAAATACATTGGCCGCGTCCGCCACGTGCATTTGAAGGATGTGCGCCTGTTGATCCGCGATCAGGCGCAAAAAGAGGGCTGGAGCTTTCTTGCCGCCGTACGGGCCGGGGTGTTCACCGTGCCGGGGGACGGGGATGTGGACTTTATGCCTATTTTTGAGGTGCTGGAAAAAGAGGGGTATGAAGGCTGGGTGGTGGTGGAGGCCGAACAGGACCCCGCCAAGGCCAACCCCTTCGAATACGCCGTCAAGGCCCGCCGCTATATTAAAGAAAAGACCGGGCTGTAAGCAAAAACGGCCCGCTGGAGCCGGGCAAACAGCCAAGGAGGAAAACGATGAAAATCGGCGTCCGTGCCCATGATTTTGGAAAGGACTCCCCCGAATCCCTGGCGGCCGCCATCAAAAGCGCCGGGTATGAAGCGGCCCACCTGGCCCTTTTCAAGGCGCTCTCCATTGCCGGGGAAGACATGTATAAGCAGGAGACGGTAAAGCGCGTCCGGCGCGCGTTTGAGGATGCCGGTGTGGAAATTTCCGTTCTGGGCTGCTATGTGGAGCCCGGCAGCATGGATGACGGGGTTTATGAGGACGGCCTTGAAAAATTCCGGGCGCACCTGAAAATCGCCAAAGCCTTGGGGGCGCATTGCGTCGCCACCGAAACCACGCGCTTTTCGGGGCCGGAACCCCTTAGGGAGGCGGCGTACCGGCGGGTGCTGGCCTTCGTTGGGGAAATGGCCTCGGAGGCGGAGAGGCAGGACACGTATGCCGCCATTGAGCCAGTGCTGGCGCATACCGTCCATACCCCGGAGATGGTGCAAAGGCTGATCAGGGAAACGGCTTCCCCACGCCTGAAAGTGATATTTGACCCCGTCAACCTGCTTTCCCCCACGGGCGGCGATGACCAAAAGGCGCTATGGGAAAGGTGCTTTGCGTGCTTTGGAAAGGACATCGCCGCCGTGCATATCAAGGACGGCCGGGTTGAAAACGGCCGGTATATCCCGCTGCCGCTGGGGGAAGGGGTCATGGCGTTTGCGCCGGTGATGGACTGGCTGCGGCTGCACCATGCAGGTCTTCCGCTGCTTCGCGAAGAGGCGAACCCGGCTTTGGCGGCGCGGGAAATCCGCTTTATGAGAGGCTTGCTGACAGAAAGCGGCGGCCAGGGCTTGGGTTCCTGAAGGGGCAGCAGGCCTTCCTAAAGGCCTCAGCGTGTCGAAAAAGTGGCGTTGCCGCTTTTTCGAGCTTTTCCCTCGCTGCACTGCAAAATGGCGTTGCCATTTTGCGGTCGGTTGCTCGGGCAAGGAAGGAATTTCTGCAAAATTCCAGCGAAAATCACCGCGCATGTCGCTGATTTTCGATCTGCAATCGGAGGGCTTCGGCCCTCCGATACCTCCTGGGGTTTGTTGATGGCCTGAGGCCTTCCTAAAGGCCTCAAACCATCAACAAAGTCAGACCAATTTTCGGGGATGCATTGAAGGGGTGGAACCCCTTCAATTGAAATCGTGTCGCCCGGCTTTACTGGCGCCGAAACCCTGCCCCCGCCAGTGGCGGAAAGGGGCGGGGTGGAGGCGTGAAGCGAAACGAGCCATGTGAGCGGCAGCGAAGCAGGGCGACGATTGAGCTTCCGGACTGCGCGGGACGCTTGCGAAGCAAGCATTCCTTACACTTTTCACCGCCCGCGGCCAGAGGCCGCAGGTGAAAAGTGCAGCCCCTAGAAAGTGAAATTTCACTTTCTAGGGGCCGCCGTCAAAATAGGCACTATTTTGACGGCCGGAGGCCTTCCTAAAGGCCTACCGGCGCACCCAAACGGTCATTTCCCCGATCCCTCTGTTTGCCCAGGCGTAATAGGGGATAAAGTGCAGGGGCACCTCATCGAATACAATTTCTTCGGCCTCCCGGTACAGCGCCTGTCCTCCCCGCGGGTCCTGCTGCCGCAGCCCCTTGGCTTCGATGGCCGTCACGCCGCCCAGCAGCTCCGGGCGGAATACGGCCTGATACATAGGCTTGCTTCCAAGGTGCAGCAAATGCAGGTTTTTCCCGTTGTCCTTTTCTTCCAGGCAATAGACCATGGGCCCCCGCGTTACCGCCACCTTGCCGGCATCCTGGCGCACCATGGGATGGGCGGCCACCAGGCGGACCGGCATGTCCATATCAAGCACAACGGTGTCGCCCTGCCGCCACCTGCGGTCAAGCAGCGCGTATCCGTCAAGGACGTCCGGGGAGACGCTTTGGCCGTTGACGCTGAGGGTGAAATGCCCGCACCAGGCCGGGATGCGCATGGCCAGGGTAAAGCCGCATTCCTCCTTGGGCTCCAGGCGCATGGTGACGCGGCCATTCCAGGGATACGCCGTGTCCACCGTGAATTGGACGTCCGTGCCGCCTACTTTTGCATTCCCTTCGCCGCCCATGTAGAGGTGGACATAGACCGCCCGCTCGCTGAAGCCATACGCATAGGTGCCGATGGAGGCAACCAGCCGCGCCAGGTTGGGCGGGCAGCAGGCGCAGCCGAACCACTTTTGCCGTTCGGGCTTCACGTGGCTATATCCGGGATTTTTCTCGCAGGCCTCCGGCAATACCTCCAGGGGATTGACGTAGAAAAAGCGCGTCCCGTCCAGGGACATGCCGCTGATCACGCCGTTATACAGGGCCTGCTCCATCACATCGGCATACTCGCCCTTGGGATGGATGCCCAGCAGCCGTTTGGCCAGGAATACCAGCCCGATGGAGGCGCAGGTCTCGGCGTATGCCGTATCGTTGGGCAGGTCGTAATCAAAGGTGAACGCCTCGCCGATGTCCGAGGAACCGATGCCGCCCGTTACATACATCCGCCGGTTCACCATGCTGTCCCACAGCCCCAGGGTGGCATGGAGCAGCCCTTCATCCCGCGTTTCCCGCGCCACGTCGGCCATGCCTGAGTACAGGTAGACGGCGCGCACCGCGTGCCCTTCCGCCGCCGTCTGCTCCCGCACGGGCTTCCCCGCCTGGTAATACTGGTATCCGTAGGGCGTGTCCTTCCAGCGGAAGCCCTTGGGGTCCTTGGCCGCCTCCTGCTCAAAGTACAGGGGGGACTGCCCGCGCTGGTCGATAAAGAATTTGGCAAGGTTCAAATACCGCTTTTCGCCCGTCAGCCTGTACAGGCGCACCAAAGCCATTTCGGCCACCTCATGGCCCGGGTAGCCCTTCATTTGATGAGGCCCGGGCCCGAAGAGACGGTCCAGCAGATCGGCATACCGCTTCATGGCCAGCAGAAGCTTGTCCTTGCCCGTGGCTTCGTAATAGGCGATGGCGGCTTCCAGCATATGCCCGAAGCAATAAAGCTCGTGATTGTCCCGCAGGTTGGTGAAGCGCCTGTCCAGGCCGTTGATGATGTAATAGGTGTCCAGGTATCCGTCTTCCCGCTGGGCTTTGCAGACGATGCCGATGGCCTCATCCACCGCTTTTTCCAGTTCGGGATCGCTGCTGTAGGCGAACACATACGCGGCGGCTTCCAGGAATTTCGCAAAATCGCTGTCCTGGAACACGAAACCGCCGTGCTCCCCCGTTTCCATGCCGGCGGCGACCCGGAAATTGTGCATGCAATAGCTTTTTTCCGCGCCCTCCACCTGGTCGTTCAGCGCCTTCCACTGGTAGGGGACCACCAGGCTTTTTACCTTGTCAAGATAGGTGCCCCAGAAAGCATCCCTGACACGGACGGAGGACAGGGCCGGGGAATGGGTGAACTGTTGCTGATCCATAGGCTGCTCCTTTACCCAAATATATCGTCAGGCACCGGCCCGCGGCCGGATGGACTTCTCAGGCGTAGCCGGGTTTTTGCTCCTCGTACTGCCAGATATCCTGCGGCTCCACATCCTCATAGGCGCTTACGTAGACGCGGCCGTCCTGCGTGTTGGCGGTATAGCCCATAACACGCCCGGCCCCTTTTTGAAGCAGCGGGTCCCCCGTTTGGGTTTCCCAGGCCAGGAGCCTTGTGTGCAGACCGTCCGCGATCTGCCTGTACCTTGCGTCATACGCAAGGTTGCAGGTTTCATGGGGGTCAAAATACGTGTCGTACAACTGCACGTCATCCACAGCGCGGTCCAGCCAGCCTTTCTCCATGGCCTCGGTTTTGGAAAGGCCCGGGTCGCAGTTGGCCGCGTGGGTCCTGGGGTATTCCACGCTGCGCTCGATGTACAGGTACCGGCCGGTGCGGATGCCGCGCTCCGGCTCATAATTGCAGTGGTACGTCTGCTCCACAAAGATCTCCTCATGGATGGGCGTCTCGGTATCCTGAAGGAGGGGGACCATGGATCTGCCCTGCAGCCAAGCGGGGTGCTCGATCCCGGCAAGGTCCAGCAGCGTGGGGTACAGGTCCACCTGGGATACAAGCTGGTCGCAGACCGTGCCCACGGGCACCAGTCCCGGCTTGCGCAGGATAAAGAGGACGCCTGTTCCGTGGGTGGTCAGGTTGCACTTCATGCCCGGGAAAGCGATCCCGTGGTCCGTGGTGATGATGACCAGCGTATTATCCAGCAGATGCCGGTCGCGAAGCCCGCCGAGCACCATGCCCACCGCGTCGTCGTACCTGCGCGCGGCCTCCATGAATCCGGCAAAATCCCGGCGGACGGCGGGCGTATCCGGCAGCGGAAGCGGCGGGCGCACGTAGTTGGGGTCGTAGATCAGGTGCTCCGTATCAAAGGGGCGGTGCGTGTCGCCGAATCCGATGTCCAGAAAGAAGGGGGCGTCCTTAGGAAGCCTGTCCAGCGATTGCAGGCCCTGCCCTACGATCTTGGGCGTATCCATTCCGGAAATATCCAGGATTTCATCGTAGGGCGATCCGCTCCTGTCACGGAGGATATGCTGAACGCCCGCCAGGATGGTATGGAAGCCGTGCTCGGAGAGCATTTTGGCCAGGTGGCGCTCAGGACAGGCGATGTCAAAGCCCCGGTTGACCAGGCCCAGCATGCCCGCGCTGTGGGCGCACTGGCCGGTGAGCATGGCGGCGCGGCTGGGGGAGCAGGCGGGGGCGGCGCAGTACATTTGCCGGAAGAGCATGCCCTCCTGCGCGGCCCTGAGCATGTGCGGCGTGTCCACCGCAAAACCGTAGGGGCTGATATAGCGCCCCGTATCATGGCAATGGATCAAAGCGATATTAAGCTGTTTCACGAATCATTCTCCCTTTGCCGGCAGGCGGCTTTGTATTGGCCGGGGGTCATGCGGACCTCCTTTTTGAACGAGCGGATGAAGCTGGATACGCTTTGATAGCCAAGCTTTTCCGCCAGCTCGGTCATGCTGATATCCGTTGACCGTATCTGCCCCTTTGCCGTTTCCATTTTCTTGCCGTTCACATATTCGATCAATGTCATATGCATGTTGTCCTTGAAAAAATGGCTCAGCCAGGACGGCGAAACATTCAGCTCCGATGCCACGGACGCCAGGGAAAAACCGGGGCTCAGGTACTTTTCATCCACCAGGCTGATCACGCCGGCCAAGAAGGTGGCCGCCTCCTCGCTTCTTCCCGCACAGGTGATGCTGCGCGCCATGGCGCGCAAGATCTGCGCGGACGCGTTCAGGAAGGAATCGGCGTCCTGCCTTTGCCAGAAGGGCTGCTGCGCATCCGAAATGGTTTGCATAAGCTGCCGCCTGGCGGGCGTATCCTTGATGTTCTTGGCGGCGATGCGCGGCATGGAATGCAGGAAGCACCGGGCCGAATAGACGCTTGTGCGCATCAGGTCGGTCTGCTGCAGGCGTTCGGCCAAATTCAGCAGCGTTTCCACATCCCTGGTGATAAAGGCGATCTCCGCCGCGCTGCGGATGTCTTCCAGCGCCGTCTCCGCCCGCTCCTGGGAGGAGGCCGCCTGCGCCAGCACGGTGATCTCCCGTTCGGGCGCCAGGGAGGATAAGGCGTGCGCCTGCTCCGCGTCGCACAGCGCCCGGGGAATGCCCGGAACCTCCACGCATTCGCCGCCGGTGAACAGATGGAGCCTGTTCCCGGTGGCGCCCAGGTAGCCGGAGACCATCAATTGCAGCGCGCGCCAGATGTCCTGCTGGGTGTCCGGGCAACTGATCAGCAGCAGGAGGCATTGCCGGCCCGCCAGGGGCGAAATGCATACGCATGCTTCCTTGCCCATGCAAAGCGGGGCGTGCTCCTGAAGGTAGGCGGCGGCGGACTCCGGCGCGGCGCAGAAGGCAAGGGCGGCAAGCCATTTCCCGGGCCGCATGCCCAGCGCCTGGGCATAGGGCTCCGCGGGCATCTTTCCCTGCAAAAGCTCCTGGGCGGCATAGCACTGCATGGCCGGAGCCACTTTCAGCATCCGTTCGTTGACCCAGCGGATACGGTCTGAAAGCAGGACAAACGCCTCCTGAATGGTATCGATCTCGTTCAGGTTGTCGTCAATGTCCAGAAAAGCCTTCACGTTTTTCTGAAGGCGCTTGATGGGGGTGTAATTCAAGCGCAGAAAGGCGTAGATCAGCGCGCTGCTGACGGCCATCAGGGCGGCCAGGATGGAAAAATACCGGCTGCGGAGCTGCGTGAGCTCATTGGCGATTTCGCGGTAAGGCACCGCGTAAAGATAGATCCACCCGGTTTTTTTGCCATAGCTGTGATCCACAAAATACTGCACGCCGTGAAGCGTAACTGTCTGCACGCTGGCGTCAAGCAGGTCGATGCGCGCAAGCAGCGCGGCCGCATCGATGTCCTGCGCACCCGCGGCGGTGATGACCTTTTGGTCCCCGCTTAGGATGGCGAAGGTGCTGTCGCTTGCGCCGCGCATGCTGCCAAGGATATCGTCAATGGCGTCAAGCCCCACGAATACCATCAGCATGGAGCCTGTCTGGTCGCTGTAATCCGCAAAGGGATACCAGTGCACAAGGCACCGCTGATAGGAATCGCCCACGAGCCTGACGGTTTCCATGGAAACCGTATTGGTCTTGATGGTTTGGATGCGCTCCTTCAGCGCCTTAATGTCGTATGCGTCAAACTGGCAGATCTCATTGCCGAAATACCTGGCCGGGAACGTCCCCTTCTCGCTGAGCAGGATATGGTCTTCCCCGTTGTAGATCACGGCGGATTGGATGACGTTGCTGTAGACCACAAAATCCTTCAGCACATTGATGGCGTTGATGTATTCGTAATTCGCGCTGTCCAGCCTGGCGATGGAAAACTGCATGTTCAGCTTGGTGCGGGACAGGATTTCATATACCCGGTTCATCTCCGTTTCCAGCATGTTGTTGGCCTGGATGACCGCGCCGTGCTGGATGGAGGTGAAATTTTTTTCAACCAACCGGACGGAGTGGGCGTGAAGCAGGAAAAAGAGGACACACAAGGGCAGCGCAAGCAGCAGCACGTAGGAAAGGAGATATTTGATTAAAAATTCGCTTTTCCGCACTCGCGCCCACTCCATCCGAATTTGTCAATGGCGATTAGCAGGCTTCCGTCCTTTTACTTGCCGTAGAAGGTGTCATAAGCGGCCTGCCAGATATTCAGCGCATCGCCAAGCCCCATGCTGTTGAGCTGCGCCACATAGGCGTCGAAGGCTTCGTCGGTGACGCCCTCTGTTACAAACTGCGCCAGCATGATATCGCAGTAGCTGTTGATATCCGGAACGATCTTTTTCAGCGTGTTTACCTGGTCCAGGCTGAAGAAGACGTTGGGGTACTGGTTTTCCTGCGGCTGCAGCCACGGTTCCACCGCCTGCTGGTATACGGCGCGGTCGTACTGCTGCTTGGCCGGGGTCAGGAATTGCTCAAAGCGCTTGGGGCAGTAGTAGGCGGCGGAGTCCGCGGGGATGTTGCCCCAGCGCCAGGTGCCGTAGGTGGTCCCCTCCGGGGGATTCCAGCAGGTTACGGTGCCGTCGGCGTTGCGTTCCGTCATGATGCCGTAGGGGCCGTAGAAGGTCTGGATGGAGATATCCTCGCTGTAGAACTGGTCGATGAAGCGCAGGGTCTCCTCCGGATGCTGGTTGGCCGTGGTGATTTCAAACATGTTGCGGCCGATCATGATATCGCTCATCACCGATTGCCCGCTTTGCCCGTTGGGGCCGGCCAGCGGAAGCAGCTGCGAAAATTCGTCAACGCGGCCGTACCCTACGCCGTTGGAAATGGTCCAGGCGGTAAAGGTGCCTACCAGCTTCGCGGGGTCCATGATCTTGGCGTTGTAGGAGTCCGAAGTCCCGGTGAACATCTCCGCATCCAGCAGCCCCTCGGAATACAGGCGGTTCAGGTAAGTGACCGCTTCCTTATAGCCTTGGGTGGCCGGGGTGAAGACCGCTTTTCCGTCCTGCGCCATCATGTGGTTGGTAAGCTCGTCATAGGAGGTGTGGTCGTACACGCCGAAAGCGGGGTACACCCAGTCCTCCGACTGGTTCGTATTGCCCATGCCGTGCAGGTTGATCAGCGGGATCTCATCCTTGAGGCCGTTGCCGTTGGGGTCCCTGTCGCGGAAGGCCGCCAGCACATTGTAAAGCTCCTCCGTGGTCTTGGGCATTTCAAGGCCCAGGGTGTTCAGCCATTCCTGGTTGATGGCCATCATCTGGATCGTGTTGGGGAAGTAGGAACCGCGGTACCGGAACAGGGAATAAATATTGCCGTCCGCGGCGGTGATGGTTTTCAGGATGTTGGGATCCTCCTGAAAGCACGTTTTGATGTTATCGCCGTACTGGTCGATCAAGCTGTTCATGGGGATGAAATAGTCCAGGTTCGACAGGATGGTCAGGTCGCTGATGCCCTCGCCGAAGAAGGCGTCGGGAAGGTTGCCCGACACAAACATCAGGTTGACTTTCTCTTTCCATTCGGAGCTGCTGTACTCCTCCCAGACAATGTTGACGTTCATCTTCTTGGCAAGCTCTTTGAGGTATTCCACATCGTTCAGGGACAGACGGGTGGTGCTTACGTCGCGCTGCACCGCGATGCGGATGGTGACCGGCTCCGCGGGGGCTTGCGCCAGGGCGGATACCGTGCCGAGCATGCCGAACATGACCGTCAGCACGACGGCGAGGAACCGGGTTGCCTTTTTCATCGGAATCCCTCCATTTTTATTATATACATGCCGTACCCATACGGCAATGCATTTTGTTTCCCTGGGGACTACCTGCGGCGAACGCCGCAGGCAATCTCCAGGGAGTAGGCCGGATTAAGGTTCAGCCCTTGACGGAGCCGATCATGACCCCTTTGACAAAATAGCGCTGCAGGAAGGGGTATACGCACATGATGGGCAGGCTGGCCACGATGATCATGGCGTACCGGACCAGATTGGCGCTATAGCGCATATCCTGCACCGCGTCGGGGTCCATTTGAAGCTGCTGCTGCTGGATTAGGATCTGGCGCAGGAACAGCTGCAGCGGATAGCGCTCGGGCTTGTAAAGGTAAATGAGCGCGTTGAAGAACCCGTTCCACTGGTTGACCGCGTAAAACAGGGTGATGACCGCGATGATCACCGAGGAGAGGGGCAGCACGATGGAAAAAAAGAAGCGGAAATGGCTGCAGCCGTCCAGCTGCGCCGATTCAAACAATTCGCCGGGGATGTTGGAGGCCAGGAAGGTGCGGGTGATGATCAGGTTCCATACGCCCACGCAGCCGGGAAGCACAATGGCCCAGATCTTGTCGATCATGTTGAGGCTCTTTATCAGAAGGTAGGTGGGCACCAGCCCGCCGGAAAAGATCATGGTGAACATGATGAAGAAATTGATGAGCCGTTTGCCGCGGAAGCTTGGCCTGGACAGGCTGTAACCGCAGGTCATGGTCAGCGCCACGCTGATGAATGTGCCCACGGCCGTGTAGACGACGGTGTTCCGGTACCCTAAATACGTGCGGCCGTCATGAAGCAGCGCCCGGTATCCTTCCCAGGTGACGCCTCTGGGATACAGCGATACCTTGCCCGCGTTGGTCAAATCCGGATTGCTGATGGAGGCGATCAGCATGAAATACAGCGGATACAGCGTGACGATTAAAATAACCAGGCCAATCAGCGTGCTGATGATGTCAAACCGCCGGTCCCTGCGTATTTTGTTCCGTTTGGAAACCTGTGCCATGTTCACCGCCCCTTTCTTACCAAATGCTGATATCGCTGGCCCTGCCCGCGATGAAGTTGACAGCTGTGATCAAAACCAGATTGATAACGGAATTGAACAGGTTAATGGCCGTGGAATAACTGTATTCGGAGCTGATCAGCCCGCTTTTGTACACATACGTGGAAATGATTTCCGAGCGCGGCAGGTTGGAGGCGTTTTGCAAAAGCAGCACCTTTTCAAACCCTACGCTCATGATCCTGCCCGAGTTGAGGATGAGGATGATGATGGCCGTGGGCAGGATGGAGGGAATATCGATGTACCAGATCTTTTGCAGCTTGCCCGCGCCGTCGATTTCGGCGGCCTCATAAAGATCGGGGCTGATGGCCGTAAGCGCCGCGATATAGATGATGGCGTCCCAGCCGCAGTGCTGCCAGATATGGCTGATGACAAAGATGGAGCTGAACCAGCCCGGCTTGCCCATGGGGACGGCCACTTGGCCTCCGGTCAGCGCCTGGATGACGGAATAGAATACGCCGCCGCTGGAAGGGGACAGGACGATCAGGATCAGGCCGGCCACCGCCGGCACGGATACGAAATGCGGCGCGTAGGTAATGGTCTGCAGCGTGCGCTTGAAGCCCCGCGAGGAGAGCTGGTTGATTAAAAGCGCCAGCAGAATGGGCATGGGAAAGCCCGCAACCAATTGGTAAAGGCTGATTTCCAGCGTATTGCTGATGATGGTTTTTGCCTGATAGGATTTGAAGAAGCGCTCGAATTGCGCCAGACCCACCCAGGGGCTGCCCCAGATGCCGTCGACCGCCTTGAACTCCTTGAAGGCGATCTGCACGCCCAGCATCGGGTAATAGCAGAATACCGCGAAATAGATCAGCGCGGGCAGCATGAGCAGGTAAATTTGATAATCCCTGGACAGGTCTCTGAGCAGCCCTTTCCGGGCCGGCGCTTTTACCACAGGTTCCACATCCTTTTCGGGTGAGTTATGGACGATCTGTCTATATCGCTATTTAAGACGCACTTTTTCCGCATGTCAATATACACATTTTTTGCAGATGTGCAAAATTTGTGCACATGGTTTTTGGAAGAAACCGTTATATCCTGTTGTTTTTCTGTGGGATGGGACCCGGGGCGGAGCAAGCCGCCCGGCGTACCGGGGAACGCGGGCAGGATATCCGCAACGCGCTATGCACCTGCGGCGGCAAAAAAAAGTATAAAAAATGCTGCGGCAAGCGCTGGCGCCCTGAACAGGGCTGCGCTGCCTATCCTGTCATTTTTGTTTTTTATGTGGAGGCGGCCCGGGCCGCGGCGCTCCCGCGTGCTTTTCAGGAACCCCGCAACTGCAGGCCCGGGCAATAGGACGGGTGCTCCCTCCGCCGGAAACCGTTACAGTAGCTCTTCATGCTGGACGCTGCATTGCCGCCGGTACAGCGTGGGCGATTCGCCTGTCTGCTGCCGGAAAGAACGGTTGAAGTTGGCGAGGGTGTTGAAACCGCAGACCGTGGCGATATTGGTTACGGACATCTCGGTGGTTTCCAGCAACTGCTGCGCCTTGCGGATGCGCTGATTGGTGATATAGCTCCATACCGAAACGCCGTTCATGGTTTTGAACAGGGAAGAATAATAGCTGCGGCTCATCTGCGCCTCTTTGGCCAGATCGTCCAGCGTCAAATTTTCGTCCAGGTGATCCAGCAGGTAATTCATGGAGCGTTCCACGTGCCGGATGTTCTGTTCGCTGATTCGGTAGGGGATCTCCGTCATTTCATTGGTGAACTGCCGCACGATAAGCCCCAATATAACCAGCAGCTTGGCCTTGGCGATCAGCTCGTAGGCCGGCTTTTGCTTGACGCATTCCTGAAAGCATTCGTGCAGAAGCCCGGCGATGGCTTCCGCGATCTCCGTGCCTTCGGGCAGGTGGCGCTTGATCTGGCTTTCTTTCATGAAAAGCTGCAAGACCTTGGAATCGAACCAGTCGTTGCCCAGGCTCCACAGCAGCCGGGGCTCAAATTGGCATACCAGCAGGCTCAGGCGGCTGCCGGCCTTGATTTCCCGGAAGGAGTGGTTGTCGCCGCCGCAATGGAAGAACACGTCCCCGGGCCGGAAGGCGTAGGCCACGCCGGAACACTCGTATACGCCCTTGCCCGTAAGGATCAGGGAGATTTCCAGCTGGGTATGGTGGTGCTCCTCAAAAGGGCGGTCGTTGGACTGGGCTACGGGATAGACGGCCTTGAACAGCCAGAACAGGCTGGGGTTGGCGCCGGCACTCTGGACGATGACGCGTCGGGCGATCATGCTTTGGGCACCTCCGGTTTGAGGTCGAGGGGGAAGGCTTCCATAGCGCTGGGTACGGGTGTCTCCAGGCTGGAACGCTCCGGCTGCTTGAACTGGCTGGGCGTGGTGGCGCGATAGGTGCGAAACGCCTTGTAGAAGGCGGAGGAGGATTGAAAACCGCTGCGGTAGGCGGCGTTGAGGATGGTTACGTGCTCCGTGTCCACCAGCCTGGCCGCGTTTTCCAGCCGCAGGTTGATGATGTACTGGATGGGCGTGACACCGATGTAGCGCTTGAAGGCCCGGCTGAAATACGCCACCGTGTAGCCGCACCGGCCGGCCAGCTCCGCCACGGTCAGGCGCTGGGTCAGGTTTTCGGAAATGGTTTGCAGGCTTTTGACAATGACCGTCATGGCCTGGTTGATGTGCGGGCTGTTGTTTTCCGGCATGCTGCGGTGGCACTCCAAAGAGATCAAGTCCACCAGGGAGCGGATGCTGAAGGCCTGGAATTCGTCCACCGGATGGCGGATCTCGTCCCGCAGGCTGTTAAGCAGCATATACATGCGCGGCGCGCAGGGGCTGCCCTCGCCCAGGACCAGATGGTTCCTGCCGTAGTAGACGCCCCACAGCCGTTCGTTGGTGAGGCAGGACAAATAATAGGAGAAAACCTCGTAGGTGATGGAGGGGGTGAGCAGCCGGTGGATGTTGCGCCGGTTCAGGTTGCTGAGCAGCACGATATCCCCGGGATGGAACACATGGATCGTCCTGTCGATCCGCCACTCCGCTTCGCCCGTAAGAAAACGGATCACCCGCAGCGTGGGCGACGTGAAATTGTAGATCTCGCACCGTGTTTTTTCCAGCCGGTTATACTGGATCAGAAAAGCGCCCTGATCCTTGACGGCGATATCTTCCAGCAACGGCATGCGTTAACCTCTCGTTGAATGAATATGATGAAAGTATACCCGCTGCGCGGTCTGAAAGCAAGAAGGAAAAAAAGCAAAAAAGTGGACGTACTGTGCCGTTTGGTTGGTTTACTTTTTTTTGCGCCGATGATATCCTGCAATCAGATACAATGGAGATACGAGAGGGTGAGAACATGCGCATATCTGATTTCCGTCAGACTTCGTTCGTTGATTGGGAAGACCGGGTGGTCTGCCGCCTGACCGTGGAAGATTGGGACCACTGCAATCCTTACCACCTCTCCGCCTATATCGGGAACGAGTGTGTGATCTGCCGGCAGCCCTGCTGGGAGGAGGAAATGACCTTCCGGCTTCCTATCACAAAGCAGCCCGCACGGGTGACGCTGGAATTGTTTCCTTTTATGGATACCGGCGTGCGCAACGAGTATGAATACCTGCCGCCAAGACCCTGGCAGATGGATTTCTACCTCTCCTCCCACGAGGATCTGGGGTATTGCGCCTACGTGGATACCCTGCCGGAGGAATGCGCCGAGTATCTGGAAGCGGCCATGGAGCTGGCCGAACAATACGGGGACTATGCCTATATCATCGAGCATTACTGGTGGCTGAGGGGCTTTGAGTTAACCCGCGGCGAGAAGGAACACCTCCGCCTCCAAAGGCTGTTTGACAAAAAACAGATCGGCCTGTCGGTAAACCATAACGGCAACCACACCCACTGGCAAAGCGGCGAGCAGATGATCCGCGCCATGTATTACGGCTGCCAAAAGGCAAAGCAGGCCTGGCGCATCACCCCGGATACGGTGATCTATGCCGATATCGCGGGCGCTTCCTGGTCCTGCGTAAGCGCCTATGCCAAGGCCGGCGTCAAGTATCTGCTGATCCTGGCCAACAAATACCTGCGCTTTTCCGTGGACGACGACAGGCTGCCGCCCATCTTCTGGTGGGTGGCGCCCAATGGCAGGGACAGGCTTTTGGTGTACCGCCAGGCGGGCTATAAGTGCAAGGCCATCGCGCAAGCCACCGGGGCGGCTTTCAGCCAGACCAAGGGCGCGGCGCCCTTCCGCTTTGACGAGACCCGCATGGAGCATACCATGCAAGCCGTGGACCAGGTCATACGCGAATTTGGGGACGTGCCGTACGACCGGCTGCCCATCAGCTATTACATGGACCGGGAGTATCCCAGCACGGACATGAAGGTCATTTGCGACGCAATGAATGCCCGCTGGAAGTACCCCCGCATGCGCATCGCCCTGCCCTCGGACACCATGGGCTATATTGAGGAGCACTTTGGCGGCCAGCTTCCGGTGCTCTCCGGCGATATCACGGACCAGTGGGCGGATTTTGCGGCGATCGCCTCAAATTGGTTTGGGCGCAAGCGGGAAGCGATGCACCTTTTCCCGGCGGCCGAAGCCCTGGCCTTGCACAGGCTGATAGAAAAGGGCGCGCCTTATCCGGTCTTCCGGTTGGAGGAAGCCCTTTGGAAAATGACGATTTTTGACGATCATTGCTGGGCCACCTCGTCCAAACACCCGCAAGCCATGCACAAGTACAACCTGCGGCTGGTAAAGAGGGAGGCCGCCGGTATCGCCCACGGCCATGTGCAGGCCATCCTGCGGGAGGGCACCGGCACGGAAAGCGGGGAAGGCGGCAGCCTGTGGAATTTTCTGCCCCGGCCCTGGGAGGGCTGCGCGCGGCTTTCCGGGGATACGCGCGCGGCGGGCCTGTCCGGCCAGATTTTGGTTGACGGGGAAAAGCTTACCGCGCCTGTATCGCTGCCCGCCTTTGGGTATAAAAGCCTGTCCGGCGGCGGCGAATGGGTGCGGGGAACGGAGGACAAAGCGTCCGAAGGCTTTGAGACCCCCTTCTACCGGGTGGCGCTGGACCGGCAGACGCAGCGCATCCGCAGCCTGTTTGACAAGCGCCTGCAGCGGGAGCTGCTAAGGCCCCTGGATGCCTTCGGGCTGGGGGAATGCGTGTATGTGCACGCGGAGGAAAAGCACCGGCTGCCCGTTACCTATGAGATCCCGCGCAGACGGGGCATAAAGCTGCTTCGGGGCCCGCTGGCCACGGAGGTGGTGCTGGAATCCTTTGAGGAACAGATCAACGCCAGCATCCGGGCGGTGTTCACCTTTGAGGAGAACAGCCCCGCCATTGGGGCGCACCTGTCCTTCGAAAACGCCACGGGGCTCATGGGGGACTACTACGACCGCTACAAAAAGAGCCTGTTCTTCGCTTTCCCCTTTGCCATGGAGGACCACCATTTCCTGACCGAACTGGCGTCAGGCGCGGTGGACGAGCGCAGCCAGCGCCTGCATGTGAATCCCCGGGATTTTGTGATGTCCGCCGGCTACGCCGCCGTGGAAAACGGCCGGTATGGGATCGGCCTGTTCTGCCGGGAACTGCCGTTGTACCATCTTGGCGGCATTCACTACAATGAGATATCCGCCCAGACGGATTACGGCGGCTCTTCGTCCATCTTTCTGTACGCCGCCAGCAACCGCACCAATAACCTGAATTACTGTGAACCCGCCGACTGCCGGGGCGATTTCCACCTGTCCATCCTGCCCTATGCGGGCTCCGGGCAAACGGTCCTGCCCCCCTGGGCGGACGCCCTGCGCCAGCCGCCCCTCACGGGAGGGCCCCAGGCGGAAGCGGAACGCAGCCTGATGGCCATCGGCGCGCCCAACATTAGGCTGTCCTGCCTGAAGCGGGCGGAGGACGGCAAGCACGTATTCCTGCGGCTGCAGGAGACCCAGGGGCTTTGCGCGCAGGGCGAGGTGACGCTGCCCTTCCCGCTGCGCTGGGCGGTCCCGGCCAACAATCTGGAGGAGCCCGCGGGCGGTGAGACAGCCATCCGGGGCTGCCGCCTGCCCTTTGCCTGCGGGCCCTACGATACCGTGAATTTCCTACTGACCCCCGCCCAGGAATTGCCCGGGGCGGAGGAACCGCCCTTCACAGGCGTGCGCAACGTTTTCGCGATGCCCGTTGAAAACCGCGACACCCTGGTTTGCTTCGAAAAGGCGCTGCCCAGGGCCGCTGCCTACGCCATATGCAGCGGCGGGAAGCGGGCCGCGCTGGTGCGGGATGAGCCCGCTGCCATCCAGAAAACCATTTTGCCCGGCCTGGAGTACGGCGAAATCACCGTGACGCCCGAGCCCCAAGCAGCCAAAGAGGAGGGGTCCCTATGACCACTGCGCAAGCTTCGGAGAAAGCGAGCATCTATCAGCTGAGCCTGAGGGTTTTCACGCCCGAAGGCACCCTGCGGGCGGCCGCGAAAATGCTGCCGTTCCTGGCCAAACTCGGCCCCCGGTATATCCAGCTGACCCCCGTGGTTTTGGCCGACGATGATACGGACCTGGCCGGCTGGTCGGAGCGCCAGAAGCGTTCCATGACCGGCAATCCCCATAACAACTACCGCATCAAGGACTATTTCGCGGTCGATCCGGAGTACGGCACGGCCGATGACCTGCACGGGTTCATACGCGCCGCCCACCGCCTTGGGCTGCGGGTGCTTATGGACTTGGTATACTTCCACTGCGGCCCCAACAACGTGTTTCTGGCGGAGCATCCGGAATTTGTGAAGCGCAATCCGGACGGGACCCCTTTTACAGGCGAATGGCATTTTCCCGTGATCAATTTCGACAGCCCTGCCACCCGGGAATACCTGTGGAAGAACATGGTCCACTTTATTGAGGACTACGATGCGGACGGGTACCGCTGCGACGTGGGCGATTACGTGCCGCTGGACTTCTGGCGGGAAGGCATCCGCCGCTGCCGCGCCGTGAAGCCGGATACGTTCATGCTCAACGAAGGCCGGAATCCGGACTATCTGAACGTGTTCGACGCCAACTATTTCTATGACGGCTGCTTCGACACCGTGCCCACGGCCAAGGGGGAGATCACCGCCCGGGAATTCCGTGATAAATGGGAAGCCTGCCGCGGGAAGCTGCCCGAAGGCGGGCGGATGCTCCACTTTATCGACAATCACGACGTGTGCTCGGACGGCGGGGAAAACCGCCACGAGAGGGTGATCGGCACCCCCGGCGTGGAGGCGTGCCTGGCGGTGAATTTTCTGCTGGACGGCGTGCCTTTCGTTTTCAACGGCTACGAGGTGTGCGACGAATTGAAGCACAGCATGTTCGCCAACCGCTTCTATGGCCGCGACGCCGCCGTGAACTGGGCCAACGCGCTTACGGGAAAGGGGGAGCGCCGGTTCCGCCTTATGCAAAAGCTGTTTGCCATGAAGCGGGAAGAGCCCGCGCTTGCCTCCACTAAGATCCAATGGCTGGAGAACGACCGCCCGGAGGCCGTGCTTTCCTTTATCCGGCCTGACATAAAGTCGCCCCTGCTGGTGATTGTGAATCTTCGGGGCGATCCCCTGGCCGTGCGGGTGAAAGCCGTGGCTTTTTGCCCGGGCGAGGGTTTGCTGGAGGAGAATGCCAGGGCTTCCTTCGGGGAGGATGGCTTGACGCTGCAAATGCTGGGCTACGGCTATTGGGCCGCCCGGCTGTGATAGAAGGAGGGGTCCCTATGAACGGCCATATCAATCCAAGAGAGCTCAAAATTACGGACATGCGGTTTGTGGATATCGACGGCGCGCCCAAGCGCTGCACGCTGATGAAGCTGTATACCAACCAGGGGCTGATAGGCTACGGCGAGGTGCGGGACGCATCCAGCAAAACCTACGCGCTGATGCTAAAAAGCCGCCTGCTGGGGGAAAACCCCTGCGATGTGGACCGCCTCTTCCACAAGATCAAGCAGTTTGGCGGGCCATCACGCCAGGGCGGCGGGGTATCCGGCGTGGAGATCGCGCTGTGGGACCTGGCGGGCAAGGCCTACGGCGTGCCCCTGTACCAGATGCTGGGCGGCAAATTCCGCGATGAGATCCGCGTGTACTGCGATACGGACGTGGACGGCAAGCATACGGGGCATGATATGGGCCTCGCGCTGAAGAAACGCATGGAGATGGGCTTCACCTTTCTCAAGATGGATCTGGGCATCGGCCTACTGCTGGACGAGCCCGGAACCATCAACGCGCCGCTGGGCTTTATTGACGATATGAAGAAATACGCCCCGCATATTTTGAATGTGCAGGGCGGCAGCGTGACCCCGGACATGGTGAAGCGCCAGAAGAGCTACGCCATTGTCAACACCGCGCATCCCTTCACCGGCATCCGCCTCACGGAAAAGGGGCTGGCCCTGCTGGAGCAGTACGTAAAAGAGGTGCGGGAAGTCATCGGCTACGAGGTGCCCTTGGCGGTGGACCATTTCGGCCACGTGGCGCTGGAGGACTGCATCCGCTTCGCCCGGCGCATGGAGACATACAATCTGGCCTGGATCGAGGATATGGCGCCCTGGATGCTTACCGACCATTACGTGCGGCTGCGCAACAGCTGCAGCATTCCGGTGTGTACGGGCGAGGATATCTACTTGAAGGAAGGCTTTGAAAAGCTCATCAAAGCGGGCGGCGTTTCCGTGATCCATCCCGATGTGCTTACCTGCGGAGGCGCGCTGGAGCTGAAAAAGATTGCGGACATCGCTGATGAAAACGGCGTGGCGGTGGCGGTGCATATGGCGGAAAGCCCCGTGGCCTGCATGGCGGCGGTCCATGCGGCGGCGGCCATGCACCATGTGCTCGCGCTGGAGTTCCACTCGGTGGATGTTCCCTGGTGGCAGGATATGGCAACGGGGCTGCCCCGGCCTTTGATCCGGGACGGGTTCATTAAGGTGCCGGAGGGCCCGGGCCTGGGCATTGAGGGCCTGAACGAAGAGCTGCTCAAGCAGCACGTGAACCCGCTGATCCCCGGCGTATGGGAGCCTACGGACCAGTGGGACCGGGAGTTTTCCAACGACCGCATCTGGTCCTGACAGCCTTTTCCATCGGCATAAAATTGTGCTCCGCAGAACACCGCTACCAAAGGAATGGCAGGGAGTGAGACCCGTTTTTCCCTTGGGGGATGAGAAGTATAGATCAGACAATATTTGCAGTTTTTCAGAAGATATTTGTAGCAGCCGCGGAATGAGAGGTGATATACTGTTATAAATGGTTGGAATCCGCCCGTGAAAAACAAATACGTAGAAAAGGAGACCGAATCATGAAGAAGAACCTCTCTGTCCTGGTGTGTCTCGTACTGGCCCTCCTCCTGTTCGCGAGTTCCGCGATGGCTGACTATCAGGTGAACACCACCCTTGACCAGAGCAAGGAAGTCACACTCAACGTCTTTGGCCCCGGCGTATTCTCCGTTGGCCCCGAGGACGTGACCGACCTGGTGAGCGGGCTCACCAAGCCCGGCTTCAATGTGATCATCAACCGCTGGAACGAGCTGTATCCCAACATCAAGCTGGTCATTGAGTACAGCGGATGGGATTCCTGGCAGGCCAACATTACCGCCGCGTGCCTGGAAGGCAACGTGGATATCATCATGCACGGCGCCACCATGGTGGACCTGACCGAAGACCTGGCGCCCTACGTGCAGGGTGATCCCGAGTACGCGGATCAGATCTACGCGCTGGCCTCCCGCCGCACCACCAACAACATTCAGGAGTATAAGGTGTCCGGCATTTCCCTGAGCCTGAGCCCGGCCGTCGCCATCATCGACAAGCAGATCTTTGCCGATTACGGCGTTGAGCTGCCCACCAAGGACTGGACCTATGACACCCTGCTGGAACTGGCCGCGAAGCTGACCGGCACCGACCCCGTGACCGGCGAACAGACCTACGGCTATCAGATGTGGGCCTCCGGCGCCAACAACCTGTGGATGAACTATGTGCAGGCCGCCAACTCCGTGGGCGCCAAGATCTACAAGTACGGCACCTCCGTGAAGGATACCGTTGTGGATTACAAGAGCCCCGAAGCCATCAAGGGGTGGGAGATCCTGCGGGATCTGGCTAAGTTCTGCTCCCCCGAGTCCCTGGAGGGCGTGGGCGTGACCGAGGTGCTCAACGGCACCAACAACTGGGCGGTCCTGTGCAAGGAAGGCCCCATCTCGCTGCACTTTGAGGCCAAGGCCGCCGGCCTGTCCGACCGTTACATGTTCCTTAATATGCCCCTGTGCACCGAAGGCGAGTACAAGGGCCTGCCCACCCCCCACGCCGGCGACAACAACATGGCCATCTACAAGGATTCCGACGCCAAGGAATGGGCTTGGGAATTTATCAAGTTCATGAATACCGATCCCGTTGCCACCCAGTGGGTCATCGACGGCATGAACTGGCCCAACAACAAGGCGGGCAAAGAACTGGCCATCAGCCTCATCGGTGAGGAGCTTGCTTCCACCATGGACTTCTGCCTGAGCAGCCTGCCCCTGAACTACAACAACG
This sequence comes from Bacillota bacterium, assembly GCA_023459275.1. Taxonomy (GTDB): domain Bacteria; phylum Bacillota; class Clostridia; order Christensenellales; family Aristaeellaceae; genus JAEWAH01. Next base: position 11,687 of record JAEWVC010000057.1, on the reverse strand, counting down.
CCACCAACGACGTATTCAACAATGTCTCCTTCGGGGCCACCACCAACGCCCAGATCACCGCCGTGTCCAACGTGATCAACGGCTATATGACCCCCGAAGAGGCCGCCCAGTACATGCAGGATTACGTGGACAGCTACGTTACCTCCCTGCAGTAATCTCTGCGCGGGCCATCACGCCATGAGTTGATGCCGGGGCTGCCGCGCTAAGCGCATACGCTGCATCTTGTTATTCAACGCGAAGGATTCCGCGTCCGCGGACGCGGCCAAAGGGCTTTCCGTTCGCCCTTTGGAAACCTTCGGAGGCCATCTCCATGAATAATAATGCAGGAATGCGACTGTTGCGGCAGCCCCTTTCCATTCCTCGGCGGATACGCTGTCTCCGCTGAAAGCATGCCGCAAAGGATGTGGGTTTGATGCAGAGAATCCGTATCACCAAAAAGGACATCAAGCGGAATCTGACCTGGTATTCCTTTATTATCGTCACGCTGGTGGCGCTGTGCGTTTTAGTGTATTATCCCACCATCCGCACGTTTTTGTTTTCCACCACCAACATGCGCACCTACGGCACCGAATACCAAAACGTGGGGCTTCAGAATTTCAGGATCCTGCTCAATGACAAAGCGTTTGTGAAATCCCTGCTGAACACGCTTGTTCTGAGCCTGTACAGCCTTGTCACCATCCCCCTGGGCTTTTTGCTGGCCAACGCGCTGAACGGCCTTGGCCGCACCAAACTGCAGAGCTTTTTCAGGGTGACGTTCTATCTGCCCAATATCATCACCGGCATCAGCGTGGTGCTGATCTTCCAATACGTTTTGCGGGGCAACGGCGGGCTGCTCAATCAATTCCTGTCCAGAATCGTGGGTTCCACGGTGCGCATCGGCTGGCTGAGCGACCCCAAGCTGAGCCATCTGGGCGTGACCATTGTGTGGACGTGGATGAACCTGGGCTACGCGATGCTGATCAACCTGGCTTCGCTGCAGTCGATTCCGGACGAGATCTATGAGGCGGCCTCGGTGGACGGCGCCACGCGCTTAAAACGCACCTGGTACATCACCTTGCCGCAGATGAAGGGCTGCTTCGCCTTTTTGTTTGTTACCAGCATGATCAACGGCTTCGCCCGGTTTACCGACCTGTATATATTGGGGGGCAACTCCTGCGCGGGCCGGCCCAACGGCACGCTGCAAACCCTGCTGATGTATATCTACCAGTATAGCTTTGAGGCGCCGTCCTACGGCATTTCTTCCGCGGGCGCGGTGGTGCTGTTCATTATCGTGATGTCGGTCACGCTGATCAATGTGAAGATGTCCGGCTTCTTCAAGGGAGGTGACTGATATGGCGGAGCAGATGAATGCAAAACATGTGAACAAACACCGCCTCCTCAACCGCACGCAGCGGCATAACCTGATCATTGGCGTGATCCTGGGCCTGATCCTCCTGATCATCATGATGCCGCTGTACTGGGCGGTGAGCCTGAGCTTTGACCGGGCGGCCACAACGGCGCTGCCCAATTTCACCTGGCTGCCCAGCCAGTTTACGCTGCTGAACTATACCTATGCCTTCGAGCAGATCCCCCTGGCCCGGTATTTTGCCAACACGGTGATGATCGCCGTGGTGAACACCGCTATTTCCGTGTTCTTCGCCCTCATGTGCGGCTACGCGTTTGCCAAGGGACGGTTCTTTTTGAAGCGGTTCTGGTATTTCTTCATGCTGGCGGTTATGATGATCCCCTTTGAAAGCCGGATGATCCCGCTGTATTTGCAGTATCTGGACTGGGGCCTGGTGAACACCTACTGGCCGCTGATCTTTGGCAACGTGGCCTACGTGTACGGCATTTTCTTCGCCACCCAGAATATTTCCGCGCTGCCGGATTCGCTGCGTGAGTCCGCTTTCCTGGATGGGGCGGGGGAATGGAAGATCTTCTTCTCCATTGTGCTGCCCCTGAGCCTGCCTGTGATGAGCGCCCTGAGCATCCTGCAGGTTGTCTCCCAGTGGAACAGCTATCTGTGGCCTATGGTGATCATCCGCAACACCAACAAGCAGCTGCTGAGCGTTGGCATCTCCCTGTTCAACGCCACCGAGAACGCCGTGCTCTACGGGCCGCGTTTCGGCGCGGCGCTGATCAGCGCGGTGCCGCTGGTGATCCTGTTCCTGTTCCTGCAAAAATACATCGTGCAGTCCATTGCCATGAGCGGCATCAAGCAGTAAGCAAAGGGTACGGCAAGGAGATTCTATGAGCGCGACAAATACGGAAATCCCCGTCTCGTTTGACTGCGACGTGGCGGTCGTGGGGGGCGGTATCGCCGGGATAGCGGCAGCGCTGGCGGCCGCGCGCCAGGGGAAAAAGACGCTGCTGCTGGAAAAGCAGTGCGTGCTTGGCGGATTGGCCACCAGCGGCCTGATCACGATCTATCTGCCCCTGTGCGACGGGAAGGGCACGCAGGTTTCCTTCGGCCTGGCGCAGGAGCTGTTTCACCTCTCCATGAAGCGGAACTGGCAGGCCAGGTATCCCGGGCCCTGGCTGAACGGGGGGGGCCGGGAAGAGCGCGCCAAAGTGCGCTTTGAGGTGCAGTTCAACCCGGTCTACTATGCGCTGGACCTGGAGGCGGCACTCCTTCATAGCGGCGTGACCCTGTGGTACGATACCCGTTTGTGCGGCGTGACCGTATCGGGGAGCCGGATGGCCTCCCTGCAGGTGGAAAACGAGGACGGCCGCTCCGCCGTAACGGCCAGGGCGTTTGTGGACGCCAGCGGCCAGGCGCGGCTGTTTCAGCTGGCCGGCGCGCCCACGCGGCTTCACGGAACGGGCAACAAGGTGGCCGGATGGTACTATTCCGCCGGCGCCCAGAAGGACAACCGGCTGCACATGCTGGGCTTCGCCGACGCCCCCGAAGGCAGCGAGCGGGATAAGGACGAGGAAGCCCTGGACAGCAATAACCGGTACAGCGGCGCCACAGCCGATTCCATTAACCGTTTCCTGTTCGCAAGCCACCGCTGCACCCTGCGCGACAGCGTGGAGCGCCTAAAAAACACAGGCCAGCAGGCAGCCAACATGGCCCACATGCCCCAGTTCCGCATGACCCGCTGCATGGTGGGCGAGCATGCGATGACGGAGGCCGAAGATCATGTCCCCAACGCTTCGAGCGTGGGGATGGTCAGCGATTGGCGCAGGGCGGGCCCCCGGTTTGAGGTGCCTTACGGATGCCTGTATACGCCCCGCGTGGAAAACCTGTTCGCCGCCGGGCGCTGCGTAAGCTGCGACGACGGCATGTGGGATGTGCTCCGGGTGATTCCGGACTGCGCCGTTACCGGCGAGGCGGCGGGCATTGCCGCCGCGCTGACCCCCCCAAGCGGCCGGACGGAGATTGGCACGCTGCAATCGGCTTTGCGCCAGGCGGGACAAAAACTGAAATTTGATGAGCTGGAAGACGGAAGGGAGTAAACGGTATGGGTGATCGCGCGAAGGAGATACTGAAACCCTTTGAGGCGGAGCGGGCGTACATGGAGGACCGCATCGCCGGGGGCATCGAGGCCAACCGCAAGGGCCGGGTGAAGCTTTGTTTCGTGGACGTGGACGGCGCACCCGTCACCGGCGTTCATGCGGAACTGAAGCAGACCAGCTCGGATTTCCGCTTCGGAGCGAACCTTTTCATGCTGGGCCAGATGGAATCCCAGGAGAAAAACCAGGAATATGAGCGCCTGTTCAAAGAGCTGTTCAACCTGGCCACGGTGCCCTTCTACTGGTGCGACCTGGAGCCCGTAAAGGGAAAGCCCCGCTTTGCCAAGGACAGCCCGTTTATCTACCGGCGCCCCGCTCCGGACGCGTGCGTGGAATGGTGCGAGCAGCAGGGCATAGAGCCCAAGCTCCACTGCCTCAACTACGATCAGTGGACCCCCATGTGGCTTGGCAGGGATGTGCCCTCCGTCAAGCGGTATCTGGACAAGCGCATCGGGGAGATCGCCGACCGCTACCGCGGCCGCATCCCGTCCATGGAGGTCATCAACGAGACGCTGTGCGAGGAGCAGTCCGCCCATGTGGAGCGCACGCAGAACCGCCACTCCACCCGTTTCTTTCGGGAGCCGGATTTGGTGGAATGGTCGTTTGCCAACGCGCGCCGGCATTTGCCCTATACCAAGCTCATCATAAACGAAGCCACGGATTTCATATGGGGCCCCGGCTTCCACTACAACCGGGGGCCGTATTACACCCAGATCGAACGGGCCCTCCTCAAAGGCGCCACCATTGATTCCGTGGGCATGCAGTTTCATATGTTCTACCGCGCGGAGGAGGAGGGGAAGCGGACCGCCAGGATGTACGATCCCCGCACCCTGTACGCCGTTATGGATCAGTTCGCCGATTTCGGCCTGCCGGAGCAGCTGACGGAGATCACCATCCCCGCCTATTCCAGGGCGGCGGAGGACGAGGACATTCAGGCGGAGATCCTCAAAAACCTGTATTCCATCTGGTTCAGCCATGCCAATATGGAAGCGCTGATTTACTGGAACCTGGTGGACGGATACGCGGCCTTCGCGCCCCAGGGCGATATGGCCTACGGCGAAAATTACTATCACGGCGCGCTGGTGCGCTTTGACATGAGCAAGAAACCCGCCTACAAGGTCCTTCAAAAGCTGATCCATGATGCGTGGCGCACAAGGCTTTCCCTGGATAGCGGGGCCTCCGGTTCGGTAACGGCCAAGGGTTTCTACGGCGGTTACGAGGGCACCGCCACGGTAAACGGCAAAACGGTGCCCGTGGCCTTCCATTTGGAAAAGGGCGCGGACAACGTGCTTACGGTACAGGTTTGACCTTGTTGGGCGGTCCGCTTTTCAGGCGGCCCAAGCGCACAAAAGGAGGAACGGGCTTCTGTCCGGCGGGGCGGAGCCCGTTCCTCCCCGGGCCATTTTGGCCTATGGGAGGGAAAAGCTATGTTTGATTTGCGGGGCAAGCGCGCGCTGGTAACCGGTTCTACCCAGGGGATTGGCAAGGCCATCGCCGCAATGCTTTGCCGGCAGGGCGCGGCGGTGGTCATCCACGGCGCCACCAGCGCGGAAAAATGCCGGCAGGCCGCGGCGGAGATGCCCGGCCCCACGGATACCGCGGTTGTGGATCTGTCCCTTTCCGGCTCGGCGGATACGCTGTACGCCCTGACCGGGGACGTGGATATTTTGGTGCTCAACGCGTCCATCCAGTACCGCAAACACTGGGATGAGATCACGGAGCAGGAATTTGACACGCAGGTGAACTGCAATTTCAAAAGCTCGCTGATGCTGGCGCAGAAGTACGCCCCCGCCATGAAACGCAACGGCTGGGGACGCATCCTGATGATCGGAAGCGTGCAGCAGTACAAGCCCCATGTGGATATGGCGGCATACGCGGCCACCAAGTGCGCGCAAATGAGCCTTGTGAGCAACCTGGCCAAGCAGCTTGCCCCCTTCGGGATCACCGTAAACAATCTGGCCCCAGGCGTCATTGAAACGCCCCGCAACGATGCGGCGCTGAACGATCCCGAATATCACCGGAAGATCATGGCGGGGATCCCGGCGGGTTTTGCCGGAAAAAGCGAGGACTGCGCCAGCCCGGCGCTGCTGCTGTGCAGCGAGGAGGGCCGCTACATGACCGGCATCGACCTGATCGTGGACGGCGGCATGCACCTGTAACAAAGGGGGAAGCGCCTGTGACGCATTTCTATTTTGCCGCCTGCGCCGCGCCGGAGGAAGGCGGCGGTGTGTACCACTATGTGCGCGCGGGGGACGGGCTGGTCTTTCGGGACAGGCTGCCCTGCGACCGCCCCATGTACCTGCACCTGTCGGGCCTGGAGATGCGGGTGATCCTGCGCGCGCCCTATGAGCGGGAAAATTCGGACAGGAAGCGTTTTTCCGCGCTGGCCACATGCCCCGTCGGCCCGGACGGAGGCTTGGGCGAGCCGGTGGAAACGGTTTGCACCCAAGGGGTGGTGGCCTGCCATCTGTGCCGCTTTCAGGGGAATACCTATGCGGTGAATTACTTAAGCGGCAGCGTGTTTTCCACAAACGGCGCGCTGGACGTGCATGCGGGCAGGGGCGTCCATCCCGCCCGCCAGGAAAGCGCCCATACGCATTTCATTGCCCCGGGCCCCACAGGAAGCGACCTGCTCTTAACGGACCTGGGCCTGGACGCGGTATACTGCTACGACGCCTCGCTGAAAGTGCTGTCCGTGGCCCATGTGCCCGCAGGCCACGGCGCGCGGCACCTTGCGTATGCCGGGCAAACCGTGTTCTGCGCCAACGAGCTGGGCAACAGCGTGACGGTGTTCAACTATGAAAACCACCGCCTTGTGCCGGGGGAAACCGTGCCGGTGCTTGATCATCCGGCCCGGGACAGCACGGCTGCCGCCATACGCACCGCGGGGGATTGGGTATACGTATCCAACCGGGGCGACGACTCCATTTCCTGCCTCCATTGGCGGAATGGCCGGCTGCGGCTGTGCCGCACCGTGCCGGCGGGCGGCGCCTCGCCCCGGGATTTTCTCATCGCGGGCGGCTGGCTGCTGGCCGCCAATGAAAAGAGCAATACCGTTACCGTGCTCAAGGGAGCGGCCGATGAATGGCAAAATACGGGACTTTCCCTCCGGATGCCCGCCCCGCTGTGCGTGGTGGCCCGGGAACAGGAAAACCCGTGAAAAAAAGAGGGGTTTTATGCGTTTAAACCAACCGCACTACGTTGATCCCCGCCGGGAGGACGCGCAGCTTTCGCTGGACGGCGTCTGGCGTTTCGGTTATGCGGACGCCCCGGCAGATTACCCCGGGGATGTGGAACTGCCTTACACCGCCTCCCTGCCCGCCTCCCTGTTTTGGAACCTGTCGGAGGCCGGGGTGCTTCCCCCGCCGTATCAGGGCCTCAACAGCAGGGAATACGACTGGGTGGATGAAAAGGTCTGGTACTTTCGCAAAAATTTCCCGGCGCCGGCTTCGGCGGCCGGCCGTACCGCGATCCTTTGCATGGACGGCGCGGCGTACTATACCCGGGTCTGGCTGAACGGGACGCTGCTGGGCGAGCACGAGGGCATGTTCGGCGGGCCCGTTGTGAACGTTTCGGGCCAACTGCTTTGGGATGCTCCCAACACGCTGCTGGTGGAGATCAAAGCCGCGGACTATGGGCAGAAGGAGAACTTCTACCGGCATATCCGCAGCGGAGGCAGCCGGGAGATCATCCCCTGGAACATCGCCAGGGACAACGACACCAGCAACGGCATATGGCAGGTGTTGGGCCTGTGGCGCGGCGTGCGGCTGATGCTGCTAAGCCCCTATCATCTGGCGCGGCCCTACCTGACCACCGGGGCCGTTGACGGAAACGGCGCCCGCCTGCGGCTGGAAACCGAGATCATCGGCCCGGATTATAACGAGCTGCACCACTTTTACGGGATCCGGGAAGAGGAGGAGAGGTTCCCGTACCGCTACGGCGTGGACGGGATGCGGGAGGCGGCGCTTAACCTGCCCGCTACGCTTTATGTGTGCATGCGGGAAAAGGATACGGGGCGCGAGGTGTATGCCCGCGAATATCCTGTCCCTTTGCTGGACCGCAAACGCTCCCTGCGCGGATCGGAGTACCCCGAGGCGCAGCTTTTCGAGGCGGAATGGACCCTCCCGGAGCCCCGCCTGTGGTGGCCCTTCGACATGGGCAACCCGGCCCTGTACACCGTCGCGCTCACGCTGAAAGTAAACGGGGAAGCCTGCGATACGCTGACGCTGGATACCGGCATCCGCACCCTGGAGCGCGTACGCACGCCCGGGCCGAGAGCGGCCCAGCAATGGGACGATTTTCAGCTGGTGGTGAACAGCGAAAAGCTGTTTGTCAAGGGCGTGAACATGCAGCCGCTGGACGTGCTGTACCGCGAGGATACGGAGGAGCTCCGCTGGACGCTGGAGCTGGTCCGCCAGGCGGGCATCCATCTGGTGCGCATCTGGAGCGGCGGGGGCAAGCCGGAAAGCGACAGCTTTTATCAGCTGTGCGACGAAATGGGCATCATGGTATGGCAGGACCATCTGATCGCCAATTCCATACATACCGAAAACTGGCCCCAGGAGGTGCTGGAAAGCCAGGAAGCGATGAACATCTTCCGGCTGCGCAACCATCCGTCCCTTGTGATCCACTGCGGCGGGAACGAGTTTGACGCCTATGCGCCGGGAAACGCCGCCAGCATGTTTATCATCGACCGCAACGTGCGGATGCTGGACCCCGCCCGCCCGTTCGTATACACCACGCCCCTCAAGGGCAGCGCCCATATCTACCGGGATATGGAACCCACGTGGTACCGCAGCCTGTTCCGGGATCTCCCGTTTGTGGCGGAAACGGGCATCCACAGCCTGCCCAGCTTGAAGGCCATGCGCGGCTGCCTGAGCGCGCGGGAGTGCGGGCAAAAGGTACCGGACATGGTATCGGAGGCGTTTGCCAAAGCGTTTCCGGAATTGTTGAACCACTTTGCGGAATATGTGCCCAGCCGCGTGCCCCGCATGCTCGCCCGGGCGGGACAGATCGCCGATCTGTCGGACGTGACCCTTAAGGAAATGACAGAAGCCACGCAAATGGCCGCCTACGAATATTATGAGATCCTGATCCAGGCTTTGCGCGAGAACTACCCGGTGACCTGCGGGGTGATGCCCTGGGTATTCCGCCGCACCTGGCCCACGGTGGGCATCCAGCTGGTGGACGGCTCCGGCGAACCCCTGCTGCCCTACTACGCGGTCAAAAAGGCCTATCAGCCGGTGGAGGCCCATATCGCCTGGGAGCATATCTCCTTCGCGCCGGGTGAAACGGCCCTTTTGCCGGTGCGGGTGCTCAATGAGCGGCATCATTCCCTGGAAGGGTTAGCCGTGCGTGTGCGGGTTTACGACCCCTCCCTCCGCTGCCTGACGGATGTGGTCCTGCCCGCGGCGGGCGCCGACGGCGCATGCATCCGGGTGCCGGTTGACGCAAAATGGGCGGAGCGGTTCTTCTTTGCCACGGTGGACCTGATGGAGGGGGAGCGTGTGCTTAACCGCCAGGCCTACTGGCCCAAATGCCTGCAACGGCTGGCGGACGAGGCGGAACGGGCGCGGGTGCGCGCCCAGCCCGCGGAGAACTTCCGCATGCCCGCGGGGCCTTGGCTGAAACCGCAGATCGCGTCGGCAAAGGGCGCGGTGCTGGAGGCGGAAATCAAGGGGAGCCGCCGCGATGGCAGGCGCGCGTCCTTTGAGGTGACGGTGCGCAACCGCGGGAAGCTGCCGGCTTTCCCGGTGATCCTGACCCTTGAGGAGGTGGGGGTCCGCTGCCTGGCGGGGGATAACGCCTTCTGGCTGGACGCCGGCGAGGAACGCTCCCTGGAACTGGTGGCGGACGCGCCCGGCGGCGTTCCCGAAACCGTCACCCTGAGCCTGAACGCATGGAACGCCGCGGGCGTGGCGCTGAAAGGATAACGATGATTATCACTGATTACCTGCAGGCACAGCCGGGCCCGCAATGGGAGTACGCCCTGCAATGCGGCGTTACAAGCGCCACAATCCGCCTGCCGGAGGACCCGGCCTTTGACCCGTGCGACCCATCCCACTGGGCCGCCGTGTGCCAACGCTTTAGGGATCGCGGCATCCGGCCCCTTGTGGTGGAGCCGCTGCCCAACGCGCTCCACGACCATATCAAGGCCGGGGACAGCCGGCGGGACGAGTGCATCGAGAAAGCCGCGCGGATGCTGCCCATCATGGCAAAGGAAGGCATCACCACCCTTTGCTACAATTTTATGGCGCACGTTGGCTGGACCCGCACGCGCAGCGATTATAAGGAGCGCGGCGGCGCGCTGGTAACGGGCTTTGATCTTGATGAATACGTGCCGGGGGAGGCCGCCATCACCGAGGGGGAGCTTTGGGACAACTACACCGCTCTGATGCAGGCGCTTGTGCCGGCCGCGGAGAAATACGGCATCCGGCTGGCCCTGCACCCCGATGACCCGCCGCTGCCCAAGCTGGGAAATGTAAGCCGGATCATGATCAGCCTTGAAAACATCCGGCGGGCGCTTCAGATAGGCAACAGCCCGATGGCCGGGGTTACGCTGTGCCAGGCCACCTACGCCATGATGGGGGAGGACCTGGAGCAGGTCGTTCCGGCGCTGAAGGACCAAATTTTCTTTATTCATTTCAGAAACGCGGAGGGATCAAAGACCCGCTTCCGCGAGACCTTCCATGACAACGGCCAGCTTGACATGGCCCGGCTGCTTCGTTTATACCGCCGGTGCGGCGTGGATGTGCCCATCCGGGTGGATCATGTGCCCACACTGGCGGGGGAACGCAATGATCAGCCGGGGTATGCCGCGCTGGGCCGCCTGTATGCCATCGGCTACCTGAGGGGACTGCTGGATGCCATCCAACAGGAATGAGCAGCCAGAGATAGCGATAGGGTAAGGAGAATTATTATGATTTTTAACACGCGCGAGGAGATCATCAGCATTACCAGCAAGTGGACGGGCGAGCGGTTTGAGGATGGACGGCCCAGGGTTCCGGACGAATATCTGGACGCGCTGTATGGCATGACGCTGGAGGAGCTCTGGAAGCCCATTTTCGTGCAGGGATATGAAAGCCAGTTTATGGCCATGAAGTCGCTGCATCCCGAATTCAATGCGGACGGTTCGGTTTACAAAAAGCTGGTGGGCCGGGCGGTTACCGCGATGTACGCGCCCACCCGTCCAGACTATTATGAGGATATGGCGGCCAATGCCCGCGCCAGGGGGTATTCCGGCACGCCGAACCAATGGGTGATCGACAGCCTGCAAAACCGGGACGTGCTTGTGGTGGACATGTACGACAAGATCTACAAGGGCACGTTTGTGGGTGGCAACCTGACAACGGCGATCAAGCAAAAGACCGGTACGGGCGGCGCCGTGATATGGGGCGGCATCCGGGACATTGAGCAGATGATGAAGGTGCCGGACGTGCAGGTGTACTACCGCGGGATCGATCCCACGCCGATCCGGGACTTTTGCATGCTGGGCATGAACTGCCCCGTGCGCTTGGGCGGCGGCAGGGATACGGCCATCTGCCTGCCCGGCGATATCGTGTACGGCTGCTCCGGCGGCGTACTGTTCATCCCCCCGCACCTGGCGGTGGAGGTGGTGACCGGCGGCGCAAAGACCCAGGCAAAGGACATGTTCGGCTTTGAGATGATCACCAGGAACCGCTTTACCACGGCGCAGATCGACAAAAATACATGGACAGAGGAAATGCTGGACCTGCTGTTGGATTTCATCCGCACGGACCCCCGGGGCGAGCCCTACCGCCTGCTGGACTGGTCCCGCGAATATGATCTGGCCCGCTACGGCGATCCCAAAGACACACAGAGCGCGCTGTAATACGGTTTCCGGACGGTGGTTCGGCGATGCGGTGAAATAAAGTTTGGAAATAATATAAATACGCATTGCGGAAAGCCCCGGGCATCTTCAGAAAAGAAGAAGGCCGGGGCTTTTCGGTGGAGGGGGGAGGGGCACTGTAGGGAGGGAGATTCTTCCAATTTCTCCATAAATGATTGGAAATTCGTTACGCACTGTGAGCAATAAGTCAACATACATGTACGACTAGCAGTCTTGTCTAACATCGGGAGGATATGCTAAACTGATGTTGGAGGAGATTAACATGGCAGGAAAAGTTGTTGAGAAGGATGCTACGGTAAAGGTAGCCAGGCAGCGGCTGAGC
>JAEWVC010000056.1 GCA_023459275.1 Bacillota bacterium | reverse complement strand
TTTTAATATTAAAAAAAAAACCCCCCCCCCCCCCCCATCCCCCTCACACCGTCCCTTCCGGTGCTCCGCAGGCTGTTGTCCTCTGATCCGGTTCCCCATGCCCCGCCATGACGGAATCGTACAGGCGGTAGCCCCCGGCCAGGTTATAGGCGTCAAAGCCCTCCTGGGAAAGGATGCGGCTGGCGATATAGCTGCGCAGGCCGCTGTGGCAGTTGACATAGACGGGCTTTGATTTGTCCAGCTCGCCGAGGTGCTCCCGCAGTTCATCCACGGGGATGAGCCTGGCCCCCGGGAAATGGCCTTGTCGGTACTCGGAGGGCGTGCGTACGTCCAGCAATGTCACGCTGCCATCCTTGGGCAGCGCCGCCACATCATGCCAGTGGAACTGCTTTACCTTGCCGGTCAGCAGGTTTTCCGCCATAAAGCCAACCATGTTCACCGGGTCTTTGGCGGAGGAATAGGGCGGCGCGTAGCAAAGCTCCAGTTCCGTCAAGTCATACACCGTCATGCCGGCGCGGATGGCGGTGTTCAGCACATCGCAGCGCTTGTCAACACCCTGGAAGCCCACGATCTGCGCACCCAGCACCTTGCCGTCCGCCGGGCTGAACAGCAGCTTGATGGTCTGGCTGGTGGCGCCTGGATAATAGGAGGCGTGGGAATTCCCGTTGGCGTACACCTTGTCGTAGGCGATATTCTGCGCCTTGAGGGACGCTTCGTTCAGCCCCGTGGCGGCCACGGTCATATCGAACAGCTTCAATACCAGCGCTCCCTGGGACCCTTTGAAGGTGCTTTGGATGCCGCAGATGTTGTCCGCAGCGATACGCCCCTGCTTGTTGGCCGGCCCCGCCAGAGGCAGAAACGCAGGCTGGCCGGACACAAAATGCTTCACCTGCACCGCGTCGCCCACCGCGTAGATGTGGGGATCGGAGGTGAGCATGTGCTCATCGGTCAGGATCGCGCCCTTGGGGCTTACCGCAAGCCCGGCCGCTTTGGCCAGGCTGCTTTCGGGCCTGACGCCCACGGACATAAGCACCATATCGGCGGGCAGCCGTTCTTCCCCGGCCAGCACCGCCAATGCGTCCCCGTCCCGCTCAATGGCTTTCACGCCGGTTTTCAGCAGCAGCCGTATGCCCTGCTTGCGGACATAGGCGTGGACATCGGCAGCCATATCAAAGTCCAGCGGTGCGATGATATGGTCCATCAGCTCTACCACGGCCACCTGAAGGCCGGCCTCATGGAGGTTCTCGGCCATCTCTATGCCAATGGCGCCGCCGCCCACCACCACCGCGCGCCTGGGATGCTTTTGCTCAATGAATTCCCTGATCTTCAGGGTGTCGGGCACGGTGCGCAGCGTGAACACCCGCTCGTCCTTCGCGCCGGGCAGGGGTGGCACCACGGGCTCCGCGCCGGGGGAAAGGATCAGCGCATCATAGGCTTCCGCATATTCACGGCCTGTTGAAAGGTCCTTCACGGTGACCGTTTGGCCCTTGGGGTCCACGGCCACGGCTTCACTGCGCACCCGCACATCCACCCGGAACCTTTCAAAAAAGCTTTCCGGCGTCTGCAGCGTAAGCTCCTCCCGGTCGGTAATGGCGCCGCCCACATAATAGGGCAGTCCGCAATTGGCGTAGGAGATGTATCCGCCCCGCTCCAGCATGATGATTTCGGCCTGTTCATTGAGCCGGCGCAAACGTGCGGCGGCGCTGGCCCCGCCGGCCACGCCGCCGATGATGACAACTTTCATAGGCTTGTCCACTACCTTTCCAGGGGACCCTGGTAATCAGCAATCCCGCCGATATTGGTCACGTCGGTATATCCCAGCTTGGCAAAGCCGCGGCAGGCCGCCTGGCTTCTGGCGCCGCTTAAGCAATATACAAACAGCGGCGTGCTCTTGTCGGGAACAACCATTTCAATCTTTTCCCACTGATCCAGCGGAACAAGCAGGCTGCCGGGAATGTGCCCCTGGCGGTGCTCCTCGGGCGTCCTGACATCAATGACCTTGATGTTGGGGTGCGTTTTGATCTCCGAAGCGGCTTCCCGCATGGACAGCATCTTGAAGCCGCGCTCAAACAGCTTGAACATTTTTTACGCCTCCAACAGGCGAAGAATGTCCTGCTTGGACCGCACGCCCACCATAGACCCGGCCAGCCGGCCATTTTTGAACACCGCCAGGGTGGGGATGCTCATCACGCCAAAGCGGGAGGCCAGTTCAGGCTGTTCATCCACATTGATCTTTCCGACCACGGCCTTGTCACCCAGTTCTTCGGCAATGCCTTCCACCACGGGAGCAACCATCCTGCAGGGTCCGCACCAGGGGGCCCAGAAATCTACCAGCACGGGAACCTGGGAAGCCAGAACATCATTGAAATTTTCCTTCGTTACCTTTATCGCAGCCATTGATTATATCCTCCTTGTCCTTGCGGACATCTTTGATAGACATACTATACCCGCATTTGCGCCCATCGAAAGTGATGAAATCACCAAAACCGGCTTTCTGACAAAATTTTTTCAAGGTCCGGCTACATTTCCAACATCTTTTGAAGCGTTTCCCGCCCCTTGTCCGTCAAAGCGACGCTGCCCAGCTCCAGGCAGGGGACATCCATCACGAACCCCGGCGTTTCCGCGGCTTCCCGCACCGTTTCCGCAAAGTATTCGTACAGCGCGGACTGTTTGTATTCCGCATAGGCATATCCCGTAAGCGGCAGGTCGTAATCCAATGTAACCAGGTCCAGTTCCTCCAGGGAGGTGAAAAGCTTGCCGTTTTCCTTCACATCGTCCATTGTATCCTTGGGGTCCGCCAGATAGACCGGCTCCAGCGCCACGGCATAAGCGTTTTCCTCTCTATTGGAGCGCAGGGCGAACCGGGCGATAGGCAGGTATCCCCTTTGGTGGATAGCCAGGAGCACATCCGCCTGCTCATTGGTCATCCCGCTGTTTTCCGGGGATACGTGCGCGTGTTCATGGCCGCAGCCGCAGCTTTCCCCGTGTTGATGTTCGTGGCCGCAGCCGCAGCTTTCCCCGTGTTGATGTTCGTGGCCGCAGTTGCAGCTTTCCCCGTGTTGATGTTCGTGGCCGCAGTTGCAGCTTTCCCCCTGGGCATGGTGATGGCCGCATCCTTCATGATGTTCGTGGTTCAAGGGCCTCCCGCCTTTCTACATGTGTATTTTGGGAATCATCATTCTATGTACCCGATTTCTCCAGCGGGCAAACGTAAAGGGGCATATACCGCAGCCGTTCCATAACCCGCCGGCTTTCAAACAGCGTAACCTCCCGCACCTGCTGGAAAGCGGCCGCCACGCGCACCTGCGCAAGCGCGTAAGGATCGATCCGTGCCTGGCGCGCCAGGGTGATATGGGGATGGAAATTTTCCTCCTCCAAGGGAACGCCCGCCTTTTTCAGCTCCTGCCGGACGTCCAGCGCCAGACGCTCAAGGGGCGGAGCTTCCTTAAGGCCGCAAAAAAGCACGGCATCCTGCGGGCGCCGGAAGTAGGAAAGCCCGTCCAGCGCAATGGAAAAGGGCTCCGTACCCGTTGCCGCCTCCGCTATGGCCCCTTTGATCCCGGGAACCGCCGCTTCCTCCGCCTGGCCAATAAATTGCAGCGTGATATGGTAATTATCCTGATCGGCATACCGGCCGGGGAAAAGCTTGCGCGCTCCCTCCGCCGCGGCCCACAGCGCGCCGCGCATTTCCTTGTCAAGGCCAACACCCACAAACAGCCGCATGGTTTCCCCTCCCGTCTAAAGCTTAGGGGCAAAGGGTATCCCTGTCAATACCAAGCACAACTTTTTATTGACAGGCCGCCTCTTTGCGTGTATCACTAAGGAAAACCATATGTACGGGAGGAAGGCCTATGGAACGCTTTGCATGGAAAGCCGTTGTGCTGCCCGGAAAGCTTGCGGAATACAAGCGCCGCCATGCGGAAATCTGGCCGGAAATGACGGCGCTGCTAAACGCGGCGGGCATCCACAACTATACCATCTGGAACGTGGGGGATGAACTGTTCGGCTATTACGAATGCGAAAACGCGGCCTATGCCGCCAAGGTCCAGAACGAAAGTCCGGTGGTGATGCGCTGGAATGAATCCATGGCCCCGCTGATGCGCATGGTAGCCGACGGCCGCACGGGGGAAAACGGCATGGTGCAGGTGTTTTACCATCCGTAGCACCATTGAAAAAGCGTCCGGAGGCTATCCTCCGGGCGCTTTTCCCTTACAAAGGCTATCTGCCGGCCTGCCTGCGCAGCACACGGCTTGCGCCATTTTTGGCGGCCGCGCCGCGCCAGGCATACATGACCAGCGCCAGAGCAATGACGCCATAGCACAGGAACACACGGAAAAATTCCCCGATGTTAGGATCGCCGAACATGTTTCTGCCGGCATCCTGGGCCACCACAAACAGCGTATGAAACAGCACACAGCCAATGATGGCCTGCCCGTTGGTGGCCTTGTCGATGGATGCTCCGCCCACCAGGATGGCCGCTCCGGCGTACAGGCCCACCATTTCATGGGCGGCATAGGTCTGCAGGGTGCCAAGATTTTGTATGAAGATGATTTGACCCCATCCCGCCAGAATGGTGGACATCATAATGGCAATGATGCGCACACGGTTAACGTTGATGCCCGCGGCGTTGGCCACCGTCCTGCTCTGGCCTACGGCCCGGAACTTCTGCCCCAGCCGGGTCCGCATGATGACCACATTAAACAGGCACAAAAGCGCGATGACACCGAAGGTGAACAGTGGCACGGTAAGCTGCTTGAGGCTCGCGTATACCGCCGGGATCTGATATATAAGCGGGAGGATAACAGCCATGGCCGACATCACCGCCATGCGCCCAAGAGGCAGCTTTTTGAAAAAATACAGCCCGATGGCACCCGCCAGGACCAGCGCGGAGACGCCGTACAGCGCCTGGGAAAAGGAGACCCTCACCACGTTGTCCATCACGGAGAGCAGCCCTACCGATCCCGTCAGGTTCAGGGTATTGGCAACACCCGTAGCGCCCACGATGGTCACATTGGCATTCAGCGGGATCAGCTTGCCGAACACGAACAAAAACAGCAGCTGATAGGCACCGTTGGCGAAAAAGCCCAGGATCATGGAGCCGATGGTCTCCTGTCCCTTCATCTTGTTGAGCATGGAGCCAATCAGAAAGCCGAACCCGCCCGCCAGAGGCATGGTGATAGCCGCGGCCAGCGCAAGTCCGCCCAAACCGGTGACGCCCCAGTTGATTACCAGCAGGAGGCCGATCTGGGCCGCCATGGCGCCAATGGTGATGGCAAAGTTGATGCCCATGCCCGCCACGATGGGGATGATGAGCGCCAGCACAATAAACAGGTTCCGGGTCAGCCGGCTCAAAAGCTGATAGAAGATATCCGTCATGGGCCGCCCCGAATAAATCACAAACAAAACGCTTAAAAACAGGAAGATGTAGGTTACAACGTATTCCCGCATATTCGCCTTCAGGCCGCGGCCCATACGCTTGAAAAAGCTTGCGTCAGGCACGAGTTTCACCTCCCGATTGGGTCAGCGCGTAGAGGATGATGCCGTTGGAAATCAAGATGCGCATCACTTCCGACAGGCCGCCTTCCGAAACCGCGGCATTGGCCACCTGGATGCCCAGCGCCAGCACGCCCTGGAACAGAAACGTACCCAGGATCACATGGGACACCTTGGCCTTGGTAACGCTGGCGCCGCCGATCAAAATGGCGCTGGCGGCGATGAAACCCATCTGCCTGGGGCCGCTGTACAGCTGCATAAAACCGAAACTTTGGGAATACACGATGATTCCCACCGCCGCAATCACCGTGGAGATGGTGGTGCCAATGGTGCGCATCCTGTCCACATTGATGCCCGCCGCTTCCGCAAACCTGGGGTTGGCGCCGGCAGCGATCATGGCTGTGCCCGTCTTTGATTTGGAGAACAGCCACATGATACCGCAGCACAGCAGGAAAAAAAGCAGCAGACCCGTAGGCACCGTAGCGCCGAAAAGCTTGAAAGACCACAGATTATTGAGGATGGAGCCGAAGGACCCGCTCATGTTGTGCATCACGCGCAGGCCCGTCCCCAGGGCCCAGGTGATCTTCGGGTTTTTAAAGGGCAGCAGCATCCAGGCAATGGACATCAGCGAAACAAAGGAATAGCCCACATAGGTGGAAACCGTCATCTCGTTGCCCTTGAGCCTGTTGAGCAGCTTGGAGTACAGCCAGCCCACCGGAATGGCGAAAAGGCATCCTACAGCCACTGAAAAAGCGAATGCGCCCCACCCTGTCATGTTGTATTCCAAGGCGATGAGGGTGGACAAAAGTCCGCCAATAATGCCGGCCGTCATGCCCATATTCAGGCTGATGCCGGACTGGATGCCCGGCAGCATCGCCAGCGCCAGCACGCCAAACATGCCTGTGCGCTTCAATACATTTCCGATCATGCTTGGGACGGAAATGCCATACAGCCCGGCCAGGACACAAAGAAGCACAAAGAATGCCAAAATTACCAGTCTGGGCACGCCCATTTTGGCTACCAGCGTCCCGTAGAAAAAAATGGTCAGGGCCAGCAGGATGAGCCCGATGCCCACGGTGATAAGGTCGTCACCCCGGCGCGCCAGCGTCATCTGCAGCTTTTCATCCGAAGAAAAGATCATTTCGCCGTCCATGGCCGCATACCGGTCATACTGCTCTTCAAATCCGGAACCATAGACATAGACCAACGCCAGCATCGGCTTCTTCAGGTTTTCCAGCATCTTGTCAGTAAGGCCCGGCAACAGGGCGGTCAGCTCCGCGCCCAGCGTCTCGTAAGCACCATCCACCCGGGCACCCAGGGCAAGCAGCGCCTCGCTGGGCTTGAAGCCGGAATAATCCACCGTCTGCTCCTCGGTTTGCAGGTCCGCTTCGTCCAGCATCTCCGCATCGCCCACGCCGGTTTCATTAAGGCTTTCCGTATCCGGCTGCAGTGCCAGGGCCTGCTGCGCGTAGGCAGTCTTTTCGGCGGCTTCCTGCTCGCCATAGGCTCTTTGCACCCCCTCCAGCCCAAGGATCTGCGCCTGTACCCCGGCTGTATCCATGCCTTCAAAATGCACGAACTGCTTTTCGGCCTCAAGCCGTGCCTCCTGCTCCTTCTCGGAAGCATAGGCGGAACGCTGGTTGCGGCTGTATTTATTGGCGTCCGCATACTCCCTGGCCACCTTCTTGGCCGCCAGGGCGATCTCGTCAATCAAGGCACCTGCCGCGGTGCGCATCACCGCATGGATGCGCATTTGTTCAAGCGCTGCCCTTGCAAAGCTTCCGCCGCGCATCCAGTAGCCGGCAATGCCTGCGGCCACCATGGCAACGGACAAAAAGACCAGCGCGCCTGATAGGGCCCACCGGGTCTTTGTATGCTTTTTCTTCATGCCGTCTCGCCCCCTTCCGCCTTCAGGCCGGACATGGCAAGGCCAAAGCTTGCGTCGGGGCTGTCCGGCTTTAGTATGCTGGCTATTTTCCCCTCGGCCACGATGGCGATCCTGTCACAGACGGAACGCAATTCCATCAGCTCTGAGGACACCATCACAATGGTCAGCCCAGTCTCCCGGTTAAGCTTTGCCAGCGTCGTAAGCACAAGCTGCTTGGCGCCGATATCAATGCCCCGGGTGGGTTCCGACACGAACAAAAATCTGGGCTTCAAGGCCAATGCCCGGGCTACGCATACCTTCTGCTGGTTGCCGCCCGAGAGCGTACCGGCATGCTGGGCGGGCGACTGGCAGCGGATGTCCAGCTCCGTGATCATCTTTTTGGCATAGCTGCGGATCGCCTTGCTCTTGCGCAGCCGCATAAATTTGGGCCCCGTCAGAAAGTCGCCCCTTACCTGCATGGCGTTGAAAGCGATGTTGTCCTCTATGGCCTGGTCCAGCAGCAGGCCCACGCCGCGCCTGTCCTCCGAAACCATGGCCAAGCCGCGTTTCAAGGCTGTTTTGGCATCGTTGAGTGGCAGGGGATCGCCAAAAAGCTCTACCTGGCCGGAGGCGGGATACAGCCCCATGATGCCATTGGGGAGACCTACCTTGCCCTGCCCCGCCAGGCCGCCGATACCCAGGATCTCCCCCTCATATACATCCAGATCGATGCCATGCACCGCTTCTCCCGGCATATCCACCCGGAGGTCACGCACCTTCAAAGCGACGGCCCCGCGGCCGCGTTCCCCCTTGTCCTCGGCATGGAGCACGGCCTCCTCGCCCCGGCCAATCATCAGCGACGCCATCTCCGTAAGGGAGGTTTCCCTTTTGTCGCGAACGGCCGCCAGCCTGCCGTCCCGGAGGATGGTAATGGTATCCGCAGCCTTCATTACCTCGTCCAGGCGGTGCGTGATAAAAATGATGGCGATATTCCTGGCTGCAATATCCTTCATGACGGAGATCAGCTGTTGGGCCTCTCCCTCGGTGAGAACGGCGGTGGGTTCGTCAAACACCAGCAGGCGGATGCCTTTCTTGTCGATCTCCCGGGCGATTTCCACAAACTGCATATACCCCACCGGCAGGCCCCGGACGCGCGTATCCTCGCTGACGCCGATGCCCACGCTGGCAAGCGCCTTGCGGGCATCTGCGCGCATGGCCGCCATGTCCAGCATTTCCATCTCCGGCCCGAAGATGCGGCTGACTGCATTCTTCCTTGCGGTCTCCCGGTTAAGCTTGATGTTTTCCGTAATGGTGAACCCGGGGATCAGCATAAACTCCTGATGGACCATGCCGATACCCTGGACCATGGCATGCTGCGGCGAAAGGATGTGGGTGGCAGTGCCGTCCAGCAGCACCTCACCCTGGTAGCCGCCGGTAGCGTGGATCACGGGCATGCCAAAAAGGATATTCATCAGAGTGGATTTCCCGGCCCCGTTTTCTCCCAAAAGCGCGTGAATCTCCCCGGGCCGCACGCGCAGGGATACATCCTTCAGTACGGTGTTCTGGCCGTACTCCTTGGTGATATGGTTCATTTCCAGCACATATTCCGATGGCAAGCAGGCTCCCTCCCAGGCTTCGCAAATCATTCCGGGGGTACCTCCAGCAAAAGGCCCGCTCGCCGTAAAGCGGGCGGGCCTTTTTATGGTCACGCCGTATCCTATTTGGTGTAATAGTCGTGGAAGTCGATGTTATCCAGCAGCAGCATGTAATAGTTGGTTACTTCCTTGCCGTCGCTGTCCACATAGGAGGACAGGGAAACATCATAGCCGGCAGCCTTGGCCACGGCGGCCTGGAGCTGCGCCGCATCGGCCTTATCGGTGAACTGGCTCTCAATATAGGCCTTGGCATATTCAAAGCCGCCATAGATCATGGTCATGTTCATGGGCACGGCCCAGGTGGAGTAACGGCCCAGGGCATCATGGGCAGCCAGCACTTCCGCGGTCTTTTTCAGATAGGAGTCAATGTCGCCGTAGTCTTCCGGGGCAACCGCCAGGCTCAGGGAAGCCGGGAAGCCGTGGAAGGGGCTGGGGCAGCAGGGCAGCGGATAATAAGCGTTGGGCTGGTCCAGGATGGCCGCCTGCAAAGGCTCCTGCATGCCACAGTTGGTGGTGAAGAAGGCAACCTTCTTGCCAGCGTATTCCTGCATCACCAGGGGCACATCCTCCAGGATGAAGTTCTGGGCGCCGGTCATGCCGGCATCGCCGGTGGGATCGGGCGCGCTGCGGAACACCAGCTCGATGCCGGCGTCTTCGCACTCTTCGGTGAGGATGTTGTAACGGGCCACGATGGTCTCATAGCTCATGTGGCGGGCGAAGGAATAGTGCACCAGCACATCGCAGCCCCATTCCTTGATAGTATCCACGATCTGGTATCCGCCGTTGATTTCATCCACGCCCAGCACGATGTCCGCGGCGCCGGCGATATCGGCGGGGTCTTCGGCGGGAACACCCGCGATAAGAAGGATATCATCGCGGCCCAGCTCATTCTTGATCTGGGTGAAGGCGGCGGTGGAACCCTGCACGGCCTGCACGAAGATGATGGCCTTCACGGTGGGATCGGCCGCGAACTGCAGCACCTTGCCGATGGTGGTTTCCACTTCGGAAGAGAAGTTGTCCGGATACGTATCGGTGATCACGATGTCAGGATACTCAGCCTTCAGTTTTTCGGCGGCACGGAATTCCTCCTCGCCCTGGGTTGTGGTGCCTGTCAGGATGGCGATCTTGTAATCGGCGGCCAATGCAGAAGCAGCCATGCCCATTACCAGCAAAAACGCCAGCAGAATGCTCGCCATTTTCTTTATACCAGATTATACCTCCCCATCAATTTTTTATAGTATACAGCATAACGCCCTGCTGCGTCAATTGGTTTTGTGACCATATTGGACATCTATTCTTGCATTTATGCATTTTTTATGTGCTGTTGATGCATTGCTTGCCTCAAAGCCATCCGGTCCCAAAAGGGCCGCCGGATTTTCTGCCGACGCTTATCTTTTCTTGTGTGCTTTTGCCGAATCCGCCCGAATCGGTTGACAACTGACAACTTATTATTTATAATTGAGTTGTTACATTCTCACGGCAGCATGTATTTATAATGAAAGGATGATGGGATGATCGAATTCGAACACGTATATAAAAGCTACGGCCGCAGCTTGATCCTTAACGACTTGAGCCTTCATGTGGAGGAAGGGGAGTTTGTTGTATTGATCGGCCCCAGCGGCTGCGGCAAGACCACCACGCTGAAAGCCATCAACCGCCTGATCGAGGCGGAGCGCGGAACCATACGCATCGGCGGGAAAGACATCAGGGAACAGGACCCGGTAGCCCTTCGCCGCACCATCGGTTATGTGATCCAGCAGATCGGGCTTTTCCCCAATATGACGGTTGAACAGAATATCGCGGTCGTGCCAAAGCTATTAAAACAGCCCAAAGAAAAATGGCAGCAGACGGTACGCTCGCTTTTGGAGCTTGTCAGCATGCCCTACGACCAGTATGCCCACAAATACCCGTCGGAGCTTTCCGGCGGGCAGCAGCAGCGCATCGGCGTACTGCGGGCGCTGGCGGCCTCCCCGCCCATCGTGCTGATGGATGAACCTTTCGGCGCGCTGGACCCCATCACCAGGGATTCCCTGCAGGAAGAGATCAAGCGCATCCAGCGGAAACTGAAAAAGACCATCGTGTTCGTGACCCACGACATGGAGGAGGCGCTGCGCCTGGCGGACACCATTGTCTTTATGGACGGGGGAAGGATCGTGCAAAAGGCTTCCCCGGAGGAAATGCTGAAAAGCCCCGCCGCGCCCATTGTGCGCAGCTTTCTGGGGCGCCATATGGAAAATGAACCGGGCGGCGTCCGGCTTACCGCCGAAGATTTTATGCGCAAAAGGGTGTACAAGGTGCAAAAGACCGCCCATACCCTGGAGTGCATTGACATCATGCAGCGCCGGGATGTGAATTCCCTTATCGTATTGGATGAGAACGATGCCTACCTTGGCACCGTATGGATCGAAACCATCCGCGCCCAAGGCAAGGCCGGGCGGGAGATCGGCGAACTGGTTACCAAGGATGTGCCCACTGTGCAAAAAAGTGATGATGCGCGTGAAGCCTTTGACAAGCTTTTGTCCTCCGCCGCCAATTATGTGGTGGTGCTCAACGGGGATCAAACGGTGGCCGGCATCATCACAAGGACCAGTACCGCCAAGGCCCTGGGTGAGGCGCTGTGGGGGGAGATGCCGTCGTGAGCTTTTGGACATTTCTTGCCAAAAACCGGTGGGAGATCCTGCGCAGCCTCAGCCGGCACTTGGAGCTGGTGGGCGTTTCCGTGCTCATCGGCATCCTGATCTCCATTCCCCTGGGCATCTTCCTCACGCGCCACAAAAAGCTGGCGGGGCCCATGCTGGCTCTTGCGGGCATGATTCAAACCATTCCCGGCCTGGTGATGCTGGGGTTCGCGCTGCTGCTTTTTGGCATCGGCATGCTGCCGGCGCTGGTGGTATTGTCTTTGTACGCCATCCTGCCCATCCTGCGCAATACCTACACCGGTATCATTCAGGTGGATAATGCCTATATCGAGGCCGCAAAAGGCATCGGCATGACGCCCATGCAGATTTTGTTCAAAGTGGAGCTGCCCCTCAGCCTGCCCGCCATCATAAGCGGTATCCGCATCTCCACCGTCTATATTTTGAGCTGGGCCACCCTGGCCGGGCTGATCGGTGCCGGCGGGCTGGGCGACCTGATCTGGACGGGGCTTTCCACCTATAACATCCAATACATCCTGGCGGGCGCCGTGCCTTCAGCCATCCTGGCCTTTGCGGCCTCCGGTCTCATCGGCATGGCCCAAAAGGCGCTGACGCCAAAGGGATTAAGGGGGCGGAGCGCATGAAGCTGTCCACGCTGTTTCCCCTGATCCTGGAACATATGTACATCGTGCTCATCGCCATGGGGATCGCTGTCGCTATTGGCGTGATCCTGGGTGTTGTTGCCTATTGGGTCAAGTTTACCGCTCCCTTTTTGATGGGCCTGGCCGAAACCATTCAAACCATTCCTTCCCTGGCGCTTTTGTCCATGCTGATGATTTTGTTCGGCCTGGGCAATACCACCATGATCGCGGGGCTGGTGCTGTACGGCCTGCTGCCCATTATGCGCAACACCCACACAGGCCTCTGCGGCGTATCCGAAGCCGTGAAGGATGCCGCCCGGGGCATGGGCATGTCCAGGCTCCAGCGGCTTTTCAGGGTGGAGCTGCCCCTGTCCTTCCCCCTGATCTTTTCGGGGATCAAGATCGCCCTGGTCAACTCCCTCTCCATCGCGGTCATGGGGGTCTTGATCGGCGCGGGCGGGCTGGGATACCCCATCTACCGCGGTATCCAGACAAGAAAACTGGACCGCATACTCTTAGGCGCCCTGCCTGTGGTTTTGATGGCGCTGCTTTTTGACTACCTGATGACAAAGGTGGAAAAGCGGCTGTCAAAGCAGGGTTAACATATAAAAAGGAGGACAAAAAATGAACCACATGAAAAAGATCGTACTCGCGCTGCTTACAGCGTCGCTGCTGATGGTGTTCAGCGTCAGCGGGCTTGCCCAGGGGACCGTCACCATCGGTTCCAAGGATTTCGGTGAAAACATTGTGCTGGGTGAAATGATGGCGCAGCTGATTGAAGCCAAAACCGACCTCCGGGTCAACCGCAAGCTGAACATGGGCGGCACCTTCGTCAACTTTGAGGCCATCAAAAAAGGCGATATCGACATCTACCCCGAATACACCGGCACGGGCCTTACCGCCCAGCTGAAAATGGATGTCATCTCCGACCCGGACGAGGCCTACCGGGTGGTTTCCGAAGAATTTCAGAATCAGTTCGGCATCACCTGGCTTGCGCCCTTCGGCTTCAACAATACCTACACCCTGGCCGTGACCGACGCGGTCTACCAACAGTACGGCGTGGAGACCTACAGCGACCTGGCCAAGATCTCCGAAAACCTGGTGTTCGGCGCGGAGCACGAGTTCTTCAACCGCCAGGACGGCTTTGACGGGCTGGTGGAGACATACGGTATGGCCTTCAAAGGCGAACCCAAAAAGATGAACGTTTCCCTGAAGTACCAGGCCATCGGCAACGGCGATATGGACGTCACCGACGCCTTCTCCACCGACGGCCCCATCCGCCAGTACAATTTGAAGGTGCTTGTGGATGACAAGGGCTTCTTCCCGCCCTACTATGCCGCTCCCATCATCCGCGCCGGGACGCTGGAAAAGTACCCGGAGCTCACGGATGTCCTGAATTCCCTGGCCGGCCTCATCGATGACGCGGCCATGACGGAGCTCAACTACAAGATCGATGTGGAAGGCCAGGATGTCGAAACCGTGGCCGCAGACTTCCTCAAGGAAAAGGGGCTGGCGGAGTAACCGTTCTTTCTCCCCGATTCGTTCAAACGCCCCTTCCCCGGCATGGCCGGGGAAGGGGCGTTGTTTGTCGGTATGTGCTCCCGCAGCGCTACAGCGCAGCGGGCTCCGCCGCCTTTTTGGCAAACAGGGATTTGATCCCCTGCAGGGCAACGCATACGCCCAGCCCCAGCACCAGAACGGCAAACACCAACTGGAGCCCGTCCGCAAAAGCGTTGGCGCTGGTGCCTGCAAACAGGCCGCCGCACAGCTGGGTGATCTTGATGACCAGGGCTGTGAACGTAACGGCCATCATCACGGCAATGGGAACGTACAGCATGCCGCTTGCCCGCTTCGTCCGCTTGAGGAACACCGCGCAGGCAATGAAGGACAATACGGAAAGCAGCTGATTGGCCGAACCGAAAAGCGGCCATATCGCCGAATAGCCCGCCTTGGCCAGCACATAAGCCACCGCCAGGGTGATGACGGTCGCAAAGTACTTGTTTGTCAGCACCTTGCGCACAGATCCCATCTCCCCGGCATCCGCGTCCTGGAAAAGCTCCTGAAAGGACAGACGGCCAACGCGCGCCACGGAATCCAGGGAGGTAAGGGCGAAGGCGGATACGGCCAGATTGATCAATGTAAAAATGGTATCCTTGGGAAGCCCCAAGGTGGTCAGGAAGTTGGCGATCGCTCCGGCAAAGACCTGCGGCGGGGTGACATATCCCTGCTGCGCGGCCGCGCCCGTGGCAAAGGAAGCCACGGCGATCAGCGCGATCACGGCCAGCAAACTCTCCATAAGCATCGCCCCAAAGGAAATGGGCAGCATATGCCTTTCATTCTTGATCTGCTTGGAGGATGTGCCGGAAGACACCAGGGAATGGAAACCGGAAACGGCGCCGCAGGCAATGGTAACGAACAGCATGGGAAAAAGCGGCTGCCCCTTGACGGTAAAGGCGGTAAACGCGGGAAGGTTGATGGTGGGATTCGCAAAGAAAACGCCCACAACCGCCGCGGCGATCATGGCCACCAGGAGGTAGCTGTTCAGATAATCCCGGGGCTGAAGCAGCGCCCAGATGGGGATCACCGATGCCAGCAGCACATACAGGAACACAATGATATGCCACGTGCCCTGGGGAACAAAGACCGGCGCGCTCAAGCCGATGAAGACGGCCACTACCAGCAGCCCTACCGCAATAGCCGTGTTGGCCCATTTGTTCAGCTTGCCATAGCGCAAAAGCATGCCCAGCCCCACAGCCTCCAGAATGAAGATCATGGAGGTGGTGGCAACAGAGCCGTTGGCGATGATTTTTACCGCCGTCCCATCCGCCGCCTTGGAAAATCCGTTGAAGGTGCCGGCCACCACATCGCCAAAGGCCGCTACCACAAGAATGCAAAACAGCCAGCAGAACAGCAAAAACAATTTCTTGCCCATTTTGCCGATATACCGCTCAATGATATACCCAATGGTCCGCCCCTTGTTCCTAACAGAAGCGTACATGGCCGCAAAATCCTGCACGGCCCCGAAAAACACACCGCCGATCAGTATCCACAGCAGCACCGGAACCCAGCCGAAGACAGCCGCCTGGATCGGGCCGTTGATGGGTCCCGCGCCTGCAATGGAGGCAAACTGGTGGCCAAATACCACCTCCGGGCTGGCGGGCACATAGTCCACGCCGTCCTCCATCTCATAGGCCGGCGTTTTTGCCTTGGGATCGATCCCCCACTTGTTCGCCAGCCACCTGCCATAGACCAGGTAGGCTCCGCCCAGCACGGCGATAGCGATCACCATCACAAGAATCCCGTTCATGATACCACCCTCCCCAATGAATGCTTATATAAAAAACCGCCCCTGAAATTCAGAGGCGGAGATTTCGCTCCGTGGTACCACACCGATTGCCCAAAGGGCCGCTTTCGGCAGCTTGCGCTGCACGGCCTGATAACGGGGCCTTCCGGGCAGTCTTACTTGCGTAGAAACGCGTTTAGATGCCAGCTCATGAGGGAGAATCACGGCGGTATACCCGTCCGCCTTTCACCTGCCGGCGGCTCTCTTTGCGGCGTATATCAAGGGATCATGTCTCAATCCATGCCTATATATTGTTTATGAATCCCGGTATATTGTAAGCATCCGCAAGGAAGCCTGTCAAGCGTCATTCTCCATACAAATTGCACCTGATTTTCCAGCAAAAAGCATAAGAGCAGTTCCTGCGCACCTACCGCCCATTCCTATTTCCCAGGTATCTGCTTCATCAGGCGGACAAGCCTGGTGTACGTCCAGATGTCGGTCACGCCGCCTGCGATCAAACTGATCCCGATAAACATGACCGTCACGGCCATGGCGCCAAAAGGATCCGCAAGGATCAAAATGCCCAGGATCATGGCGGCCAGCGCCATGACCAGGATCCCCCACCAGCGCGCGTATCCCGCCCGCTTCAGGTTCAGGGCATACTGCACCTTCATAAAGCTGCCCACCAGCACCACCAGGCCGAAAAGGAAGGGCAGGACGGACAGCACCACTTCCGGGCCAACCAGCGCCACAATCCCCAGGGTCAGTGAAAGCAGCCCCAACAAAAGCGTGTGCCGGAACAGGTCAAGCTGCTGGGCACTGGCAAAATAGCGCACCGTCTGAACCACGCCAAAGCACACAAGAACGCCTCCCAGGATATATCCGATCACCCGCATGGTCATCTGGGGAAATATAGCTAACACGATTCCCAGCAGGATCATCAAGATAGCCGAATAGAGGATGCTGCTTCTTTCCTCCCGCAAAAGCCATTTCATGTCTTTCCCTCCCTATCAAGCCGCAATTTGCTGCCGCCGCCATCATACCACAAATGCGGGTCAAAAGCTTTCCCTTCCCGCATAAACGGCGCACTATTTAAATACCCTTCCGCGGAACGGCGGAATCATCCTGCTTTCCCACACCCTCTGTGAAATGCTCCGCGTAAACGGCGGCGGCACGCGGCGCAGCCGATACGCGGCAACATTGGGTAACGGCGCCCGCCCTATTCGGCGCGCCTGATATTTTCAAAATAATTCAGCAGCAAGCCGCTCTCCCGGAAGCGGTATTCAATGGCCTCAATCTTCCTGGGCAGGATGCCTCCCGGAATATAATCATTCTCGTACCGGCCATAGTCCACCGCAACCGCCACGGAATCAACGGTGAACTGCTTCTTGTATTCACTGCGCAGCGCGGCGCCGTTTGTTTTGTACTCCACCGTTGTGCCTAGGAAGGATACCGGGTTGCCCAGGATCCTCTGCTTGAAGGCCGCAAAACTTCCCTCATCGCTTTCACAGGAGACTTCGGTAATCCAGCTTTGATACTTTCCTTCCTTCAAGGTCAGGTCATATCTCTGCACAAGGTTTTTATTGATCCTCGCGGCATTTGCCGCCTGTTTGGCGTCGCCCGGGTCAAAGTCCGCAAAAAGCAGCGGCCCGCTGCCGATCAGCGCGATATAGGTATCCCCTTTCCTGCCGAAAATGTAGCCGTCCGCCAGCCTGCTTTCATCCGTCTCGTCAAAATATTGGACCGGGAAATAGGCATGGGTGTATTTTACAACGTGCGGTTCCATGAGCCCCGGGCTCTGGGGCACATCAAAGATGGAAATGTTCACGTTTTTTTCCTGCATGGCATAGGGATTCCTGCCGTTGCCCACCCAGTAATTCGGCGTGGACCCTCTTTCCGGCACCCTGGCCGGCTGTGTGATGAAAACCGACAGGTCGTTGGACAAATTGGCGGTAAAAATATGCTGCTGATCGCCATAGTCCCCGGGATGGTAGTTTTGCGCCGTGGACATGGCGTAATCCCGGGTTTTATAGGTGTATACATTGGCCCGCTGGATCGCCACGCCGTTGGTGGCCGGATTCAATAGCTTGCTGACAGGGCCGATCAGGCCCGTCCATTTCAGCAAACTGAGGTTGACCATCTTGAAGTCATTCAGGAAGCTGTTCTGGAACATATGGTTTTTGGTCATGTAGCGCAATGTATTGCCAATCACCTCACTGTCGGTGAACGCCTCCATGTTCAGCTGCATCATGATCTGATTGTCGTCAAGGCCCAGCAGGTTTTCGTTTTTCAGCTCCGAAACATCAAGCGACTGGGAGGATTTGATCACGCGCGGCGCGTCGTCGTCAAAAATGGCTTTGATCACCTCCGGCACCTGATAGTACCCCGCGTTCACCGTCAGGCGGAAGCTGTTGAAAAAGCTGTTCCTGCTATCCTGCCAATCGTCCGTGCTGTCCGGCTGGACAATGAAGTCAATGTATTTGCGAAGCCGGTTCCCCAGATCGTCGCTTGCCTTGTTATCCTCATACATGCGCCCGCTGGCGGAGAGAAAAATATGATAGACGCGCCCGTCCGCAGCGACGTACCTGTGGCTTTGGCTGGCCAGGTCGAACCAGATAATATCCATGATCATTTTCATGCGGTTCACCAAGGCGCCGTCCTTGGAAAACTGCAACAGGTTGCTCATGGCGGCGATGTCTTCCGGATAATAATTGTTGGAATAGAATTCCGTAAAGCCATAGGAAAACCGCTGTTCCATCCAGCTCTCAATCCTGCTTTTCGCCATGTCGGCGTGCTGGCTTCCTGTTTTCCCATCCGCCGCGAATACCCTGTCCGGCCATTTTGTGCCCGCCAGATACTCGCTGACGGCAAAAAGGATTTGATGGTTTTCCGACCAGAAGCACATGCTGTCGTTCCGGCCGTCCCCGGTTTGATCCATCCAGTATTTAAAACCCAGCAAAGTATCTTCAATATTCTTTTTTGTGCTGTCCGGCAGCAGGTTTTCATAAGAAAGGTACATGCGGATCAGCGCGCTGACGCGAAAATCGGAACAGTCGTACCTCGCGTTGATATATTGAAGCACCGGAGCCAGGGCCTCATTCACCAAAGCTTCTTCCAAAAGGCCGGAATCATTCCCCTGCGTAAGGGCATACACCAGTTCATCCAGCCCGCTGGTGCTCAAGGATTCCTCCGGCAGATCGGGAACCGGCTTGATCTGCATGTTGACCGCAAATTCGGCGCCTGTAAATAGGACTGCGGCAACGAGCAAGAATAGGATGGCCCTGATGATTTTTTTCTTCCTCATATTTCCGTCCCTTTTCGTTTGTCTTGATGTATATTGGCTATTTTATCAGATAATACCGCGCCAGTCTACTGTACATGCCCGCCGCCCGGCCAGGACCAAAGCAAAAAAGAATCCCCCCTGAGCGGGGGGCAAAATCAGAGCCGTTTGAGGATCATTCAAAATACTTTTTGTATTCCCCCGGCGTGATCCCCGTGTATTCCCTGAAGCTTCGGATAAAATGGGATATATTGTAATACCCAACGCGTTCCGCCGTGGCCGCGATGGAAGCGTCCCGCTTGCCAAGCAGCTGCTTTGCCGCCTCCATGCGCAGCTGTATCAGATAGGCCTTGAAGGTGATGCCTATGGAGGATTTCAGGATGCGGGTCACCTGTTTGGTGGAAATATTGAATGCTCCGGCCACATCGGAAAGGCTGATGGAGCTGTCCAGCGCGTGGGAACGGATATATTCCTGTATCTTTTCACTGGCTGAAGGATCCTGGTCGGCCTGCTCCAAGCGCAGGAAACGGCAAATGGCCGTCACCCGCTTCACGATTTCGCCCTTGAGCGCTTGCGCGTCATTAAGCATATAGGCATTGTCCCCTTCGCCGTCCATGGTGGGCATGCCGCTGCGGTGGGCCAGGCTGTTGATCCGCATGAACAGGCTGCTGAGCATATAGGCTCGCATCAAATGTGAAGGATATTCCGTCTCAATGCTCTTGACGACCCGCTGGAGCAGGTCGAGGGCCCGCTCCTCATCCGCCGTTTCAATGGCCGTGATCAGCCGAAGGGTATCGCCCTTGTCCTCCCGCCGGCCTGCCGCTTCCGGCTTTTGGGCGGAGGCATAAACAGGCTGAAGGCGCAGAGCATTCAAGGCAGCCATGGCAATGGAGGAAAGCCCCTGGCATGTTTCGCCTGCATAGATGGAAACAGCAAGCTCCTTGGCAAGGAAGCCGTCCTTCAAAAGCTCCACAATATCGGGCAGCGCGCCCCTGTCCATGAAGTTGGCCAGAACGGCATACTTCTCCTTTTCCTTCAGCTCCGCCGCGTACAACACCATATCCTCATCGCTGAAGCTTTCCATCAGCTCCATCAGGCGCTCCGGGACCTCGCCCCCCGTAATATGGACAAACAAAACAGCAAACAGCGGATGGGGCATCTCAAAGCCCATTTCCAGCATCCGCCTGTCAAACTCTTCGTTATACTCTCCCGCCAGGAGCATCATCATAAACTGCTGCTTCAGCCATCCGCGGTAGCGGTTGTATTCCACCACCTGCCGGTCTATCTGCTGCCGGGACAGCTTATTCAGTTCCAATGTCCTGCTTAATGTTTCCTCTATCTGCTGTATTTCGTTGGCGGTTTGCTTCCCGCCCGGCTCGCCGAACTTTTGATGCAGCCGCTTGATGGGTATATAGTTCCGGTATGCCGCAAAGGAGGCCACCACCGTAAAGAGAACGGCCATGACCGCAATGCACAGGATCGCATAGCTGCGGAAAGAGCTAAGCCGCTTGAACATCTCCGTGCTGGGCCGGGGGATGGCCAGGGAGATCATCCCTTCCTGGGAAATGCCGATGAGCGTTTCCGCGCCGCCGTCAAGCCCGCCCGCGATTTCCTGCCCCCTATAGGCAACGGCAATGCCCGTTTCGGGCGTTACATCCGCCATGTTTTTGATCCGCTGCCACAGCGTGTCCAGGTGCACGGAAAACAGCATGGTGCAAGCCCCCTGGGGATCGTTCCTGGAGCCGATATGCAGCGGCATGGCAATAAGCAGCGCGTCCTGCCTTTCGGGCATTTTGGCAAAGGATACGGGGATATCGGCCGTAAGCAGCCCCCTGAGGCTTTCCTCCGGCGCCCCCTTCATCACATATTTTGAAAAAACATCAAAGGAATATCTTGAGCTCCTGCCGTAGACCGCATCCGTTTCCCGGTACCACAAATAGTACTCTTCCGCCAGCGGCGTGTAGCTTGTGTAACGGGAAAAAGCATCGATGAGCTCCAGATCATACACGGCGTTGCGCATCAGATAAAAGGGCTGGTAGACGACTTTCGTCTTCATGTCCACCAAAATGTCTTCCATGGCCTTGAATTGCTGTTCCAGATCGTTGGCCGCGGCCGTAAGACGGCCGCGGTAGATATCCAGTTCCGCGGAGAGCATTTGGTTTGTGGAAAAAATCAAAAGCAGCATGCCCAAGCTAAAGCATACCAGCAGCACAACGCTCGTATAGGAGGCCAGATACCGCATAAGAATGCTTTTGCGCAGCCGCTTCACACGCATTTCCCCTTTCCCGTATCCTTAGGAAGAAACGCCTTCAAGCTGCCCCGAAAAGGGCAGCTTGAAGGGGCATGAACACCGTTTGGGCTATTGGTTCAGGCTTACGTATGTATCATACGCCTCCTTGTAATCATCAAGCAGGTCCTGAACGCCCAGGCCTTCCAGTTCCTTGCGGAACTGTTCGAATTCACTCAGGTCCCGGACCCCGGTGATGAATTTGGCGACCTCGGACTCAATGTAGGGGTCCAGCACGGTATGCAGGTCGTCAATCTCCAGGGTGGTCTCCTCGTCATAGTAGACGATCATGGGGAAGGAGGATGCCCGGTAAGGCTCCACATTCTGATGGATGTTCAAAAGATGCGCGCCGCTGCCGAAATTGGGATCATAGCTGTAGGGCAGGATATTGTTGGCATCGTAGTAATAGCTGCGCATCTCCGGGCGGTTCGTCACGCCCGCTTCAAACGCCGCCTTGTTCTGCAAGGGGTGCGAGCGGTTGCCAAAGCCATGCGACATATTGCCTGCCTGGCCTTCCATAAAGGCCTGGCTGTCGATCTTGTTGCCCTGGGTATCCACCCAGATGTAGCTGTTATCTTCCGTCACCTTGTAGCCGCCGATGATGCCCAGCGTATCCGCGCTGGTGTTGGAGGGGCCGCACCACAGGTACATGCCGCCAAGATCACTGTAGAAATAATCCAGGTAGCGCAGGATGGTTTCGATCTTGGCAGGATCGACCTTGGCGCTCAGGGAGACATAGCCGTAACGGAATTTGTTCAGGGTGCCCCACTGGGTGCTTTCATTATAAGCGCTTGTCAGGGGAACGGTATCGACCCACTTGGTAAAATCCTCACGCTCCGGCAGCGCCAGGTAGGCCAGGCCGGCATACGCGCCCACCTTGTCTTCCGCCAGCTGGGCAAAAGCCGTGGTCTGGTCGATGGTGAAGAAATCCGCCGCCATCAGGCCGTTGGTGTAGTATTCGTTCATCAGCTTCAGGAACTCCACAAAATTGGGATCATACGCCGGGATCACCGCTTCCCCGTTGCGGATGGCAGGCTGCGCGCCGATAGGATTGATGTAGGTATCCGGCCACAGATAGCCAAAGGCATTGAGCAGGTAGTTGCGGGGATCGCGGTACGCGGTCTTTTCCCCGTTCTTCGCGCCGCTGCCAAGCGGGATGGCGTCAGGATACATTTCCTTAAATTTATACAGCATCGCCGTGAATTCGTCCAGTGTTTTGGGCAGTTCAAGCCCGGCTTGGGCAAGCCAGTCGGTGTTGATCTGCATGGTGTTGGGGCCGTCCCCCTGGATGTAGAAGTCGGAATACCCGGGCAATGTGTAGATTTTCCCGTCCGGCGTCGTGCAATAGGCGATGGATTCCGGATAGGCTTCGATCCACGCGCACAGGTTGGGCATAATGTCTTTGGTGATATAGGGCGTCAGGTCCAGAAGCAATCCTTCGGTCATGCCATAACGGACCAGTTCGCTGGTGTTCAGGTTGATGCCGAAGAGCAGGTCCGGCAGGTCCCCGGAGGCAAACATCAGGCTTTTGCGCTCGCCCATGGCCGTGGCCAGGATCTGCTCCACGTCAAAGTCGATGCCGGTCACCTTTTCGCTCCAGATCCAGAACCAGGTCTTGTCCGGATCGTTGCCGTACTTTTCGCTGCGCTTGGTGGCCACGCTGATGGCCACGCTTTCCCCTTCCTTGATGAGGGGAAACTGGGAATAGTCGGTGTGGTCGTTGTAGGCGGCCAGCGCCATGGGTGCGGTCATTACCATGCACAGCGCCAGCAACATGCTTACAAGCTTCTTCATAACCCTTCCTCCTTTTGTTTTGGATATATGAAACGGCATACGCGCCGCTTATCCCTTGACCGAACCAATGAGCATTCCCTTGACAAAATGCTTCTGCACAAAGGGGTATGCCGCCAGCAGCGGCGCGGAGGAAATAAAGATCAGCGCATACTTCATGGCCTCCGCCATGTAGGAAAGCCTGGCCGCGTTCTTGATGGCCTCCGCATCCATGGAGGAGGTATCCACCTGCTGCAG
Source organism: Bacillota bacterium (assembly GCA_023459275.1). Classification (GTDB taxonomy): domain Bacteria; phylum Bacillota; class Clostridia; order Christensenellales; family Aristaeellaceae; genus JAEWAH01. Next base: position 42,649 of record JAEWVC010000056.1, on the reverse strand, counting down.
CGCCGCCTGGCTTTGGAGCAGGATGGAGCGCAGCACCATCTGCAATGGCAGATAATTGTTTTTTGTTACGTAGACCAACGCGTTGAAATAATCGTTCCAGCGGGCCACGGCAAAAAACAGCGTCATTACGGCGATAATAGGCTTGGCCAGGGGCAATGCGATGCTGAAAAACGTCCGCAGCTCATTGGCGCCGTCGATGCGGGCCGATTCGTACAGCTCCTCCGGCACCGTGCTTTGAAAATACACGCGGGTCACGATCATGTTGTACACGCTGGATGCCGCGATCATAATCAGCGAATACCACTGGTTGACCATGTTGTACTGCTTCATCTGCAGGTAGGTGGGGATAAGCCCGCCGTTGAAATAGACAGGGATCAGAAAGAATATCCCGAGCAGCGCGCGGCCGGGCAGCTTTTTTTTGGAAAGGCCGTAGGCGCTGGGGATGGTCAGCACCAAACTGAACAGCGTCCCGAGAACCGTATATAAGATGGTATTCCGGTAGCCGAGCCAGATCCTGGACTCCTTGAACGTATTGGCGTATGCCTCCAGCGTAATGCCGCTGGGCAGAAGAAACAGCTTTCCCTTGGCCACCATGTAGGGATCGGAGATGGATGCGATCACGATAAAATACAGGGGATAGACCATCACAACCAGTAAAACCACCATAAAGACAACGTTGATAACATCGAATACCCTGTCGGCTCTTGTCTTTCTGTTGATAGCCATCTTCTTCCACCTCACCACAGCGAAACGTCGGACGTGTACCTGGCCACCGTATTGACGATAACCAGCAGCGTAACGTTGACGACCGTATTAAACAGGCCGATGGCTGTGGAGTAGCTGTACTGGGCGCCCAACAAGCCGATCTCATAGGTATAGGTGGAAATCACCTGGGATACATCCAGGTTCAGCGCGTTTTGCAAGAGATAGATTTTTTCAAACCCTACGGTCAGGATCCGCCCGCAGCTCATGATCAGCATGATGATGATGGTGGGCATGATGGAAGGGATGTTCACATGCCATATCACCTGCAGCCGGTTGGCGCCGTCGATGTGCGCCGCCTCGTGCAATTCCGGCGAGACGCCGGACAGCGTGGCCAAATAGATGATGGTCCCCCAGCCGACATCCTGCCATACGCCGCTCCATACATAGATGGAGGCAAAGTAGGCGGGCGTGCCAAGATAATCCACCCGCGCCCCGCCCAACAGCTCCGCAAAATTGTTCAGCAGCCCGTTGGAGCGGTTCAGGAACAGCGTCACCATGGAGCAAAGCACTACCGTGGAGATGAAGTGGGGGGCGTAGGTCACCATCTGCACGGTCTTTTTGAAGCGGGATCCGTTCAGCTCATTGATAAAAAGCGCAAGGATGATGGAAAGCGGAAAGGTTGCCAGGGAATACAGCGAGATTACCAAGGTGTTCCTGATGATCTTCCAGCAGTGGGGGTAGTTGAAAAACTTGATAAAATACTTCCACCCCACCCAACTGCTGCCCCAGATGCCCTTGGATACCCGGTAATCCTTAAAGGCGATCTGCAGCCCCGACATAGGCATATAATAAAACAAGAAGATGTACAGGATCGCCGGTAGGATCAGCAAATATATCTGCCAGCTCTCAACGATCCTGCGAAACAGCGGCCTTTGCCTGGATCTTGGCAAGCTGCGCCCGGCCGGTAGGTTGCTCATTTATTGCTCCCTTTCTCATATGCCGTTTTCGTCTCCGAACCCTGCCTTGATTATAGCATCCGGATTTTGGCCCCGTAAATGCGCAAACGCGGACAAACCATAGTCCTTTCGGGACAAAGGCTGCCGGATATTCAATACATTCCGTATACCGCCGAATGAAACCCACGATATGGAAAACGCCCGCCGGGCAGGCGAGTCTGTCCGGCGGGCGCGTAATTGCCGCGTATCCTTTTCCCCTTTATACAATGAGCCCGGCGAATCCGTTGTCCCGCAGGAAGGCCGTCAATCCGCTTCTGGAATCCGCCTCCGCCCATTGCGCCATCCGCTTCACCCGGTAGCGCAGCGTCGTCAAAGGGGCGTCCAGCCGCTCGGCAAGGCCCTCGTACGTCTCCTCCGCCATCAGGCCGCGGAGGATGGCCAGATCAAAATCATCACACTGAACCAGCAGCTTTTCCAAACGGGTAAAGGCCCGCACCTCGTCATCCTGATAAAAGTCCTTCCCATTTCCGGTCTGAGGAAGCGGGAGGGAGGGCATATATCCGGCAACGGCGGGGGTATGGGCCGTCGATTCATTGATGTTCAGGCGGCACTTGACCCGGACGGTTACCATAGCATCCGTTTCGCTGCGGAACAGGTAGGTGTACAGCGATACAAGCTGCCGCCCAACGGCCTCATGGTCCAGCGTGGCGATGGTGATGCCGGGGCGGAAAAGCCGAGCGATTTCGGTGTTCCCAAAGCCGGCCACATACAGCCTGCCCGGCACGGGCACGCCGTCGCGCCCAAGATGGGTAATAAGAGACGCCGCAGCCACATCATTTACGCAAATCACCGAGTCAAAACGCTCCCTTTGTTCCCGGAAGACGCCATAGCATTCGGCCAGTGTCACATCGTTATAAAACACGGCGCTTTCCGGGCGAAGGTCCCCCTCCGCAGCCAGGAAACGTGTGAACGCGCCTGCCTTGATCTCATCCGTAGAGGAATTTTTACAGCATCCGTACAGCGCCGTGCGTGTTTTTGAGCAGGAGCGCATGTACTGAAGCAGCATGGAAACGCCTGAAACATAGTCCATCCGCACAATACCCCGCAAAAGCATGTTCTCCGGCGGCTGGTAGCTGGCCAGGATCACTTCCACGCGCCGCTCCTGCAAAAACGCCAGCGCCTGCGGGATCCAGGATGGCGAGGTGCCGATCAGCACAAGCAGCCGCCGTTCCGGAAAAACGACGCCATCATCGATCTCCCGGTAGCGCTGCCCGTCAAGGAGCAGAATCTCATATTTTTTTCTGGCGGCTTCCGCCTCGATCCCGGCGCGCATCTGTCCGCACCATACGGAAGCCTGATCAAAGGACGGCTCAATCAGGATCGGTATCCGCATCCCTGTCCCCTCCCTATCCGAAAGTAGGATAGCAACCCGCAAGCCTTGTGTCAACTCGCCGGGAAATTTTCCCGGAAATCTGTCTTGCGGCAGAATGAAGGCCAATGCTACAATGCGCCCATCAAGGAGCCAGACTTTGAATAAGGGTTGATAGGGGAGGGATTTCATGCAGCCGCTCGCGATTCCCCCGGCGTCCATTCCGGTACAAGAGCAGGGGGAAAAAAGCCATGCCGGCCTTCCCATTGCGGCCAGGGAGGGGCAGGTCATTTTGGAATTGCCGCTTCCCGCGGGCTGGGAAGCCTATGAATACTATGTTTTGGAGATGGAAACAAAAGGCGGAAAGCAGCCTCTTGCCACCTTGGAGTTTTTCAGTCCCGCTTCCCCCGGCGCCGTTCTATCCCTGCATTACCGGATGCTGCCGGACTGCCGCGTAAGCGTTCCCTTTCCCATCGGCGAAAAAACACTGATGGCCCAAAGCGCCTTTCTTCCGCCCCGCCCCGGTATTTTCAAGGGGGGCATCCGGGGCAAACCCATGACCCGCGCCCAGGTTTCCTCCCTGCGGCTTACGGTCGCCGGGGAAGCGCTTGAGACGGTCATCCTGCACGTAGCGGCCCTCCTTGATGCCCCGCCGGAAGCGCAGGTGGCGGGCAAGGCCGTTGTGGACGAACTGGGCCAGCGCAAAGACAGGGTATGGGCAGGCAAGGCTTCCGGACCCCAGGCGATGATAGCGTACCTGCACTCCCAGCGGCAGCAGGCGCGGACGGACGGCGGTTATCCCCGGGACTGGTCCGGGTATGGCGGCTGGCTCAAAAAGCAGTTCGGGGCAACCGGCTGGTTCCGCACCCACTTTGACGGCCGGCGCTGGTGGCTTGTTGATCCGGACGGCTATGCCTTTTTCAGCAACGGCGTATGCTACGGTGCCCGCACGGGCATCTATGGGCTTACGGAAGGGCTGCAGGCGCTGCACGACTGGCTGCCAGATCCCGGTGGGGAATTTGCGGCTGCCTGGACCGGCGCGGACCGCATCCCCCAATACGTGGTGCGCAACGGCCGGGAGGGCGCTCAAGAGCACCGCTTGTTTAATTTTGCCCGGGCCAACATGATCCGCGCCTTCGGCCCGGACTGGTGGAACGCCTGGGTGGATATCAACGCAGCCCGTTTGAAGCGCTGGGGCTTCAACACCATCGGGGTGGGCGTCAACGAGTACGGGGACGAAGAAACCGCCGCCTATCTGGCCCGGGCAAAAATCCCCTATGTGTGGACGCTGAAGTTTTTTCCGCTGACGGACAAACGCATTTTCCGCGATTTCCCCGATGTGTTCAGCCAGGAATACCGTGAGCGGTGCGATGCGTTCGCGCAAAAAGAGCTGGCCCCGCTAAAGGATGACCCTTTTTTGATCGGCTATTTCGTCACCAATGAGCCGGAATGGTTCTTTGCCGATATTAATCTAACCGAACGGCTGATGGCCAGCGCCCAGCCCCTGGCCTCCAAATACGCATTCATTGACCGCATGCGCAGGAAGTACGGAGACATCCATAGCCTCAACAGGGCCTGGGGGACCCAATACGGCGGTTTTGACGGCCTTCTTGTTCCCGCGGCCGGCCTGGATGAAAAGACCGCCGGAAGCCGGGAGGATTTCGCCGCTTTTCACAAAGAGCTGGTGGAGGCATATGGGCGCACCGTCAGCAGTGCTTTGCGCCGGGCGGACCCCAACCATCTGAATCTTGGCATGCGGTACAGCCATCCCTCCCCAAAATTGCTGGGCGCAAAGCCGGATTATTTTGATGTGTTTTCTTTCAACCGCTATGCCGCGGAGCCCGCGACGGCAGCCGGCGCCATGGGGGCGTCCCTTGATATGCCGATGATGGTGGGGGAGTGGCATATCGGCGCAAAGGACAGCGGCCTTGATGCCTTTGGCCTTTTGTACGCGGATAATGTGCGGCAAAGAGCCTGTGCCATGCGCTACTACAGCGAGCAGGCCACCAAGAGCCGGAACCTTGTGGGCATCCATTATTTTGAATATAACGACCAGCCCCTTCTGGGCCGCTTTGACGGCGAATGCTACAACATCGGCCTCATCGATGTGTGCAACCGCCCCTATGAGGAAGTTGTCAAGGCGTGCGAAGATTTTGCCCGCAGGATGTACCCGCTGCTTGACGGGCAGGAAGAGGCCCTCTGTCCGCCTGTTCCCCTTCACCGCATGCTGTAATAAAAAGACAAGGAGATGTCCTATGCCTGTCCAAATGACCCGCAAGCCCCTGATTATTCCAACCTATGTGCCGGGCACACCCAACGAGCTGCCCTTTTTCCTGGAAAAGAAAGCTTACCAGGGCGCAACGGGGCGGGTGTATCCCCTTCCTTATACCGATAAGCTGTCCAACCAGGCGGTGGACAAGGCTTATGACGCCGTGACCCTGGAGAATGAGTACATCGAAGTGGTCTTGCTGCCGGAACTGGGCGGAAAGATACACGGCGCCAAAGCAAAGCACAACGGTTATGAATTCATTTATCAAAACACCGTCATCAAGCCCGCCATGGTGGGCCTGGCCGGGCCCTGGGTGTCCGGCGGCGTGGAATTCAACTGGCCCCAGCACCACCGCCCCACCACCTTCATGCCGACGGAGGCAACGCTCCAAACCCATCCCGACGGCTCGAAAACCTGCTGGATGGGTGAAGCGGAGCCCTTCCACCGCATGCGCGGCACGGTGGGCATCACCGTGTACCCCGGCAGCTCCATTGTGGAAGCCAAAGCTGTTGTCTACAACCGGACCGACGCGCCGCTGCCCTTCATGTGGTGGAACAACCTGGCCGTACGGGTGCATCCCAGGTACAAAGCCACCTTCCCGCCGGATGTTGAATACGGCAACGACCATGACCGCCGGGCCGTGATCTCCTTTCCGGTCATGAAGGGCGTTTTTCATACGGCGAGGCCTTTCGACTATGGCGAAGGCACAGACGCCACCTGGTTTTCCAACATCAAGCTGCCCACCTCCGTGATGGTCATGCGCGGCCAGTCCCGGATGGATTTCCTGGGCGGGTATGATTTTGCGGCAAACGCGGGCACGGTAACAGTGTCCGACCACCATTATTCGGTGGGCAAAAAGATGTGGACCTGGGGGGACGGCGATTTCGGCCGCGCCTGGTGCCAGAACCTTACCGACAACGGCGACCGCTACATTGAGCTGATGACCGGCGTGTTCACCGATAACCAGCCCGATTTCACCTATATCATGCCGGGGGAAATGAAAACCTTCAAGCAGGTCTGGTATCCCATTTCCGGCATCGGCGAAGCAAAAAACGCAACCCGGGAAGCCGCCCTTTCCCTTGCCGTCAAAGACGGTACGCTGAACGCAGGGGCCATCACAACCAGCGCCCGGCCCGGCGCAAGGCTCGTTGTCACTGTCCGGGGAAAAACGATTTTTGAAGAGACCTGCGATCTTTCCCCGCAGCAGCATATTTTGCGCACCGTTCCCCTTCCCGAAGGGACGGTGGAAACGGAAGTCCGCGCCGCCCTTTTCAGCCGGGAGGGAGAAGAGCTGGCGGCCTACCAGCCGGTTCCCAAGGGCCGGAAGCAGCCCCCCAAGGCCCGCTCCATCCCCCCGGAGCCCAAGGATGTCGCAAGTCTTGAGGAACTGTACCTTCACGGCGCGCACCTTGAGCAATACAAGCACCACACCTATGATCCCGAGGATTACTACCGGGAAGCGCTCAGGCGGGATCCCGGGGACCTTCGCTGCAACCATGCCATGGGCCGCCTTTTTACCGAAAAAGGGGATTTCGAAACGGCCCGCATGTATCTTGAGCGTGCGGTAAAGCGGCTGAAGATGCGCAATGATAACCCCGCCGATCCCCAACCCGTCTATGACCTTGCCCGCCTTTTGCGCCTTCAGGGCCAGATTGATCAGGCGTACGATCTTTACGCCGACGCTTCCTGGCAGTACGGCCTGCGCAGCGCCTGCCTGTACGAAATGGCCTGCATCGACTGCCTGAAGGGCCGCAGGGACATGGCTGTCGAAAAACTGCGCCTCTGCCTGGAAACAAATATCCACCATTTTGCTGCCGGCACGCTGCTGGGCTATCTCACCGGCGATACGGGCAGGATTGGCGCGGTGCTTGCCCTGTCGCCCCAGGATGCCTATGCCCGCTTTGCCCGTTTCCTTTTGACTGGCGAACCCGCCGGTGATTTCCTGCTGTCCCGGCCGGAGGATGTGATCGACGCGGCGCTGGACTTTAAACGGGCCGGGCTTATTAGCGAGGCGGTCCGCGTTTTGAATGCCTGCACCGCACCCTCCCAAATGATTCTTTACCACCTTGCAGCTTTGACCGGCGAACAGCCGCGTTCTATGGCGCTTGCCCTTTGCTTCCCCAACCGGCTTGAGGATATCTCCGTCCTCAGCCGGGAAGCGTGGCAGGCCGCCTACCTGCTGGGCTGCCTGTATTATGATCGCATGAACTATCAGGCGGCCGCGGATGCCTGGGAAAAAGCCGCGGCGCTTCATCCCCATGATGCCTTTACCTACCGGAACCTGGCGCAGGCGTACTTTGACCATCTGGGCAGGCGGGAGGATGCGAAGGCTTCCCTGGAAAAGGCCCTTCGCCTGGCTCCCCAAAACGCCCGCATCCTGTATGAGCTTCTGCAGCTTTACAAAAATACCGGCGTATCGGTCAAAGACCGCCTGGCATTGCTTGAAAGCCACGAGGCGTTGGTCAGGGAGCGGGATGACTGCTATCTGGATTACATCATCCTCTATACCCAGGACGGCCAATACGAACGTGCCCGGGAACTGCTGCTTTCCAAGCGGTTTAACATTTATGAAGGCGGCGAGGGCAAACTGACGCGCCACCACGGCTGGCTGTATACCCTCCTTGGCCGTGCGGCGCACTTGGCCGGCGATACCGAAAAAGCGCTTGACTGGTATCAAACGGCGCTTGTCTATCCGGCCAACTATGGCGAAGGGCGCCACTACAGCGCCCAGGAGGGAAATATCTACTACTGTACCGGCCTTGCGCTGGAGGCCGCAGGGCAGAAAGAACAGGCGGAGCAGGCCTATCAAAAAGCGGCCGGGCAGCCGGATCAGGTAACGGAAATCAGCTATTTTGCCGGCCTGGCATACGGCAGGCTTAACGATGCGCAAAAGGCGGAAAAGGTGTTTCAGGCAATGATGGATACCGCTGCCCAAAAGGAAAAAACGGCCCACCTGTACGGTTACTTCGGCGTGGGCATGGCCGCGCCGCTGCCCTTTGAACTGGATGTCCGCCGCCTGAACCTGGCCGATGCCTTCCTTCTCAAGGCGCTGGGGGCCAAGGGTCTTAAGGAGGAAGCTGCATCCTTGGAGGCGGTAAAGGCGCTGGAAGCGCTGGATCCCTATAACGCAAAGCTTGGCTTTTTTAAAAAGCTGGACATCCTGTAAGGAGGAAAAAGCATGCGGATCATCTTTGACGAAAGCCGGAAGCTGTTCCATCTTTCTACCGGCGAGGTTTCCTATGCCTTTGGTATTTCCCCCGCCGGAAAGCTGCTCCATCTTTACTGGGGCCCCGCCCTGAAGGATGGAGAGTGCTTTGACGGGCTGATAGAAACGGGCTTGACGCCCTTTTCCGCATCGGGCGGCGTTGACCTGCGCACGCCCCGCAGCTATGAATACCGCACCCAGGAGCCCTACGATTTCGGTGAGCCGGCGCTCCTTGCCGTGCATCCGGACGGGGTGCGCAGCACGCGCCTTGTCTACGTATCCCATACCATCGGGGATGGGCGGCTTTCCGTTCTGACCCGCGACGAAGTATACCCTATCGAGGTGGAGCTGATTTATGAGACCTACGGCGGACTTCCCTTGATCAGCCGCCACTGCATCCTCCGAAACCATGGGGACGCCCCCGTGAAGCTGGAGTCGATGCTCAGCGCCTGCTGGTATCTGCCCCACGGCCTGGATTACCGGCTGACCCATATGGCCGGAAGCTGGGGCTCCGAGTACACGCGCAACCGCCATATGCTTACCCAGTCCAGGACGGTTCTGCAAAACAGCCGCTTAACCTGCGGCGCGGCCCAGCAGACGCCCTTCTTCGCCCTGGATGAAGGCGGTGCCGCCACCGAAACCAGCGGCGAAGTTTACTACGGCGTGCTGCATTGGAGCGGCGACTTCAAGATCACCGTGGAAATGGAGTATGGCAGGCATGTCTGCGTTACCGGAGGCATCAACGATGCCGACGCGCAATGGTGCTTGAACCCCGGTGAAGCTTTTGAGACGCCAAAGTTTACCGCGGGCTTCAGCAGCGGCGGTTTCGAGCGCATGACCGAGGTGTTTTACGACTGGCAGTTTGATTATCTGTGCCCAAGGGGCCGGAAAACGGACAAGGCCCATGCCGTGCGCCCCATCATTTACAATTCCTGGTACCCCTATGAGTTCGATGTACGGGAGGACAATCTCCTGGGTCTTATCGGCAAAGCCTCCGATGTGGGCGCGGAGCTGTTTGTAATCGATGACGGCTGGATGCCCAAGCGCGTGGACAGCCGCGCAGGCCTTGGCGATTGGGTGGTGGACAAGGAACGGTTCCCCAGGGGACTTACACCTATCGTGGAGGCATGCCACAAAAGCGGGATGCTCTTTGGTATATGGGTGGAGCCTGAAATGGTGAACCCCGACAGCGACCTGTACCGCGTCCACCCCGGCTGGGTGATCAGCGACCCCACCCGACCGCGTACCCAGCAAAGGAACCAGCTGATTCTGAACCTGGCCAGGGATGAAATTACCGACTGGATCATCGGCTGGCTGGACGAATTGATTGATACGTATCACCTGGATTATCTCAAGTGGGACATGAACCGCTACGTTACCGAAAACGGCTGGCCGGAGGCGCCGGAAACGGAAAAGCGCAGCCTGTCCATCCGCTATACCATGAATCTGTACAGGATCTGGCGGCACCTGAACGAGCGGTATCCGGACCTGCTGCTGGAAAACTGCGCCAGCGGCGGGGGCCGCTCCGATTTCGGCATGGTGCCCTTTGCCGACCGCATCAACCGCTCCGACAATGCCGACCCGGTGGATGTGATGATTTTGCACGAGGGCTTCTCCACCCTGTTCATCCCCAAAACAGCTGGCGGAGCAGGCAACATTGCGCCGGCCATGCACCACATCCACAAGCGCGTGACACCGCTCCCCTTCAGGATTCATACGGGCATGACAGGCTCCATGAGCATTGGCATCGATCTGCTCAAGGCTTCCCAAAGCGAGCTTAATGATCTGCGGGCCGCCTCCGCCGCCTTCAAAAAAATACGGGCCGACTTACAGGACGCCTATGTCTACCGCATCGCTTCGGCCTATGAGCATCCCTATGCTCTGTTCCAGTACGTAAGGCGCGACCGGAAGACCTTTACCCTCTTTGCCTTCGCCCACGGCATGCGCAACTGGGACAAGGTACTGCCCCGTTTCCGTATGCGCGGTTTGATTCCGGACGCGCTGTACGAGGATGAAAAAGGCCGCCGCGTGCGCGGCGACACGCTGATGCATATCGGCGTCTCCCTTGCTTTGAAAGGCGATTATGACAGCCTGATGATGCATTGGAAGGAAGTGTGATGAACAGGACCGCGGCATAAAAACCGCGGCCCGCCAGCCCGCCAAATATCCCGGGCGAGGTACCGGTGGGCCGAAGCCCTGTTTGTTTCATCCCCGGCCGCCCTGTTTGCAATGGAGCTCCGCGTCCCCGGCACCCGAATTTCGTCCACCCTGCATGCCGCATGCAGGGTGGATTTTTCACCAATTGGAAAACAGTGCTCAATCACCGGCCTTTTGTAAAGTGAAGAAAGGCGCTGTCATAATCCCCCTTCAGCGGTATGGACAGGCCAATGTTCATCAGGGTGCCGCCGCTAAGCCGCAGGCCGTTATCGCTTTCGTATATTTCATCCGGGCATAGCCCCCGCATGCGGAAATTGGGCAGTACCTTATCCCAATGGCGCATGCCGTGGGCGAAGGCGAACACGCTGAAGGCATTCCCGTCCCGGCGGACATACTGCAAAACGCTGTAGGGATGTTCCCTGGCGGAGGCGATGCGGTAGACATAGGCATCCTGGAGGTCGGGCCGGACCTTTTTGAAGGCATCGGCCGCCTCCCGAAGGGCCGCCAACTCTTCTTGGGAAGATTTGAGCAGATTGATGCCGATGCTCATGGAGCCTGTCATGCCCATATGGATCCTGAAGGAAAGCGGCGCCGTCCGCCCGTTGACGCCGTTGGGAGAGGAGGCGATATTGCCCGCGCCCCCCGCCGTTTTTGGGATGAACAGCGTGGTGAAGCCTTCGTTGAGCAGCATCACATCCACGGGGTCGGCGTTGTCGGAGCGGTTGATGCGGTCGGCAAAAGGCACCATGCCAAAATCCGCCCGGCCCCCGCCGCTGGCGCAATTTTCAAACAATACGCCGGGATGCTTTTCGTTCAGGTGGCGCCAGATGGCGTACAGGTTGTTGATAAAGCGCACGGATACGCTGCGCTTTTCCTCCATTGGCGCCTCCGGCCAGCCGTATTCCGTAAAATACCGGTTCATGTCCCACTTCAGGTAATCCAGGCGGTACTCCGATATGATCCGGTCCAGCCAGGCGATGGCCCAGTCCCGCACATCGTCCCTGGCCAGGTTCAGCACAAGCTGATGGCGGCACAGGCTCAAAGTCCGCGTGGGATCGCGCAATATCCAATCGGGATGCTGCCTGTACAGCTCGCTGTCGGGGTTCACCATCTCAGGCTCCACCCACAGGCCAAAGAGCATCCCCCTGTCATGGCAGGCCTTGGCGACGGGCAGCAGGCCGCCGGGGAACCGGTTTTTGTCCACTATCCAGTCGCCCAGCCCCGTCCTGTCGTTTGTGCGGCCCGGCATCCAGCCGTCGTCGATTACAAACAGCTCCGCGCCCACATCCGCCGCCTTTTGAACAAGCGCCAGCATGTTGTCTTCCCGCACGTCAAACTCGTAAGGGTACCAGGAATTATAGATGATAGGCCGCTGGGCGTAGGCTTTTCCCCGGGGGCAGAGATGGTCGTACTGCAGATCGTAAAGGGTGTTGGACATCCGCCCGAACCCAGCTTCACTGAAGCCCAGCGTAAAGGCGGGCGTTTCAAACCGTTCCCCGGCCTTGAGGGAATATTCCGTGTCAAAATCGTTGATGCCCCCCGAAACCGATACCTGGCCCAGGTTGTTTTTCTCCACAACGATCTTGAAGTTGCCGCTCCAATGCAGCACGCCGTAATAGACTTCGCCCGCCGTCTCGGTGGCCTCCCCCCGTGCGTCCAGGGCGAAAAAGGGAATTTGCTGGCAGGCCCCGCAGGTGCCCCGGCGGTTTTCCAGAACGATCTTCGCCTGGGTCACGGCCAATTGCATCTTTTGGTATTCCGCGCCCCAGCTTCCGGCCATGTGGGTGAGGCGGTACTGCTCCCCGGCGGGCAGGTGGCAGGTGGCGCTGAGCGTTTCGTACAGCGTGACGGGCGCGCCGCCTTCGTTTATGATTTCCGCACGGCGGCTTACAAGGTCCAGCATGCCGTAACCCTGGTAGGATAACTCCACAGACAGGGGATACGCCTCGTCCCTGAGGAGAATGACAAGGCAGTCCTCCTTGATTTCATGGGACACATACCGCAGGCGGGTACTGCGCACGCCGTCGGGAAACCGGCAAAGCAGCGCCGGCTCGCCGTAGTCAAAAGGCTCCTGATCCCTGTACTCCGGCTTAAGGAGCGTATCCTGGTGGACGCCCCGGACATCCATTTCGTCAATGCCGCCAAAGAGCATGTCAAAATCGCCCGGCGCAGGAAGCCGCTTCCCCCAATACAGGTGCACAAGCATGCCAATACGGTTTACCGCAAAGGCATAAGTCATATTCCCGGTGTGCAGCGCGAAAACGCGCCGCTCCGCATCGTACAGGATCCGCATACAAAAAAAACCTCCCCGCTGCTGCTACATGCAGTATAGCAACCAGGAGGGTCCGGGGCAAATCCAAATCCCGCGGAATATTCCGAAAAAAGTTCACAGGCAGAAAACGTGGACCGCTCCGCGGTCATCCATCGCTGTTTTGCGGAAAGCCGGGAATGTATTGCTGAAACAGCTTCGCAAGGGCTTCCCGGGAATCCAGGCCGGCCGCGCCCAGCATGCGCCGCAGCCTGTAGCGCAGCGTGGAGGTGGTGGTGCTGAGCATTTCGGCCATGGCCTCGTATGTTTTTCCCGCGAGGATGCCGGACAGGATGTCCCTGTCCAGCTCATCGCAGCTGGAGATCAGGCTGTCGATTACGCACAGGCGCTTGACCTCTTCGTCGCTGTAGAAGTCCACCGCGTCGGTGGGCTCGCTGGCGCTGGTCAATATGGCATAGTCGTTAGGCGGCGGCATCTCCATGGTGGATCTGCGTACCAGCAGCCTGCTCTCCACCCGGATGGAGGAGGATACGGCTTCCGGCTGGCGGTACAGGTGGGAATACAGCGCCACCGCCTGGCGCCCCATTTCCACATGGTCCAGGGAGGCCGTGGTAATGCCCGGGGATACGAACTGGGACAGCATGGAATCCCCGAAGCATGTGACGAACAGGGCCTCCGGCACGCGGATGCCCGAACGCTGCAGCCGTTTGACCAGGGACACGGCCACGATGTCATTGGCGCAGATCACGGCGTCATACTGGGATACGTAGGGGCGGAAGCCGTCGTAGCATTGGGCGAGGGACGCATAATTGTGGTACACGTGGGAATCCGGGGCGTCATCGCCCTCTTTTTGGGCAAGAGAGCAAAAGTAGCGCTGCTTGATGCGGTCGGCGGAGGAGTTGGGATTGAACCCGTACAGCGCGATGCGCGGCCGCCGGCAGGCTTTCAAATAGGTGATCAGCTTGTGCATGGCGGATACATAGTCCATCCGGACAACGCCGCGAAGCTGCGTGTATTCGGGCGGCTGGTAGCTGACCAGGATCACCTGGATCTTGCTGCTTTCAAAAAACGCCAGGGCCCTGGGGATCCAGGAGACCGAGGTGCCGATAACGATCAGCAGCCGTTCGGCACCGGCAAACAGCGTTTCATAGTCAAAGGATTGATATGCATCGCCGTCTATCAGGAGCAGGTCGTATTTCTTTTTGCCGATCTCCGCATTGATGCCAAGGACCGTGCGCTCGCACCAGATGGAATGGTGGTAATCCGGCTCTATGACAACGGGAATCTTCAATCCCTTGCACCTCTTCCTTGCCCGCTTCCTTATAGATCATAGCGTTTTGCGGTAAAGGCGTCAAGATTCTTCGGAATATTCCCCTAAAAATGATCTGGCGGCCCGGAAGGGATTCTGCTATTTTGGTATCGAAACAAAATGCGTGCGGAGGGGACCTTTCTTGAGGAAAACGCTGGATATGACAGGGTGTGAGGCGCTTGGCTGCGCCCTTGATATGGATGGAGCAAGCCCGGGCCGGTTTACACTTTCGGGCGGCGGGGAGGAGATGTCCCTGGGGTTCGCGGGCCAGAGGGGCAGCGTTTGCGGCATGGCGCTTTCAAGCTCCCTCACGCTGGTGATGGACGTGTTCAATCCCCAGGAGACCAACGAAACGCTGTTTGTAAGGTTTTTCGAAACCGGCAGCGGAAAAACCATGGAGATGGATGCGGCCCTGTTTCCACAAAAATCCGCCCGCGTTACTTTTGAATTTTCGCGGCTCAATGGGCAGTTGCTTTTTCCGCCGCTGACCCCCGGCACCCTCAAGCGCCATGTGGTGGGCGACGGCCTTTGCCCGGAGGACATCGGCAGACTTGAAATCGGGCTGCGAAAAGGGTATACGGATACCCGGAGACTTGAGGTAAAAAGCGTCTTTTTCACCGACGAGCCGGTGGATTTTCCGTCCCCGGAAGGTAAAACGGCGGATGATCTTGGCCAATGGAAGCAAAAAATGTGGCCCGGGAAAACGGAGGACGCCAAGGCGCTGGAAAAGGCGCTGAAAGCGGAGGCCGCCGCGTACAGGGGAACCTTTCCCAAGGGGTTTGACGCCCTTGGCGGCGAGGAGGGCCGGCGGTTTGAAGCCAGCGGGTATTTCAGGGTGGAAAAGCGGGAGGGCCGGTGGCATCTTGTGGACCCCGGCGGCCACGGCTTTTTCAGCCTGGGGGTTTTCGGCGTGTACCCCGGCGAACCCGGATGGATACGCGGCGTGCAAGGCCAGTTTGACTGGCTGCCGGACCCGGAAGGCATGTATGCGCCGGCCTATGCAAGGGCCGGGGACCTGGAGCTGTACCGCCGCAAATTCAGCGGCATGTTCCCGGATGACACGCTGCTTTTTGCCCCCGCCACCGCCAACCTGATCCGGGCCTTCGGGGAGGGATGGTATGAAAAGTGGGCGGATATGACGGCCGGGAGGCTGCGCGCCTTCGGCCTGAACACACTTTCGATGTTCTCCGATCCCGCATTCATCAGGCGCTCAAAGCTGCCCTATGTGATCATGCTCAAGGGGTATCCCGTAACGGAAAAGCGGATCTTTAGGGAATTTCCGGACGTGTACGCCCCGGCGTATGAAGCCCTTTGCCGGGACTTTGGCGCGCAGCTTGCCGCGTATGCATTAGACCCCCTGCTGATCGGCTATTTTCTGAACAACGAACCCACCTGGGGCTTCATCCCCGGGCTAAACCTGGCGGAAAAGCTGCTGGAAACCGGGGAGCATACCTATTCCCTGGATGCGCTCATCGGCTTTTTGCAGGAACGGTACCACACCGCGGAAGAACTGAACAGCGCCTGGCGGCTGTCCCTGAACGGTTTTGCGGAACTGCGCGCACCCCTGAGGCACGCCGCGTCCCTGAGCGCCGCGGCGGAGCGGGACCTTAAGGAATTCACCGGCAGGATGATCGACCGGTACGCGGCCCTGCCCGCAAAGTATGCCAGGGCGGCGGCACCGAACCACCTGAATCTGGGGATGCGCTTTGCGGCCATGAACAACAGGGCGCTCCTTGAAAGCAGCCGGCATTTTGACGTGTTTTCCTTCAACTGCTACAAAGCCTCCCCGGCGCCTGTCCTTGCGCAATTGAGCGAAACCATCGACAAGCCCATGCTGGTGGGGGAATTCCATTTCGGCGCGCTGGACGCGGGGCTGCCCTCCCCCAGTCTGTTTAGGGTGGCCGGGCAGAAGGAGCGGGGCGAGGCGTACACCCGGTATGTGCAAAGCGCCGCGCGCCATCCAAACGCGGTGGGCGTGCATTACTTCGCCTACAACGACCAGCCGCTGTGGGGCCGGTACGACGGGGAGAATTATCAGTTTGGCTTCGTGGATGTCTGCAACATGCCCTACCGGCCCTTTACGGACCGCGTGCGGGACGCGAATGCCGCCATCTATGAGGTGATCCATGGCCGGGGGGAAATCCTGGGCGGGGAAACCGTCCGCTTATGATATGCAAATGGAAGTGTGCGTAAATGACTGATCTTGTAACCGTACGGGAAGACATCCTGACGCTGCCCACGTACCCGGAGCCGCCCCATGAGGCGCTTCCCATGTTTGCCAAGCACCGCGTCCACCAGCGCTCCAGCGGCAACCCTTATCCCAACAAGGTGGTCATGAGCGTGGACAGGACGTGCGCCGCCGCCAGGGAATATACCGTGATCCGCCTGGAGAACGGATACCTGCGTATTGAGATCCTGCCGGAACTGGGCGGGCGCATCTATTCGGCGCTGGACAAGACCACGGGATACGATTTCTTCTACAAGCAGCATGTGATCAAGCCGGCCTTGATCGGCCTGCTGGGTTCCTGGGTCTCCGGCGGGTGCGAGTTCAACTGGCCCTGTCACCACCGCCCTTCCACCTTCATGCCCGCGGATTATGCCATTGCCCGGGGGGAGGACGGCTCCGTGACCGTGTGGCTCAGCGAGCATGAGCCCCTGGACCGCATGAAGGGCATGGTGGGCATCCGCCTGAAACCCGGCGAGGCGGTTTTCGATACGCTGATGAAGGTGTATAACCGCACGCCGGTGCGCCGCTCCTTCCTGTGGTGGGAAAACGCCGCTGTGCCCGTGAATGAGCAGTACCGGCTGTTCTTCCCGCCGGATGTGCACTATGTGCAGTTCCATTACCGCAAGAACGTGACCTCCTTCCCCGTGGCTTCGGGCGTCTACAACGGCATCCGCATGGGGGAGGGCGTGGACATCAGCCATCACAAAAACACCAGGCAGCCTACTTCCTATTTTTGCGGAGAAACAAAATATGACTTCTTTGGGGGCTATGATGAGGGCAGGCGGTGCGGTGTGGTGCACGCGGCAGACCGCCATACCTCCATCGGCAAAAAGATGTTCACCTGGGCCTACGGGCAGCTTGGCCGAAGCTGGGAAAAGGCGCTGACGGACACAGACGGCGCATATGCCGAACTGATGGCCAGCAGCTATTCCGGGAACCAGCCGGATTTCGCGTGGCTGGAGGCCTACGAGGCCAAGGAGTTTGCCCAGTCCTGGTATCCTTTGGGGGACACGGGCGTGCCTGTATGCGCCACGCGGGAAGCGGCGGCGGCGCTGTGCCCGGGCGGCGTGAGGGTCCAGGCCACCAAGGCTTTCAAAAATGCCGTTCTTGTCATCAACGGACAGGATCATCCTGTAGACCTGATGCCGGGAAAACCCCTTGAAGTGGCTTTCCCCGGTGATGTGAACAGCGTTTCCCTGCTTAACGAGGAAGGAAAATGCCTGCTCGCGTACGCAAAGGAGCCCCAAAAGCTCCGCGCCATGCCGGAAACGCTGCCCGACAACCCGGCCCTTACCTGCCTGAAAACGGCCCAGGAATGTTATCTGGCCGGCGTGCATGTGGAGCAGTACCGGGACCCGGCCGTTGCGCCCGACGCCTATTACCGGGAGGCGCTTTCAAAGGACCCGGAATTTGCCCCGGCCCTTGTGGCGCTGGCCCGCTTTGAATACGCCCACGCGAGGTACGAAGCGGCGTATGATCTTGCGCTGAAGGGGTACAGGGCGCTGACCGTGCGCAACTTCCACCCGGAAAGCGGCGAATCCGCCTATGTGCTGGGGCTTGCGGCCGAGGCGCTGCAGCGGGAGGAAGAAGCCCTTGACTGGTACCAAAAGGCGGCCTGGAACCAGGACGCCGGGAGCCGGGCCATGACGCGCGCCGCCAGGATCGACGGCAGGCACGGTGCCTACGCGGCCATGGAAGCGCATGCCCAAAAGGCACTCAAAGCAAACCCCGGCAATGCCCAGGCGGCCGCACTGCTGGCCTGCGCCCTTGCGCATCTTGGCAGGAGGGAAGAAGCCCACAGCCAACTGGACGCGCTTCTGGCGGCGGACCCCATGGACCATCTGGCGTATATCCTGCGTTTTGGCACCCAGGGGCTGTATGAACGGTTCCGCAGCGATCCGTGCCAGAACGCCCTGGATCTGGCCGATGACCTATGCGGCATGGGAGAGACGGAGCTGGCGTATCAGCTTCTTGACGGCCTTTCCAAAAAATGCGCCATGGCCGGGTATGTCCTTGACGATCTTGCCCGGAAGCTAAACAAAGCGCCGGCGGAAAACGCCTCCCTGCTGCCGGTGGGGATCGCCTATCCCCTGCGGCCATTGGAAATCCGGGCGCTGCAAAGCGCGCTGGACAAGAACCCCAAGGATGCCAAGGCACAGGACCTGCTGGCCTGCGTGCGGTACCACATGGGGAGCGCTGAAGAAGCGGCGGCCCTGTGGGAAGCGGCGATCCAAAATGACCCCGGCGCGTATGCGCCGTACCGCAACCTGGCGGCAGCCTACTTTAGCTGCCTTAACAGGCGGGGAGAGGCGCTTCCGCTGCTGAAGGAGGCGCTTGCCCGCCATCCCCATGACCAGCAGATTCTTTGGGAGCTGGCCTATCTGATGATGCGGATGGATACCCCCTCCGGGGAAGTGCTGGCTTTCCTTGATAAGGAATGCGGCGCCGGAGATGTCCGGGAGGATATTGTCATTGAGTGGGCGCGGGCATTCAACCTGGCGGGGAAACATGAGGAAGCGCTTTCGCTGCTTGCTTCCCGGCAGTTTACGCCCTGTGAGGGCGGCGAACACACCGTGGCGGAACAGTACATGTTCGCCCACCACGCCCTGGGCCGTGCGCTGTTTGCGCAGGGGGAATGGAAGGCGGCGCTTGAACGTTTTAAGAAAGCACAAACACTGCCGGATTCCCTGGGGGCCGGGCTATGGAACGAGGTGCTGCTGGTGCCCCACCAATTCTATGAAGCGCTGTGCCTGAAGCACCTTGGGGATAATGCGAAGGCGCAGGAGATTTTCGGCCATATCCTGCTTTTGAAGACGGACTATTTCTCCAACATGCAGCTGCCGGAGCTTGGCTGCTGGCAGGCCAAGGTGTACGGGGAAACAGGCCGGCCGGCCGTGGCCCAGGAACTGACCGCCGCCCATGCCCGCGCATACGAAGCGGCGCGGGAGATGAAGGATGCGGGATATTTCAAAACGACGCCCTTCTTTATCAGCTATCAGGAGCCGGCGGAAACACTCCGCAAGTCCTCCTGCGACTGGCAGCTGGCCATGGCAAACTGGGCGGCGGGCGATACCGAAAAAGCCGGGAGGCTGGCGGCCGCGTCCCTGAAGGGCGAACCGACGAACCTGTACGCAAGGCTTCTTGTGAAGGAAGGAAAGGAGGAGGAGCATGGTTAAGGCGGAGAAGGCCGGCAGGGCGCGGGAAAGGTCGCGCTGGCGGATGCGCGCCTGGCGGAACCGCTACATTTACCTGATGATCCTGCCCGTGCTCATCTATTTTATCGTCTTCAAGTACCTGCCCATGGGGTATCTTTCCATGTCGTTTTTTGACTACAAGCTTCTGAAAGGCTTTGCGGGCAGCAATTTTGTGGGATTCAAGCACTTTATCACGTTCGTCAATGGCATGAATTTTTCAAGAACCATCTGGAACACGGTGGCGCTGAACCTGCTGAGCATTATTTTCGTGTTCCCCTCGGCCATCGTGCTGGCGCTTTTGCTCAACGAGGTGGCCAACGCCAAGATCAAGCGGACGATCCAAACGGTCACGTACATGCCTTACTTTATTTCCACCGTGGTATTCGTGGGCATGATCAATTCTTTCCTTTCGCCGTCGCTGGGCCTGCTGGGCGTGCTTTACAGGGCCTTGGGGCAGACGCCCCCCTACCTGCTGGGGGACCCGTCCCAGTTTCGGGGCATCAACGTGGTAAGCGGCATCTGGCAGACGGCGGGATGGAACTCGGTGGTATACCTTTCCGCCATCACCGCCATCGACCCAACCCTGTACGAGGCGGCCACGGTGGACGGCGCGGGGCGTTTCAGAAGGATCTGGCACATTACGCTTCCGGGGATCAAGCAGACCATCATCATCCTTTTGATTTTAAGGATCGGGGACCTGCTGGGCGCCAACTTTGAAAAGGTGCTGCTTCTGCAAAACGACCTCAACCTTTCCGTATCCGAGCTTTTGCCCACCTACATCTACAAGGTGGGTATGGTGCAGGGGAAATACAGCTTTTCCGCCGCTGTGGGGCTCTTCAACGCGGTGGTGAGCCTGATGCTGGTGCTGGTTGCCAACTATGCCTCCAAGAAGCTGTCCAGTGACACCAAGGCCATCTTTTAGAAAGGGGGAAGAGAGCGTGCAGTATGGCAAAGTAAAATCCCGTGGCGAGCGCGCCTTTGACGCGGCTGTGCTTGCGGTCCTTGTGCTGTTTTCCCTCCTGATCATCCTCCCGTTTATGAACCTGCTTTCCATATCCGTGAGCAACGAATACGCCATCATGGGGGGCAAGGTGACCGTCTGGCCGGTTGGGTTCTCCTTCCAGTCCTACCTGCGGGTATTCCAGACGCAGACGATCCTGTCCGCCTACCTCAACACCATTCTGGTGGCGGTATTCGGCTGCACCTCCAGCCTGGTTTTGACCTCCATGGCGGCCTATCCCCTGGCATACGGAAAGTTTGCGGGCAAGGGGCTCTACAACGCCATTATCATGATCACCATGTGGTTTTCCGGCGGCATGATCCCCTCCTTCATCGTCATGAGCAAGCTGAGGCTGGTGGATTCCCTGCTGTCGCTGATCTTTGCCTCACTCTTGAGCGCCTATAACATCCTGATTTTGCGCACGTTCTTTACCAGTATTTCCATCTCCCTGGTGGAAAGCGCGCGCCTGGACGGAGCCAACGACTTCAAGGTGCTCTTCAGCATCATCATGCCCCTTTCCAAGGCGGGCCTCGCCACCATCGGGCTTTGGGTGTTTGTGGCACACTGGAACGACTACATGAATCCTTTGCTGTACCTGCGCAGCGTGAACAAGTACACGCTGCAGCTGGTGCTAAGGGAAATGGTGCTCACCAGCGAGTCCAGTTCCCTGGTGGAATTGATCGAGGGGAACCGCACGGCGCTGCCGGAGCAATTGAAGCATGCGGCCATCGTGGTGGCCATGGTGCCGGTGCTGGCCATTTACCCCTTTGCGCAGCGGTATTTTGTTTCAGGTATCCTGCTGGGTTCCGTCAAGGAATGAGGACCCGGTATGAACATACTAAACGATCCATGAAAAGGAGTGTGCCTCATGACCAAACGTTTGCTTGCCCTGTTCCTCGCCATGCTGCTGCCCTTGGGCGCCATGGCAACCGCATCGGGAGAGAAAGCGCCTTTGTTCGACAAGACGCTGGAAATCTCCATCCTCGCCCAGACATGGTCCCCCTACTCCACCGAAACGACGCTGATCCCAGAGATCGAGAAGGCCACCAACACCAAGATCACCGTGGAATGGGCCCCCAGGCAGGATTTTGACACCAGGGTCAACGCATTGCTGGCCACAGGAGACCTGCCGGACGTGATCATCGGCGCGGACACCGTGAAGCTAATAGACCAGGGGGCTGTCGTCCCCCTGACCCAATACTACACGGAAGATTACGCCCCCGACATGCTCAAGGTGCTGAACGACACAGACTATGTGCGCCTTCGCAACGTGAACGACGGCGAAATCTACAACTTTGCCTACACCTTTGATTTTCCCCCCATCTTTTCCTTCCTGGTGCGCCAGGACTGGCTTGACAAGCTTAACATGGAAGTGCCCACCGATTGGGACGGCTGGCTTGCCTACTGGCGCGCTGTCAGGGACCAGGACATGAACGGCGACGGCGATCCCACCAACGAGATCCCCATCGCCGGCAGCGCCGACCAGATGATGATGAGCTTCGGCATCGTGGTGGACGGGCTGAACGCCGCCCAGAATTACTTCTGTTACATGCCCGACGGCAGCTACGGCCTGATCCAGGAGCATCCCAACTACCAGGCCTACCTGACCGCCATGAACCAGCTGTATTCCGAAGGGCTGCTTGACCGCGAATTTGCCACCCGCGACATGGCCGGCTGGTACAAGGTCATGGACAGCAATCTGGGCGGAAGCTGCTGGGCAGCCGCGGAGCAGTCCAAGCTCACCAGCCAGGTGCTGCGCCAGAGCGATCCCAATGCCACCGCCGTCTGCTGCCCGCCGCCCAAGGGTCCCCTTGGCGACCAGTGTGTGCCCGCCCGCAACAAGGTGAGCCCCATGGGCGTTGTCACCGTAGCGGCCGAGGACAAAGCCGGCGATATCGTGCGCTTCTTCAACTGGCTGTATTCCGATGAGGGCGCGTCCCTGATGAACTATGGCGTGGAAGGCGTGCACCACGAGGTGGTGGACGGCAAGCCCAAGCTCCTCTCCCCCTATGTGGATTCCTTCGTCAACGCCAGGGGCGCGGGCCTCATCTTCCAGCCCTTCCCGTTCCTGTGGCTGCAGGACAACTATATGCAGATCCTGCTGACGGGCAAGACGTATGACGAACTGGATGATCTGACGAAAAACTTCTATGACGGCCTGTTTATGCAGGAACCCTACTTTACGCCGGTGGCGCCCACCCTGGTGACGGATGCCTTCACCCAGTATTCGGCGGACATCTTCCCCTCTCTTCGGGAGATGGCGGCCAATGTGACCGCCGGGCGCATTACTTTGGACGACTACAACAAGCAGTATGAACAGCTCAAAGGCCAGGGCCTGCAGGCCATTATCGACGACGCGGCGGCCGCGTGGGAGGTTGTTGGCAAATAGTCGCACACATATAGCAGGAAATGCTATCAAAACAACCGTTCAAAAAAGCATACCGCCCATTTCAGTGGGCGGTATGCTCAGCGTGTCGAAAAAGTGGCGTTGCCACTTTTTCGAGTTTTTCCCTCGCTGCACTGCACGACGGCTGCGCCATCGTACGGCCGTTTGCTCGGGCAAAGTAGGAATTTCTTCGAAATTCCTGCGAAAATCACCGCACATGTCGCTGATTTTCGATCTGCAATTGGAGGACTGCGGTCCTCCAATACCTCCTAAGGGTTTGTTGATGGTCTGGGCATACCGCCCATTTCAGTGGGCGGTATGCTTTTTGCGGTGGTCCTATTCCGTTTTCAAACAGTGGATCGCCCGTTATACTATTGTAAAATATTATTTCGTCCAAAGCGGCGAGGTATTTTCGATGCAGGACAAGGAGACGGAGCGAGGCAACGCCGCGCTACGCTGGGTTCCGTAGCCCGGCCGCCCCCGGTGGGGGCAATGGGCCGGGCGGAGGAAGCTTGCGAAACGAGCTACGCGAACGGCAGTGAGCGGGGCGACGATTGAGCAAGCCGGGCATAAGGCGACATAGTCGTGCGCCCGTTCAAACGCTTTTGAACGGGCGGTCGCGTAGCGACTTGGTTTCCGGCAGGAAACCAACCTTCCGCACGAAAAGAACCGCCGTAACGACGAAATACTGTTTGGAAATAGTATTATTCTTCCTGCGCACCCAGCGCCTCGTGGGTCTGGCGGAGCTGGTCGCGTATCTTTAGGTGCTGGGGGCACTTGTCCTCGCAGGCGCCGCAGTCCAGGCAGGCGGAGGCGTTTTCGTACTTCATCCAGTCCACCTTGCCGATCATGGCATACTGCTTTTTGGCGTAATCGGTGATCTTGTAGACCCGGTGGTAATTCATCATCTTGAAAATCTCAGGGATGTTGATACCCGCCGGGCAGGGCATGCAGTAGTTGCAGCCGGTGCAGTAGAGCTCGGACAGGCGCTTGTTTTCCGCCAGCGTGGCCTCAATGCTCTCCGTTTCCTCCTTGGTCAGGGGCCGGATATCGCCGGCCAGGCGGGCATTTTCCTCCACCATGGCGATATCCCCCATGCCGGAGAGGGCGATGTGCACGTTGGGGTTGTTGAACACAAAGCGCAGCGCCACCTCCGCGGAGGATTTCACCGGGCCGGGCAGAAGGCCGCGGATCACCTCCGAAGGCGCGCCCAGCCGGCCGCCGCCCACGGGGCCCATGACCACCACGCCAAGGCCCATCTCATGGGCCAGCGCCATGCCTTCCTCATTGGACCTGTCCAGCAGGTTGTACTGGCACAGCACCGACGAGAAAATCCCCTGGCCGCGCCTTAAAATCTCCAGCATGTTCTCTGCCTTGTCGTGGAAGGAGAAGGAGATATGGCGGATGAGGCCCTGCTCCTTGAGGCGCAGTGCCCGGGAAAGGGGGCCGTCCTTCACGTCGATCTTGGTTTCATAGGTTTCCAGGCTGATGCCCCAGAAGTGGTAAAAGTCGATGTAATCCGTGCCAAGCTTCCCAAGGGAAGTCTCCAGCCGCTTTTGAAAATCATCGCCGGAGTCGTTTTCGATGGGGTTCTTGGTGGACAGGTACACCTTGTCCCGGAAGCCCTTCAAGGCCTTGCCCACGATGATCTCGCTCTGCTTGTCGCAGTAATAGGGCGCCGTATCGAAATAGTTCACGCCCAAATCAATGGCCCGGTGGAGCATTTCCACGCTCTTTTCCTCATTAAATACCTTCACGCCATCCTTTTCATCATAGGGCAGGCGCATGCAGCCGAAGCCAAGCCGTGAGACGTTGATGCCGGTTTTGCCAAAGGGTACATACTGCATAGGACACACTCCTTTTATAAAATGTAGATTGTTCAGGCGATATCGAACACCGACCGCACGGTGAGGCCCTCGGGCGTGCCTGAAAGGATCTTCAGACGCCGTTCCCCCGCGTCCATATCGAACCAGTTGTCCGACAGCTTCAAAAACCCGTCCGCGGAATCGATGAACACGCCTTTCGCGTAGGCCAGGGCGGTGACCACTACCTCCTCCCCCTCCTGGCGGACGGAAAGACGGGGATCGCGGAAGCGGAAGTGCTTGGGCCTTACAAGCAGCGCCGTGCCCCGGGAGATCGTTTCTCCGCCGGAGATAAGGGCAAAGGAAACGTACTGCTCCTGCCTGTCCATTTGGGAAAAATCCATCTCCGGAAGCCACAGGCTGGACAGGGGGGCCACCGCCACCTCCTGGCTGCCCTCCTGAAGGACGGCTGATCCGGCGTCCCGAAGAGACCAGCGGACGGTGCAGGCTTGCTCCTTCATGGTTTCGTTGGCTACGCAAAGGGCGAGGGTGTTGCAAACCGGCGTGCCCGGTTCCACATTCACCGAGTCCATGGCCGCAAGCTCCCCCTCCTCCCTGGCGGAGATCATCAGGGGGGCAAAGAAGCGCTTGGCGGCGTAGTGCAGCGCTTTCCAGCGGAGATTGTAATCCACGGAGGACCAGGAGACCACCGGCCAGCAGTCGTTAAGCTGCCAATAGATGGCGCCCATGCAGCGGCCCCGGTGCCTGCGCCAGTGCTCCACGCCGTAGCGGATGGCGTCGGCCTGCATCAATTGAGAGGCGTAGACAAGGCTCGTAAAATCCTTGGGGTACAGGTAGGTCTGGGACAGGTACATCATGATCCTGCCGTTGGCGGTGCCGTTCCTTTGGTGCTTTTCCATCACCCGGGAGAAGGCGTTGCGGTCACCGGGCAGCGTCACGGCCTCCAGCGTCTTTACATGGGGGTACGCCTGGAACCCGAATTCCGACGCGTAGCGGAAATAGAAGCCGCGGTAGGCAGTAAAGGGCTTCAGGCCGTGCCACACATCCCAGTAGTGGACATCGCCCCGGTTTTCGTCATTGGGTTCATCAAACCCGCCGCCGGAGGAGGGAGAGGCCGGCCAATAGAAGGTGTCTGGGTCCAGCTCCTTCACCACCTTGGGCAGAAGGCGCTCGTACAGGCGCAGATATTCGTAGCGCTGAATGGGCGTTTTCACCCAGTGGCCAAGGGCCGCGAACATTTCCATCTCATTGTTGCCGCACCATAACCCAAGGGATGCGTGGTGGCGGATGCGGCGGATGTTGTCCCGGAATTCGGCCAGAACATTTTCCTCAAATTCGTCGGTCAGCTTGTAGGCACCGCAGGCGAACATGAAATCCTGCCACACCATCAGCCCCAGTTCATCGCAGGCGTCATAGAAAGCGTCGGAGGGATAATGGCCGCCGCCCCACACCCGGATAGCGTTGAAATGGGCCTCTTTGGCGCTTAGCAGAAGGGCATAGGTGCGCTCCTGCGTCACCCGGCCCAGCAAATTGTCCTCCGGGATGTAGTCCGCGCCCATGGCAAAGACCCGCACGCCGTTGACCTCATGGCAGAAGCTTTCGCCCCACTGGTCCTTTTCGATGCGCATGGTCATGGTGCGAAGCCCGATGCGCCTTTCCCAAACGTCCTCCGTTTCCCCCCGGCTGTTTACAAGCCGCACCCGCAGCGTGTACAGCGGCTGCCCGCCGTAGCCGCTGGGCCACCAGAGCAGGGGGTCGGAAACAAGGATGCTTCCGGCAGCATCCATGCCGTAAGCTTTTCCATCGGGGGATACCGCCTGGGCCTGGGCCGTAAGGCCGCATCCCTCCGCCGCCTCGATCTCGGGATCAATGGAAAGCGTCACCGCGCCGCCTTCATGGCGCTGCCTGACATGGACGGATACGATCCGGCCCCCGCCGATGCCCAGCAGGGAAATATCCCGCCAGATGCCCGCGTCGGGCAGCCGCGGACCCCAGTCCCAGCCAAACATGCAGTGGGCTTTGCGCAGGTGCACAAAGCCGCGCATGCAATCTTCCGCGCCGGTATATTCGGGGCTTTCCTCATACTTTTCCCGGATGTACCGGGTGGGGGAGCGGAACACGATCCGCAATGCGTTTTCCCCCGGATTAAGCAGCTCTTTGATCTGCGCCTCCCAGGTGCGGTGCATGTTATCGGCGGACAGGACCTTTGTCCCGTTGACAAACACAGAGGCCAGGGTATCCAGCCCCTCCATGCGCAGAAGCACCCGGCGGGAGGACAGCAGTTCCTCCGGGACGGAAAACTCCCGCTGGTACATAAAATCATTGTCCATCAGGGCCAATGCCTTTTCTTCATTGTCCCGGTAGAAAGGGTCCTCCATCCGGCCCGCGGCCAGCATGTCTCCATAAACGGAACCGGGCACCGCGGCGTCAGTCCACCCGCTTTCCCCCATAATCTGCATCCGCCACCGGCCGTTCAGCGATATCCTGCGCATCCTTTTCCCTTCCGATCGTGCAATAAATAACCCCTATTCCCCAAGTATCCTTTTCGCCTTGCTGAGCGTTGTTCCTGCCGGGATCCGTTTATCATACAGCAGGTTCAGCATTTCATAATCCAGGGGGCTCAAATCCGTCACCGTTCCCCCCTCCTGGCAGATGATGCTCTGCGTGGTGCAGGTGATGTCATTCAGGAGGCCCAGCATGTTGACGATCTCCTCCCGGGTGACGCCGCTGCGGTATTCCTGATCCCTCATCTCGCTGGAGATGACGATCTTTGCACGGGTGATCCGGTAGGAGGTGTAGCTGACCCACACAAACCCGTCGCTGCCATCCTCGCATTGCTTCACGATTTCTTTCATCTGGGCATAGGGGGCGTAGGTCAGGATCACGTTCGCCCCCTTCTCCCTGGTGGTCACAGACATTTGCGGAAGGTTTGCCACGTTTTCCGCCAGGGAAAAGATCAGCTCACCAATGGCGGAAATATCTTCCTTTGTATAGGCACCCGCCACGCAGATCACGATGGGCTTTGTCCACCGGATGGTACGGCCCCGGCCGGTATCCCCGACCTCTCCCCGGAAAGCGGACTCGTAAAAGCCCTGCAGCGCCAGGCTGGAAGCCGCCAACGCCCCAGGCACGGTGAAAAGGACCACGAAACATAACAAAATGGCAAGAATGCGGCGCACGGCCATAAGAATATAACCCCTCCCCCTGGAGCGGATGAGGTATATTTCGCCGTGCATTCCCCTTCTTCCTGTTCCCTGCGTTCTTTTTGCGCCGCGCCTGGAATAGGGTGTTGAAAGGAGGGAGGTGAACGTGTGAACAAAGGCAGCGCGCTTTTCCGGCTTTCCATTCTGGCGCTTGTGGCGGCCGTGCTCTGGCACATGCTGGGAGCGCCGGTTTCCGCCGCGCAGTGGCAGGCCTCTCCCGCGCAGCTTCAAATGGCCTGGAGCCAGCTTCCCGTTAGGGCCGGACGCATCTTCGCCCAATGGGCGCTGCAAAGCGCCTATGCGCAAAAGCAAACGCAGCAGACGGAAACCCCTGACTGGAAAAAGCTCCTGGATGCCTCGAAGGAATGGCCGGTGAAGGTGTGGGATGAAACACAGAACAAGCTGGTCACCATGCCCCTGGAAACGTATGTGGCGGGGGTGGTGGCGGCGGAAATGCCGGCCAGCTATCATCTGGAGGCCTTGAAAGCCCAGGCGGCGGCCGCGCGGACAAAGGCGGTGTTCCAGTCCGCCGCCTTCGGCGGCACAGGCTGCGCAAACCACCCCGGGGCGGACATTTGCACCGACAGCAGCCACTGCCAAGCCTATATCGGCGAAAAGGATCGGGCCAAGAAGTGGGGCGCTTCCGCCGCGGCCTATGAGGCGCGTATCCTCCGGGCGGTGGCGGAGACCAGGGGATACATCCTCACCTATGAGGGGGAGCCTATCACCGTATTATACCACGCGGTGAGCGGCGGGCAGACGGAAGACGTAAAGGCGGTATTTTCCCAGGCGCTGCCCTACCTTGTGAGCGTCAAGAGCCCTGGGGAGGAGAGCAATCCCAAGTATCAGACCCAGCAGGCTTTTTCCAACGCGGAGGCGGCGGAGCTGCTTAACCGGGCCTTCCCCGGGGCCAATGTTTCCCCGGACACCATCGCGCTGCAGCTTGCCGTTACAAATAGAACGGATACAGGGCGTGCCTCCATGGTGCAGGTGGGCGATGTGACCGTACCGGCCCGGGAACTGCGCGGGGCGCTGAAGCTGAACAGCACTTTATTTACCATTTCCGCCACGGAAAGCACCGTCACCTTTTCGGAAAAAGGGTACGGGCACGGCGTGGGCATGAGCCAGGCCGGGGCCAACGCCATGGCTGCCGCCGGGGCCGCCTGGAAGGAGATCCTTACGCATTATTACACGGGAGTCCAGATCACGCCCCTCCCTTCCGAATAAAATCCGTACAGATGTAAAATCAGGCCATTGACAACCCCCGGGAGGTATTGGAAGGCCGATTTCCGTCTGGCTCAATCGCCAGCAAAGCCGCTTTGCCGACAGCTAGATACAATATACATGTTTTCTCCCGCCCCGGGGCACGATACCTTCGGGAGGGAGATGCGATGAAGCGGGCAGCCGATCTTTGGAACATAGGCAGGCAGCGCCTGAAAAAAGGGATGCAGGCCTATTCCGCGTTTATGGAAAAGCAGGGGTTCTATCTGGTGCTCACCATCTGCGTGCTGGTGATCGTGGGCACCGCCGTTTGGACCAGAGCAAGCAAAACACCGGAGCGCCCTCCCGCCACCGATGCAGGCCAGGCGGCGGATGTGCCCTACGAAGGTGTCCAGCGCCTTGCCGACGTGACGCCGTACCCATCCGCCACCAGATCATCCCCCACCCCCACCCCCGCGCCCTCCTTTCTGCGCCCGGTGCAGGGGACGGTTTTGCGGGGGTTTGACGCTTCGCATCCCGCGTTCTTTAAAGCCGCAAACATGTGGCAGGTCCACTGCGCCTGCGACTATTCCGCCAAGGCGGGGGATGTGGTCAGGGCCATGGGCGAGGGCACGGTAACGGAGATTTCCGACAGCGGCACCTATGGAAAATCCGTCACCATCAGCCACAGCGGCAGCATCACCGCCACCTACGCCGGCCTTTTAATGAACAGCTATGTCAAGGTGGGGGACCCCGTTACCCGTGGCCAGGCCATCGGCCATGTGGGCAATACCACCATGACGGAAACCGGCGACGGGCCGCACTTGCACCTGTCCGTCCTAAAAGGGGGCCAATGGATCGACCCTGAAACACTTTTTTCCGGGAACATGCAGTGATGCAGTTGCATAGGATAGAGTCGTATGATATACTTATAATACGTTTTAATACATCTTTCTTTTTTTGGAGGCGCATATGTGCGGAATCGTAGGATATATCGGCGGGAAGGACGCGGTGCCCATCCTGATGGAGGGGCTGTCGCGCCTGGAATACCGGGGATACGACAGCGCGGGGATCGCCGTGCTTGAGGAAGGCCGCGTGGCGGTGCGCAAGGCCAAGGGCCGCCTGGTCCGCCTGGGCGAGCTGCTTACAAAATCGCCCGTGTCCGGCACCATGGGCATCGGCCATACCAGGTGGGCCACCCACGGGGAGCCCAGCGACCTGAACGCCCACCCCCATACGGATGTCAAGGGCCGTATTGCCGTGGTGCACAACGGCATCATTGAGAACCACGAATCCCTGCGCAGGTACCTTGTCAGCACGGGCTGCCGGTTTGTGTCCCAGACGGACACGGAGGTGGTGGCGCACCTGATTAACCACCTGTACGAGGGCGATATGCTCAAAGCCATCCTCAAGGCCATCGGCATGCTGGAGGGCAGCTACGCGCTGGCGATCCTGTCCCTGGATGAGCCGGACACTCTTTTCTGCGTGCGCAAGGACAGCCCGCTGGTGATCGGCGCGGGGCAGGGGGAGCAGTTCATCGCCTCGGACATCCCGGCGATCCTGAACCATACCCGGGATGTGATCCTGCTGGAGGATAAGGAGATCGCGCAATTGCGCCGGGACGGCATCGCATTGTACGATCCCTACGGCCGCAGCAAGGAGTACGCTGTCTTCCATGTGGACTGGGATGTATCCGCCGCTGAAAAAGGCGGGTACGCCCACTTCATGCTCAAGGAGATCAGCGAGGAGCCCGAGGCGCTGAAAAAGACGTTTTCCGCCCACGTGGACACGGCGGCCATGCGCATTAGGGAAACCAGCTTTCCCCTGGATGCCGCAAGCGCCAAAGCTTTGCAGAAGCTGACCATTGTGGCCTGCGGCACGGCCTACCATGCCGCCGTAATGGGCAAATACCTGGTTGAAAAGCTGGCGCGGCTGCCGGTGGATGTGGATATCGCCTCGGAATACCGCTACCGCGACCCCATCATCTCTCCTGGCGAGGCGTTCCTGGCCGTGTCCCAGAGCGGGGAGACGGCGGACACCCTGGCGGCGCTCCGGGAAGCCCGCAAGCGCGGGGCGCGGGTGATGGCCCTGACCAATGTGGTGGGCTCCTCCATCGCCAGGGAGGCCGGGGAGGGCAGCGTGCTGTATACCTGGGCCGGCCCGGAAATCGCCGTGGCCAGCACCAAGGCTTACATCACCCAGGTGGAAATGCTGGCGCTGCTGGCCATGGACCTGGCGGTGAAGCGTGAGATGCTGCCGGAGGCGGAGTACGGGGCGCTGCTCCAGGCCATGCACGGCCTGCCCGCCGGCGCCGCTTGGCTGCTTGACCACCGGGAGGCCATGCAGCGCTTTGCCGACCGGAACAAGGATCAAAAGCATGTGTTCTTCATGGGGCGCGGCCTGGACTACGCTCTGGCCATGGAATCCTCGCTGAAGCTGAAGGAGGTCTCCTATATCTTCAGCGAAGCTTATGCCGCCGGAGAACTGAAGCACGGCACCATCGCCCTCATTGAGCCGGGCACGCCGGTGGTTGCGCTCTTGACCCAGCGGAGCCTTATCGACAAGACGCTTTCCAACGTGCGGGAGGTGAAGGCAAGGGGCGCGAAGGTACTTTTGATCGCCCCGGAGGCGCTTTCTGAAAAAGCCGCGCCGGAAGCCGACGAGCTTTGGCTGGTGCCCGACGCTTCCGATCTCCTCCTGCCCCTGCTGGCCATTATCCCCATGCAGCTGTTGGCCTACTACATGGCCGTGGAACGCGGCTGCGACGTGGATAAACCCCGGAACCTGGCCAAAAGCGTGACGGTGGAATAGGGACCGTGCAGATTCGCGGCGGCGGGAATGCGGAATACCGCAACTCTGGCGCCGCTTTCTGCTGCTAGGACAGAGTCCCGTTGTTCCCGGCTTGACATGGTAAGTATTCCCACATATACTGGATGAAAATGCGGCGTTTGAAAAAGCATATGTTGATTTGCGTACAGCGGCATGCTGCTGCCGGAACAATGCCGGCGCTTGCCGCGGAAAGGAAGTCCTCTATGCGTATTTCCAAAAAGCCGCTTCCGTTCATTGCCCTTTTGGCGTTTTTGGTATCCGTGTGCTGTCTGCCGGCCCTGGCGGGGCTGCCGCCCAAGAAGACACCGGAGGAGCCGCGCTTTGTTCTCGTTCCCAGCGGGGAGGGGTACGGGATCGCAGGATACACGGGCGGGGTCACCTGCCCGCCCAGGTTACAGTGATTCCCAAACAGTGCTTCGCCCAAGATCGCGCCGCCGGACGCGGTACGGGCCTTTGGCATCAGCGTGTTTTTCAATTCGGCCACAAAAAAATTTTGATGAGGACGGACAGGGCGCGTAGCAGCTTTTGCGTTTAGACAAAGCTGGCCCGCCCGTGTATAATGATGGGCGGGCCGTTATTCGCCCAAAGGAGGACGCGGAGATGAAGGAACCTATCCTTGTGATTATGGCCGCCGGCATGGGCAGCCGCTACGGTGGCCTGAAGCAAATGGAGCCGGTGGGCGGAAACGGGGAACTGATCATTGATTATTCGCTGTACGATGCCATGAAGGCAGGCTTTCAAAGGGCCGTATTTATCATCCGGGAAGAAAATGAGGCGCTTTTTAAAAGCATGATCGGCGACAGGATCGCAAAGCGCATGGAGGTCTCCTACGTATTCCAGTCCCTTGATAGGCTGCCGGCAGGCTATTCCGTTCCCGAGGGCCGAAAAAAGCCCTGGGGCACGGCCCACGCGGTGCTTTGCGCAAGGGAGGCGGTGGACGCGCCCTTCGCGGTGCTCAACGCGGATGATTTTTACGGCCGGGACGCCCTGCTCAGGGCATACGGCTTTTTGAAGGCGATGGAAACGGGCGGCGGTCCGTGCGCCATGGTGGGATACGCCCTTCAAAATACGCTGTCGGACAAGGGCTCCGTATCCAGGGGTATCTGCCGCGTGGACGGAGAGGGGCATTTGCTGTCCATTGACGAGCGCACCCACATCATCAAAACGGTGGACGGCCCCCTATATACCGAGGATGGGCAGACGTATCACCGCCTTTCCGGGGATGCCGTGGCCTCCATGAACCTTTTTGCCTTCCATCCGGACATCTTTTTGGAGCTTGAACAGGAATTCCGGGAATTCCTTACGGATGCGCTGCCGGGGAATCCTCTTTCCGCGGAATTCTACCTGCCCGTGGTGGCCGGCAACCTGCCCAAAAGAAACATCGCCAAGGTCCGGGTGCTCCCCTCCGGCGGACAATGGTACGGCGTCACCTACCGGGAGGACAGAGAAACCGTGACCGCCGCGCTCCGGCGCATGGCGGAAACCGGGGAGTATCCGGCACCGCTTTGGGCATAAAAGCTCTTCCCGCGGCACATGACCCGCACTTGCGCGCCGTGGCACCATTTCGCTCCCCCCAGCCTCCCCTCCGCTTGTGAATAACCGGGGTTTTCCCGCCTGCTCTGAACATCCGCCTCTTTTTCCTGTGTGGGCCGTACTGCTTTCCAGTACGGCCTTTTTTGATGGTACATACGCAGGTTTCGACAAAATATGAGAAGGGTATACAATATTCGAAAAATATGATATTATAAAAGAAAGAGATACACTGTTGGATGATACAAGGTGATATTAGAATGGAATATTTGACGACCGGTCAAAAAGCCGATGGCACGGACATTTTGAACTGGTTTGCCTCCGGCGCAAGGGAGGTTGTTTCAAGCACCCGGTATTTGAATGCCATCAATGTGTTCCCCGTGGCTGACGGGGATACGGGGAGCAATCTGGCCGCCACGCTCAAAGCCATGGTGGAAAGGCCTGTGCGCACGGATGCCTTCAACCAAATGATCGAAAGGATCTCCAAGTCCGGCTTGTTGGGCGCCAGAGGCAATTCCGGCGCCATCTTCGCCAGTTTTATCAGCGGTTTGGCCATGGAAGGCCGTGCCTATGAAGCAGTGGGTGTAGAGGAGTTTTCGCAGATCGCTTTGCGTGCCACGGACCAGATGTACCGTGCGGTGGAAAACCCCATGGAGGGTACGCTGATCAGCGTCATCAGGGACTGGGCATCCCACCTTGTCAAAATATCCGCCCACCACAAGGGCTTTGCGGAGCTGTTCCGCGATGCTTACGGCGCCGCCTGCGCATCCCTGGAAAAAACGAAGGAGCAGCTTTCGGTGCTTAAAAAGGCCAACCTGGTAGATTCGGGCGCGGCCGGGTTCGTGCGGTTTCTGCAGGGCGTCAACCGGTTCTTTGCCGGGGCCGTCCAGGAAAACCCGCGGGAGGAGGCGGAGCCGGCGCCGGCTGTCTTCCGGACAGAAGCATTTTCCCCCTACCGGTATTGCACCGAAGCCGCCGTGGACCTTGACCCGGATGACGGTGCGGCGGCGGAGTCCGTCAAGGCGCTGCTCCGGCCTATGGGGGATTCCCTGATTGTACTGGGCGCCTATCCCCTCAAGGTCCATATTCATACCGACCACCCCGCCGCCGTGATGGAAAAGCTGCGCGATTTTGGCCCGCTGATCTATCAGAAGGCGGACGACATGCGCCTTCAGGAAAGCCTGCAGGCCGGAGTCCGCCGGAAGATCGGCCTGGTGACGGATTCCATTGCGGATCTGCCTGAAGATTTTAAGCTGGAGCACCAAATCGCCACACTTCCCCTGGGGGTGCTCATCGGTCAGGAAATCTTTTTGGACAAGAGGACCATCACCCTGAAACAATTGTTTCAGGCCATGGAAGGCTTTTCAGGCTATCCCACCACCTCCCAGGCGGAACCGGGCCGCGTGCTGGAGCTGCTTGGCGGTCTTTTGGACAAGTTCGATTCCTTGGTCGTATTAAGCGTGTCCAGCCATATGAGTGGTACATACCATGGTTTTGTCAAGGCCGCAAAGGAGCTTTCAGCCGCAGGGAAAAAAATTACCGTGCTTGATACAAAGCTCAATTCCGGAGCTCAGGGGCTGCTGGTGAAAAAGGCTGCGGAGCTCATTGAGACGGGACTTGACCACGAGGCTGTGGCGGAGGCCATCAACGCCATGATCCCCAGAACCAAAATTTATGTCTGCCTGAACACCCTGGCCTACGCCGTGCGGGGCGGCCGCGTCCCCAATACCATCGGCCGCCTGGGCATGAAGATTGGCCTTCGCCCCATCATGACCATTGACGAAAAGGGCAAGGGAACGGCATTCGGCGCCGCGCTGAGCCAACGCGGCCTGACCCGCCGGATCCTAAAAATGGTGGAGAAAACCATGAGAACAAAAGGCGTCGCCGCCTATGCCATCGTGCATGGCGACAACTTGCCCTTGGCCAAATCGTATCAGGAGGAATTGACCCGCATCACGGGCCGGCCTCCAGAATTTGTAAGCGAAATTTCTTCGGCGGTGGCCATCCATGCCGGCCCGGGCACGGTGGCGGTATGCCTGACGGAGGGGAGGGAAGGCGTGCCATGATCCCTGCAGCGCTCGTGATCCTTGCCTATTTTTCCGCCTTTTTTCTTCTGGGAACCATGCGGAGGAACAACGGCCTTGTGGACGTGGGATGGGGCCCCGGATTCGTGCTGGCCGCCTGGTTTGCCCTGGCCTACCGCGGGGATTGGACGCTTTACCGCATCCTGACCGCGCTGATGGCCACCCTCTGGGGGATGCGGCTGTTTTTCCATATCTTTGCCCGCAATAAAAACAAACCGGAGGATTTCCGCTATGCCGCGTTCCGCAAAGCCTGGGGCAGGTGGGTGGTGGTCCGTTCCTTTTTTCAGATCTACCTGCTGCAGGGCGCGCTGCTGTTCCTGGTGGCCCTGCCGCTGACACTTCCCGCCCGAGGGCCGGAAAGGCCGTGGCTGTTCGTTGCCGGCATGGCGGTATTCGCCTTGGGTTTTTCCTTTGAAGCCCTTGGCGACAGCCAGCTTCGCCGTTTCCTCCGCGACGGTGGAAACAGGGGAAAAATTATGCAGTCGGGCCTGTGGCGGTATACCCGGCACCCCAATTATTTCGGAGAGGCGGTTTTGTGGACGGGTATTGCCCTTGCGTCCATGGGCGCCGGAACAAGCGCGCTGGCGCTGGCCGGGCCCGCTGCAATCACACTGCTGCTTTTGTTTGTATCCGGTGTGCCCATGCTGGAAAAGGCCATGAAGGATCGCCCGGGATATGCGGAATATGCCAGGCGTACCAGCATATTCGTACCTTGGTTTCCCAAAAAATAAGGAGGGATCGGTCTATGCGCGCCGCGATTTTATGGACGGATGTGCGGAACTACTTTGTTGCCCTCGCTGTGTTTCTGGCCATTGATCTTATATGGCTGGGGTTCATCGCGAAACCTTTTTACGCAAAGCATCTGGGTTACCTGATGGCCCCCAGGGCAAACCTGGCAGCGGCCTTGGTGTTTTACGCGCTTTACGTTCTGGGGCTGATGGTTTTTGTGGTGAATCCTGCCCTTACCAGGGAAAGCTGGCTCGCCGCCTTGCTTCCCGGCCTGCTTTTCGGACTTGTGGCCTATGCCACCTATGACCTTACAAATCTCGCCACCGTCAAGGGCTGGCCGCTTATCGTCACCGCCGTGGATCTGATATGGGGCAGCCTGGTAAGCGGCACGACCTCTATCATCAGCTATTTATTGGTCCGTTTGTTCAAAGCCTGACTGGCGGACGGGGCCTTTCCCGGCGGCAAACTGTGAAGGCATGCGCCTGCCTAAGGATATGGAGGAGGAAAAATGATGGAAAAAGCCCTGAAAACCGTTGTGGCGGCAGCCTTCATCGTGATGATCGCCGTCAACGCCCTGGCCAACATTCTGCCTTTCAATAACCTGACGACGGGGCAGGTCTCCGATGCCTACCCCAACCTGTTCGCCCCTGCCCCCCTGACCTTTGGCATCTGGGCCATCATTTATCTGCTGCTGGCCTTGCACATCCTGTATCTTTTGGGCCTGGCCGGCGGTCCCCGGGATGTTTCAAAAAAATTGCTCGCGCGGACCGGCGTTCTCTTTGCCGCCTCTTCCCTGTTGAACGCGGGCTGGATGTTCGCCTGGCACTACCGGCTGATTCCCCTCTCCATGGGCTTGATGGCCGCCATCCTGATTTGCCTGGCCGCCATTACGCAGATGTACCGCCACGCCGGCCTTGGCCGGAAGGAAAACCTGTTTTTGCTGCTGCCGTTCAGCGTTTACTTTGGCTGGATTACCATCGCCACCATCGCCAACGCCACGGCCCTGCTGGTCAGCCTTCAGTGGGATGGCTTCGGCATTTTGCCGCAGACGTGGACAGCTGTTGTTCTGGCCGTGGGGCTGATCATCGGCGGCACCGTCATCCTGCGTCAAAAAGATGCCGCTTATGGCCTTGTTTTGATATGGGCGTATGCGGGCATCCTTATCAAACATGTATCCGCGGGCGGCTTTCAGGGCGCCTATCCGGCCGTTTACCTGACCGTAATTGCCTGTGTGGCCCTGCTGGCCGCCGCCACTGGGATCGCGGCCTTTGGAAAGGGGAAAAGAAAAGCCCCGGCACGGTAAAAGGTGCGGGGGCGAAAGCCGCATGGCCCTACGCAGCAGGAACCCATGGGCGGGCTTACGTCTGATGTTCCGGCCGGTACCGGTGATGCCCAAAGCCTTCCATTAAGGCGCATGCTTTCCCGCGCCGCCGGAAGCAAGCCAGCGCAGCGCGTTAAGCAGCATTTTCCGGTACGAAGGATCCAGCCATACCGCAAGGTTGTGTCCCGGCGTCAGCACGCACACCCGGCCCTTTCCCTCGGCACGGACATATCCCGCCACAGACACGCCGTTTGCGGAGGAGGCCACGGCCAGGATATCGGCGTCCTTTGCGTACAGGTCCAGGTAGTAATGCTCGTCCTTCTGCGTGAAGGGGGCCACCCCTTCTGTTACGGGATGATCCTTGAGGGGCGTCACCGTCACCGGGCACTGCTCGGGATGGTGATGGAACCGGCAGCCCATCAGCGCATGCAGGCTGTCCGCCCCCGTGCCGGTGGTGCCGGAGTGGATACACAGCAGCCCGCCTCCCGATGCCACATAGTCCAAAAATGCCCCCTCCACCTCCGGCGTTTGCCATGGTTCCTGGATGGTGGCGTTTATACTGTTCCCCTTGGCCAGCACCACCACGGGATAGCCGGCAAGCCGCTCCTTTGCAAACTCCCGGGCATCGGTGGTAACGTCCAGCTCGATCCCTTCCCCCGCCAACGCCTCCATCCCCTTTTGCGGGATGTCGCCGGGATGATAGAAATCGTCGCAGATCAGCCAGACCTTCATCCTTCCATTCCCCCTTATGTATATTTTCCCATACATTCCAAGCCGCCTCTTTCCCACTCCTATTGTACCGCCTGAATGGCGCTGTGTATATACGAGACCGTTGTTTTTGCGCTGTTTGGACATGCCGGGCCGCTTTTATATTCTTATCTTCGCATCCTTTGCATGTGCGGCCCTCGCGGCAAGCGTTCCCGGCATTGGAGGCCCGCCTCGGCAAGGCCGGGGCTGTCGCACTAAGCGCATACGCTGCATATTGTTATTCAACGTGAAGGGGTTCGCGTCTGCGGATGCGACCAAAGGGCTTTCCGGTTGCCCTTTGGAAACCTTCGGAGGCCAACTCCATGAATAAGAATGCAATGATGCGACTATTGTGGCAGCCCCTGAACCATGTTTTTTCATTCCATTCTATATGCTCCAAAAAAATATTTTCCCGTCGGGAAGCATTCCCGTTCTATTTCCTGTACAATAAGCATATCCTTTTATTTCACCGCCTTGGGAGGTTGCCATGTCCCAGGTCTTTGCCCCCGGCTGCGCCCTGATGATGTACAAGCCGCATCTTGCCCACAGGGTCACCGCGTTCCTGAACAAAACAGTGGGCCCCATCCCCGAGCATCACCTCTGCTGCCGCCACGAGCCGCACCTTGCCCCGGGGACCCAGGTCATCAACGTCTGCGCGGGGTGCGACCGCCGGTTCCGCTCCCTCTACGCGGGGATTTCCACCGTCTCCCTGTGGGAGGTCTTGGCCGCCAGCCATGATTTTCCTTTCCCGGATTACCGGGGAATGCCCATAGCTATCCATGACGCCTGCCCCACCCGTACCGAATCCCGGGTGCATGATGCGGTCCGCACCCTTCTTGGCCGCATGAACATGGAAGTTAAGGAGCCGGAACGCACCCGGACAGGCGCCGTGTGCTGCGGCGACAGCTTTTACGGCGCGCTGCCGGTACGCGAAGTAAAGGAACGTATGAAAAGCAGGGCCGCCCAAATGCCCTGCGAAGATGTGGCGGTCTACTGTGTTTCCTGCATCAAGGCCATGCATATTGGAGGCAAAAGACCCCGCTACCTGGTTGACCTTCTCTTTGGGGAAGATACCGGAATCGGAACTTTTGAGCCGGATGACTGGCATGCCGAACTGACGGCATACATCGGTTCCCATTGATCCGGAGCGCCTCTTTTTACCCCTGTCAAGAGACTGTTTCGCCCACAAAAAGCCCTTGGCGCCGGCCGCGAAATTTGCCATTGACATTTGCGTCATATCATGTTATTTTATGTTCGTTTCAGGCGATGCGGCTTCGCATGCGCTATGAGACGAATCAAGACCGCCCCAAAGCCGGGCCTTGGGGTGCATAGGCCATACGGACAGCCGGGTCTTAAGCCGATTGGCAACTTTGTTGCCTTATTGATGGAGCGGAACCGCCTGAAAAAGCGGCGAAGCTCAATTTATGAGTTGGTTCCTACAAAACCAAAATGCCCTGCGGCATAACCACTTGTGAATAGTCAATAAGAGTATTAAAAGTGTAAGGCTATATAGACTCTGAGTATGCTGTGCGTAATGGGACGGGCAAAGATGCCCGTCGAACCGGGCAGTTTGCGTATGACGCACGAGGATCCGCTGCAGCAAGCATCGGTATTCCCGTGTTT
This sequence comes from Bacillota bacterium, assembly GCA_023459275.1. Taxonomy (GTDB): domain Bacteria; phylum Bacillota; class Clostridia; order Christensenellales; family Aristaeellaceae; genus JAEWAH01. Next base: position 2,514 of record JAEWVC010000056.1, on the reverse strand, counting down.
TTTTGTTTGAAAGGAGGTGGACGCCGTGAGCCAGGACAAGATGAAGCTGTACGGCTTCAACAATCTGACCAAGTCTTTGAGCTTCAACATATATGACGTATGCTATGCCAAAACGCCCAGGGAACAGAAGGATTATATCGCCTATATCGACGGGCAGTACAACTCGGAGCGGCTCACCAATATCCTGCGCACGCTCACCGAAATGATCGGCGCCCACGTGCTGAATATCTCCACCCAGGATTACGAGCCCCAGGGTGCCAGCGTCACCTTCCTGATTGCGGAGGAATCCATGCTCTCCCGTATGGAATCGGATACGGTGGTGGCCCACCTGGACAAGAGCCATGTGACAGTGCACACTTATCCCGAGTTCCACCCCGAAACGGCTCTGGCCACCTTCCGGGTGGATATCGATGTGGCCACCTGCGGGGAGATCACGCCCCTTTCCACCCTGGACCACCTGATCGGCAGCTTTGATTCCGACATCATCACCATGGATTACCGGGTGAGGGGTTTTACCAGGGATCTTACCGGAAAAAAGATATTCATTGACCACGACATCACCTCCATCCAGGACTACATCGACAAAAGAACGCTGGAGCGCTACGACGCCATCGATGTGAACGTGTACCAGGCCAATTTGTTCCACACCAAGATGATGGTGAAGGAAATCGACCTGCAGCATTATCTGTTCAACACAGATGTACGCGAACTGCCGCCCAAAACGCGCCTGGAGATCACCACCAACCTGCGCCAGGAAATGATTGAGGTGTTTTCCGGCTTCAATGTCTACCGCAAGGGATCCTGACACACCGCACACCGAAAGGGGTTATGAAATGACCGGCAATCCGCAGGAAAGGGCACCCATTGTGGAGGCGCTGCTGGATTTCAAGCAGCGCCGCATTGTTCCTTTTGACGTGCCCGGCCACAAACGGGGCAGGGGCAATCCGGAGCTTGTGGCGCTGCTGGGGGAAAAGTGTGTTTCCCTGGACGTGAACTCCAGCAAACCCGTAGACAGCCTGGTGCATCCCACCTCCATTATCCGCGAGGCGGAGGTGTTGGCGGCCCAGGCGTTTTCCGCCTCCGCCGCCTTTTTTATGGTCAACGGCACCTCCTCCGCGGTGCAGGCCATGGTGCTTTCCACCGTGCGCCAAGGAGAAAAGCTGATCCTGCCCAGAAACGTCCACCGCAGCATGATCAACGCCATGGTGCTGTGCGGTGCCGTGCCGGTGTATGTCAATCCCAGGGTCAACGCCCGGCTGGGCATTGCGCTGGGCATGGCGGTTTCGGATGTGGAGGCGGCCATCCGGGAAAATCCCGACGCCAAAGCCGTGGTGGTCAACAACCCCACCTATTACGGCATCTGCTCCAACCTGCCGGAAATCGTGCGTATGGCCCACGCCGCGGGCATGAAAGTGCTGGTGGACGAGGCCCACGGCACGCATTTTTCCTTCGGCCAGGACATGCCCCTCTCCGGGATGAAAGCGGGGGCAGACATGGCCGCGGCCAGCATGCACAAGTCCGGCGGATCGCTGACCCAAAGCTCCTTTCTGCTGTGCGGCCCGGGGATGAACCCTAACCATGTGCGCCAGATCATCAACCTGACCCAGACCACCAGCGGCTCCTACCTGCTGATGTCCAGCCTGGACATTTCCAGAAGGCGGCTGGCCCTTCACGGCGTGGAGATCTTCCAGAAGGTGATGGAGATGGCGCGCTACGCCAGGGAGGAGATCAACCGTATCGGCGATTATTACGCCTACGGCACCGAGCTTGTCAACGGCGATACGGTGTACGCCTTTGACGAAACCAAGCTGGCGGTGCATACGCTGAACGTGGGCCTGGCGGGGATCGAGGTATCCGATCTGCTGCGGGAGGAGTACGACATCCTGCTGGAGTTCGGCGATATCGGCAACATCCTTGCCTATCTGTCCGTGGGCGACCGGTTTCAAGACATTGAGCGGCTGGTGGGCGCGCTGGCGGAAATCCGCCGCCGGTACAAAAAGGACCGCAGCGGCCTGATGGACCATGAGTACATCAACCCCCAAGTGGTCCTGACGCCCAAGGAGGCCTTCTACGCCGACAAGGTCATGCTTCCCCTGGAAGAAAGCGCCGGCCGCGTTGCCGCGGAGTATGTGATGAGCTATCCGCCCGGCATCCCCATCGTGGCCCCCGGCGAACGAATCACCAGAGAGATTATCGGGTATATCAACTATGCGAGGGAAAAGGGCTGCTTCCTCACCGGCACCCAGGACCCAGCGGTTCAGAAGGTACTTGTCATATAAAAATAGAAGCGGGATTCCAAAGGGATGCATCCCTTTGGCGGGGGCCCGGGGCAGCGCCCTCGGGAAGTACCACTCCGCGATGCGGCTTTGGGGTAAGCAGTCCTTATTTTAAAATAGAAGCAGGGATTCCAAAGGGATATATCCCTTTGGCGGGGGCCGGGGGCAGCGCCCTCGGGAAGTACCACTCCGCGATGCGGCTTTGGGGTAAGCAGTCCTTATTTTAAAATAGAAGCAG
>JAEWVC010000055.1 GCA_023459275.1 Bacillota bacterium | reverse complement strand
TCTCCTTGATGCCCGTGAGGACAAAATTGCTGGCGCGGTAGATCGCACCGTCCCCGCAGGAGCAGGCATCGGCGAACGAAATGATCCATTTGACCTGCGGCGCGTGCTTTTTTATGAGCTTGATGCTCATGGAGATGGCACGGCTCTCGGAATTCCTGGGCAACACCGAATCAAACGCCATGCGGTTCAGCTCCAGGAATTCGTTCCAGCCGGTGCCTTCCACGAGGCCGATGATTTTGCTTTTGTCCAGCGATGGTCCATAGCTCATGACGCCGTGTAGCTGCCCGTCGAGGAAAACGCCGAAATGGAGCTTGCTGTTATTGACCACCTTGCCGGAGTAATGGTGTGTCCGGATGAACGCGTTAGCAATATCGGAAGGGAGCACCTTCATCACAATTTCTTTAGCGCGGCCCATTCTCTTACCACCTCGTACAGCCCGTTGCCGTTGTGATTCTCATTGCCGAAGGTTTCTGTCACGGCCTGTTGGTCATACACGTACTTGATCGCCGCCAGCATAAGGCGGGCCTGCTCGTCGTGGACCGTGATGCTGATTTGCTGAAATGGTTTCTTTTCGCCGGCATCCAGGGTGAAATTGGCGGAGAAGTCCTCATCCGAAATGGTCTGGAAGCCGAAGTCGGCCATGGGCAGCATGATCCCCTGCAACTCCAGCGGCAGCAGGTCCATATCCCATTGCGCCATCTCACCGACCTTGTTGTCGGCCAGACGGAACGCCCGAATCTGATCTTCGGTCAGCTCATCGGCAATCACGCAAGGAACTTCCTTCATGCCCAGGGACTGTGCGGCCTTGTACCGGGTGTGGCCAGCCACGATCTCATGGTTCCTGTCGATTACCAGCGGCACCAAAAAACCGAACTCCCGGATGCTGGCGGCGACGCCCTTCACCGCATCTGTGTTCTTGCGCGGATTACGGGCATATGGGTGAATGTCCTTCAAAGACAAGGTTTGAATGTTCATTCTTTATCCTCCACGGCGCGCCGAGAGCAGGCGCTCCATCATGTCATCATGGGGTGTCGCGCCCTTGAACTCGACAGAGCAGTTCTCTCGGACCACCTGATAGATTTGGTACCACAGGTTGTTGGCCTGCTTGCTGAAAGACTGGCTCATTGCCACATAGGGCGAGGGGATGGCGTTGCCTGTGGTCGGATGCTTCGCCAGGAAGCCGAACTCGGTAATACATTCCTCGCACTGAATCCAGCGGGAAATTGCCATGGCGTACTGCTCCAAAATCTGGGCCGGTACAAGATTCGCACAGCCCCGCTCGTTAAGCCATTTCCATGTGGATTCGTAGATATCCAGCGCCAGGAGGTCCTTGCCGTTCTTTTGCTGGGCGGCAAGGTAGGAGCGGGGTTGAGGCATGGCCTGGCCTTCGAGGTCGGCAGCGTTTGCGGTAAAATCCAGTACTGTCAACCTCCGCTTGCCGGGGTTGCCCTCGGCAATTTTGTCCGTGAGGGGCTTTTTCTTTGGGCCGGCACCAATGCGTGCGCCGCCGTGTCCGTTTGCCATATCATCAACTCCTGAAATGCAGGCCATATGCCTGACTTGAATGTGCGAAAATTTGCGCGAAGGGGCGGCCCCGCTATGATCCGAACGTTGTTTTGAGATTTACATCCCCCTACCTTCAGCCCCAGCGCCCGCCCTCGCGCGCTGTGATGCGTGAATGGCACTCCTTGCACAGCGCAATGAGGTTTTCCTCGGCATGGGTGCCGCCTTTGGAAAGAGGCAAAATGTGATGGACCTCCGCCGCTGCTGTCACCCGACTCTCGTGCTGGCAGGCCTCGCACAGCGGATGAGCAGCAATGAACGCCTTGCGGATATGCGACCATGCGCCGTTGTACTGGCGCTTCATTTCGGTCGTCCGTCCGTACCGGTTGTAGTGCGAGGACACAACCCTCTGATGAGTCAGGCAATATTGCCCGTCGGTGAGCGCTGGGCAGCCGGGGTGGCCGCAGGGGTGTCGGGGCTTCCTGGGCATAGATTCCTCCATATGGAAAGAGCGCCTACAGATTGCTCTGCGGGCGCTCCGGTAGATTTTTTCATTATCAGTGTACCAGAAATTTTTTCGACATACAAGCGAAGTATAGCGAACTATAGTGAACTCCGACGCATTTTTCTTCGAGTCAGAACCGCGTGGATGCCTGGCATCAATCGCGTAATATTCTCGTTGATGTTCACTGTGGGGATTCGGATGACCTGCCAGCCTTCTCCCAACTTACGTGTAATTGCGTCATCGCGGATTTCCTGATAGCCGCGTTTATCCTTTCCGTGATAGATAGGGCCGTCAATCTCCAGCGCCACCTTCAATTCGGTAAGGATGAAGTCAACCGAATACTCGTACACCTTAACCTGGTGATGGGTTTTTACCCCTTGGCGTATTAGCTCAAGCGCCACCATGATTTCCTCTGTACTCTGAAACCAGCCGCTTTTGTTCAGCCGGTTTTTTACCAGTTGGATTGCACGATCATACGGCTTGATGTCGGTCACCTTGGAAATACGCTTGACGGCAGTTTCCAGTTTCCGTTCTTTCTTGTCAACGGTACCTTGCGTTTTTTTCTCAGACTCCTGCGCTACAGCCTCCTTGCGGCAGGATGGGCATGCATATTGTGTGCCACTTTGGTAGGACCATGTATAGATTGGTGTTCCGCAAATGCGGCAGGACGGATAATAGCTCGGATAACCGGCGCTGTCTATTCCAATGCGAATGCCATCCTGAATTGCTTCACGCCTGCTCATGATCATCCTCCGATCTGCGAATCCTGTCGATCACACGCAACGCCCTTCCGTGCAGGATTTGCGCCCAGCGCACGGTACACTGCATGTCTATCGCGATCTGTTCCCACGACTGGAAACATAAATATCGCTTTTCCAGCATCAGTTGGTAGTCGTGATTGGACACAGCGTTGATGCACTGGGCAACATGCTCTCGAAAGAGAGGTTGTGTGCCACCTTGATGACATTGGGATTCATCCAGAGTGCATTGCACAGGAAGGGAATCACATGCTCAGGATCGGCGTTGCCACCAACCAGGTGCCGAAGAGGGATATAGATAGCGCTTCCCGCCTCCATTGAGAGGCTTACGCCAACGATGTGGGCGCGGTGGGCATCCAGGGCTGCTTTGGGGTCGGAGCGATACTGCGGGAGGGGTGCTGTTTCAAAGTCGAAGGCCACCACCGCGGCGTCCCGTAGGTAATCATGGATGGCTTCCAGGGTGGTTACACAGCCGTATTTCATAGGCACTCCTTTCGGGAGGCGGAGGGCGTTGCCACCCTCCGCCGGCAGATGGATATCAAAGGGGCAGGGTGACCTCCCCGGTTTCCGGGTCGATGACCTCGCCGGGAGCAGGCCCTTCTTCATAGGCAACCCGAGAGGCATACTGCTTTACCTGCTCGGCCATTGAGAGGATCAGGGGAACTTCTTCGTCAGTCAGTGCACGGTCCACGGAGAATTGGGCCTGCGAGTAGGCAATGCCGCCCGCGTTGACCGCCTTTTTCAGTGAGAAGCGTGTGAGTACGGAGCTGGATTTTCGGCCCTTGCCCAGCAGCCGCTTGATATAGATGCCAAATTCCTTCATGGAGCCGGTGGGCAGCGTCAGCAGCAGCGGAATCATCTCGCCCTCACGCAGGATGAAGATACGTCGCTTGTTCTTGCAGGCTTTGCCGCCGTTTTCGCCGCTGCCAAACTGGTTGAGCGGGCAGCTTGCACAAGCCCCGCCCGGATCGCCGACACCGGTCAAACCGTTGTAACTGCCGCAATCCGGGGGATTGCTGCCACCCACATACTTCTCGTGGTAGTAGGAAAACAGCGGGTGGTGGAACAGGATCACACCGGAGAAGTCCTTCACGGTATCCGTCTCTCCGGGAAGCGCGCCGGGCACCTCGAACACGGTGCCGCCAGCGGCGGGAATCGTCACCCGGTCGAAGGTGACGTTCATGCCAACCATTTCCTCGGACAGCGCGTTGGCCAGATTGAAGCCCTCCAGGGCGGTGTAGCTGTTGGCGGTGATCATCTCGTTCTTGCTCATGGCTTGGTTCCTTTCTCTTATCGGGATGCTTTGCGCACACCGACGGTCGTTTTCTCGAATACGTTCACGAGGCCGGTAAGCCACTCGGGGAGCGCGTCCCCGTTCTCCGCAATCTGTTCCTTCACGAAGGCGGAGAGCGAATTCGCATTGACGGTTTCGTAGATCAGGTCGCCGAAGCCCTCGGCGCGGAGCGCTCCGAACAACTCGTCCTTCATGCCTTCCGTGGCGGAGGCGCGGGTCTTGGTAGTCAGGCAGAACATGGTGCCCGCGCGGGTGAAGTTCTGCGTCTCGGTTTCCGCCATCAGGGTAGACAGGTGCCAGTCCGCGTTGTCGATGTCCATATTGACCTGCTTGAGCGCCGTCTCCAGCGCGTCCTTGCGGTCGCGCATGGTTTTCAGCTCGTCGGCCAGTTCAAAAAGTCGGTTGTTTTCCATCTTGTTTGCCTCCTGTTATGTGTTGAAGGGGTTGCGCCCGGCCCGGTAATCGTCCACCAACGACTTGGCGAGGTTGGCCTTGTCCCGGAGCGCCTGGAGCACCTTTTCGTCCACGGTATCCTTTGCGACGAGGTGGATGTAGGTGCAAGGCTGCCGCTGGCCGACCCGATGGATGCGAGCGCGGGTCTGTTCGTAGTTGCTCATGGAGTAGTCCATCGAGAAGAAAACCATTGTGCTGGCGGCGGTGAGGGTGATGCCCAGGCCCGCAGTGGCTATCTGGCCGACGAATATGGTTATGCCGGGATCGTTCTGGAAGGCCGCTACCTGGGCGTCCCGATCCTTGATCTCACCTGAGATTTGCGCGTACCGGAGGCCCTTCTTCGTGAGCAGCTTCCCGATGGCGCGTATCTCCGGGATGAACCGGGCGATGACTACGAGCTTTTTGGCGTCCTGCTCCGCGCTGTCGATGATGTCGGAGAGCGCATCCAATTTGGCTGAAGAAACCTGCTCTGTGGCCGATGAATCGTCGCCGCCCAGGAATCCGCCCGTGAGCTGCGAGAGCCGCAGGAGCCGGGTCAGCACGTTGGTGACGGTCACGGTGTCGCCAGCCAGTTCCGCGTAGCTGTCCTTGACGAGCTGGCAATAGGTTCGCATGGCCGCAGGCTCAAGCTCCACGCGCTGCACGATGTCCGTGGTGTCGGGGAGATCGAGGCATTCCGCCTTCGTCGCCCGGAAAGCGATGGAGTGCAGCCGCTCGGTGAACTCCGCCTCCATCGACCGCTTCATGATCGGGGTATGATTGCCATAGCCCACCATGTCGAAGTAACGGTTGCGGAACAGGTAGAAGCTTTGGCCGTACACCCGGGGATCGGCGAATTTGTACTGGCTGAACACGTCCACCGGCTTGTTGGTGATGACCGTGCCGGTAAGCATTAGGCGGTACTTTGCTCTGGCGCCTAGGTGGTGGATCGCCTTCGAGGCTGCGATGTTGTGGGTCTTGATCTTATGGGATTCGTCTGCGATGATGAGGTCGGGCCGCCATTTCGCCAGCTCCGCTTCCAGCCGCCAGGCGGATTCGTAGTTCACTACAAGGACTTGGAGCGCCGCGCCGGTCATATGCCGGATGGTATCGACCTTCCGGGCGGTTGTACCTTCGATCATGGCCAGGGAGTAATCGAAGGCGGCAAACTTCTGGAATTCATCGTGCCACACACCCAAGATGGACAGCGGCGCGACGATCAGCAGACGCTGGATGTTCCCGGCGCTCCTTAGCGCACCTGTGATGGCGATGGCGGTCAGCGTTTTTCCTGTGCCCAGCTACATCTCCATGAGCAGGGCGCATCCGACACCCATCATGGAGGAAGGTACATCACCACCTTCTCGCAGCCCGAACAACTGCATGGCATAATGAACTGCTTCTCGTTGATGTAGGTAGAGGGCCGCCCGAGTGAATAGGGCTTTTGGGTCATCTTGCATTCGTATCCTCCCAGATCATCTGCCTGTACTTCGGGGAGCCATATTCCGTGAGCAGCTCGCGCAGGACTTTGGTTTGCTGCTCATCGCCGGCTGACATCAGTTGCATAAGGACCCGCTGCTGCTCGTTTGAGAGAATGTGCCGGTGCGGATGGTACCAGTCCGCAACCTTTACGCAGCCACCGTTCCCTTGCTGGGTTTCGAGGGGGTAATCGGCCATGAGCAGTTGTATATCCCTGCGAACGGTACAGACGGAAACGCCCAGTTCTCTTGCAAGACGGGGGGCGGTTTCGCTGCGGCACGCCGTCAAAATCCTTATGATCTCGGCGCGCCGTTCGTTCGCACTCATGGCCAGTCACCTCCTTTCTCTTGGCTCTGATCGCATAGTACCGGTCAAACTACGCAGGTTTTGACCAGTTTGAGAAATTTCTTTTGAGAAAAATAAAATAGCCGGACGAATTTGATCCACCCGTGATGGGCGTCTCATAATTCATCCGGCCATTTGGTCACTCGGCATCAGAGTCGGTATCCCGGTTTTTCACGGGTATACGCTGTCGTTACTCACAACCGCCCCCAACTGCCTTTATGGCCTGTTTGGGACGCTGAACGGTGCCTTTGCTCGGTATGAAATATTCAGTTTTCCGCTCCGAAGCTTTGCCGCTGCGGGAAAGCATCATGGATCCTCAGGTGTCTTCTCCATTACGGAGTCCTTCGTGCATGGGACAGTAACTAGCCTACGGCAGCTCGGGCATTTCAGCGTTACCTTCACATCTTCCAAGGGGATCTTTGATATATCCAGAACACGTTTGCCGCAGATGGGACAAATGAGTTTCTTCCAGGGTGCTGTTCGCAATGCTTTTTTCTCCTTACATCGCGTGATAGGATCTCCTGTGATCGAAAGCGTTCCTGTGTAAGCTTACATTGTATTATTCTGGTAAAAAAATGGTCCCTTCATATGCATTGCCCAACCTTTCGCAATCTCGTAAAACCCAGGCTCATCAACCGGATCTTTGCTGCGGTAAGAGAAACGCGGAAAGCAAGCACCAATTCCATGGCTGCCTTTGTGAAAGCAGTTCCCTCATACATGCCATCCTGAACGCGGTTTTCATAATACTCCCTGAGCTGGCACGCATTCATACAGTCCTTGACAGATGCCATGGGCATGAGCAGTGCGCTGGCCAAATAGTTGGCTTGCCACTCCATACGGTCAAGGTCCGTCCATTCGCCGTAAGGTTTGGTGATGTTCTTGTCAACGGTCTCTTCCCTGCACAAAATAAGCTGCATTCCATCCAGGGCGCTTTGCCTGCGGAAGTAGTTGGCATGCAAAATCTGATGCGAGCATTCGTGCATCATGGTAAAACACAGTTTTTCTTCCTTGGACTCCTCCAGCAAAGAACGATCGACCAGGATAGAGCGAGCATCATACAAAGAATACCGTATGGTTTGGGTTTCCGGATCGAACAGCCTTACCGGCGTCCGGTCCCCAAACATAGCCATCCCAAGGTAACAGCCGTTGTTGGACAAGTAAGGGAAATCCACGCTCAATTTCTGATACCCTTCGCAGAAATCGTCTACAGGCAAGGGCATGCAATTCACGAGCATTTCCGGTATGAAGTCCTGGATATACTTTTCAGCAACTCGCTCCATTTGTTCCTTGCTTAATATCGGGATGCCGAACGGACTCAGTTTGAAGGCTGGATTGTACATTTTGTGCCTCGAATATAATGTATTTGCGGTACCGGAAAGATTGTCATACCTGATTCTCCATCTGCCGGATAAACTGCAGCCAGGCTTCTTCGTTGACATGCTTGTCCTTGGCCTTCCGCAGCGCCACCCGGACGACATCGTTTGCCATAATGTACTCAGGCAAGTCCGGTGAGACTTCGCCGCGGAGGCTTCCGGCCATGTCATACAGATAGAGCCGCTCCGCATCGGTCAAAAAGAGAGCTTCCGCCATCTTATCCAGCAAAGGCTTTTCTGGCGGCTGCCGGCGGTTTTTTTCCATATCGCAGAGATAGGCAGGAGTAATCTGGAGCTGCTCTGCCATTTTCCGCAAGGAAATACCCTGATCCATTCGCTTGGTCACGATGAAATCCCCAAAGCTCTGCTTGATGTCCATTGGTTTTCCTCCTTTCATCAGGGTTTGTCTTGATAGTATAAAGGGAACAAGCATTCGTGTCAATGGTAAAAATGGTGTCATTTTAGGATACAGATGAAGAATAATTGATCTTCCGTCCGCGCACACCATGTTTTGGGATTCCGTTGTTATTCTTTTGCATAGTATGAAATTTATAGTGTCCGCTACAAGCGCTGTTTTGTTTAGAAAATATATCTGCGTGTTGTCTATTTGAATTACCGGTGAACTTGACTAATCCTGTCGTTTTCATTATTATTGTCAATATATTTGCTCACAAGCTTTGCTCAGAAAACTATTCTTGCAGAGCTCAGTGATCTCTTACATCGACTAGCCATTGTCAGGAAAGGGAGGAAAAACAGTTCATGATTTCGAGCTTCCAGGCACGATATTATGCCAGCCTCCTCGTTCAGCAGTCTGTCGGTGACCACATCAGCAGCCTCTCTCAAGCTCTTTTGAGTGCTACCGTCGATATTAACCCGCATCAGGTCGACGCAGCGCTTTTCGCGTTTCGTTCGCCTCTGTCGAAAGGTGTCATCCTAGCCGATGAAGTCGGCCTGGGCAAAACCATTGAAGCAGGCCTGATTCTTTGCCAATACTGGGCTGCGGGTAAGCGGAAACTGATTGCTATTTGCCCGGCCGCACTGCGCAAGCAGTGGAGCTATGAATTGACCGACAAATTTGGCATGGTCAATGAGATACTGGATGCAAAGAACTACAATGCGATGGTTCGTCTTGGCAAACACCCTTTTATGCAGAAAAAAGTGATTATCTGCAGCTATAACTTTGCGTCGCGTCACAAATCGGAGATTGGCTCAGCCGGATTCGATCTGGCCGTCATAGATGAAGCGCACAGGCTTCGCAATGTATATAAAAAGATCAGCAAGACCGCGCATGACGTCCAGGATGCCCTGTCTGGTACCAAGAAGCTGCTTTTGACCGCTACGCCGTTCCAGAATTCGCTGATGGAACTATACGGCTTGACAAGCGTCATTGACGAGGATATTTTCGGCGATGCTGCCACTTTCCGCACCACCTATATGCACGATGCCGACCTTGCCGATTTGCGGGAGCGCCTTTCCCTATTCTACAAGCGAACATTGCGGCAGGATGTCAAGGAATACATCAATTTTACCAAGCGCCTCCCCATGACGCAGGAATTCGATGCTTCTGATCTGGAGCAGAATCTCTACAATGGGTTATCGGAGTTTCTCCGGCGGGAAGACTTGTATGCCATCCCGGCCAGACAGCGGATGCTCACCACCATGATTATCCGTAAGATCATGGCATCCTCCACCTATGCCATCATTGGAACCCTGGAGACCATCATCAAACGTCTTAAGAAGATACTCTCAGAAGATCAAACGCACCAGCTTGATCTTTCGGATATCCTAGGCGGCGTTGGAGATGACCTGCCCGATGAATGGAAGGATGAGGAGCAGGAGGAAGAAGAATCCGCAAAATCTGATCCGGAAAAGTTGGATAGAAAGGCTATTCAGGCTGAGATTGATATGCTGCAATCCTTCGCGGATATGGCCATGGATATTCATAATGACGCCAAGGCAATCGCCCTATTACAAGCGCTCCGCAGCGCATTTGAACAGGTGGCTCGCAATGGCGCAAATCGAAAGGCATTGATTTTTACTGAATCCACTCGTACGCAGGAATACCTGAAGCGCGTATTGGATGCATCGGGTTATGCCGGGAAGATTGTGCTTTTTAATGGCTCCAATGCCGATACTGCCTCCAATGTCATCTATACTGATTGGGTGAATCGTAATACAGGTACTGGCCGCGTCAGTGGTATCAAAGCGGCAGATAGGCGCATGGCTATCGTTGAGTATTTCCGTGACAATGCCGAGATCATGATTGCCACAGAAGCTGCTGCCGAAGGTCTGAACTTGCAATTCTGCTCCTTGATCGTAAACTACGATCTGCCTTGGAATCCCCAACGAATCGAGCAGCGAATCGGACGTTGCCATCGCTACGGCCAGAAAAGCGACGTCGTCGTTGTCAATTTCGTCAACCGCCGCAACTACGCAGACCAGCGCGTCTATGAACTGTTGGAGCAAAAATTCCATCTGTTCAGCGACGTGTTTGGTGCATCGGATGAAATCCTCGGTCAGACCGATGGTGTGGATTTCGAGCGACGTATCTGGTCCATCTATCAGCAGTGCCGTACGGAGAGCGAGATCAACGATGCTTTCGCGCAGCTTCAGCGCGATATGCAACCGGAAATTGAAGGCCGCATGGCGGATATAAAGCAGCAGGTGCTCAGTAACTTCGACATCAACGTACAAGAACGCCTGCGCCTTTCCAAGGAAAAGACAGGTGCATTCCTGAACCGTTATGAGTATATCTTTTGGGAACTGACCAAATACGTACTGCAAGATGCAGCCGTGTTCTCAGATGATACACATACGTTTGTTTTGAAGCGTCCCATAGCGGGATGTTCTGCACACCGCTATGCCATGCTTTCGGACGAAGGCAATGCCGAAGTGTACCGACTATCTCATCGACTGGCACAATACGTTCTTAAAAAGGCCAGTTCTGAGCCGCTTGTGGGAAGCGGCATCACCTTCTGTCCAGACGAAACCAAATTGAACGTAATCATCCCGAATGAGATGCGCGGAATGAACGGTTATCTCTCCTTGGAAACACTCAGCGTGAAAGCTTATGAGCAGGAGCAACATAGCCTGTTCACCGCTTGGCGGGCAGATGGCACCTTTCTCACCCAGGAAGAATGCGAGCGGCTTTTTCTACTGGCCGGGCATGATTGGATGAATGCATCCACTGTGCCGGATTCAGTTCGTGAGATGATGGAAGCCAATGCCCAGCAGCATTGCATGAGCACGTTGGCTCTAATTGATTCCCGTAACATGGCGTTCTTTAAGGAAGAAGAAGAACGCATTTTCCGCTGGGAACGCGATGCCGTTGATGCATTGGAGCACGAATTGGACACCGTCAAACGGCAGATTCGGGAGGCTGAGCGTGATGTACGTAAAGCCACCAATATGGATGAAAAGCTGGAGGCCACCCGCCGCGTCGAAACGCTGGAACGTCAGAAACGCCGTAAGCGCAATGAACTGGCCGACCGTGAGGACGAAGCCGCCGAGCATCGCAGGCGGATGATTGCAGAATTGGATAAGCGTCGCATACAGCAGACAGAAACTCGGCAGGAATTTATCGTCCTCTGGGAGATCAGATAAACGGAGGAATACACACCATGATGAACGAGAGATTACAACGCTTTGTGGATTTGATGCAGGGTATTTTTGAATTGGATAAGTCCGACTTGGATTTCGGCATCTATCGAATTATGAACATCCGCAAGGCGAAAATCGAGGAATTCCTGCAGGTACGCCTTCCGAAGATGGTACAGGAGACGCTTGCACCCTTCGCGGATGATAATTCTGATGTGACCAAGCGGATGCATGAAATAGAGAAACAATGCGCTGATCTTGGAATTGAAGTCTCTGCCAGTCCGAAATTGGCTGCCGAATATCTGAGCCTCAAAAACCGCAAGGCTGCGGGCACGGACATAAGTGCATTGGAGACGGACGTCTATTCTGCTTTGTACTCCTTCTTCAACCGTTATTATGACGAAGGCGATTTCATCTCTAAACGCCGTTATAAGGAAGATGTATATGCCATTCCCTATGAGGGCGAGGAAGTGAAGCTGTACTGGGCCAATCAGGATCAGTATTACATTAAGACCAGCGAGAACTTCAAAGATTATACCTTTTTGGAGCATGACCTGACTGTTCATTTCCGCTTAGTGGATGCGACTACCGAGCAGAATAATAACAAGGAATCAGATGACAGCAAGCGCGTTTTTATGCTTTATATCGAGAACGATGAGCAACCCGATATTCACACTTTTGACTATGATCCGCAGAAGCGTGAGTTAATCATTCGCTTTGTTTTCGATATCCCAGCGGATAAGAAGCGCAAGTATGCCGAGGAAAACTACGATGCAATCAAGCAGAAACTGGTTACGGATTACGACAGCCTCGTGACCATCCTGCTCCGCTATACTTCAAACGACCCCCAAAAGCCCAAGACGGTATTACAAAGGCATCTGGATGCCTATGTCGCTAAGAATACATTCGACTATTTCATTCATAAGGATCTGGGTGGTTTCCTGCGCCGAGAGCTGGATTTCTATATCAAGAGCGAGATCATGCACCTGGATGATCTGGATACCGACAACGAGCAGCGTGTAGAGACATGGCTTGCCAAAGTGAAGGCCATCAAGCGCGTGGCGAACATCATCATTGATTTCTTGGCGCAGATTGAGGATTTCCAAAAGAAATTGTGGCTCAAGAAGAAATTCGTTGTGGAAACCAACTGGTGTATAACGTTGGACAATATTCCGGAGCAATTCTGGCCGGAGATTGTTGGAAACAGAGCTCAAATAGCCGAGTGGATATCCATATATGCAATTGATGAAGCCAACGACTGGACGAATCCGCCGACGGTGGAGTTTTTGCGTAATAATAAAAATCTGGTGGTTGATACGAAGCACTTTAGCGCTGTATTCCGGGACCGCCTAGTAGTCAGTATTGATGGGCTGGATGAAAAGACAGGCGGGCTGATGGTTTGGAGCGAGAATTTTCAGGCGCTTAATTTCATGCACAGCAAGTATTCAAAATGCATCCGATCTGTTTATATTGATCCGCCATATAACAGCGACGCATCCCCCATCCTTTATAAGAATGGTTATAAGTCATCATCTTGGTGTTCGCTTATGATGGATAGAATACTTCAGTCCAAAGCGCTAATGCCGGATGATGGGTTGATAGCTGTTTCGATAGATGATGTTCAACAAGCAGAAATGAATATTGGATTAAAGCAAGTATTTGGAGAAGTGCTTGGTACAATGAGCGTGCGTTCTAATCCATCGGGACGGCCTACGCAAACAGGATACGCTGTTTCACACGAATATGCGATAATTTGCGGAAATTCAAATGCGATGATTGGGCGTCTTCCTGCATCTGAACGGCAAATGAAACGTTTTACCTTTGTCGATAATGATGGTAGGTATGAATGGAGAAATCTGCGAAGGGAAGGTTCAAATTCAGACAGGTCAGCAAGACGCGGGCTATACTACCCCATATATATTACTGATTCTTCTTTGCGCGTTCCCAAAATGAGCTGGAGTGAAACGTCGGAAGAATGGGTTGTTTTTGAACAGCCTTTGCCGAATGAGACTGTAGTATGGCCGAATAATGAGGATAATCAAGAAAAAACATGGCGGTGGGGACCGGATAAAGTCTGCGACTCTGCTGGTCTGTTAACGGTCAAAAAAGATCGAACCGGAAAGTTATATGTATATTATAAAAGATATGCCAATGAAGAAGGGGTAGTATCCGTATCATCCTGGTTTGATGCAAAATATTCAGCTACAGAACATGGCACTGCTTTACTTAAAAACATGTTCTACACATCTCCATTTGCTTACCCCAAAAGTATCTATACCGTGATGGACTTGATATATGTAGCTGGTGGAAGAGAATCAAGCACACTAATTCTTGATTATTTTGCGGGCTCTGGAACAACTGGACATGCTGTAATAAACTTAAATAGAGAGCTTGGTGGTCACCGCAAATATATCCTCGTTGAAATGGGAAACTACTTCAACACTGTCACCAAGCCCCGCATGCAGAAGGTCATATATTCCGCCGACTGGAAAGATGGCAAGCCTAAGAATCGCACTACCGGTATCAGCCACATCATGAAATACATCCGGCTGGAAAGCTACGAAGATGCCCTTTCCAACGTGGAGATGGATAAGGCACAAGGTGATGTGTTCACTAAGCTGTTTGGTGACGAGTATCTCGTCCGCTACATGATGGATATGGAAACCCGTAGCAGCCTGCTGAATATAGAGGCCTTCCGCAATCCCTTTGCATACTGCATGAAGATCACTGAGAATAACGAGGCGAAGATGCGCCCGGTCGATCTAGTGGAGACTTTCAACTACCTCATCGGCCTGACTGTGCAACGACAGGGTACCATCGACTATTTCCGGGCTATTCCCGATGAACAAGGCAGCTACGAAGGCGCTGTACGTCTTCAGCGTGATGATGGTGGAGATTATGCCTTCCAGCAGATCGAAGGCACATTGCCGGATGGCCGCCGTGTGCTTGTCATCTGGCGTACAGTTACGGACAATCTACTACGCAGCAATGCCGCACTGGACGCTTACTTCAGCCGCTACCGCATCAACCCGAACGACCGCGAGTACAACGTTATATACGTCAATGGCGACAATAATCTGGATAATATCCGAACAGATGCCGAGCACTGGAAGGTTGTCATGACCGAATTGGAATTCAAGAAGCGCATGTTTGAGGAGGAGTGACCATGGCACGCAGGGCAAGATCGCAGGCGGGCATGGACATCACCTTCAACGACAAGTTGATCCTGTTCCGTTATTTTCTGAGCCTTTTCGGTAAGGATGCACTGTCCGCTGCGGCGGGCACGCTAAATCATGCGGATTATGAGGGTCTAACGGATAGCCAGAACACCCGCTTCTTCGAGTATCTGGATAAGCAGGCCATCCTGCACAAGGATGATTTAGGTATCACCCGCGATCAACTGCGCTTGTACGATGAGAACATATGCCGCAATGTGAAGCAGATCGGCGAGAAGCGTGGCGGCCTTACGCTCAAGTACTTCCAGTACATGGCACTCCTATTCACGGAAATCTATCTGGATAAATACTTCAGCGATAAGGATGCCTTTGCCGCTGAACTGAATGCATTTTCCGGGCAGAAGGTAGCCGAAACCCTTGGCCAGTTAGCGGTTTCCCCCTTCACGCCCGTCACCATGAACAAGCTGGCTTTCATGTGCGCGACAGGAAGCGGTAAAACGCTGATTATGCACATCAACATACTGCAATTCCTACACTATATGAAGCGCGCCAACCGCAATGGCCGACGTACTCAGATCAACAAGATCATCGTACTCGCGCCAAACGAGGGCATGAGCATCCAGCATTTACAGGAGCTAACGTTGTCATCTATCAAAGTCGAAATGTTCCTAAAAGATAGGGGTTTTGTGACCACATCCCGCGATACCGTCGTAGTCATAGACATGAACAAACTCAAGGAAGAAGGAAAGAAAAAGACAGTCTCTGTAGATTCTTTCGAACAAAATAACCTTGTCCTCGTTGACGAAGCCCATCGCGGCCTTTCAGGCGATGTTTGGTTTGATTATCGCACACGGCTTTCGCAGGACGGTGGCTTTGCCTTTGAGTATTCAGCCACATTCAAGCAAGCGCTCCGCAGTGCCAAGGCAACCGATAAGAAGTTTCAGCAAACGCTGGACGAGTACATGAAATCCATTATCATGGATTACTCGTACAAGTATTTCTATAATGATGGCTACGGCAAGGATTACCGTATCTACAACCTGCGCGAAAGTATCGATGTCGAGCAGAAGCAACTGTATCTGACCGGCTGCCTGCTATCTTTCTATCAACAGGTCAAGCTGTATGAGCAATACCGCGTGGAGTTTGCGCCGTTCCAGATTGAGCGCCCACTGCTGGTTTTTGTCGGCAATCGCGTATCGGCCAAGACAGACGAGGCGGAACTGACCGATGTCGAGGAAGTGTTGGATTTCATCGATCATTTTGTCCGCAACCGCAAGCAGACAATAGGTCGTATCCAATCCGTGTTGGATGAGGATACTGGCCTGATCGATGCCTACGGGCATGAGCTGTTCTTCAGCGATTTTGATCCGCTGAAGCGCATATTTGCGCATAAGATCAGCGCCGAGGATGTTTATGCGGACATTCTGCACATTGTCTTCAATACGGACACGGTTTCCGACGAGCCGCGCCTTCATGTGGAGAATCTGAAACAGGCGGACGGCGAGATTGGCCTGCGCATCGGCGAGCAGGGTGAACACTTCGGTGTCATCAATATCGGCGACACGGCAGCGCTGATGAAAAACTGCGAGCAAAAAGGAATTGTTTCTCGTAATGAAGAATTTGCTTCGGGATCGCTTTTCCGTGCCATCAACGACACATCGTCGCGCATCCACATGCTAATTGGTTCTCGAAAATTCACGGAAGGCTGGAATAGCTGGCGCGTTTCCACCATGGGTCTTATCAATTTTGCCAAGGGCGAAGGCAGCCAGGCTATCCAACTCTTCGGACGCGGGGTGCGTCTGCATGGTTATCAGGGATGCCTCAAACGCAGCAGTAAACTTGATGTACAGCCAAAGATCCCGCAGGATATTCAGGCCTTGGAGACGCTGACTATCTTTGGTATCAAGGCGCAGTATATGGAGGACTTCCGGCAATATCTCGAGCTGGAGGATATGCCGACTGGAAAGCCGCTGTTGTATAAATTGCCGGTTGTCAGCCGCTATGATGCGGTTGCGGGCAAGAATCTGCGCGTCATCCGCCTACCAGAAGGTGTGTCTTTCAAAAAGCAAGCTGCCCGCTTGAATCTACATGCTCCTGATGGTGACGATGATTTTATGCGGTACCTGAACAAAAACCGTAGTATCATTGATTGCCGTTCCAAGGTACAGACCATTGAATCTCACGGCTCTTTCGCCATGCATCTGGAATCCACTACAGAAGAGCATGTAATCCCGTCGATGGCATTGGACTATCTTGATTATGACAGGGTATTTGATGAACTGGAGCGCTACAAGTTCGAAAAATCGCTGTTCAACCTGTCCATGGAAAAGAAAGTTTTCAAAGACATTCTTGCCACGAATGGATGGTATGGGCTCAAAATTCCTGCTGCTCATATCCGATTTGACAGCATGGAAAAGCTTTCGCTCTTTACAGACTTTGCGATCTCGGCCCTGAAAATATATATCGACAAATTTTATAAGTACTGCCGTGATCTGTGGGAAGCGCCACGCACGAAGTATCTCC
Organism: Bacillota bacterium; assembly: GCA_023459275.1. Taxonomy (GTDB): domain Bacteria; phylum Bacillota; class Clostridia; order Christensenellales; family Aristaeellaceae; genus JAEWAH01. The sequence continues at coordinate 51,376 of JAEWVC010000055.1, read as the reverse complement.
CGATGCTGGCGGAGGATAGCAACTTTGTGTCGGAGTATACATTCTCATACACGCCGGAAATTAGTTCTGATACGATCAACAATGAAATTGAAGAATTTATTAGTGATCTGTCGAACATGCTGGATAATGACGGCTACATACAACAATATGAGATGAGTATGCGCAAAGAGCTGATTACAGCCTTTGATTTCCGACACCATCTCTATGCACCGCTGATCACCGTAAAGGGCCAAGGCCTAAAAATTACGGTTTCGCCCGTCAGCCTGAACTCTGGAGAGAAGGTATTCGTTGACCGTCTCCGTGATTACTGCCAGCAGTATGCTGCCACGCTCAAGGATGCCGACCTTTTCCTTCTTCGAAACAAAAGTAAGGTTGGTATGGGTTTCTTTGAGTCGGGCAATTTCTATCCAGACTATGTTCTTTGGATTGACAAGCCTGATGCGCAGCTCATCACCTTTATTGACCCGAAGGGCTTGTTGCGCATAATGCCAGATGATCCGAAAATCTTCTTCTATCGAAAGATCAAGGAACTAGAGGAACGATTACAGCCATCGTCACCAGATAAACGCATTGTACTGAATTCTTTCATTATGTCAGACACGCCTTCCGCCGACTTGTCTCAGTGGTGGAGCATGAAAAAACAAGAACGGGAAGAACGTCATGTTATGTGCCTTGATTGTTCAGACTGTGTTGAGAACATGATGGCGATGTTGCTTACTGATAAGTAGTTGAGACATCTGTGATGTCAGATAAGTATTGTGGCTTCTAGCAGCTTTATCAAGCTCCAGGAGCTTCAGGTGAATCAAAGATTCACTGTGCCAGTGAACGATTCATGACCATGATTTCTGTTCACATAGTCTATTTCGACGCGGGCAGTCATGAGTGCCTAGGTATGTCCTTTCAGCTCGGTTAAGTAGACAGGAATATATTGTACAAAGGAGGTCATTGGGCATGGATAAGCAATACAAGGATTTCATGAACGAAATATCGCAAGATGAATTATATGCTGGACTTTTGGCTTATGGTTTGTTCTCCGAGAAACTTCCCCCAGCATTTACATCTAAACCGTTTTTCGATTACTGTCAAGCAACAAATCCGATATTCCAGGGTGATGCTCACAGGTACATATACTACGAAAACATGCGCAATATCAATGTTCCACGCCCATTGGCTATTCCAAATCCAATGGCATATCAACAGCTCTGCTTATTTCTTCGGGACAATTGGCCGGCTCTTCAAGCACATTTCATTTCCAAGACACAAAATCATAGTTTCCGTGTTAGTCGGATTCATATCAGAAAAATGTACCAGCGTCCAGAGCTATTCCAAATGAATTATAGCAACTGGAGAGTTGATGGATCTCCAGAAGTCGATGTTTCTTTTGGAAAACGTTATATGGTTAAGGCAGATATATCTTCGTGTTTCCCTAGCATTTATACTCATGCCATGTCGTGGGCTCTTGTTTCTAAAACAGTTGCGAAGCAGCAAAGGAATGACAAGAATGTATGGTTCAATAAGCTTGATGCCTTAACACGTCGAATGACTCATGATGAGACACACGGATTGCTTATTGGTCCACATGTATCGAATCTATTAGCAGAGATTATTCTAACTACGATTGATAATGATCTCAAGAACTGGCAATATCTCCGCGCAATAGACGACTATGCATGCTTTGTGGACACATATGAGGACGGTCAGCGTTTTTTGACTGAACTTGGAGCAGCTTTACGTTCATATGATCTCTCCCTTAATCACAAAAAGACAGAAATACTGGAATTGCCGTTGGCAGTAACGGAACAATGGCAACGAAAGCTAAACCTGTTGCCGCTAAAGACGCCTTACGGGAAAACTGATTTTATTCTTGTTCGTTCCTACCTCGACCACGCAATCGAACTGATGCACTCATGCAAAGAAAATGCTGCCATTCTCAAATATGCAGTTAAAGTACTGGCAGGACAAGAGTTGACTGAAAATGCCAAGGAGTACTGTGCAAAAACAATTCTCAGTTTGTCTATGCTTTATCCTTACTTGGTAACTATACTTGATGAGTATATTTTTTCAAAATTCTGCAAGCATTGCCCAACTCATGATTGCATTAAGCAATATTCGGTGCGCATTCTTAAAAACGGACTCGAAACGAACAACTATGAACAATGCGCTTACGCTCTCTTCTTTGCGATCAAGTATGGATTTCAAATACACGAGTTTGAAGTGACAAAGGCAATTAACAGTAAAGATTGCATATTCTTGCTGCTGTCCTTTTTATATGCTAGAGAAAATAGCCAGAACGCTGATATAAAAACCCTGAAGAAGTTTGCAAGAGAATTAGCGCAAGACCACGAAACATTTGATCAATATTGGCTATTCCTTTACGAAACACTTCCGCAATCCGATCTTAAAAGTGATTGGAAACCACTAAAAAATGCTGGCATTTCATTTATTAAACCTTTGTCGCAATGGTAATGAAAAATTTCTTCTCAGTTAAGGCTTTCTTTCCGCCCGTGAATGTGTAAGCTGACAGTGCTTCAAGGTACAGCCTACAACAATTAACGGAGGAACGAAAAATGGAAATGGGCAAGCTCACGGCGAAACTGAGAGATGCGGTTCCGGTATGCCTGCTGGTGGAGGGCAAGGAGATCAAGCGGTACAAGAACATTGAGATTCCTGACGAGCTCAAGAAGCTGGAGTATAAGGACTTCAAATTCGACGTACCGCTGAATGGTTCTATCACATTCAAGATTTTGTTTGAGCCGGGCGTACTGCCTGAGGAATTCCCCCATGCGCGGGAGCGGAGAACGCGGAAGCCCTTGGCCCAAGAAGCGCAGTCGCAGGAAGCGGCACCGGCGGCGGAGGATGAACATGCCACTGACGAGCAGGAGACCACGGAAGCCATTCCGGAGGCCACGAAAGCCACGGCAGGGGCTGTGACGCAACCCGAGGATAACGAACCAGCCAAGATGCCCACGCGCAAGGGCAAGGGGAAGAGGAGTGCATCAACCACGGAAACTGCGGACAAATAAGCCATCACAACAAAAATTCGGCGCTTGGCCGGATTTTTGTTGTGCGAGTGTCTTCGCCCTAATGGACAAGAGAGGAATTTCGCTGCCTTTTGCTAACGAGGCTTCTCCGCCAAACGCTGTCTTCGACCAACGCGATGGAATCCGCTAGCTCCGTGTGTATGGGATTATCCATCGTGTGTGCAACTCTCAAAATGGCGGGGTGACTCTTCGATACACTGCCTGATTCCTTAAAGCCGAGTGTGGTTTCCTGCGAATCATGAGCTTCAGACAATTTCCTTCTACAAAACGTTCTCGCAAGATTGACATAATCAGGTAACTGGACTATACTCGAATCGGCATAACAAGGCGTTCAGAGACTTCACGCCCTCGTAGCTTCTTCGCCAAATTCCACGGCGCTTGGGACAGGCTCCACTAGCACGCATGGGTGCGGTAAAGCGCGACGGCAAACTAAAGAATGAAAGCCACATTTCTCAGAAGGTACAAAAATGATTAAGCAACTGATTGGTAAATGCCCAGATTGTGGAACGGAACTTGAAGAAGGGGCTATATCGTGTCCGGAATGTGGTTGTCCTGTAGTGATGACAAGCACAAATGGTGTAAACGGAACACACTCCAACAGAAAGACGATGCGAAGAATTGTTGCTGTTGTTATGTGCCTTGTCGCTTGCTTTTGTATATACAAATGCTTTTGCATGATTAACGATAGTAACTATAAGTTCTATAAAGAGCATTACTCAGAGTGCATGCAAGGTTATGCTGAAAATACAGCTACTGCTGCATCGTACTCATATGGCTTTTTCAAGAGCTCATATCAAGATATTGCGAATCGCTACCAAGATATGGCTAATGATGATATGAAAGAGATATGGAAGTACCGAATAGCGGCAATCGCATTTGGGGCATCCGGAGTCTTATTATTTATTATGGCTGCGTTTGTTCAGCGCCATAGGAGGAAGTGACATGTGGCTTTGGTAGAATGCCCAAGTTGCAGAGCAAGAATATCTATTCGTGCATCAACATGCCCTAAGTGTGGTTATAATTTAGTTCTAACACCATCAGTAAGCGTAACGAAAATCAGCAAGAAGAATCTGCTGTATATTATGCTTGTTGTCATTCTGTTCATTACAATTGTCATGTTAATATCATTTTGGAAATATAGTGACACAAGGAATTCAACAATCTATACATCTAAAGGATATAGCACATACTATTCTGTCCCCCGTATTGGGACGGCTGGTGCGCTTGCTAAAGCCGAGTCATACCTAAATTCCTCAGCATTTTCCTATACAGGCCTTGTGGATCAATTAGAGTACAGCGGTTTCTCACCCTACGAATCCACATATGCAGCAGATAATTGTGGTGCTGATTGGAATGCACAAGCCTTAAAAAAAGCAAAGTCATATCTCAGCTCATCAGCCTTTTCGTATACGGGCTTGCTTGAGCAACTAGAGTATAGCGGCTTTACCTCAAGTCAAGCAAAATATGGAGTTGATCTTTGCGGCGCAGATTGGTATGAACAAGCAGTAAAGAAAGCTAAGTCTTATATCAAGTCTTCATCGAATTGGACAAAATCTAAGCTGAAAGATCAGCTAGAGTATAGTGGCTTTACTAGTTCCGAAGCGACCTATGGAGCAAACAACTGCGGACAATGGTAACTACGGCCACTAATTCAAGGAAGCGGCGGAGGCGTATTGACTAGTAATAGACCTAAGGATGGACGATCACGATGCTCACTGACGAAACGGCTTCTGGCAGACTATCAGCCCGGCATACAGCGTCGGGTTATTGCTTCTTAGGAATACCGCGACATGTCCCCAAATGCCCGTTTAGCGCGTTTTAATCACGCCAATGACCATATTCCCGCTACTCCCTGAAAAAACGTTGGTGGGCGTCTACTGTGCAGAAATTTCTTTTGCTTTTTTCGCGGAAGCCTTGCTTTCCACATGTATATGTGTAAGCTGACAGCGCTTCAAGGCACAATGGTTGGGACAGGCTAAACAAATACATACCTTTTTTCTCACTCTATCGGTTCGATCTTGATGTCTTGTATGATAGGATTGTCAGCAAGCCCAGTAACAAGTATTTTATACTGCATCTCGGCACCGTTGATTTTACATTTTCCTGACAACTGCCAAGTGTCGTACCTATCATTGCTAACCATTACCTCATACGGGTAGTAACCAGCAAAACTAACATCATCATATAATCCATCAACATATTTCTCAGCAAATCTTCTTGCTGAATTTCTCGGCAGACGATGATCCAATACCTGTTCATAACCATTTAGCTCGAGCATAACGTATTCACTTAATAGTGGAATGCGTATCTCTTTGCGTTTTGCGTCTGAACTTCCAAAATACACATAATACTTAGTTGGATCGATATCGTTAACTTCGTGTCCATTATCGAGTAGGATTATATCATATCCAAACGATTCTATAACCGGCAACAATTCGCTAACTGGTTTACCTTCATATTGAGTTATTATGCTATTGATTGTTAAATCAGGATATACTACATGTAGAAATAGTTCTCTCTGTTTGTCATCAGTTGGGTATATGCTATCGCACTTTACTAACCTGTCAATAATTGCTTGATCAATGTACTCTTCTACATACGATAAGAGCGACGAATCAAAATATACAATCTGACTTTTTGTGATAAACGCTACATGGCGATAAGCCGAAATTGAAAAATCAAACCAATAAATTACTCTTGCTTCAGGCAACTCCAACTTGCTTCCATCCCCATACTTGATTGAGCAATCTCCCCAAATCTGATAGCATGACCTTTCACGTTTCTTATCTAGTCCCCAGAACGGATGTTTCAGTTCTGCATCACTTGATGCAGAACTCATTAATAGTAGATTGTAATCTGCTTCCAGTAGTTCATAGGTTTCGTTATCAAAGTCAAGTGCTGCTTTGCGTTCTAGATTAATTCTCTTCGTAAGGTCATCGAGTTCGGCAACCGATAAACCATGTAAGTCGATCGTATCGCCTTCGGCATATACTGTAAAAGGACAGATTAGCAACGATATTAAAAAAACTAAAGTCAAAATTATCTTCATCATCGCGCAGTCCTCTCAGCAATTCGCTCATCACTATTTATCAACGTATTATACGATATTGCACTGTTCAAAGCAAGATCCTTTATGTAAACAAACAGTACAGGGGTTGTGGACTACAATTTCGCTTGATATGCATGAGGTACTTCCAGCAAAATCAGAAGCAGCACTTTTTTGCTTTGGGTGCATCATTACACCATTACATGGTAACCTTTGGAGATCGTGTATTTTTGAGTGCTCGCGAAGCGCTTTTTTGAGCACGTCCCAACGACGAAAAGCCGTGTGTGAGCCCACCCGTGTATTCCTGCAAGAAAAGCGCCGAAAGCCAGTATTTCAGGGGAGATTTGCAGGCAAACAAATAAGCCCACCGCAACCGGTGAGCTTCTTTGCACCAACTAATGTCGGTATATATGGCGGAGAAGGTGGGATTCGAACCCACGTGCCCTTGCGGACAACCGCATTTCGAGTGCGGCTCGTTGCGACCACTTCGATACTTCTCCAAACAATGAGAAATTATAGCATGACGAAGGGCGGCTGGCAAGAGCGGGTTTTGTGCGGATGGGTGCGATATTATTGTACGGATGGCTGCGACGCTGCGACGCAGGGGGTCAGGGGGCAGGCGCAGGCGTGGGGATGGATGCAGGTGAAGGTGCGGGCGTGGCTGTGGGCAGCACCTCCTGGTAGAGCACGGTTTGGGTCTTGGTACCCGCGACGCCGTCCGCGGTGAGGCCTGAATCCTTCTGAAAGGCCTTTACCGCTTTTTGCGTGCCGCCGTAGTAGCCGCCGGTGACGGTACCCGCGTAGTAACCCATCTCCTTGAGCTTCATCTGCAGCCAGTATACATCCTCGCCCTTCTTGCCCCGACTGAGGTTTCTAAAAGGCGTGGGGGGCTGGCTGGCGCTGTCATTCTGCGGCGGAGGAGTGGGGGCGGGGGTAGCCTTGGGCAGCATGTTTTTCCAGTTCAGAGGTGCGGGCTTCAAGGACTGGGTCAATTCCGGGTCGGAGGCGATTTTATTGGTAATGGTGACCACGGTGCCCTTTCCCGCGTTCTCGTAGATCCATTTGGCGTCGTCCACCAGCAGGCGGATGCAGCCGTGGGAAACCCGGGTGCCCAGCGCGCTGTAGGAGCCTACCGCCAGGTCCATGGTGTTCTTTGTGTTGTAGATCACCGAGTGGAAGCCAAAGCCGTTGGCGATGGGGGTCCAATACTGCACGTAGCAGCCGTACTTGGGAAAGAGGGGAAAGCGGGAGCGGCCCGCGCCCAGGGTGAAGGTGCCAAGGCCCGTAGGGGTAGCCCAGGCGCCGGTGGAGCAGATCATTTGCCGGGCGACGTTGGTGTATTGGCCGTTTTCATCCAGGCCGTAGGCGGTGATCACCTGATTGGTAATGTCCACGGTAAGGGCGTAAGGTACCGGCGTGGGCACGGGGGTAGGCCTGGGCGTGGCGGAGGCGTCCAGCACCTCCTCATTTTCAAAGAGCATGTTCCAGGTCTTTTTTCCCGTTACGCCGTCGGACGTGAGGCTGTTGTTCTGCTGAAAAGCGGCTACGGCGTCCTTGGTTTCCTGGGTATAGGTGGCACCGTCGGGCTCCGGAAGATAGCCCAGTTCCCAAAGCCGCTGGTGCAATAGCGCCACGCTGTCGCCGGTGGAGCCTTTTTTCAGCTGCTTGGTGTAGGGGGGATGGGTAACATCGGGAGCCGGCGTCCCTTCCGCATCAACGCTTTCCGAGGCGGATACGGGAGGGGGTGTTGGTGTGGGCGCCGCAGAGGGCGCGGGCGTTATGGAAGGCTGTGTGATGGCGTTTTTGGCAAGCGCCTTTTCCGTATCGAAGAGCAATTCCTGCGTTTGGCTGTCCGCGGCGCCGGTAACTTCCAGCCCGTTTTTGCTCTGGAAGGACGCGATGGCGCTTGAGGTGCCGTCCAAATAATTGCCGCTGATTTTGCCGAAATAATATTGCAGCTCCGTAAGCCTTGACTGAAGCGCCTTTACGCCGTCTCCGCTGTCGCCCTTCTGAAGAGGGGGATATTGGACGGATTCCGGGGCCAGGGCGGCTTCCTCCTGATCCTCTGCCTGAAAGGTTTGTTTTTCTTCCGTACTTGTGGCGGAGGGCAGCTTGCTTTCCGCCAGCCCATAAATGGCGGCCAGCAGCAGCGCGCAGGCCATGATCCAAACAGCGAGTTTCTTCATGGGGCACCTCATTTTGCGTATTGTGGAAGGATGTATCCCTATCAGTAATAACGAGCAAGGCATCCCCCCGCATCCGTAGTATCCGCTTGGAATTGTTGCCATATGCGGCGGGGCCCGGAAGTGGGACGGAGGCCGGCAGGCGGCGTTTACGGGCAAGTAAATGGCGCAGCACCCATGACGCCGCGCTTTTTATGCCGCTTTGGCGATTGACAGCCCAGAGAAGGAAACGTAAAATGAAGCGTATGCGCGGTAAAAATGGGAAAAAATTCGGCAAAAAGCCGGTTTTTGTGGCGGTAGGGCTTTTTATGTTCAGGTGGCTCAAACTTCCGGGCTGCTGCTGCAGCACGCCAACGACATCACCTATAACCCGAAGCTTAATCGCCTGGTGGTGGCCTGCTGCGACCCCAACGACAGAAAAATAGTGTATGTGGACCCGGACACGCTGGAGGAGACCTGCAGCGCGCTGATGCGCACGGCCACCTATTGCCTGGCGTACGATAAGGACCTGGACTGCTACTGGACCGCGAAGGATTTGTACTACGCGGCGGTACCCGCGGATAACCTGAAAAAGGTATTTAGCGCCGGAAAGCACGGCACCACGGGGCACACCAACAAGGGCATGACGGCGGACGAAAAATACCTGCATTTTGTGCTGTACAAGGAAAACTGCTTGATGGTGTACGATTAAGGAGACCGGGGAACAAACGGTGACCGGGCTTAACGTGACCGCCTCCCAGGGGGAGCGGGAAAATCTGTTCTGGCTTGACGGGAAAATGTACATCGTTTTTCATAACAGCACATGGACGGGCGGGGAAATATACAGGGTGAGCGGGGTAAGCGGGGCGAAGTGAAAAGGGCTATCAGCAAGGATGGCTGTTATGACTTCCTTCCGGCGCGGCTATGCCGCGCCACCTCCCTTCAAAGGGAGGCATTACGCGGACAGGCGGGGAAATATACAGGGTGAACTGATGTCCGAGAGAAGGAGTAAGGGGCAGGGATTGGAGAATGAATAGGATAAAAGCGCTCTCGGCAGGGGCGCTTTTTTGTGGGGATGTGATGAGGCTAGGCGTGTATCACGATGGCGGGCAGGGGGCGGTACTTCGGTCAGTTGCTAGCAACTGGCCTGTGACATGGGGTGATGTTCTCTTTCAGCGTGAAAGAGAACCAGAAAGGATTGAAGTGTGACTTCCCCTAATTCTATCTGACACAATAGTCGTACTTCTGCTCTACCGTTGGCATTGCTTTTTTTTGCTAGCTGCCTTCACTTCGCTTTTTCCGCAACATGCGGCGTTTCTGCTTCAGAATCTCATATATGTCTAAAATTGATGACACGCTTCGCACACACTATTTAATTAATGCCGAGATTTGATATTTTTTGCAGGAAATGTTTGAAATTGAATATACATATAACAGCTTTTTTGCTATAATTTAGTTAAGTGTAGAAGCGCCATATTATCGTATGGATATTCTTATTTGGAGGTTGTTTCATGGTTGAGATCATGAAAAATTTGTATATTGGCAGTGAGTCAGATTACGAAATGCATGTGAAGCAGCAAGACGGATGGGCGATTGTACATGCTTGTAAGGAACCATATCATCGTCTAGCAGTCGGATATACCGGACGAGCCTGTCCCAAGGAGCATCCAGAATACTTGCTTGCACGTCGCGGCAATCGACTTATGTTGAATCTGGTTGATGTGGAAAATCCGGATTGGATACATCCAACAATTGTTGATACGGCTATACAGTTTGTTGACGAGAATTTGGCCCATGGGAAAAAGGTGCTAATACATTGTAATCAAGGCCTTTCACGGTCAGCTGGATTAGGTATGTTATATCTCGCACACGTAGGTATTTTTGCAGAGGTAGACTTTGCGGGCGCAGAGGAGCAGTATAGACGCATATATCCAGCATATGCTCCAGCTGGCGGAATGCGAGGATATGTATTTTGCAATTGGGCGCGATATAATAGAAAGTGATGAACCAAAGGTTTTGTATTTATAGTCGGTTAGAGAAGTGTCAGACATCTCATATTTTCGACTATTGAGTTTACACAGAATTGCCGATTGGGGAAAGATTGCAAAGCATTTAAGAACACAATATTTTTTGAAAGGGGCCTCCATTATGAAACATCGGTTTATGCTTTGTGCAATATTTTTCTTGATCATTACTACTATAAGCGGATGCAGTAATCGACAAGAACAATACAATGCGGCAATGAATAATTTTGATGCTGGAGACTATGATTCTGCAATAATAGATTTTACTAATCTGGGAGACTACTTAAATTCTACGGAAATGATAAATAGATCAAGATATTTGAAAGCAATCAATGAGTTTAACTCGGGCAATTATGAGATCTCGGCTGATATTTTCCAATCGCTGAATAGCTATATGGATTCAAGCGACTATTTATTTCAAATAGAAGTATTGATTGCAGGGAAATCGGTTATGACTGCAAGGGAATCGGTTATTAACAAGTACACAAATTCTTGGGGTGTAACTGGTACGGCAAAATTCATAGAGCGTATTTATAGAAAGTATCCCACAGATAATGTAATTTCTAATTTGTATTTTTATACGGTTTCACTTGAATCTTATGAATATTACGAAAAACTTGGGTATGATGATTGGTGGCTTCAGACTGCTTATGAATATGCAAGAAAAGTTGATCCATCATATACCGGAGAATTGAGTGGTGAAATAATACCATTTATAACCAGTCTTTTGGGTGCTTCATGGTCTGATCAATATAAAATTGCATCCGAACAAGAGAAAAATTATCTTGAGTTGAATAAGATAGAAAAAGAAGAAATCAAAAATTATATCCAAGACCAATTTAACCATTATGACGCACGTGATGGTAAATACACAGGGGATAAATATAGTGATGTGATTATGGCAGATGCAGCTGCAAAATTTGGTTTATCTGAATTGCAAGTAAATTATATATGGGGAGGTATAGAATAGTATATCATCTTGTTATCGTTGAGTTTGTCAGGATGTTTGGCAGAGATATAAGGTTAAGTTTTCCTGGAGAGGTGCGGGTTGGGCTCCTTTTTCAAAAGCAACCCGCCCCGCATAATCTATCCCTATCTCCTTCTCCCTCGTCACTCCACAATGACGGATTTGCCGGTGAGGAAGGTATCGATCTCGCGGGCGGCGAGCTTGCCCTCCTGGATGGCCCAGACGACGAGGCTCTGGCCGCGGCGCATATCCCCAGCGGCGAAGACCTTGTCGGCGCTGGTCTGGAAGGAGCCATAGTCGGCCTTGATGTTGCTGCGCTCGTCCCGGTCCAGGGAAAGGGCGGCGGGGAGGGTATCCTCCGGGCCCAGAAAGCCCATGGCCAGGAGGATGAGATCGGCGGGCCAGGTTTTTTCGGTGCCCGGAATTTCCCGGGGGATGAACCGGCCCTGGGCGTTGCGGACCCATTCGATGTTGACGGTGCGTACTTCCTTGATGTGGCCGGAAGCATCGCCCAGGATTTCCTTGGTATTGATGAGGTAGTGACGCGGATCGCGGCCGGTTATCTGGATGGCTTCCTCCTGGCCGTAGTCCACTTTGAGTTTCTTGGGCCATTCTGGCCAGGGGTTGGTACCTTCTTCCCGGAGCTCCGGGGGCTCCGGCATGATCTCGAACTGGGTAACGCTTGCGCAGCCCTGGCGCAAGGAGGTGGCCACACAGTCGGTGCCCGTGTCGCCGCCGCCCAGAATGATGACATGCTTGCCTTGGGCGCTGATGAAGCCATCAGGCTCCGCATTGTCCAGCAGGCGCTTGGTGTTGGCGGTCAGGAAGTCCACGGCGAAATGGATGCCGTCCAAATTGCTGCCGGGAACGGAAAGGCCCCGGGGCTTGGTGGCGCCGCCGGAAAGGAGCACCGCGTCAAAATCGGACACAAGCTGCTGGACGGGGATATCCCTGCCCACTTCGGTATTCAGGACAAAGGTGATCCCGGATTCCTTCATGAGGCTGATGCGGCGGTTTACGATATCTTTGTCCAGCTTCATGTTGGGAATGCCGTAGGTGAGTAGGCCGCCGGGCCGGTCCTGGCGCTCGAAGACGGTAACGGCGTGGCCCACGAAATTGAGGAAATAGGCGGCGGAGAGGCCGGCGGGGCCGGAGCCCACCACGGCAACTTTTTTGCCGGTGGGGGCGGAATGCACGGCTTTGACCCAGCCCTCTTTGTAAGCGCGCTCGATGATCTCGTATTCCAGGGCGCTGATGGTGACGGGCTCCATGTTGTAGCCCTCGGTGCAGGAGCCCTCGCAGGGGGCGGGGCAGACGCGGCCGGTGAACTCCGGGAAGGGGTTGGTGCGCTGCAGGCGAAGGTAGGCCTCCCGCCACTGGCCGCGGTAGACAAGGTCGTTCCATTCGGGGATGAGGTTGTGGACGGGGCAGCCCGAGGCCATGCCGGCAAGAAGGATGCCGCCATGGCAGAAGGGGATGCCGCAGTTCATGCAGCGGGCCGCCTGGCGGGTGATGGTTTCGGGGTTTTCCGGCAGGCGGATTTCCGACCAATCGTGGAGGCGGCCGGAGGGGGGGCGCTTGGGGTAATTGACGCGGGGGTATTCCAGGAAACCGGTGGGTTTGGCCACAGTATTCACCTCATTATGAAAGAGAGGGTGGGGGGATAATTAATTCTGACAGATTATGATGCTGAAGGGGTTTCGCTTCTGAGGAAGCGACCAGGGCTTTCCGGTTGCCCTGGACCTTCGGGGGGAACGGCCAAGGGGCTTTCCGATCGCCCCTTGGAACCCTTCGGGGGGAGCATTACTTTTAATGGTGAGAGTTTCGCTTTTGGAAGGAGTTATAAGGAGGGTTCGTGCCTGCGGGCACGACCAGGGCTTTCCGGTCGCCCGGGACCTTCGGGGGGCACGGCCAAGGGGCTTTCCGGCTGCCCTTTGGAATCCTTCGGGGGGCACATTACTTTTGATGGTGAGAGTTTTGCTTTTGGAAGGAGTTATAAGGAGGGTTCGTGCCTGCGGGCACGACCAGGGCTTTCCGGTCGCCCTGGACCTTCGGGGGGCACAAGCGAGGGGCTTTCCTTCCATCTGGCTCAATTGTCATCCTGCTCATTACCGTTCGCGGTGGGAAGATTTCGCTTCTGAGGAAGCGACCAGGGCTTTCCGGTCGCCCTGGGTCTTCGGGGGGGCACCTTACTTGTAAACTGAGAATTTTGCTTTTGGGAGGAGCAAAAAGAAGGTTTCGTGTCTGCGGACACGACCAGGGCTTTCCGGTCGCCCTGGACCTTCGGGGGGAACGGCCAAGGGGCTTTCCGGTCGCCCCTTGGAACCCTTCGGGGTCTTCGGAAGATGCTATTGCAAAGAATCAGCCTTTTTCCCCGCGCTGGAAGGCAGCCATGAGAGCATCATCGCCCGTGAGGCCCTGGGCGTGGGCGTCGTCGATGTAGGAGAGCATCTTTTTGTAGTCCTTGGGGATGACCCGGGTGAAGCGGGGGGCGTAGGCCTCCCAATCGGCAAGGATGCGCTTGGCAAGGGGGCTGCCGGTAAGCTCCGCGTGCTTTTCGATAAGGGCGCGGATTTGCGCCGATTCCGCATCGGAAACGAAGGGCTCCAGGAGCACCAGGGCTTTGTTGCAGCGGACTTCGTCAAAATCCAGCACGTAGGCGATGCCGCCGGACATGCCCGCCGCGAAGTTGCGGCCCGTTTTGCCAAGGACCACCACGCGGCCGCCGGTCATGTACTCGCAGCCGTGGTCGCCCACGCCCTCGACGACGGCGGTAACGCCGCTGTTGCGCACGCAGAAGCGCTCCCCGGCCACGCCGCTTAAATAGGCCTCGCCCTCCGTGGCCCCGTAGAGAGCCACGTTGCCGATCAAGACGTTCTCCTCCGGCTGGAAGGGGGAACCCTTGGGCGGGTAGGCGATGATCTTGCCGCCGGAGAGGCCCTTGCCGAAGTAATCGTTGGCGTCGCCTTCCAGTTCCAGGGTGAGGCCCTTGGGGGCAAAGGCGCCGAAGCTCTGGCCCGCGGAGCCTACGAACTGCAGGTGGATGGTATCGGCGGGCAGGCCGGCCTCGCCGTATTTTTTGGAGATCTCGCTGCCCACCAGGGTGCCCACAACCCGGTCCACATTGCGGATTTGCAGCTTGGCGCGGATGGGCGTGCCGCTTTCCAGGGCGGGCCTGCACATGCGCAGAAGCTTTTTCATGCCCAGGGATTTTTCCAGGTGGTGGTTCTGGTCCTGCCTGTGGTAGCGGCCCACGTCGGAACCGGCGTAGGGCTGGTAGAGGATGGGGGACATATCCAGCTTATACGCCTTCCAGTGGCGCAGATTTTCCTTGGCGCGCAGCTTATCGGTGCGGCCCACCAGTTCGTTGATGGTGCGGATGCCAAGGCGGGACATGATCTCCCGCATCTCCCGCGCGATGAAGCGCATGAAGTTTTCCACATATTCCGGCTTGCCGGAAAAGCACTTGCGCAGCCGCTCATCCTGGGTGGCGATGCCCACGGGGCAGGTGTTGAGGTTGCACACCCGCATCATGACGCAGCCCAGGGCGATGAGCGGCGTGGTGGCAAAGCCGAACTCCTCCGCGCCCAGCATGGCGGCGATGACCACGTCACGGCCGGTTAACAGCTTGCCGTCGGTTTCCAGGACCACGCGGTCGCGCAGACGGTTCAAGACCAGGGTTTGATGGGTTTCCGCCAGGCCCAGCTCCCAGGGCAGGCCCGCGTGGCGGATGCTGGTAAGCGGCGACGCGCCGGTGCCCCCGTCGTAGCCGCTGATAAGGATCACGTCCGCCTTGCCCTTGGCCACGCCGGCGGCGATGGTGCCCACGCCCACTTCCGAAACAAGCTTCACGTTGATGCGGGCGTCGCGGTTGGCATTCTTGAGATCGTGGATCAGCTCGGCCAAATCTTCAATGGAATAGATGTCGTGGTGGGGCGGGGGCGAAATGAGGTCCACGCCGGGGGTGGAATGGCGCGTTTTGGCGATGGCTGGGTACACCTTGCGGCCGGGAAGCTGTCCGCCCTCGCCGGGCTTGGCACCCTGGGCCATTTTGATTTGAATTTCCTTTGCGTTGACAAGATAATTGCTGGTGACGCCGAAGCGGCCTGAAGCCACCTGCTTGATGGCGCTCTTTTTGGAATCGCCGTTCTCCATGGTGAGGAAGCGCTCCGGGTCCTCGCCGCCCTCGCCGGTGTTGCTCTTGCCGCCCAGACGGTTCATGGCGACGGCCAGGCATTCGTGGGCTTCCTTGCTGATGGAGCCGTAGGACATGGCTCCGGTCTTGAAGCGCTTGACGATTTGATCCACCGGCTCCACTTCCTCGATGGGGATGGTTTCGCCGGGAGTGAATTTGAACTCCAGCAGGCTGCGCAGCGTGGCAAGCTGCTCCTCGCCGATCTTGCGGGAAAACGCCTTGAACAGGCTGTAGTCCCCGGTGCGGCAGGCCTTTTGCAAAAGATAGACGGTTTCGGGGTTGTACAGGTGCTCCTCGCCGTCGGCCTTGTTCTGGAAAACGCCGCCGGTCTCCAGGGTATCGGTATAGGGGGAGTTTTGTGAAAAGGCGCTGTCGTGGCGCAGCTTGTTCTCCTGATGGACCTCCTCCATGCCGATGCCTTCCAGCCGGGAAGGCGTGTGGGTGAAGTATTTGTCCACAAAATCCTGGGCAAGGCCCACGGCCTCAAAAATCTGAGCGCCGTGGTAGCTTTGGATGGTGGAGATGCCCATTTTGGTGAGGACCTTCAAAATGCCCTTCACCGCGCCCTTGATGTAGTGGGCGATGCCTTCCGCCTCGCTGATGCCGTGGAGAAGGCCCTGTGCATGCAGGTCCCGGATGGTGTCAAAGGCCATATAGGGATTGATGGCGGTGACGCCGTACCCCAAAAGCGTGCAGAAATGGTGGACTTCCCGGGGCTCGCCGGATTCCAGCACCAGGCCCACGCCCGTGCGCAGCTCCTTGCGGATGAGGTAATGGTGCAGCCCGGATACCGCCAGCAGCGCCGGGATGGCGGCCAGGTCCTTGCTGACGCCCCGGTCGGAGAGGATCAGGATGTTGGCGCCCCTTGCGATTTCCCTGTCCGCCTGGCGGCAAAGCTGGGAGACCGCCCGCTCCAGCGCCGCGGGGCCGCCGGCCGCGGGATAGGTAAGAGGCAGGACCGCGGACTTGAACCTGTTGTTATCCAGCTTTTTGATCTGGATAAGCTGCGCGTTTTGGAGGATGGGATGATCCAGCAGCAGACTGGCCTTATCCTCCTGGCTGGGTGCCAGCAGGTTGCCGGAGGTACCCAGCAGGACGCTGGCGGAGGTGACGATCTCCTCCCTAATGCCGTCGATGGGCGGGTTGGTGACCTGGGCGAAAAGCTGCTTGAAGTAAACGTAAAGCATCTGCGGCTTTTCGGAGAGCACGGCCAGGGGCGAATCCATGCCCATGGCGCCCACGGGATCATCCCCGGACACAGCCATGGGAAGGAGGATCTTGTGAATGTCCTCGTAGGTGTAGCCAAAGGCCTTTTGCAGCTTTAAAAGATCAGGAGGAAGGGAAGCTTCCTCATAATCGGGGGCGGGCATGGCGCTCAGGGGGAAGATGTGCTCCCTGTTCCACTGGGCGTAGGGATGCTCCCGGGCCACGTTCAATTTTAGTTCTTCATCGGAAATGATGCGCTTTTGCACCGTATCGATGAGCAGCATCCGGCCCGGCTCCAGCCGCCCCTTGTAGGCCACGTTTTCGGGCTTCAGGTCCACCACGCCCACCTCGGAGGCCAGGATCACCCGGCCATCGTTGGTGACGTAATAGCGGGAGGGCCGCAGGCCGTTTCGGTCCAGCATGCCGCCGATGACATCGCCGTCGGAAAAAGCCATGGCGGCGGGGCCGTCCCAGGGCTCCATCAAAAAGCTTTGATACTTGTAGAATTCCTTTTTTTCCTCCGGCATGAGGGGATTTTTCTCCCAGGGTTCGGGGATCATCATCATGGCCGCCAGGGGAAGCGAGCGCCCCGTAAGATACAAAAATTCCAGGCAGTTGTCGAACATGGAGGAATCGCTGCCGGTTTCGTCGATCACGGGGCAGACCTTTGAAATATCCTCAAATAATGGCGAGACGATGGAGCGCTGGCGCGCCTTCATCCAGTTGACATTGCCGCGGATGGTGTTGATCTCGCCGTTGTGCACAAGGTACCGGTTGGGATGGGCCCTGGCCCAGCTTGGGAAGGTGTTGGTGCTGAAACGTGAATGCACCATGGCCAGGGCGGTAAAATAATCCAGGTCCGACAGGTCCAGGTAGAAGCTGCGGAGCTGGGAGGCCGTGAGCATTCCCTTGTAGACGATGGTTTTGGAGGACAGGCTGGAGATGTAGAAAATGCCGCCGTTGTCCTCGCTCATTTGGGGGATGGTTTTCTCCGCCAGCTTGCGGATAAGGAACAGCCTGCGCTCAAAATCCATGCCGCAGGCGATGTCATCGCTTTTGCCGATGAATACCTGGATGAACCTGGGCAGCGCGGCCTTGGCGCTTTCGCCGATGGTGGTGAAATCAATGGGGACTTCCCGCCAGCCAAGGATGGTTTGACCTTCGCCCCTGACGATGTCCTCGAAAGCCGCCATTTGCTTTTTGCGGAAATCCTCGTACCTGTGGGCAAAGATCATGCCCACCCCGTAATGCCCCGCTTCCGGCAGGGAAATGCCCAGCGTTGTCAGATCACGCTTGAAAAACGCGTGGGGGATCTGCGTAAGCACGCCGGCCCCATCGCCGGTATGCTCGTCTGCGCCATGGGCGCCGCGGTGGCTAAGGTTCTCAAGAACCGTGAGAGCGTCCTCCAGGATATCGTGGGATTTCTCCCCGCCGATGTGGACGACAAAGCCCATGCCGCAGGCGTCGTGCTCCATTTTCGGATCATAAAGCCCCTGCTTGAGGGGCAGTCCCTGGTGATATTCCATAACCTCACCCATCCATGCTGCATTTTGAGGGTTGAACTTCATTCTACCACAAACCCACAGCCAATGTAAGAGAAATATGCATTAATTTCATATGAATCCTTCAAAAGCCACAAAAAAAACAATTGAAATCACTCAAAAAGGAACCGAAAAAAAACAAACTTGCATTCCTTCCGAATAAAAGGCGCTGTCTTTCCGTTTTTGATCTTTCCATGGTTTGGTGCTGATAAGACGCGAACCTTCTGCACACAATAGCCGCGAGGAGGCGAACACCTTGAACAAAAAATGGATTCTCACCATGCTGTGCGTATTTGCGTTGGTGCTGCTGGCAGGATGTGCAAGCAATGCGGCCACTTTGCCGTCCCCCTCGCCGGCAGCCACAACGATGATGCCCAGCCCGACGGTGATGCCCACCGTCATGCCCACCACCAGCCCCGGCGTCCTGACGCCAATGACCACCGCGCCCGGAACCACGGGCGCGGCGATTACAACCACGGATGAAGCGATGAAGGCGTCCAAGGACATTGCTACGGAACTGGAGAAGCTGAGCGAAGTCTCCAAAGCCTATGTGGCGGCCGCAGGGGATACCGCGGTGATCGGTCTAACGTTTGACACCCAGTATCAGGGCGGCCTGACCAAGCGGATCACCGACATGGTGACCGACAGAGTGGGCACCGTGAATGCCGGCATCAAAAACATAGGCGTCACCGTTCAGGCGGCCCAGGTGAAAAGCATCCAGGACCTGATGGCTACCATGGAGAAGACGGGGACAGCCTTCACCACCGTGAAAACCCAGGTGGACGCGCTGTACAAGACCATAACAGCGAATACCGGCACGCCCACAGCCACGCCCTGAACCCGCGCGAAGGGATGCGATCAGCATCCCCCTTCGCGCGCCGGTTTTTGCTGGAAAGGCATAACGGAATATCCAAAGAAAAAAATCTCCGGGAGTTTTTGGCTTTTCCTCCATAGGCTGCAGCCATGCCCCTGGTTATTTTCATGATGAAATTTTTTGATTGCTGGAAAGGTCACAGGCATAATCCCCCGGGCTGCGCTCATAGGCTTATCCCAGAGGGGGAGATGCAATATGGACTTTACGGTACGTGCACAACGCTGGCATATCCTGGGCGCGGCGCCGCTTGCGGTTTTCATGGCCGCCATCGCTTTCGCATTGGGACAAGCCGGCATCCCCGCCAGCATCTGGCGGCTGAACAGATGGGCGGCGGGACTTCTGACCACCTGGTGGTTTCTGGGGATCGCGCTGATACGGCGCAATCCGCGGCCCTGGGCGGCAGGCGTGCCACAGGCCGCGCGGCATGCCACGCGCATCCTGTGGAGCGCAGCCATGGCCCAACTGGCCTGCACCCTGACGATGCTTGCGGCGCACGGTCTGTACAGCCTTATCCTGGGGCGGTCATCCGCCTGGCTTGACGCGCTGGTGGCATGCGGCGCTTTGCTTCTGGGACAGGCGGCCGGCGTGAAGGCGCTTTTCACCTTTTCGCGCCCCAAACCTTACCTGTACGGAGGCACCGCCTTGCTGTGCGCCCTGTTCCTCCTTGCCGCGCTTACATGACCGCACCGTCAAAATAGTACCTATTTTGACGGTGGCCCAGAGAAAGTGAAATTTCACTTTCTCTGGCGTGCACTTTTCACCTGCGGCCTATGGCCGCGGCCGGTGAAAAGCGTAAGGAATGCTTGCTTCGCAAGCGCCCCGCGCGCCCGGCAAAGCCGGGCGACACGATTTCAATTGAAGGGGCTTCACCCCTTCAATGCATCCCCGAAGATTGGTCTGACTTTGTTGATGGTGTGACTGCGGCTGGTTCAAACGAACCAGCCGCAGTTTGATATATGCCTGTGCCCGTAAACCTTTAATGATACAGGGATACTTCCGGGTCTCCGTCTTCGCCCACCACGTCCAGGATCATCGCCTCAGGAGGAAGCTGGCCCTGGATCAGCGTCTGCTGGACATTGCCGCCGCCGGCCTCGAACTCCGCCTGGTAGCCCTGCCATTCGGCGGTAAACTCCTCCAGCGTCAGCCCGTTGCGCATGATATACTGGGCGGCTTCCACCCCTACGTAGCGCAGGTGCCAAGGCTCGTAGATGATTTTGGTGATATCCTCCTTGCCCTCGGGATAACGGATGATGAAGCCGTATTCCGCGCAGTGGGCGGCCATCCACCCCGCTTCCGCCGTCTTGCCAAAGTCGGTGGTGTACTTTTTATCGATCCAGGCCTTGCTGATCACGTCCATGGCCAGGCCTGTCTGATGATCGCTGGAGCCGGGATAAGCCACCACGCCGTCATCCACGCCGTTGTTCTTTTCCAGCCGGTTGTTGTACATGGTTTTCTGCGTTTGATAGCTGCGGTAGCCGCTGTCGGCATACAGCGCCATGCTGTCCCCGTCCGCGGCGTCAAACATGGCGGAAAGGGCCTTGGACGCCGCCTCCCGCATGAGAAGGGCCGAACTGGAACTTTTGCGCGCCGAAATTCTTACAAGATCCGTTGGCGCATAATCGGAGGGAAGCAGATTGTCACGGTTGACAAGGCGCGCATACTCCGACAGCAGGCTCTCCGGGGACAAGGCATATGTCCAGGATGGGGTTTCCCCGGATTCCGATGCCTGAACGGAAACACAGGGCCCGGTAAGCAGAATGCCAAAGATCAGCGCCATCAACAGCCATTTTTTCCCCACCGGAGGACACACCCCTTTTCTCTATGGTTCCAGTATATCCGCAAGGGCCTTCCCCTGCAAGGACCGGATGTAAATTTCAAAGGGTATATTCTGCTCATACATGGCCGTTGCGTGTTCAACGCCCACATACCTAACGTGCCAAGGTTCGTAATTATAGCCGGTGATATCCTCCCACCCCTCCTGGTAGCGCACGATAAAGCCGAACCGGTGGGCGTTCTGTCTCACCCACTGCCCGCCCTTTGATTTGCCGAAGGAGCTGTTCAATTGGCCGCCGCTCTTTGTGGAACCCAGGTCCATGGCCAGGCCCAGCTGATGCTCGCTGGCGCCGGGGGGCGCCACATACTTTTGCGCTTTTGCCACGCTGCCGGTGGAGTTGATTTTGTTGGAATACAGCACGCTTTGCTTGCTATAGCTCCTGTAGCCGGATACGGTGGTCAGGCTGATCTTTGCCTCCTGCCTGGCTGCGGAAAACATTTCCTGGAGCGCCTGCGCCGCGTCCGCACGCATGCTGCGGCCGCCCGGTGTTTCCGTCTTGACGGTCATGGGTGTATATTCTGAAACGATGCGGGTCTGCCGGTTGACAAGAAAAAGGGTCCCCTCCGCATCCATGGAAGGAAGGCATGCGTCCATGGACCCTTCCATCAGCGATGCGGCCAGCGTGGCCGTGAGGATGATTTGCCGGATCAGCAAAGGCTTCACCTCTTGCACCAAAGTTTTCCTATTTTATATAACGGCGGGCAAAAGGAAAACCTTCACGGTATTTTGACAAAAATTTCACTTCCGTATTTTGCCATCAGCCTGTTTTTGCCGCTCTCCTCCATCAGCGCGGTAAGGCGCGTTCCTTCCGCCAGATGTTCCTCGCTTAAAATCTGGCCCGCGGACCGCACCTCATGAAGCATGCCGTACTTTGAAAAGGGGATCAGCAGCGTTACCTGCTGCCTGCGCGCGGAGAGGACGGAGGCAAGCTTTTGAAGAAGCTCTTCCAATCCTGTGCCTTGCGCGGCGGATACCTGCACGGCCCCCGGGATAAAGGGGATCTCCTTTGCCGCGTCGCACTTGTTCAGAACATCCACGCGCGGCTGTCCCACGGCGCCCAGCTGCTCCAGCACGCCTGCAACCACCTGGTGCTGCTTAATGCAGTCGGGGGAAGCGGCGTCGGAGACGATCAAAAGCACATCCGCCAGCACAGCCTCTTCCAGGGTGGAATGGAAGGCCTCCACCAGATCGTGGGGCAGCTTGCGGATGAAGCCCACCGTGTCCACCAGCAGAAATTCGCTGCCGTTTGGCAGCTTTACATTCCGGGAGACGGCGTCCAGCGTGGCGAAAAGCTGATCCTTGACAAACACATCCGCGCCGCTCAACTTGTTCAGCAGCGTGGATTTTCCGGTGTTGGTATACCCCACCAGCGCCACCACGGGCACCTGGCTGCGCTCCCGAAGGCGCCGGCGCAGACCCCGCTGCTTTTCCATTTCGTTCAGTTCCCGTTTCACATCGGTCATGCGCTCCCTGATACGGCGGCGGCTGATTTCCAGCTTGCTTTCGCCGGGGCCCCTTGTGCCGATGCCTCCGGCCAGCCTGGACAGCACAAGCCCCTGGCCGATGAGCCTTGTGGAGCGGTAGTTGAGCTGGGCCAGCTCCACCTGCAGCTTGCCTTCCCTCGTGCTGGCCCGCTGGGCGAAGATATCCAGGATCAGCGTGGTGCGGTCGATGATCTTTACGTTGAGGATCTCTTCCAGATTGTGCATCTGGCTGCCGGTGAGCTCCTCATCAAAAATGGCCGCGTCCGCGTTTAGCGCTTGGCAGTCCAATGCAAGCTCCTCCGCCTTGCCCCGGCCGACAAAGGTGGCGCCGTCCGGTTTGCCCCGCTTTTGCAGGACAGTGCCCACCACAGCCGCTCCCGCTGTTTCCGCCAGGCGCGCAAGCTCCTCCAGGGATTCCAAACTTTCCGTGCCGATGAGGATCACCCGTTCCGGCCCGCTTGCGGCCTCCTGGTCCCGGTCCCCCGCGGTAAGTTCCTCGGAGACGGCGATTTCCCCCATCCAGGCCTCCTGGGGAATCTTGGTATACGGCATGGGGCCAAACAGCCGCAGCGCGTTTTGGCCGCCTTCCGTGGCGCCCAGGAAGCCCGCGGCGATCTCCGGCGTCCGGCCCGGCATAAGCCCCACGGCGGCCATGGCGTCAAAGCGCATGGTCCGCAGGGCGCTGATGTCCACGTCCGACAGCTCCGCGCTGCCGCCCGGATGGGTATGGATACAGCGCACCATGGACAGCCGCCTTGCGTTGCGCCGCAACCTGTACTCCGAAAGCGGCACGGTATCGATGCCGCCCACGATCACATCCACAACCTCGCCGTCGCGGGTGATATAGACGGCGATTTCCCTGTTGATCTTGAGGGACATGTCACCCAGCACCTGAACCATCTCCGCGGGCACAAAGGTATCCCTGGCCATTTCCCAGGCATACATTTTTTCCATTTCCGTAAGCAGCGACCTGCGCAGCCCTTCGGTATTGCCATGAATCTCCGGCATACAACCTCCTGAAAACATAGGGGAAGCCGGGAAACGCGGCCCGCTTCCCGGCTTTTATTTTGCTTGCGCCTGCTTTTTTTGATAATCCTCAATGGCGGCATGGATGGCTTCCTCCGCCAGCAAAGAACAGTGGATCTTTACGGCGGGGAGCCCGTCCAGCGCCTCCATCACCGCCTTGTTGGTGAGCTGCAAAGCCTCGTCGACGGATTTTCCTTTTACCATCTCCGTGGCCATGCTGCTGGTGGCGATGGCCGCCCCGCAGCCAAAGGTTTTGAATTTTACATCGGTGATGATGCCGTCCTCCACCTGAATGTCCATCTTCATGATGTCGCCGCACTTGGCGTTGCCCACCGTGCCGCTGCCGCTGGGGCTTTCCAGTTCCCCCACGTTTCTTGGATGTTCAAAATGATCCCAAACTTTTTCGCTATATTGCATGGGGAATTCCCTCCTTATTTCACAGCCGCCGCGTACAGCGGCGACATAGCCCGCAGATTTTCCACAATGCCAGGAAGCACCTTCAATACCTCGTCCACTTCCGCCTGGGTGTTGTCCCCGCTCAGGGACAGGCGCAGGCTGCCGTGGGCGATCTCATGGGGAAGGCCGATGGCCAGCAGCACGTGGGACGGGTCCAGGGAACCGCTGGTGCAGGCCGAGCCGCTGGAAGCGGCGATGCCGTTTAGATCCAGCCGAAGCAGGATCGATTCGCCTTCGATATACTGGATGGACACGTTCACATTCCCGGGCAGCCGGTTTTCCCTGGGGCCGTTGAGCCGCGTGTAGGGGATGGACGACAGGATGCCGTCTATAAGCCTGTCCCGCAGCGCGGAAAGCCGCTTTGCCTTGGCATCCAGGTCTTCCACCGCCAAACTGATGGCTTTGCCCATGCCCATGATGCCGGCCAGGTTTTCCGTGCCGGCCCGGAGCCCCCGCTCCTGGGCGCCGCCCGCCATGAACACATCCAGCCTTACGCCCTTGCGCACGTACAGCGCGCCGATGCCCTTGGGGCCGTGGAACTTGTGGGCGGACATGGACAGCATATCCGCCTGCCAGGCGTTTACATCCACAGGGATGGCGCCCACCGCCTGCACCGCGTCGGTGTGGAAGGTGATGCCGTGGGCTTTGGCGATTTTCCCGATCTCCTTCACCGGCTGCAGCGTGCCGATCTCGTTGTTGGCGGCCATGATGGAAATCAGGATCGTCTTGTCCGTGATGGCCTTTTCAAGACCGTCAAGGGAAATGAACCCCTCCTTGTCCACGGGCAGGTACGTCACCTCGAACCCCTGCTTCTCCAGCCACTCACAAGTGTGCAGCACCGCGTGGTGCTCCACAGCGCTGGTGATAATGTGGTTGCCCTTTGCCTTTTTGGCAAAGGCCGTGCCCTTGATGGCCCAGTTGTCGCTTTCGGAACCGCCGGCGGTGAAATAGATCTCCTCCGGCTTGGCCCCGATGGCCGCGGCCACCTGCCTGCGGGCGTTGGAAATGGCCTTCAGGGCCTCCCGGCCGGTTTGGTGGATGCTGCTGGCGTTGCCGTAGACCTGTGTGAAGTAGGGGAGCATGGCTTCCAGCACTTCCGGGGCGACAGGGGTGGTGGCGGCGTTGTCCATGTAGATGCGGTTCATAGAACTTCTTCCTTCCAAGCGATTCCTTAGGATTCTTTCGTCAGCATGTCTGAAAGGGTGATACTTTGCAAAAGCCCGTTGATCTGTTTTGTCAGGCGGCTCCACACCATCCGGGAAGGGCAGCCCGTGCTCTTTGTGCAGGGTTCCCCGTCCTTGAGGCAATCCGCCAGGGAGACAGGGCCCTCCGTAGCGTCCAGGATATCGCCCACCGTGATCAGGGACGGCTCCCTGGCCAGCTGGTATCCGCCCTGCACGCCCCGGACCGTAGCCACCAGGCCTGCCCGGCGCAGGCTGCCAAGAAGCTGCTCCAGGTATTGCTCCGGCACGCCGGTCTCCGCGATGGACTTCAGGGGCTGGGGTCCGTTGCCCGCCTGGGTTGCCAGGTAAAACATGGCGTACAGCCCGTATTTCCCGCGGGTGGACAGCTTCATGGCCCCGGCCTCCTTTCGGCGGATTTCTTTTCTTTAAAAACCCTACTAAATTTATCGGGTTTCCGTGGCAATGGTATCACGCGCAATACGGGTTGTCAAGGGCATTTGTCACATTTTTTGCGCTTTTTTGTTGTTGGGCAACAAAAAAGCGGAGGACGCCACCAGCCGTGCGCCATCCGCAATTGTTCGGAAGGGTTCCTCACTTGCACTGCACCTGCTCGATCAAGTCCAGCACGGCCTTGGTACCGTCGGCGGGGGGCGCGCTCTGAAGCGCCTTTGCAAGCTCGCCGCGGCATTCGTAGAGCTGCCGCAGGGCATTCACCAGGGAGTCCGCCGTCAAATCTTCCTGCAAAAGCACATGGCAAAGGCCCCTGCGCTCATAGCTTTGGGCGTTGAGGATCTGGTCGCCCCGGCTGGCGGTGCGGGGATAGGGGATCAGCAGCATAGGCTTTTTCAGCGCCTGGAATTCGCACAGCGCGTTGCTCCCCGCCCGGGAGAGGATCAGGTCCGCGGCGGCAAAGGCATCGGGCAGTTCGTCCGACAGGAATTCTTTCTGCCAGTAGCCGGAGGCGTCCGCAAAAGCGGGGTCCAGGTTCCCCTTGCCGCAGATGTGCATTACATCCATCTTTGGCGACAGCCTTGGCAGCGCATCCCTAAGGACCTTGTTCACGCTCTGCGCGCCCTGGCTGCCCCCCATCATCAAAAGCACCGGCCTTTGCCCGGAGAAGCCCGCCGTGCCAAGCCCCCGGGCGCGGCTGCCCGAAAAAAGCCAGGGCCTAAGGGGCGTGCCCGTCATCTGCGCCTTTTTGCCCAATTTTTCCGCGCATTCGGGAAAGGTGGTGGCGATGCGCTTGGCGAAGACCGCGCAGATGCGGTTGGCCAGGCCCGGGGTAAAGTCGCTCTCGTGGCACACCACGGGCACCCTGTTCAGCCATGCGCCGAACACCACCGGCACGGATACGAAACCGCCCTTGCTGAAGCAAACGTCAGGCTTGAGCATCCCCATGAGCCTTGCGGACTGGAACGCCCCGAAAATCACCCGGAAGGGGTCCACAAAATTCTGCCAGCTGAAATAGCGGCGCAGCTTGCCGCCTTTGACCGCGTGATAGGTGATGCCTTCCAGGCTTTCGATCATGCCCCGCTCCATGCCTGTTTCGGTGCCTATGTAATGGATCTCATACCCGGCTTCCTTCAAATGAGGGATCAGGGCCAGGTGGGGCGTCACGTGGCCGGCGGTGCCGCCCCCTGTCAATACGATCCGCTTCAACTGCACGGCCTCCTTTAAGATGCTTGGTATAGTATAGCACAAAAGGGGAAAAGTTTGCCGCGGAAAGAACCTTTTTCGGGAAGGCTTCTTTCCGGCCCCCGCAAAAAGCGTCATTGCCGCATTTGGCCGGGGATATTCCCCCGGACGGTGAATCCATTTCCGTATTCTGTCATGTTTCTCACGGCTTGGACATATGATCCTGCATCAAGAGTTTGGAGGGACATATAGATGCAGGAGTACATTGCCAAGCGGTGCGTGTACATCGCTGAATACATCATTGAAACGCGGGCCACGGTGCGGAAAGCGGCGCAGAAGTTTGGCGTATCAAAGTCCTCCGTGCACAAGGACATGGGGGAGCGCCTGCCCAAGGTAAACGAAGCGCTGGCCCGGGAGGTCAAGCAGATCCTGGCTTACAACAAGGCGGTGCGCCATTTGCGGGGCGGCGCCGCCACAAGAAAAAAGTATATGGACATACGGGAGGACAAGCCGGAGAAATAAGCGGCCGCCGCTGGGAGGCAGCCGCTTTTGGAACAAAGAAGGAAAAGCGCCGCGAACCGTAGAATACTCCCTGTTAGCGTTGCGCAAGGATTCCCTGGCCGCGCAAATGAATCACGGAAAGGGCGCTTTTAAGCTATGGCGGCGTATAGCGATATCGGCATCGATCTTGGCACCTCCAACGTGCTGGTTTACATGAAAGGCAAGGGCATCGTGCTCAGGGAGCCAGCGGTGGTGGCCGTGGACCGGGACAGCCGTCAAATTCTGGCCGTGGGGGAGGAAGCCCGGCGCATGCTGGGCCGCACGCCCAGCACGATCCTGGCCATCCGCCCCCTGCGGGAGGGTGTTATCTCCGACTTTGAGCTGACCAGCGAGATGCTGCGCTATTTTGTGGTCAAGGTCATCGGCAAACGCCTCTTCTCCCGGCCCTGGGCGGTGGTTTCCCTGCCCAGCGGCGTCAACGAAGTGGAAAAGCGGTCCATCATCTCCACCATGTTTGATGCGGGCATGCGCCGCACCCAGCTGCTGGAGCGGCCCCTGGCCGCCGCCATCGGCGCCGGGCTGGACCTGAGCGAGGCGTATGGCTCCATGATCGTGGACGTGGCCGCCGGGGTGACGGATATCGCCGTGCTCTCCCTGGGGCAGGTAGTGGTCAGCGAGCTGAGCAAGACCGGCGGCGACCGTTTCGACGACGCCATCATCCGGTATCTGCGGCGCAAGAACAACCTGCTCATCGGCGAGCGCACCGCCGAAGAACTGAAAATCACCATCGGTTCCGCCGTGCCCCACACGGAGCAGCTTTACATGGAGGTCACGGGCCGGAACCTTCTGACCGGCCTGCCCAAAACCATCCGCGTCACCTCGGACGAGATCACAGAGGCGCTGGACGAGCCGCTGCAGGCGTTTATCGAGAGCATCCACGCCGTTTTGGAGCGCACCCCGGCGGAGCTGGCCGCCGATATCTTTGAGGCGGGCATCCTTTTTACCGGCGGCGGCGCGGAATTGGCGGGCCTGTGCGAGGCCGTCTCCGCGGCCTTGAAGGTGCCCTGCGCCGCGGCGGACGACCCGCAGACCTGCGTGGTCATGGGCTGTGGCAGGGCGCTGGAGGAGCCCAGGACGCTGCGCCGCTTCCTGGACAGCGGCCGGAGAAGGCTTTTTACCAGATAGGGCAAGAAAGAGGGCTGCCGCGCTAAGCGCACACGCTGCATATTGTTATTCAACACGAAGGATTTCGCGCCTGCGGACGCGACCCAAGGGCTTTCCGGCCGCCCTTTGGAAACCTTCGGAGGCCATCTCCATGAATAATAATGCAATGATGTGATTATTGCGATAGCCCCTTCTTTGTCAGTACAGCCAGCAAAGCGGGGTATCCTGCGTAATTTCCATCCCCAGCTTCTGATGCAGCCTGAGGGATGCTTCGTTGCCCATTTTGATCTGGGCGTAGGGGATGCGGCCCAGGGACTGCTGCCTGGCCATCATGGCGGTTTCCAGCGTAAAGGCCAGGCCGCGGCGGCGGAAAGCCGGGAAAATTTCCAGCATGCCGATGCTGCCCTCCTCGTGGATGCCGATAAAGCCCCCAAATTCGCCGTTTTCGTAAATCCCCAGCATCCCGGCCCCGATCCGCTCCCGGAGATACCCTTCATCGGGAATGTTGGTGTAGTGATGGAGCACAACCGGCAGATCCTTTGCCGTGAGGGGGCGGATGTCCGCCTGGGGAGGGTTTGGCACCGGCAGGGCGGACAGCCATGCGGCCTGGTGGCATGGCATTTGATGGGTCAGGCCGAAGCGCCGCATCATCTCCTCCCGCAAAAACGGCTGGTGCGTAACCAGCAGGGAGGCGGAAGGAATACGCAAGGCAAGCTTTGCCGCGGCGGCCTCCGACGCGGCGCTTATCATGTACGCGTTTGCCCCGCGGTGGAAAATCAGCGCGCCGTCCTCCCCGCCGTAGAGGCATTCCGCCTCCCCAAGGCGCAAAGGTTCCAGCATATCGATGTGCAAAAGCCTGTTTTTGTTCAGGTAACGCAGTGCCTCTTTTTCCATTGGCCCCTCCGGATTTCTGTTTGTATGCCACAGTATACAACATGGACGGAAAAAGAAAAAGGGCCGCCGGAAAGCTTCCGGCGGCCCAAGTGGTAACGGACCGAGATCCGCCTATTCGTTGGTCAGGTTGTACAGCTCGATGGCTTCATTGATGTCCGCCGCCAGTTTCGAAACGGTGGTGTCCACATCCAGTTCACCGCCTACCAGCCGTTCCGTATACGTCTGCACCAGCTGCCGGGCTTCGGGGAACACGCTCAGAAGCGCGCCGGCATATTCGGCTTTGGTGGCGTGGAGCTGGTCGATAGCCGTGCCGAACTGCGGGTACATGGCCAGGTTCGCTTTGAAAGCATCCAGGTCATGGGTGGCCACGGTGATGGGGAAGTAACCGGTCTGCGCGTTCCAGAAAGCCTGCTGTTCGGGGGAGATCATGAACTTGATGAATTCCCAGGCTGCATTCTCCTTGGCTTCGTTGCCGCTGGCAAGCGCCCACAGGGAGCCGCCGCCGATGGATACGCCGCCCACATCACCCGCGTTGATGTTGGGGAAATAGCCGGTGCCGATTTCAAAGGAATCGCCCACGTTGGTGAGCAGGGACTTCAAAGCCGCTGTGGATTCCAGCGTCATGGCGATCTGCCCGGCGATGAAGGCCGCCTTGGCATCGTTGTTGCCCTGGTTCAGATACGTGATCACGCCGCTGTCGATGAGCGTCTTCCACATGCCCAGGATGTCCTTGGCCGCACCGTTCTCGTCAAAGACAACCTTGGTGGCGGGCGCTTCGCCGCGGCCATTATTGTTGTCCACATAGTGCTTGCCCATCTTGCCGATCCATTGCTCAAAGAACCAGCCGTAGTTGCCCATGCCGAAGCCGCGCTGCGTGATGTTGCCGGAGGCGTCTTTCACGGTGAGCTTTTCCGCCATGGCGATGATTTCGTCAAAGTTCTTGGGAGGCATGTTGGGGTCCAGGCCGGCCTTTTCAAAGGCGGTCTTGTTGTAGTAAAGGATGGGGGTGGAGCTGTTGAAGGGCATGGAATAAAGTTTGCTGTCGATGGTATAGTAGGCGGCGATGTTCGGCTCGATCTGGGAGATGTCGTAGCCGGAGGCGTCGATGAACTCCTGCATGGGCTTGGCCCAGCCGCTGTCGATCATGAAGCGGGAGCCGATGTCGTAGATCTGGACCACATCGCAGGGGAGCGCGCTCATGCCGGCGGCCTTGATCTTGTTGATGGCGTCGTCATAGGTGCCCTGGTATTCCACGTTGACATGGATCTTGCCGGCATAGGCCTCGTTGAAGCTGTTGGCCATGGTGGTGATGGCTTCGCCGTTCACGCCGCCCATGGAATGCCAGAAAACAATTTCTACCGGGGACTCCGCGAAGGCCGCCGGTACCAGGGAGAGGAACATGAACAGAGCCAGAAGGAGGGATACAGCTTTTTTCATGGGTTTTTCTCCTTATAACTTATATTTGATGCGCGCCTGCCTGAGCCGGCCGCCATCATACGGTTTTTCAGCCCTTTACCGCGCCGGCCATCAGGCCGTTGATGAGCTGCTTGTGCATGAAGATAAAGATGGACAGGGAAGGCACGATGACGATGACCACGCCTGCCATCATCAGCCCCAACGCCTCCGCGTCGATGTCGTAAAGCATGCTGATACCGATTTGCACCGTGCGGTGGGCGGCCGTATCGGTTACCAGCAGCGGCCACATGTACTGGTTCCATGTATTCAGGAACACGTAGGCCCCCAGCGCGCCAAGGGCGGGCCTGGACAGGGGCACCACGATGGAGAGCAGGAAACGCCAGTTGCTGCACCCGTCCAGCCGGGCGGCCTCGTGCAGCTCCTTGGCAAAGGTCAAATAGTTTTGCCGCAGCAGGAAGATCCCCATGGCGCTTGTCAGATAGGGGGTGATCAGCGCCTGGTAGGTATCACGCCAGCCCCAATGGCTGATGGTTAGGAAATTGGCGACAATGGTGGCTTCCCCGGGCACCATCATGGTGGCCAGGATCATCAAAAAGAGAATCTTCTTGCCCCTGAACTCCATGAAGGAGAAAGCGAAGGCCGCCATGGAGCAGGTGATCATCTGGCCCAGCATGACGCTGGTGGAAACGAACAGGGAGTTGAGGATGAACCGGAGAAACGGATAGCTGGGATTGGTAAAGGCTTTTGCATAGTTGGTGAACTGGATGCTGGTGGGGATCAGATGGCTTTTGTAGATTTCGTCGGGACGCATGATGCTGATGGACAGCGTATACAGGAGCGGCACAAGGATGATGGCCAGCAGCGGGACGTTGAGCATAAAAGAACCGAAATTTTTTCCTGCTTTTCTCCATTGCTTTGTGATCATCAGTAATGCACGCTCCGTTTCTCCATGCTGAATTGGACAAGCGTTATGCACAGGATGATCGCAAACAGGATCACCGACCGGGCCGCAGCCTCGTGGAACCTGGAATTTTCAAAAGCGTCCCTGTAAATAGCGTAAACGATCACGGTGGTGGCCTCCCCCGGGCCGCCCTTTGTAAGCAGCCGGATCTGGCTGAAGGCCTGGAATCCGCCGATGATGTTGATGATGATCTGGAAAAACAGCGCCGGCGAAAGCCCGGGCAGGGTGATGTGCCACAGCCTTTTCCAATATCCCGCGCCATCCAGGGAGGCACTTTCATACAGCTCTTCCGGAATGCCGCGGAGCCCGGCGCTTAAAAAAATGAAGTTGATGCCCGATGTAAGCCAGATGGTCATGGCGGCTACGGAAGCCAAGGCATACTGCTTATCGCCGATCCAGTTGATCTGTGTCCCCAGCATCACGTTGAGCAGGCCATTGGTGGGGTGCAGGATCATCCGGAAGGCCATGGAGGCCGCGGCGGAGGCGATGGCCACCGGCATGGCGTATACGGCGCTGGCCATGGTCTTGCCGGGATACCGGCCCGCCGTTAAAAGGCTGGTGGTGAGGCCCACCAGCAGGCCGCCGAAGGCCACGATGCCGACAAATTGAAAGGTGACCCCAAGATTTGGCCAGAAGGAGGAACCGGCCGCCAATATCTTTTGGTAATTGCGCAGCCCAACAAATTTTTTGGCGATACCGTATGTATCGGTGAGAAAAGTGCTCAGGTAAATGGTCCGCACAAAGGGGTAGTACAGAAACAGAATGAATATGGTCAGGGCCGGGAGGAGGAATAAGTACGGTTCTACCCGGCTGTAAAAGCTCTTGGCGCCGGGAAGGGAGGATCGCGCCCGCAGCTGGGATCTGGATACCTGCATATGCATTTTCCCCTTTGTTTGATCCGCCATAAATTCTGCCGGTACCAGTTTTTGCGATAGATAATAAATTCCCGCGGGGATTGATACCTTGCCTTCCTATCATATGTGCCGAATGTTAGGACCAACGCATAGGCAGGTGAGGATTTCCCCAACGGAAATTTACAGCCGCATAACGGACACGACTGAATATGGCCCGGATATCTTTTCCATATTATAGTACAATAAAATAGAATTGTCAATGTGAACTCCGTCAAATTGAACAAAATTAATCAAAATGCATGGGATAGGCGGAACTCTTGCAATTGAAATGGCATGGCCGGGCTGTGCCGGGCGCACAAAACGGAAGTTATTTCGGTTTATTGCGGGTTTATGCCGGGTATAAAATGCAATCCCGCAAAAGTGAAACTTCACTTTTGCGGGATTGCTGCCGAAACAGGGGCTATTTTGACGGCCGGAAGCTTCCTGCCTGGGAAGCATGGGCGGTTTTGCGGGCGGCTTATCCGTTCAGCGCGGCCAGTTCCCGGTAGTCCTCCCGGAGGGAGCCGTACAGCTTCTTGTACAGCCGGAAATACCCTTCGTAGGCTTTCATGTTTTCGGGGATGGGCGGAAGCCCGTTCCCGGTTTTCACGATGCGGTCGCAGGCGGCCTCCACGCTTTCGTACACGCCGGTGCCGACGCCCGCCAGGATGGCCGCGCCCAAGGCGGGGCCCTCGTCCGCGGGGATGGTGGAAACCGTGCAGCCGTACAGGTCGGCCAGCATCTGCCGCCACAAAGCGCTCCGCCCGCCGCCGCCGGTTGCCACCATGCTTGCGATGGGTACGTTCATCTCCCGGAACACCTCCACGCATTCCGCCTGGGAGTAGGCCACACCCTCCATCACGGCGCGGATGAGGTGGCTTCTGCCGTGCATGGCGGACAGGCCAAAGAACACGCCCCGGCAGTCGGGATCGGGATGTGGGGAACGCTCACCCATCAAATATGGCAGATAAAGAAGCCCCTGGGCGCCGATAGGCACGTTTTGCGCTTCTTCCGTCATTACCACATAGGGGTCCACGCCCCGCTTTTCCGCTTCCGCCGCCTCCGCCTGGCAGCAGGTGTCCCGGAGCCAGCGCAGGGACAGCCCGGCGGCCTGGGTGCAGCTCATTACCGTCCACTTGCCGGGCACGGAGGCACACAGCGTGTGTACCCGGCCCTTGGGGTCGATGGACACCGTGTCGGACACGGCGTAGACCACGCCGGAGGTGCCCAGGGTGGTGAAGGCACGCCCCGCGCGCACCACGCCGGTGCCCACCGCGGCGGCGGCATTGTCTCCCGCGCCGCCCGCCACCGGTGTTCCTGCAAAAAGGCCCGTAAGCGCGGCGGCTTCTTTGTGAACCTTTCCGGTAATATCCGGCGATTCGTGCATGCTTGCCAGCAGGTTTTCGGAAACCCCCAGCATATCCAGCATTTCACGGGACCATGCGCGTTTGGGAATATCCATCAGCTGCATCCCGGCGGCATCGGACACCTCGGTGGCAAATTCCCCGGTGAGCCTGTAGCGGATATAATCCTTGGGCAACAGAATGTGGGCGCACTTTTTGAAAAGCTCCGGCTCATTCTGCCTGACCCACATGATTTTGGCCGCTGTGAAGCCCGTCATGGGCGGGTTGGCGGTGATCTCGATGATGCGCTTTGTGCCCATGCGGCGGTCCATTTCGGCCACCTGTTCCCCGGTGCGCTGGTCGCACCAGATGATGGAGGGGCGCAGCACGCGGCCTTCCCCGTCCAGCATCACCAGGCCGTGCATCTGCCCGGAAAGGCCTACGCCGGCAACATCCGCCGGGGAAACACCGCTTTTTTGAAGCACGGCGCGAATGCCCTTCACCGCGGCCTGCCACCAATCCTCCGGGTCCTGCTCGGCCCAGCCGTTTTTGGGCTGGTACATGGGGTATTCCACGGTGTGGGCGCTTACCGGACGGCCCTGCTCGTCAAAAAGAACGGTTTTGGTGCCGGAGGTGCCAAGGTCGATGCCCAGGAGATGAGCCATAGCGCAATGCCTCCTTTGACGGTTATGCTTCCAGTTCTTCAAACCTTCTGCAGAGGGTGTACTTCGAGATGGCGCTGCTTAACGGATTCTGGCAGTAGGTGGTCAAAAGGTCCCGGATAAAGGGGGGCATAACGCTGTTGTACTTGACCTCCAGAATGATCAGTTCGCTGTCCAAGGGCGGGATGGTGGGCAGACAGGGATTGAAGATATCAAACTGCTTCATGCCCGTGCGGAGCTGTTTGTCAAACGTGATGCGCACCTCCTCGGCCGGGTGCAGGTAGGCTTCCCGGACGTAATCCACCACCACCGCGGGCCGTGAAAGGTTTAACGTCATCTCCCTGAACATATCCCGCAAAAGACCGCTGCGGGTGCGCTCCAGCCCCGCGGGGTCGCCCGCGATGAGCTGCTCGCAAAGGTCCCTTGGGATGACTACGGAACGCTTGGAGATGAGGCTGCCCATCTTGCTCTTGCATTCCAGGGAGATTTTGCTGTCCTGCATGTTGTAGATGCGGATGCGGTACTTGTCACGGGCGGGCACGCCGCTGAGCTTATCATAAAAAGAATTGTCGAACACACCGTCAAAGTACAGCGAACGCACATGGTATTCGTTGTACTCGTCGCCGTTGGGGTCGCGGTGCAGCACATGGTCCAGGATGTTGGAGAGAATGGCGTACTGCATGTCGTTGATGAAGTATTTCAATTCATGGCGAAGGGGAACAGCCATCCCGGTAACACCTCTTTTTTTCGCCGTGTGATGTGGTTGCATACGCTTGTCAGGGGCAATTTCGCGTCTGCGGACGCGACCAGGGCTTTCCGGTCGCCCTGGACCTTCGGAGGCATGTTCTTTCTTCACCTCCGGTGATTCGCCAAAGGAACCTGGGTTCCTTTGGCGAGATTTTCCCTCGCTTCACTGCACACTGGCTACGCCAATGTGCGGCCGTTTGCTCGGGCAAGGTAGGAATTTTTTTGAAATTCCCGCGAAAATCTCCGCAACCTCAATCGGCGCGGCTTTCAGCCGCTTGTTCCGGTTGATTCGTTCGGTTCGCTCTTTGCTGCCACTGGCAGCGCTCACCTCACTCACCGCACATGCCGCTGATTTTCGATCTGCAATTGGAGGGCAGCGGCCCTCCAATGCCTCCCGGGGGTTTGTCAACAGCCTGTGCAAGACCTGCGGTCTTGCGGCCGTTTGCTCGGGCAAGGTAGGAATTTCCTTGAAATTCCCGCGAAAATCTCCGCAACCTCAATCGGCGCGGCTTTCAGCCGCTTGTTCCGGTTGATTCGTTCGGTTCGCTCTTTGCTGCCACTGGCAGCGCTCACCTCACTCACCGCGCATGCCGCTGATTTTCGATCTGCAATTAGAGGGCAGCGGCCCTCCAATGCCTCCCGGGGCTCTGTCAGCTATCCGCATCACCGCGTTGATCCGATGCAGCCGGTATACTTGCGTTTTTTAAAAATACACTTTTTCCGGCGGGAGTTTATGATGGGGGAGCAACGAGGGGGCCGCGGCCCCCCCGTTTGAAATCTTCTCTGCCGGCATTACCCATCGGGCGGGGGCTTGCGGAGCAAGCATTCCTTGCACGGTTTCCTGGCCGTTAAGCCGCGGGCGTAACAAGGAAACCGTGAGAGCGCCGCAAAGTGGCATCAGCCACTTTGGGGAGGATATCACGCTCCCGCCTCCGTCTGGCAGGCCACCAGCGTGGCGTCGTGGACGCCTTCGATGTCCAGCATGCGGGACACGATCTCGTGCTTTTCCCCGAGGCGCAGCTCTACCGTCATCTCCGCGCCGGAACGGGTAAGCGTTTTGGAGCGCAGGCGGTGCTGGCGCGCGGAATGCTTGAGCTCGGATTCGATGTCATACTCGGCGGCCTCATCATAATGCAAAACAAGCAGATAGCTGTTGGGGTTTTGAAACTTGACGAAAGTCATCACCAGCAGGATGGCGGCGATGCCGATCACCGCCGCGATGCCCACGGCGTACAGCTCCGCGCCGAACAGGATGCCCATGGTCAGGGACCAGAACATATACGCCGTGTCCATGGGATCCTTGACCGCGGTGCGGAAGCGCACGATGGACAGCGCGCCCACCATGCCCATGGACAGGGCAATATCGCTTTTGATGCACATGACCACGGGGGTGGTGATCAGGGTAAGCATGACCAGCGTCATGGCGAAGGAGGGGCTGTACAGCACGCCCCGGTATGTTTTGCGGTAGACCCAGGCGATGATCAGGCCGGCCAGCAAGCCGACGCCCAGCGCCACCACCACCTTCCAGGGGGTGAGGCTTTGGAACTGCTGGGAGAAGTAATCGGACAGGGAGGAACTCTGTTTCACGATATCCTGGGTGCTGACGGACATCAAAGCGGCCATTGAGAGCATATCGGCGCCTCCTGTGATGATAATCCTTACATTCTTCTTACCATTATACGGAAAAGGGGTTTTCCGTCAAGAAATTGGCGATATTTGCTTCAAAAGAGCATCCGGGGGCATCACGGGCTTCTCGCCAAAGTATTCCACCATGGTGGCGTTGGAGAGGCTGAAGTACTTCTGAATGATCTCGTAGAAGTAGGTGGGCCGCTTTTTCATGACGTTGCAGGTCCAGTCCACCCGGGATTTCCAGTAGCGCAGCGCGCCTTCCGGCGTCATGGGGGAATCCACGTTGATGGTCTTTTCGTTCAGCTCGGCCCAGCGGGCAAAGTGCAGGGGCATCTCGGGGGCGATCACGGCGGCCATGGTGCGCATTTCGTTGATCATGACATCCGTGGTCAGTATCTGAAAGATTTCCCCCAGCCTGCGCAGGAATTTTTCCTTCATCTCGGCGTTTTCCAAAAGCTTGCGGATAAGGGTGTTATCAATGTTTACCTGGCCCGCGCCTTTGGGATCCAGGTAGGAGGTGGGGCTGTCAAACTGTGATTTGAACAGGCCGTAGTCCAGGTCGTAGGCGATCCACTTCCACTTCTGCCCTTCCCCCTTGAGCTTGTAGTAGCGGATGTTGCCGGGGTCGGAGTTGCCGAAAAACCACTCGATGGCCATGTAGTCGAAATAGTTGTCCACATCGATCCTGTCGGTAATGTATTTCAGGTCTTCGGGATTTTTGCCCGGCGACAGCGTTTTGACCTTGGCGATCATATCCTTGTATTCCTTGTTGCTGCCAAAGGACACCTTGCTGTTGGCCTCCAGGATGTCCATGTTGTCGGCCTGGTCCAGGGGGAGACCCTCGTGCTGGGCGACAAAGTAACGGTCCACCCGCTCCCGCAGGTTATACTGCCCCCAATACACACCGTTGATGTATACCACAACCGGCTTCCAGGCCTGATGGATGACGGTGGTGTTGAGCTTGTCGATGAGCCTGGACTGCACCGCGTCGTTGAGGCGAGACCATACCTGGTCGTTGCCGCTGTTGCGCAGCACAAAGGACTTGTACTCGGTGAAAGGCCGGTCGTCAAACAGGGCCGCCCCGAAGGTTTTCGCGCCATAGGCGGCCTTCGCCCGCACCTTCAGGGATTTTTGGGGCATATCCAGGCTGTACTGGCCGATGAGGCCGAATTCCATGCCCTGGGAAAGCACCTGGGCGCCGTCCGTTCCGTAATACTCCACATACCCGGGGCGGGGCACCTTGCCGTATACCCGGTACACCGGCGTCTTGAAGGGGATCTTGGATTTATCCACATTGTCGCCCATGGTGAAGATGCCGTCGGTTGCGCTGTACAGTTCGTCCGGGTCGGTAACGAGGGAGATCACGGGCAGCGTGTGGTACACATTGATAAAATATGTCTGGGTGACGGTCTCGCTGGGCTGCAGATCCTGGCGAAAGGCCCTGGCCCTGACGGGCGTGGTGCGGCTGATCTCAATGGGCGCGCCGTTGTACGGGGTGCTCTGCTTTGTGGGAATGCTCCCGTCCGTGGTATAGTAGACCGCCGTACCTTCGGGCACGCTGATGAGCAGGGAGACCGCTTCGTAATACAGCCCGCCCGCCTGGGAGAAGGAGGGCGTATCCGCAAAGCCAAGAAAGCCTGTGCCGTTGGCGGCGCCCACGGTAGGAGCGTCATAATAAAAAAAGCCTGCCAGGCCGCTTGTTCTGCCGTAGGAAAGATCGGTGGGGATCAGCGGCAGGTCCATTTTGTCCAGCACGCGGCCTTCGGGATCGGAGAAGCACATGGTTTCTCCCCCCGCGCGGGTGAGTTTGAAGTTGGTGTGATACCCGCCTACGGAGCTGTCGAGCCCATCCAGGCTGACCACCTTGTACTCCCCCGGATAGATGGCGGCTCCGTCGGGGAACTGCCACTTTCTGGGGCGGCCCAGATCGTCGCTCAGGCCGCAGCCCTGGAGGTAAACGGCCTGGGCGGAGCTGTTGTACAGTTCCACCCAGTCGCTCCCCGCTGAAGAGGAAGACATGATTTCGGAAATATATACGCCGGTTATGTTGGCGGCGCGCATGTTCTTTTCCGCCTGGGCCATCCCGGCGCTGTTGTTGGGCATACCGGGGGTGGCCGTCTTGAAAACGGTCCAGTTCCCGCTGTCATCGCGGCCCAGGCTGCAGTCCATGGCCAGGTTGTCGATGTTGGCCCGGTCAATCAGCCGGCCGCGGCTGTCGGAGAGGATCACCGTTTCCCGTTCCGCGCTTAAGCGGAAATTGGTGTGGGAAATTTTGTCCGCGGCCAGAAGCCTGTTCTTGCCGCTGCAGAACACCAGATAATAGCCGTGGGCGGGGATGGAGGCATCCTCCGGGAAGCGCCACTTGAGGGGGTCGCTCTCCTTGTCGCTTAAGGCCATGCCCGCCAGGGACACGGCTTTGTCGGTGGTGTTGTACAGCTCGATCCAGTCGCTAAGCTCACCGTCCTCATCATAAATGCCCGTGCGGGGGTCGGCCATGACCTCGTTGATGCGGATGGCGCCTTCCGAAACGGCGTTGGCGTTGCGGTAAGCCAGAAAGCCTGCCTCGCTGTTTTCGTAGCCGGGGCTGTACTGCGGGGTTTCCGCAAAGCTGCCGTCGGCCTGAAGGGCGTAGGAGACATCGGCGTTCATAATGGGCACGGTGATCTTGCTGATGACATACGCGCTGGGATCAAACAGATAAATCGTCTCCCCCGCGGAGGAAAGCTTGAACTTGGCGTGCAGCGTGCCGCCGATGTCCGCCGCGTTGGTATCGGAGGCGAAGACCACCAGGCGCCCGTCGGCGGGAAGCATCATGGACGGGAAAAGAAAGAGGATGCGGTCAGAACGGTCGGAAAGGCCTACGCCGCTTAAGTCGATGGCGCTGCCGGAGCTGTTCCATACCTCCAGCCAATCGCTGAACTCGCCGTTTTCATCGGGCACGGAAGCCCCGTTGGCGCTCATCACCTCGCTGATCACAAGCCCGTTATACGCCGTGGAAGGCGTGCCCTGGGGGGCTTGTCCATCCGCTGTTTGAACCGATGTTGCGGCGTGGGTCAGCGGCTCCTTGGGGAGCACGATCACCATCAGGGCGAGCACGGCAAGCAGCGCAAGCAGGCCCGGCACCACGGCGGGCTTTTTCCGCCTGGGTTTGCCGGAAGGCTTCCGCCTTTGCGGGGCACGCTTAACAGGTGTCACTTGCATCTGAAGGAACGCTCCTTTCATCAAAAAGGCAAAACAGCAGCCGTGCGCCCGGAAGGGGAACGCCTTCGGGAGGGTGCGTTATTGCGCCAGCCTTTTGCATTATAACATACAATCTTTCAGACGAAAACAACATACGTTGGTTCCGTGACAGATTTTGCATATATCAATTGCGCCGTTTTGCCGGGCACACAGCCTCCAAATTGCCGCCCTGCAGGAATGGTGCCCGGGGAATTGCATGCCGGCCGGAGGCGGAAGGCGTTGACAGGGGGCGAAAAAATCTCAACAGAATTATTGACAAACAATAATCATCAGAATATAATGCCATTGGATTATTGAATTACAATAATTTTTGGAGGCTGTGGGATGAAACGGGAAAAATGGGCTGCCGCTGTGCTGGCCGCGGCTTGTGTGGCACTGGCGGTATGGGGGCCCAACAGCTCAGGCGGCGGGGACCTGATCTATGGGCTGGCACTGCCCTTTATAGGACTGGGGGCAGGGCTAAGGGGGCTTTCCCTGTGGGGGTTTTTCGGGAACGTGCTGGCGGTTGTTTTCTACGCGGCCCTGTCGCTTTTGCCGCTGGGGGTGCATTGGTATGGGATGAAGCGCAAGGGCAAGGGCGTCTCCTGGTGGCTGCCCGCCGCCATGAGCGGATACCTTTTCTTTTTGCTGTACTATTTTGCAAACCCCTCCATGATCCAGACGCTGTTTCATCCCGCCGGGAGCGGGTCCTCCCAGGCGCTGTATGTGGAGCAGTCCATGCTGTGCATGTTCCTGTACAGCTTGCTGATTGCGTGGTGGATCCTTGCTCTCCTGCGGGATACGGGCCGCATTGCGCACAAGCTGAAGCTGCTGGTCCGTGTGGCCGGCGCCATGCTGATCGTCTCCATATGCTATGTGGGCGCGGCGCGCCTGAAAAGCGCGCTGCTGGCCTTGCCCTGGCCCGGCGCAGACCAGCTGCCCCCGTCTCTTATGCTGACCATACCGGGGATCTCCGCATCCGATCCCACTTTGGACGCGCTGATGGCCTGGCTGCAGTTTGCTTTTGACAGCGCGCCTACGGTGGTGCTGTTCACGGTGCTGCCCGCGGCGGATAAGCTGATAGGCGGTATGGAACGCTCCTTTTTCAGCGAAGAAAACCAGCTTTGCGCCGCGGCCATCGCATCAAGGTGCAAAGCGGCGATCTTTGTATCCCTGGGCGGTATGCTCGCGTTCAACGGCCTGCAGCTCATCCTGGCCAGGAACCTGGCCAACGTGAACATTTCGGGGCAGCTGCCCATTGCCACGCTGCTCCTGTCCCTGGCCATGCTGTTTCTTTCCAGATACCTGGAAAAAAGCTGCGAGGTGTACCGGGAGAATCAACTGATGATTTGAGGGAGTGCCATGGCCATTATTATAAACCTGGAGGAACAATTGAAGCGAAGGCAGATGACCTCCAAACAGCTGTGCGAAAAGGTGGGCATTACGGAAGCCAACATGTCCATCCTGCGCAGCGGCAAGGCCAAGGGCGTGCGTTTTTCAACGCTCAGCCGCGTCTGCTTTTATCTGCAATGCGACGTGGGGGATATCCTCCATTTTGACGGGAAGGAAGAGAACGATGCGGAAATGGATGCTGATCATTCTTAGTGCCCTGGTGCTCCTGCCGATGGTGACGGGTTTCACCCTTGCGAAGCCGGAAGCCACGTCCACCCCGGCTTCCGGCGACGTGTTCTGCGGCCTCTGGCTTGTGTATGACCGGGAGGAGAATATGGAGGCCCACACGTTTGACCCGGGCAGCGAAGCGGAGCAAGCGCTGCTGATCTACCGGCTGCCTGCCGAAGACGGCGGCGGGGAACCGGCCTACACCTCCAAAACCGGCGCCGCGCTGGGGGAGGTGTCCACGAACATGCATGTAAAGGACGATGTGGAAGAGGAGGTTGAGATCAAGGGCACGCTGTACGTGATCCCCGAAAAGGACCAGGACCTTTGGCAGCAGGCGGATCATGAGATGTGGTTTTATGAGGATGTGGTCAACGCCTTTGCCGGCAGCCTGCAAAAGCCGGAGGGGACGGATGACTTCGGCTACATCAAGCCGGGCCAGACAGCCCTTGTGTATATTTCTCCGGAGCAGATGGAAGCCCACGGCCAGGAGATGATGGACATGGCGCAAAAGGCCGGCGTCACCCTGCTTCTTGGAACCCAAAGCCCAAGGCATGTGATGGCCGCCCCGGTGTTCATGCGCCCGGACGGCACCCTGTACGCAGATGCCAATAACCGGCACCGTGTCAGCATAACGGCAGGCACCACGGCGGGCTTCAGCATGTCGGTGGAAAACACGGAGACCATCAACGGCAAGACCACAAAGAAACGCGTGACGGCAAACCTCTCCGTGAAGACCGTGGATACGCTCAAGGCGGTCCGGATGGTGGAAATGGGGAAAGACAATACACCCGTAAAAACAGAAGAGCTCTCCTTTGACGCGCTGCGCGCCCTGGCCTTGCAGCAAAAGCCTTACGCGGCGGATGCGCAGGCTAATTATGTGCTGGCGGAGGAAACGTATGAGACCGCGGCAGGGGAAAGCTATATCAAGCGCACGGTGATCAGCCCGCCGGCGGGCGGCGGCACGGAATCTTTCCAAATCTTCTGCCTGCCCCTTGACAACGGGCTGACCGAGGCGGTCTCCCTGGCGTTTTCGTTTTGATTATTCGGCTTCCAATATCGAAAAGGGTTCCGAAACACTTTCATAGGCGGTATCGTTGATATATGCCGTCACCTTTACGGCATATTTTCCCGGCGGGGCGAAGGCGCCGTCCGCAAGCCTGCCGCTCCAGTAGAAGAAGGAGCCGTCGGGCGTAAGCTGCTGGGGCCTGGTGGGCTGATAGCTTGTAAGCCGGCGGAGGATCTTCCCGCTTTCATCCACAACGGATACGGACAGAAGGCAGGGGTAGCGGTGGCTCACCAGGATGGAGAGCTCCCGGCCGCCGCTTTCGTCAAGCGCCGGGTCGGTTTTGACCTTTACTTCGGGGTCGCCGGATACCGGCGGCACACACAGCACACGGCTGGCGTGGACGGTGGCTTTGCCGTCCTTAAGCGTCACAAGCTGGATCATCACATAGCCGTAGGTATCCTCTCCCTGGGGGGACAGCGTCAGCGTGCGTTCCTTGCGCCCGGCGGAGATGGCGCCCCGCAGGTCGCCGAAATCCCCCTCCGTCTCTTCGTTGTCGTAGATCAGGGACGCCGTGGGGAACTGCCATTTCCCATCCCGGTAGTACACCAGCTGGTAGGCCATCTGCACGGGCCGGAGCGCGGTAAACTCGAAGGATACGGTGCTTTGGCTGGTGTCCAGCACCGTATCGTAGAAGGTGATGCCGGAGATGATGCTGTCGTCGGAGGGCGGGTTGTAGAAAGCCTTGTTCAGATCATAGGTGAGGAGTACAAAATCGTCCTCCTGGGGATAGCATTGGGGCGTGGAAGCGGAATGGTTCTCCCACAGGTACCGGTAGCACTCCGACAGCGTGATGGCGCCGTCCCGGTTTTCATCCGCGTTATAGTCCCCGTGATAGCCCAGCGCATCGCACAGGGCGGAGGAAAAGTAGGACGCGCCTTGCACCACGCCCGGATTTTTGTCTGCGTTGGTCCAATACCAGCTTTCCTCGCTGCCCCCGGCGCTTGTGAGCACCTTGTAATCGTCTCCCAGGAAAGCCGCTTCCGTGGCGCCGCCGCTTACCCCCTTGCCGATAAACGCGCCGCTGTTGCAGGCATCGATGACCAGCACCTTCGTGCCCCGTACAGGCGCGAACGCCTCCTCCAACTGGCGGGCGGTGACCGTCTCCTCCGACACGCCGTCGGACAGGAGCAGCCCCGCCTCAAGGTTTGATCCCGCTGGATCATAGATGCCGTGGGTGCTGATATAAAAATAGGAAACGTCATTGTCGTCCGCATCCCCGAAGGTGCTCAAAATCGCCGCTTTCAACCCTTCCACGGAATAGAGTGTGCCGTTTTCCAGGCTTTCCCGGGCAAAGGCCGCCGTGCCCCCGTTAAGCGCCCGGCTGACGGCGGCGATATTGTTGCCGGAGGAGGGCCAGGTATCCTCCTGGGAGAGAAAAAAATCGCAGGCCACGTACAGCGCCCGGCGGGATATGGCCGCGGGGTCCGCGGACACGGTGTCCTCCCCCAGCGTGCGGACGGGCGCGGGCAGGACAGAAAGGACCAGCGAAAGCAGATATG
The DNA here is from genome assembly GCA_023459275.1 of Bacillota bacterium. GTDB lineage: Bacteria > Bacillota > Clostridia > Christensenellales > Aristaeellaceae > JAEWAH01. Next base: position 7,087 of record JAEWVC010000055.1, on the reverse strand, counting down.
CCGCCGCCCGCCGCATCCATGCCATGACCCGTACCCCCTTCATGAAAAACTTGTAACAGTATGCATGTATTCTACATCATGTTAGACGAAAAAGCATTGGAAAAGTCCAGATATTACAGAAATTTTACAAATTGTTATTGTCTGCCAAGTTTTTCGTAAGAATTATGCCGGACGTGCGGCATAGAAAATAGCGGAAAACCACGAAAAACCCATTGCAACGTTCGGAAAATTGATGTACAATACATGTATATCCCCGGTGAATGTTCGGATTATTGCGGACAAGGCTGGAGTTATCTTTTTTTCAGGGCCGGTTTGTTCGTGTTTTTTCAGGCGGGAGGCAAGGGTGCTTTTGATGGAGGAGCTCAGGCAGGCCATTGAGACCCGGGGCCAGGGCATCGGCACGGATATCGTGAAGGTGGATATGTTTCTCAACCACCGCATTGATGTGAAACTGCTGACGAAGATGGGACAGGCCTTTTATGAGGCTTTCCGGGACGAGCGGGTGGATGTGATCCTGACCATCGAGGCCAGCGGTATCGCCGCGGCGGTGACGGCCGCCCAGGCCTTTGGGGGGATCCCCGTGGTGTTCGCCAAAAAGAGCGGGACCGTCAACGTGAACGGGGATGTGTACACAAGCCGTGTGTACTCCTTCACCCACCGGGAGGAAAGCGTTATCAGGGTGAGCAAGGACTATCTGACGCCCGGCCAGCGGGTGCTGATCATTGACGATTTCCTGGCCAACGGCGAGGCGGTGAACGGGCTGATGGACATTGTCAGGCAGGCGTGCTGCAGCCTTGCGGGCGTAGGCGTTTGCATCGAAAAAGGATTCCAGCCCGGCGGCAGGCAGCTAAGGGAGCAGGGAATCAAAGTGGTGTCTTTGGCCATTGTGGATGCGATCCGGGACGGCAGGATCCAGGTGCGCAGGGACGGTTGACCGGACCATGTTCCGCCCGGGGCCTTTGGGGTTCCGGCGGGCTCGGCGGGAGCGGACCGCTCCTGTTCCTTCTTGTTTGGGATCGCCATGCGATTCTGATAAAGCCCAAAATACGAAATTTGGAGGGAGACCAATGAAAAAGATCATTGCCCTGCTGCTGGCGGCTGTTATGCTGGTGCCGCTGGTTGCCTTTGCCTCGGCCCCCGCAGTGAAGATCGGCGTTATCCTGGTCCATGACGACAATACCGGCTATGACTTTGCCCACATCAGCGGCATCAAGACGGCTGCCGCCGCCCTTGGTATTGCGGATGACCAGATCATCTGGAAATACAACATCAGCGAGGATGAAAGCTGCTACGACACCGCCACCGACCTGGTGGAGCAGGGCTGCACCTACATCTTCTCCGACAGCTACGGCCATCAGAGCTACATGCAGCAGGCCGCCAGCGAAAACCCCGACGTGACCTTTGTGGCCATGACCGGCGACACCGCCGCGCTCTCCGGCCTTGCCAATTTTAAGAACGCGTTCAACGACACCTATCAGTCCCGGTATGTTTCCGGCGTGGTTGCCGGCATGAAGCTTGCCGAGCTGGTGGCTGACGGCAAAGTGGCCGACGCCAACAAGGACGCCGACGGCAACATCAAGATCGGCTATGTGGGCGCCTATCCCTACGCCGAAGTGGTGTCCGGCTACACCGCTTTCTATCTGGGCGTCAAGTCCGTGGTAAGCAACGTTGCCATGATGGTTTCCTACACCAACGCTTGGTATGATCCCACCGCCGAGGCCGAAGCGGCCAACGCCCTGGTTGCCTCCGGCTGCATCATCGTAAGCCAGCACGCCGACTCCACCGGCGCCCCCGCCGCCTGCGAAGCGCTTCTTAATGCCGGCACCACCGTGTACAGCGTAGGCTACAATGTGAGCATGCTCTCCGCCGCCCCCAATGCCGCCCTCACCAGCGCCCAGAACGACTGGAGCGTCTACTACACCTACGCATTCGGCCAGGCCGTCAAGGGCGAAGCCATTGCCACCGATTGGGCCGAAGGCTACAACCAGGGCGCCGTGATGATCTCCGAGCTTGGCGCGAGCTGCGCCGCCGGCACCGCGGAAAAGGTTGCGGAAGTTGAGGCCGCCATCAAGGACGGAAGCTTCAACGTGTTCGACTGCTCCACCTTCACCGTGGGCGGCGAGACCCCCACTTCCTACCTGGCCATTGATACCAACGGCGACTGGGTGGGCGATACCGGCGAAGCCATCGAAAACGGCGTGTTCCATGAGTCCACGCTCCGCAGCGCTCCGTATTTCGGCATGCGCATCGACGGGATCACGGAACTCAACTAATACAAACCTTAGCAAAATAGGGAAAGCCGCCCCAAAAAAGCGGCTTTCCCTGCTTTCATGTTATAATAGGAATATCCTACGATCAAGAGGTGGGCACGTTTGGGCACGACAGGGACAGCGGTGGAAATAAAAGGCGTATTGAAGACGTTCGGCTCTGTGGTGGCCAACGATAAGATTTACCTGGAGATACGCCGCGGGGAGATCCTCGCGCTGCTTGGCGAGAACGGGAGCGGCAAAACGACGCTGATGAACATCCTCTCGGGTATCTATCTGCCCGACGAGGGGCAGATCCTGGTGGACGGCCGGGAGGTGGTTATCCGCAGCCCCAAGGACGCCCGCGACCTGGGGATCGGGATGATCCACCAGCACTTCAAGCTGGTGGACGTGCTGACCGCCGCGGAAAACATTATCCTTGGGCTTGCGGGCAAGGGCCGCCTGGACTTGAAGGCCGTTGGCAAAAGGGTGCGGGAAATCGCCGCGCAATACGGTTTTGCGGTGGACCCGGAGCAAAAAGTGTACGATATGTCCGTGTCCCAGAAGCAGACCGTGGAAATCGTAAAGGTTCTGTACCGCAACGCCGATATCCTGATCCTGGACGAGCCCACCGCCGTTTTGACGCCACAGGAGACGGACAGGCTTTTTGAAGTCCTGGACAATATGCGAAAAGACGGCAAGGCCATCGTGATCATCACCCACAAGCTCCACGAGGTGGCGGCGATCTCCGACCGGGTGGCGGTGCTGCGCCGCGGGCGGTTCGTGGGCGAGATGGAGACCGCCCAATCCAGCGCGGAGGAAATGACCAGCATGATGGTAGGCCGCGCCGTCGCGCTGAACATCGAACGCCTGGAGCCGGAAAACCCGATGCCCCGCCTTGAGGTAGAAGATCTGACCGTGCGGGATATCGACGGGGTGACGCGGCTGGACCATGTGTCTTTCACCGCGAAAAGCGGCGAGATTTTGGGCATCGCGGGGATCGCGGGGTGCGGGCAGAAAGAGCTCCTGGAAGCCATTGCCGGGCTTCAAAGGGTGGAATCGGGCAGCATCCGGTATATCCATCCAGACACGGGAAAGCCGGAGGAGCTGGTGGGGAAAACCCCGGGGGATATTTCCGCCCTGGGCGTGGCCCTTTCCTTTGTGCCGGAGGACAGGCTGGGCATGGGGCTTGTGGGGAACATGGACCTGACGGAAAACATGATGCTCCGCAGCTTCAGGAACGGCAAGTCCTTCCTGGCTGAGCGGAAGGCCCCGCGCAGCCTGGCCGAGAAGGTGGTCAGCGAGCTCAAGGTGGATACGTCAAGCCTTTCCACCCCGGTTAGGCAGCTTTCCGGCGGCAACGTTCAGAAGGTGCTGGTGGGGCGGGAAATCTCCTCCTCGCCCACGGTGCTGATGACGGCCTACGCCGTACGGGGCCTGGATATCCATTCTTCCTACACCATCTACGACCTCATCAACCGGCAGAAGAAAAACGGAGCGGCCGTTCTCTTTGTGGGGGAAGACCTGGACGTTCTGCTGGAACTGTGCGACCGCATCCTTGTATTGTGCGGAGGGCGCCTGAGCGGCATCGTGGACGGCAGGACCGCCGACAAGAATACCATCGGGCTGATGATGTCCGGCACCGCGGGAGGGATGGAAAAATGAACCGTATCAACGGGCCGTTTGTACGCATTACAAAGCGCGAATCCATTCCCGCCCTTAAGGCCTGGGCCATCCGGCTTGCCGCTGTCGCCCTTTCCCTTGCGGTGTGCGCGCTGGTCATCTTTTTCATGGTCAGGCTGAACCCGCTGGACGTGTACCAGGCCATGTGGAAGGGCGCCTTCGGCACCAGCAGGAGGGCATGGATCACCGTGCGGGACACGATGATGCTCCTGTGCATTGCCATCGGCCTTGCGCCGGCCTTCAAGATGCGCTTTTGGAACATCGGCGCCGAAGGGCAGGTGCTTGCCGGCGGGATTGTCACCGCGGCCTGCATGCTTTATTGGGGAGGGAGCCTTCCCACATGGCTGCTGCTGACCCTGATGTTTGTTTTGAGCGCGGCGGCCGGGGCGGCCTGGGGCGTGATCCCCGCCGTATTCAAAGCCCGCTATAAAACCAACGAAACGCTGTTTACACTGATGATGAACTACGTTGCCATACAATTGACCTCCTTTTTTGTGGCCAAGTGGGAAAAACCCTACGGGTCCAACACCGTGGGCATCATCAATCAAAACACCCAGGCGGGATGGCTGCCGTCCCTGTTTGGCCAGCAGTACCTGCTCAATGTGGTCATCGTGCTGGCGCTCACCTTGGGGATGTACATTTATTTGAAGTATACCAAGCAGGGCTACGAGATCGCCGTGGTGGGCGAGAGCGAGCGCACGGCGAACTATGTGGGCATCAAGGTAAAAAACGTCATCATGCGCACCATGACCATCTCCGGGGCCCTTTGCGGGATCGCGGGATTTATCGCGGTATCCGGGGCATCGCACACCATCAGCACAAGCACCGCGGGAGGGCGCGGGTTCACCGCCATCATCGTGGTATGGCTTGCCAAATTCAACGCTGGCGCCATGATCCTGGTATCCACGCTGCTGATCTTTTTGAAAAAAGGCGCCATACAGATCGCCTCCCAGTACAACCTGAACGATTACGCCTCCGAGATGCTCACAGGCATCATCCTGTTCTTTATATTGGGCAGCGAGTTTTTTGTGAACTACCGGCTGGTGTTCCGCCGCAAGAAGGAGGCGAAGTGAGATGACGCAGATCTTTTCCCTGATGAAGGCGTCCATCGTCTTCGGCACGGTGATCCTGTTCGGCGCCCTGGGCGAGATATTGACCGAAAAATCGGGCAACCTGAACCTGGGCGTACCGGGCATTATGTACTTGGGCGGCATCGCGGGGCTTACGGGCTCCTTCCTTTATGAAAACGCCGCCGCGGACCCCAATGCGCTTGTGGGGCTTCTGATCGCCCTTGCATGCGCGCTTGCGGCCTCCACGCTGGCGGGGCTTCTGTATTGTTTTCTTACCACCACGCTGCGTACCAACCAGAATGTTACCGGCCTTACCCTGACCATTTTCGGCTCCGGCGTGGCGAACCTCTACGGCGGGGCGCTGAACCAGATGGCCGGCGGCGTGGGCCAGATATCGGTAGCTACCACCAGCAGCGGTTTCCGGGCAACGCTGCCCTTTTTGTCCAACGTAGGGGTATTTTCGGGCCTGGGGTTCATGGTGTACCTGGCCATCCTCGTGGCGATCATCATCAGCTATTTCCTGAACAGGACGCGCAGGGGCCTGAACCTGCGCGCGGTGGGCGAGAATCCGGCAACGGCCGACGCCGCGGGGATCAGCGTGGGAAAATACAAGTATATCGCCATTTGCCTGGGCTCCGCCATCACAGGGCTGGGCGGGCTGTACTACACCATGGACTACATCAAGGGGACCTGGGCCAATGACGCCGGCATCGAAAAGCTTGGCTGGCTTGCCGTTGCGCTTGTCATCTTTGCGCGCTGGAAGCCTCTGCACGCCATCTGGGGTTCCTATCTCTTCGGCGCGCTGTTCTGGCTTTTCTTCTATATCCCCAACCTTACGCGCTCGTCCCAGGAGATCTTCAAGATGCTGCCGTATGTTGTGACCATCATCGTGCTGGTGGCCGTTTCCCTGAAAAAGAGCCGCGAAAACGAACCGCCGGCCCATTTGGGGCTCCCCTATTTCAAGGAAGAACGGTAATCCGCCTTACTTGACGGTATTTAGAAGGAAAATATCCCCTTCATAAGAATTTTGTGAAATTGACGGGCATTGTTCACGCAATGTTCATATGTTTGTGTCACTATAAAAGTACAAAGATCGCATTATTTTAAGGAGGTTATTATATATGTTTGGCAACAGCTTATCTAAGGTTCAAAAGCTTGTGGAGAAGAAAAAGGACGGCGAGCTTGCGAAGCTGGCCGGAAGCAAGGATGAGGTGGTCCGGATGGCGGCTATCGCCGGCCTGGGCAAGGTAAGGGGCGAAGCCGGGTTCAATGCGCTGGTGGCGCTTTTGCGCGATCCTGATGCCAAGGTGCGTGCGGCGGTGGCCGGCGCCATGGGAGAATATGGCGATCCCAAGCTTCGGGCGCATATTGAGCATCTGCTGAAAAGCGAGCCGGACGAAACGGTGAAGGCGGCGCTTGTGGGCGCCCTGGGCCAGATGCGCGACAAGCTATGATCCATCGACAAAGTGGCTATGCCACTTTGTCGAGATTTTCCCTCGCTGCACTGCACGACGGCTGCGCCATCGTGCGGCCGTTGCTCGGGCAAGGTAGGAATTTCTTCGAAATTCCAACGAAAATCACCGCACATGTCGCTGATTTTCGATTTTCAATTGGAGGACTTCGGGGCCATCCGGCTCAATCGTCGCCGCGGTTCACTGCCGTTCCCACGGCTCGTTTTGCCGGCCTCCTCCGATTTCGCTTCATCCGCCGCAGGCGGCGCTTATCTTCGGAGCCTCCAATGCCGCCTAAGGGTTTTTTTGATGGTCTGAGCCCGCTTCCCCTGCGGATGAACGCAGTGGAAGGGGGTTTTTTATAAGAAACAGGGATTCCAAAGGGAGTTATCCCTTTGGCGGGGCCCAGGGGCGGCGCCCTGGGCCAGATGCGCGACAAGTTTTGATCCATCATAGATAGGAAGCCCGCTTTCCCTGCGGATGAACGCAGTGGAAGCGGGCTTTTTATAAGAAACAGGGATTCCAAAGGGAGTTATCCCTTTGGCGGGGTCCAGGGGCGGCGCCCCTGGTTACAGCAATCCCGCGGCGGCCCCGTCCAGCAGAAAGATCACGTCCCGGTGAGGGCGCAGGATGGAGG
>JAEWVC010000054.1 GCA_023459275.1 Bacillota bacterium | reverse complement strand
CGCCCCGGCCAAACGCCCCCTCAATTCCAGGCTCAGCAAAAAAAGCCTGGATGAGGCGGGGTTTTCCAGGCTTCCCAGCTGGCAGGATGCTGCCGAATGCTACCTTGCTGTTTTGGATGAAGAGCTTTGAGGCGGAGTGACCCGCCCCAGGAAGACGGACGCAGTACGTCAAATTGTGAACGGGAAATATTCATAATATCGAAGCTTTTGATTACAGCGAATCCTGGGCAAACCATATACCCCGTCAAAAGGTACTGGGTCCACTTCGGTTTTTTGGGTGCCTGTTTTGCCATATTTTATGGAAAATGTTTCTAGAAAGCAGTGGCCTTTGAAAGAAAAAAGTGTTATTATAAGGTTTGTGACATAGGATTATGGAAGGCCCTTTGCGGCATCCTTTCTCCATGAGAGCCCTTTTTGTGTCCCCGCAAGCAAGCAGCACGATGAGGAGAATACGTACGGTGAAGAACAACGAGTATGGTCGGACATATTATCAAAACTACTCTTCCGATTCTGATACGGGCTATGAGGACAGAGAAGTTTGGTTTCCTCACTTTTGTACTGTGGCGGACCGAATAATCGCGGATTTTCATCCCAAAACTGTGCTGGACGCCGGATGCGCCTACGGGTATTTGGTGGAAGCGCTGCGTGCGCGTGATGTGGAAGCCTATGGTATCGACATTTCTTCTTATGCCATTTCTCAGATAGCCAAAGAAATACAGCCCTATTGCTTTCAGGGCTCGCTGGTTGAGCCCTTTCCGGAGGGATTACCCGCGCACTTTGACCTAATCACTCACATTGAAGTCATTGAGCACGTTCGTGAAGAACAGGCAAAGGCGGTTCTTAAAAACCTCTGCGAACATACGGATACCCTTCTTTTCTCCTCCACCCCCGACGGTATTGACGATCCTACACATTTGAATGTTCAGTTGCCAGAGTATTGGGCGGCCAGATTTGCACAGCTTGGCTTTTTCCGCCAGATGAACTACTCACCCAATTACATCTCCGGTTCGGCCGTATGCTACCAGCGCGGCGGAAATATTGCTTCTGTGGTAGAAGACTACGAGCGGTATTGCCGACAGATACGGAGCAAAGGAAAAGGTAAAGGTTTCCTCTACTTCGATACTGGCAACGGATTTAGTGAAAAGGAGCGCCATGCCTTCTTCTATGAGGACGATGTGCCAATTTCATTGCGCATGGACCTGCCTCATGTCCGGGCTGTACGACTGATGGTGAGCGCCGCGAAGGGTTGTGTGATTCGCGGAATTGAGTTAATGACGGCTGATAGCCTTTGTGACATAAAGGAAACAAACGGAATTTTGGTTGGCGACTGCTACTTTTTTCCTACGGAATTCCCATACGTCGCCTTTGAATTCTCAGGCTTGGGGATCTCCTTTTTTGAGGTGTCCGCCCGCATTACTTGTGCCCATTCCCCCGAGGTGCTCTCCTGCTTTTTGAAAATTCAGCGTGAATTCCAGTATTATCAGGAGAAAATTCAGACAGCTAAAGAGACAATGGAAGAGCGTGTCCTAGCATACGAACGGCGGCTGGATTCCGAGCGAGAGCAGTATGCCGCAGAGGTCAGCGATGCGCTTGAAGCGGCAAATGAGCTGCGCGGTCAGATCCTTCCTCTTCAAAGAGAGGCGGAGTCTCTGGAGGAGTTGCTGGAGCAAAAGGAACGCGATGTGCAAGCGCTGCAAAAGGAGATTGGCGATTATTCCAATTTGGTTTCTTATGAGCGTGCACAGCAAGCTCAATCTCTGGCTGAATGCACTGCCCAGCACGACGAATATAGGAAAATGTATTTGGAAATTTCAAATGCATTTTGGTGGCGGATTACGAAGCTTCCTCGTTTAGTGACCGGAACGGGGAAAAAGGTCCTTCACAAATTGCTACATAACCCGCTGACCAGAAACATCAAAAAGACGCTGGTTTTGATGCGTCAGTATGGTCTTCGTATCACCTTAGGAAAAATATGGACCAGGATTACCGGAAAGCAGGGAGGGCTTGGCGTGCCGGTGCAATTGGATCAGATTGCCGCTCTCCCGCAGGCCTGTACGCAAACGCTGACCGTGCAGGAGCTTTATAAAGATACAGCCAATCCCATAGATCCAATCCCCACAATTATTGTAAATGAAAGCGCAAAAAGACTTAACCTGGTAACGGATTCCATTGAACGGGAAAGCTTGCTGGGCGGAGTGGCCACCGCTTTAATTGTTGCTACCTATTTCGCTCAAAAAAACGGATATGAGTTGCGGATTATCACCCGCAGGGCTCCCACCAACCCTCTGAATTATGAAAATATCATTCGCCTCAGCGGGATCTCTCCGGCTTCAAAGGTATCCTACTATTCCGATTATGACCGGGGCGCCAATCGCGATAAGGATTTTCGTCTTGAGATTACGCCGGAGGATGTGTTTTTTGCCACCTCCTGGTGGAGCGCCGCCGCCATTTTGAAAACCACCCTGCGCAAGCGTTTTTTCTACATTATTCAAGAGGTAGAAACCTTTTTCTATAACCATGGCGGCGAACACGCTTTGTGCGGCGAAATTATGAAAAACGAGAACATTGATTTTATTATAAACTCCCACTATTTGTTCGATTATTTTCAAAAGAACGACCCGCATATTGCCCAAAATGGCGTTTATTTTGAGCCGGCCTTTCCGCTGGCGCTGTACCAGCCCAAAGGATTTGAAAAAAAGAGCGCCTACCGCCTGTTCTTTTATGCAAGGCCAAATAATCCAAGAAATCTTTTCAGATACGGTATCCGGATGCTGGATGCGGCAATTTCCCGCGGCATTTTGGATACAAACATATGGGAAATCTGCTTTGCGGGCCAGGATGTGGGCCCCGTCCGGTTTAGCAACGGCCATATCGCCAAGGACATGGGGCAAATGACCTGGCAAGAATATGCCGGTTTTTTGCAGACGGTGGATTTGGCGCTGTGCCTGATGTATACGCCCCACCCGAGCTATCCTCCGTATGATGCGGCCTGTTCCGGCAGCGTAGTGCTTTCCAATCGCTGTATGAATAAAACTTCCTTCCCTCAATGTGCCAATGTGCTGCTGACTGATTTGCAGGAGGACCAGTTCCTGGGAGAAATGCAGCGTGCGATCGCGCTTGCCCAGGACTCGGAAACCCGCGAAAAACAGTACGCGCAGTCCCAGATCCCTCGGGACTGGAAGCAAACGCTGGAGCGGACCATGAAGTTTATGGAGGATCATATATAGCCATGTTTCAGATTAGAGTTGATATTCCAAAGGACCGTGCTCCATGGGAAATTCCATTGGAACAGCGTCTTCAGATCCTGCGGGATGCGCTGGCAAAAAAAAAGCGTGTCGCGCTGCTGCTTTATGAATTGGCAGATACCTCCACCTTCCGTTACCGCGGATACAACATGCTTCAGCATACGCTGAAAAGCGACCAATGGCAAAGCGTTTACTTCTTTTTGAACGAGGCGGAAACCGTTCTGGAGCTGCTCACCCTTATTCATCTGATCGTTATCATTCGGGTTCGGTGGGTTCATGCCCTGGACCAGATCATCCACCGAGCAAAAGCGCTGGGGAAAAAGGTGCTTTTCGACGTGGATGACCTGATCTTTAGCATTGACCACCTTGCCATGGTAACCAACACCTTGAATGTTCATTTTGGCAGCGAACGCGACTATGAATTTTGGTTTGCCTGTATCTCCCGGATGGGCTTTTCCGCTTCAAAGGCGGATGGGTTTATTGCTACCAATGATTACCTGGGCCGTCAGCTGACAGAAAAATTTGCAAAGCCCTACCGGATTATCAGCAATTCGTTAAATCAGGAGCAGCTTGCGGTATCCGCCGCTTGCGCCAAGGAGAAAGCGAGGCTGCTTGCAAAAGGCGCAAGGCGAAACAGGCCGTTTACCATCGGATACTTCAGCGGAACGCCTTCCCACCTAAATGATTTTAAGGAAGTGGCGGCGGAAATTGCCGCTTTGCTGGACAAGCACCGCGACATGCGCCTCAAGGTAGTAGGGTTCATGGAATTTCCCTCTATTTTGGAGAAGGCAATTCGCAAAGAGCAGGTCTTCTATACACCGCTGGTAGATTTTTTGGAGTTGCAGCGGCTGGTGGCCGAGGTGGATGTCAACATCGTGCCGCTGGTTGAAAATACTTTTACCAACTGCAAGTCCGAGCTGAAGTTTTTTGAGGCTGCGATTGTCGATACACCAACCATTGCCACGCCGACATTCACCTACGCACGTTGTATTCGGGATGGCGAGAATGGATTTCTTTGCCGGCCGGGGAAATGGTTTGAAACGATTGAGGGAATTTATCAAAACCAAACGGATATCCCTTCCCTTATCCGCAACGCGCATGCCGATGCCCTGGCGCAGTATGCAGGAAAAGAGATACTCAGGCAGATAGAAACCTGTTATTCCGAATTTGCCGGGGAGGATGAATAACTGCGCCGGTGCCCTGCTTGTCCTGAAAAGAGCCCAAAAGCAAGACCAACGCGGCCACAATCGCCCTTGAGATCAACTGCGGATGATGGAAGTTGTTTCCCTTAAAAACAGTCTGTCATTGCAAAGGATTTATCTCCTTATTCAAAACCGCTGATGGTTACCTTGGCAATACAGGAGTATTATGTTATTATTGTAAGTATCTGTTGGCGCTCAATGAAGTTTTTAGATTGAGAAAGCGGATTAGGCAGCGCCGTAATGAAAAAGGGATCCCTTTTCCTGGAAAGTGAGCTTTCAGCCGGATGGCAGTTGGATAGTGGGTTATTGGAGGAGAGAGATATGCAGATGGTGGAACGTGTACCCAAAAGAGCCGGACGGCTTACAATCTATGACATACTATGTTTTTTGCTGCTTGCTGTTCTGTGCTATTTTTCCTTTCAGCAAGGAGATATTCTCCATACGGCAGGTTCCTCCTTTGCCTATTTGAATGGGCATATCATTGATTTTTACGACTATAACGCAACATACATGGGCAGCAATAATTATTATCCCAGTACCTATATTCTTTTTGCAATATGGAATTTACCAATTCGCCTTTTGGGCCTGGTTACAGAGCCCACCCAAAACGTAAGCACGGGCGTTATCATGTGGTATAAGCTACTGCCCACGCTGTTCTTCCTTTCCTCAGGGATGCTGATATATCATATCGGGTGTGCCATGGGAATGGAAAATGGTAAAGCCAAGGTGAGCGAGTATGTTTTCTTAACGACACTCATAGTCTTTGAAGCCCTTTTCGATTTCTTTTTCTCGGCTTTTTCCTGGACCTCAAAAACTTTCCTGACATTTCTGAAAAACAAGCCATTTTATTCGATTGGATGGCGCTTTGTGGAGGAAGAAAGGGTATGAGTTGGGAAAAAGAAAGCGTTCGCCTTCGGGTAAAAGTGATTCTTCAGTTCTTGCTGCTTTTTCTTCTATTTCTTATTTTTCTTTTGGTTAATATAAATGCGCAGATATTTACCGATGAAAGCGACAACTTTGTCGGCGGTATGCTTGTTGCTTCCGGATATGATGTGTATTCAACACACATTTCACAGCACATGCCCGGAATGTATTACCTGTGCGCGATTTTCCGTCTTTTGGGAGCTTCCAGTATTTATACATACCGATTGGCCTATGATGTCTTTCTGGCATTGCTGTGGACAGTCATGTACTTTCGGTATAGTCCCCATTTTGGGAAAATAACCATGCTTTCGTTTCCCATCTTTTATGTTTTTCAAATGGCAGCAACTTCTCTTGGAACTACTATTATTTCCGATCAGCTACAGGCCCAGGGAATGGTCATTTTGCTAATGGAGTTTCTTCTTAACATAAAACGCAGGAAAATTCCTTCGTCTAGTTGCATCTGGATTTCCATAGCGATCTGCTTTTCATTTGGAACCACCTTTGTATCTATTTATGCGGTATTAGTAATTGCTCTGGGCGTTTTCGCGATTTATGCTTTTCGCATCGACTATAACCCGATTGAAAAACAGGAAGCCAGAGAAAATTTCTTTCGTTATTTTGGCCGACTGATAATTGCCGTCCTCATCCCCTTTGCTCTTTTGACTTTCTGGTATGCAGTGTCAGGCAATCTGAAAAACTTTTATATTGGAGCTTATAAGCTTAATAGAGAGGTATACTCAAAATACACGGGCGGCTATGGAACTAGCGCCATTAAAGTGGCGGTGGAGCGTGTAAACGACTACTTCTCCGTACTGGGGCATGCTATTAATACCTTTACGGAAAATCCCCAGGCTTCTTTGCAAATTCTTTTACGCGTAGCTGCCAATATTGCCTTTTTACTGGTGCTTATAAAAGACCATTGGATGTACGCCGGAATAATGGCACTATTTATCTTGTCAAATGGGATGCGGGGATTTACTGAGTTTCATGCGCTCCCCTACTTAGGAACTACAATGTGGATGTTTGCCTATTTGACCAACGATGCTGTCGATAAGCTAAAAAAGCAGCAGGGATGTTGGCGGGCTTTGTGTTGTGCAGCCGCCGCATGCGTAATGGCAATACCATATTTAACCAATTTCTCTTCTATTCTTTCCGCACCAGGTTTGATTGCATCAACCGTAGTCCAGGGTTCTCTTCCATCCGCCATTCAGAAATTGGTACCTGAAGATGAACCAATATATGTTACAACGCTTCAAACAGATATCTATATCAGTGCAAACAGGCGTCCTGTTTTATCAGCGCCCTCTTCTGTTCCATGGATGTATGAAGTATACAAGGATCAGGAAATGGCTATGCTGCAGGAAAAGCGTCCCCGCGTAATCTACTTTTCTCTCGACTGGAGCGTTTGGGGATACGCACTTCGGGATTATGCGCCCGACTTCATCCGTTATATTACGGAAAACTATTCCGCTATTGGAGGGGATAACCTGGACGGACTGTATATTCGCAATGACTATTTGTCAGAGGCAAGAGAACTTCTTGGCATCCATCCCTTATCTATTGCTATGGGGGAGGTTGCCACCTACATTGGTCCCATATACGATGAAATGGTTGTCTCTCAGGTATTTACTGCCAAAGATATGGATATCACTGCCGTTTCAATCTATACAGCCACTTTTCAACAGGTGAATGCAACAATACTTACCCTTCAAGTGTTGGATGTGCAAACTGGAGACCTCTTACAACAGGCGGTTTTCGACAGGCAGTCGATTCAAGATAATTTGTACGCCCTTGTAGAAGTGCCATGTTCGGTACAGCCTGAAAAGCAATATGAATTGAAGTTTTCAGTGCAAAACACTCTTTCTGACCGTTTTATAACTTTCTATAGAACAGCTGACGGTACTGCCTCAGATCAGCAATACGCCATGATTAATGGTAATAAAGAGTCCTATAACCTATGTTTGCGAGTACTGACGAAATAGCACGATTGAATGACAGAAGCGCCTTGCCATAAAGTAAAGAAGATAGTATGCTAGATCAATTGTATAATGTACAATAAGAAACAGGAGGAAAATAAGAATGAAAGTGGTCATTCTTGCCGGCGGACTGGGGACCCGCATTTCGGAGGAGAGCCATCTTCGGCCGAAACCCATGATTGAAATTGGCGGGAAGCCCATCCTGTGGCATATCATGAAGAGCTATCTCCACCACGGGTTTCATGAGTTCATCATTTGCTGCGGCTACAAGCAGCACGTCATAAAAGAGTATTTTGCGGACTATTACCTGCACAATTGCGATGTTACCTTCGATTTTTCATCGGGGAGCAATATCATGGAAGTGCATAGCAACTTTGCGGAGCCTTGGCGCGTGACGCTGGTGGACACGGGCCTGAACACCATGACCGGCGGGCGGGTTAAGCGGATTCAAGGGCACGTGGGGCAGAAGCCTTTCCTGCTGACATATGGCGACGGCGTGGCCGATGTGGATATTGGCAAGCTGGTTGCCTTCCACAAAAGCCATGGGAAGCTGGCTACCATCACCACAGTTAACGTAGGCCAGCGCTTTGGGGTGCTGGACATTGACCGGGAAGGGCGGATTCGCGCTTTCAGGGAAAAAAGCGACGCGGACGGAAGCGTCATCAATGGCGGATTTATGGTGATGGAACCTGGCGTGTTCGACTATATTGAGGGGGATGCCACTGTCCTGGAGCGGGCCCCGCTGGAAAATCTGGCGGCGGACGGCCAGCTGATGGCCTATCATCACCGCGGATTTTGGCAGTGCATGGATACCCAGCGGGACAAGCAGCAGCTGGAGGATCTGTGGGCTTCCGGCACCGCGCCATGGAGGGTTTGGTAATGCTCTCGTTTTTTCAGGGGAAGCGTGTTTTTCTCACCGGCCACACGGGGTTTAAGGGGGCTTGGCTCTCCTTTTTGCTGATCCGCGCAGGCGCCGAGGTAACGGGATACTCCCTGGAGCCCCCCACAACGCCCAATTTATTTTCCCTTTTGCCTCTGCAAAGCGCAATGCACTCCATCATCGGGGATATCCGGGATAAGGAGGCGCTCTTGCGCGCCATGGAAGAGGCCCGCCCAGAAATTGTTCTGCATCTGGCGGCCCAGCCCATTGTCCGGGAATCTTACCGGGACCCTGTCGCCACCTATGAAACCAACGTCATGGGCACTGTCCATCTCTTGGAATCTGTCCGGCATGTGCAGACCGTTCGTTCCTTGCTCAACGTAACGACGGATAAAGTGTATGAGAACCGGGAATGGGTCTGGGGATACCGGGAAACGGATCCCCTGGATGGATTTGACCCCTATTCCAACAGCAAGTCCTGCTCCGAGCTGGTGACCCATAGCTACAAAAAAGCCTTTTTTGCCGATGGACGGGTGGCGGTTTCTACCGCACGGGCCGGAAATGTTATCGGCGGGGGGGATTTTGCCAAGGATCGCATCATTCCGGATGCGGTGCGGGCTGCCCTTGCGGGCAATCCCTTTACCGTGCGCAACCCCGACTCCATCCGGCCCTATCAGCACGTGCTGGAGCCGCTTTTCGCCTACTTGCTCATTGCTATGCGGCAATCGCAGGACGGTGCCTTGGCAGGCTTTTATAACGTGGGCCCTGACGACTGCGATTGTGTGACCACGGGGAAGATGTCCACACTGTTTTGCGATGCTTGGGGAGAGAACATGGCCTGGATCAATCAGCGGACGGAGGGCCCTCATGAGGCAACCTTCCTCAAGCTGGATTGCTCAAAGCTGAAAAGCACCTTCGGCTGGCGGCCTGTGTGGCATGCGGAGGAGGCGGTGGCCCGGACGGTGGCCTGGACCAAGGCGTACCGGGACCGACAGGATCTGGAATCCCTGATGACACGGCAGGCGGAGGAGTTTCTCCAGACTGCGCAGCATGCGTGGAAAGAGGATAAGCGGAATGTTTGAGAAAAAGACAGAGCAGGACGCCCGGAAAGAAATCCTGGAAATGGTTGCGGCCTATTGCCGGCAGTACCACAACCAGCAAAAACCTTTTGCCCCCGGCCAGCGCATCCCCTATGCTTCCCGGGTCTATGACCAGGAGGAAATGGTGAATTTGGTGGACAGTTCCTTGGAGTTTTGGCTCACCTCCGGCCGGTATACCGAAGCCTTTGAGGAGGCGTTTGCCAGGTATTTGGGAATCCAATACTGTTCCTTGGTAAACTCCGGTTCCTCCGCCAATCTTCTGGCTTTCATGGCGCTGACCTCTCCCCTGCTGGGCGGCCGGGCCATCCGCCGGGGGGATGAAGTGATCACCGTGGCCGCGGGCTTTCCCACCACTGTGGCGCCTATCATACAGTATGACGCGGTGCCCGTATTTGTGGATGTAACCATCCCCCAATACAACGTGGATGTGAGCCGCTTGGAAGAAGCCCGCTCGGAAAAGACAAAGGCCGTTATGCTGGCCCACACCCTGGGCAATCCTTTTAACCTGCAGGCGGTCAGGGCCTTTTGCGATAAGCACGGGCTTTGGCTGGTGGAGGACAACTGCGATGCGCTGGGTTCCCGGTATACCCTGGACGGACAGGAGCGCTTTACGGGAACCATTGGGGATATCGGCACCTCCAGCTTCTATCCCCCCCACCACATGACCATGGGCGAGGGCGGCGCGGTATACACCAACAACCCGCTTTTGAATAAAATCATCCGCTCCTTTCGGGACTGGGGGCGGGACTGCATGTGCCCTTCCGGCAGGGATAACCTGTGCGGCCACCGTTTTGACAAGCAGTACGGCGAACTGCCGCCGGGGTATGACCATAAGTATGTCTACTCCCATTTTGGATATAACCTCAAGGCCACGGACATGCAGGCGGCCATCGGCTGCGCCCAGCTGAAAAAATTCCCCTCCTTCGTAGAGCGCCGGCGGCACAATTTTGAACGGCTGCACCAGGCCTTGGAAGGGGCACAGGACCGCTTGATCCTGCCGGAGCCCTGCCAGGATTCCCGTCCCAGTTGGTTCGGTTTTCTGCTGACCTGCCGGGAAGGCGTGGACCGCGGCGCGGTGGTCCGGCTTGTGGAAAGCCAGGGCGTCCAAACCCGGATGCTTTTTGCCGGAAATCTGACAAAACATCCCTGTTTTGACCAAATGCGCAGAACAGGAGAAGGCTACCGTGTGGCAGGCAGCCTTGCGCAGACGGACCGGATCATGAACAGCACCTTCTGGGTGGGGGTGTATCCCGGCATGACGGATGAAATGATAGATTATATGGCACAAACCATCCTTGATGCAATACAAGTGTAGATGAAAAGGGCGATGCATGTGTTTTCTGTCAGCCAGAAAGGTGCATATAAATGAAAATCAAAGCTTCTGATTATATTGTCCAATATTTGATTGATCGCGGTGTCACCGATGTATTTGGCTACCCGGGCGGAATGGTTACCCATATCATGGATTCATTGGGGAAAATGAAGGATCATATAGCTGCGCACGTAACCTATCATGAACAAGGGGCGGCATTCGCAGCTTGCGGTTATGCTCAAACCTCAGGGAAAATAGGCGTCGCTTACGCTACTAGCGGGCCGGGTGCCACGAATATGATTACGGGTATATGTCATGCCTATTTTGATTCCATCCCCGTTTTATTTATCACAGGGCAGGTGAATACATTTGAATCCAACGAGAAATATGGGCTCCGGCAACGCGGCTTTCAAGAAACCGATATTGTTGCCATGGTTCAATCTGTGACAAAGTTTGCAGCATATGTAGATAGTGCAGACAAGTTAAAATCGTATCTGGATGAGGCTTATTACCACGCGATGCAGGGGCGGAAAGGTCCCGTGCTTTTAGATATTCCGATGAATATACAGAGAGCTGAAGTGGATGACGGGCAATTGCCAAACAGCAAGGATGATAATGAGCCCTGTGCTTCTGCCGATTTTGCCAATCTTTTGCGGATGGCATTTGAAAAATCCCAAAGGCCCTGCTTGCTGATTGGGCATGGGGTGTTTTCTGCCGGGAAAATGCACGAAATCCGAAATCTGCTGAAGGAATTGCGCCTGCCGATTGTAACCAGCATGCTTGCTTTTAACATTGCGCCCCCTGACCTTCCCATTGGACAATATAATTATGGATTTATTGGAGCCTATGGGGATCGTTGCGCGAATTTTGTGGTAGCAAAGAGCGATTTGCTGATCACTTTGGGTTCTCGCCTTGATGTCCGGCAAGTTGGAGCAAAGCGGGAGCAATTTGCTCCTGATGCTACCATCTTTCGCATAGATATTGATGAAAAAGAACTGTCATATGGTTTGCATAAAAATGATATTGGTTGCCATATAACTCTTTCGCAAGCCATTGAACAGATTCGGAATGTTGCTTTTCCCAAAGGGAAATATGAGGATTGGCTGGAAGTATGCAGAAAGATACGAGAAAAACTCAATCAAGAACCTCTATCTTATCCACTTTCAGCTATGAAGGAAATTAGTCTGATCGCTCCGGAATCATGCATTGTTACAGGGGATGTCGGCCAGAATCAGGTATGGATTGCCCAAGCGTTTCAAGCGAAAAGCCGGCAGCAGTTTTTGATCCCAGGCGGACATTCCGCTATGGGATGCTCCTTGCCGTCTGCCATTGGCGCATATTATGGCAGCCACAAGGCGGTTCTTTGCTTTAGTGGCGATGGCGGGCTGCAAATGAATATTCAGGAACTGCAAACAGTCGTACGTGAAAAACTGCCGATTAAAATCATCGTAATGAACAATTTTTCGTTGGGAATGATACGGCATTTTCAAGAAATGTATTTTCATTCCATATACGTTCAAACTACTTGCCAAAGCGGTTATACCGTTCCGGATTTTTGTGCCATTGCAAGAGCATATGGGCTGTCTGCGCGCAAAGTAACGTCGCTTGATGAAATAGAAGGATTGAACCTTGATGACGGTGTTGGAGAGTTGATCGAGGTCCTGCTGCCACAAGAGACTTATGTTTTCCCAAAACTGGAGTTTGGCAAACCCAATCAGGACCAGGAGCCATTGCTGGATCGGGAGCTGTACGAAGAGTTGATGGCGTTGTAACATATAGGAGGGCCACATAGCATGAGATAGGCAAGAGCGCGATCAGGTTGTAGATTGCCTGGGGAAAGCTAAAAGGCCATCTCTGAGCATGTGGTTATTACTGGCTGAAATAGCAGCAGTATGCACCTATGGAAGCAAAACCATAAATGCTATTTTGCCAAAACTTATTTGAAAGTTGTGGAAGCATGAAGACTCCCGGGAAAATATACGCGGTGGTAAAGTGTTTTACACAAGCCACATTTTTTCAGTTTTTGAAGTTTGGAGTTGTAGGAGTGTCAAACACCCTTATTTCTCTAAGTGTTTATTGGTTGTGCTTCTATCTGTTGCATATGCAATATCAGCTATCCAACTTGCTTGCATTTGTTGTTAGCGTGACAAATGCATACTTCTGGAATAGCAAGTATGTGTTCAAAAGCAAAGAGAAAAGAGAAGGCAAGGAATGTATCAAAACATACGGCAGAACATTCCTATCCTATGGAAGTACATACATCCTTAGTGCGTTGTTGCTATATCTCTGGGTGGAAAGGCTGCATATATCAGAAGGTTTGGCGCCAATGATCAATCTATTGGTGACGATCCCCTTGAATTTTTTTCTGAACAAGAAATGGGTTTTTAGGTAAGAGGTTTATGCGCGCCAGGATTCGGTGTCTGCCATATACCACCTGCTTTAAAAGGAGGTTAACGGGTGAGGTATGTTGTAATAAACCATAGGCGGATTTTCTGATAAAGCAAGGCATTATTCATGCGCTTACCGCCCCAAAGGCGGAATCATGCATTTGGCCAATGCATCAAGGCACCAAGCACAATGACAGGAGATACCGGGTTTATTCGGGAGTATTTTCAAGCCCATGTGGTCAGACATAGGCGCCGGAAGGAGCAAACATGAGACGCGTCGTAGTAACAGGGGCCAGCGGCATGATCGGAGCAACCCTCGTCCGTCAGTTGGTGTCTGCGGGGATTGAGGTGCTTGCCATTACCCGGCCATATTCGGAAAAAGCAGTGAACCTTACCGTAACTGCGCTTGTAAAAAGCATTGCCTGCGATATATCAGAGCTGAGAAATTTCCCGCTTAGTCAGGTGAAGGGGGCCTACGATACCTTCTTCCATTTTGCGTGGGCGGGGACGTACGGTACTGCTCGAGACGACGTTTACCTGCAGCATGCCAATATCGGCTATACGCTGGACGCGATGGGTCTGGCAAAAAAGCTGGGCTGTACGACGTTTATCGGTGCGGGCTCTCAAGCGGAATACGGACCCAAAGCGGGTATTAAGCTAGCGCCTGATCTACCTGCGGCCCCTATCACAGGATACGGCATCGCCAAACTGGATGCGGGAAGGCTTGGCAGGCTGTATGCGGAGCAATTGGGAATCCGGTTCATGTGGGCGCGGATACTCAGTGTGTATGGCCCTATGGACAATCCTTATACGCTGGTGATGTCTACAATTAGGAAACTGCTTGCCGGCAGCGAAGTGCATTTTACAAAAGGCGAACAGCAGTGGGATTTCCTTTTCAGCGAAGACGCGGCGCTTGCATTCCGGCTCATGGCGGAAAAGGGGAAGGATGGAGCAGTGTACTGCCTTGGCAGCGGGAAAACAGTATCTTTGGCAGATGCCCTGACATATCTGTGCCATTTGGTGCGGCCGGGCTGCCGTGTCGGCCTGGGGGATCTGCCCTACCCTGAGAAACAGGTCATGTACTTGTGTGCCGATATAGATACATTGCAGATGGATACGGGATTTTCTCCGGAAACATCCTTAGAAGAAGGCATTGGCAAAACAATAGCTTGGTGTAAGGAGATGGGTAAGAAGTGAGAAAGAAGATCTCGGTGGTGATCCCCTGTTACAATGAAGAGGAGAATGTCCGGCCGATTTATCTGGCTGTTAAGGATGAACTCGAGAAAAGCTTGCCCCAATATCAATATGAAATACTTTTTATTGACAATAAGTCAAAGGATGGAACACGCAACATCATTCGTGAAATCTGTGCGGAAGACCATCATGTAAAAGCGATCTTCAACATGAAGAACTTTGGCCAGTTCAATAGCCCCTATTACGGCTTGGGCCAAACTACCGGCGATTGCGCCATTCTGCTTTGCGCCGATTTTCAGGATCCTGTTGATATGATCCCGGCTTTCGTGCGCAAGTGGGAAGATGGGCACAACGTTGTCTGCGCCATTAAGACGACCAGTAAGGAAGGAAAGGTGATGTACTTCCTGCGGTCGATTTATTATAAGTTGGTCAAAAAAATGAGCAGTATCGAACAGATAGAGCATTTTACCGGATTTGGCCTTTACGATAGAAGTTTTATCGATGTCATGCGCGGTTTGAATGACCCGCTTCCTTTCCTTCGAGGCATTGTTGCGGAATTTGCGCCCGACCACTATGACATCCCCTATGAGCAGCAGAAACGCCGTGCCGGGAAAACGCATAACAACTGGTATAGCTTGTATGATGCGGCTATGCTGTCTTTTACGTCCTATACGAAGATCGGTTTACGTTTGGCTGTGTTTCTTGGCGGTCTTGCGGGTCTGATAAGCATTCTCATCGGCTTCGTCTATTTGATATTGAAACTGCTCATGTGGGACCGCTTTTCCGCAGGGCAGGCTCCGATGATGATTGGCATTTTCTTTATCGGTGCTGTGCAATTGTTCTTTATTGGTCTGTTGGGCGAATATATTCTTAACATCAACAACCGAATCATTAACAGGCCGTTGGTTATCGAGCAAGAGCGCATCAATTTTGATGAGAGAGCCTCTGCTCAAAAGCAGCACGACAATTCTTATGAGAAAACAATCGCCTAGGTTTGTAAGGATACTATGTAAAGGAGCAACAGATTCCAGCTTGGCTTACAAGGGCTGCGAAGCAGTTCATTTTACCTTTGATACCCCTGCTGGAATCCATTATTCTCTGGCCGGCAGTACAAAGGATCCGCCACACGATTAAAATTTTTGTAAAACACATTGCCGCAATGTTCAAAGAGAAAGAAACCGTCCACCTGCCAAGGGCAGCCCCATTTTTTCAGAAAAGCTATTCTTCCAAAACTGCAAGGTAGCGTTCGGCAGCGTCCTGCCAGCTGGGAAGCCTGGAAAACCCCGCCTCATCCAGGCTTTTTTTGCTGAGCCTGGAATTGAGGGGGCGTTTGGCCGGGGCGGGATAGTCCCGGGTGGAGATGGGATTCACCTTGCAGGGAAGCTGCGCCTTTTCCATAATGAAGCAGGCAAACTCGTACCAAGAGCAAACCCCCTCGTTGGTGGCATGGTAGGTGCCGTAGCGCTCCGTGGCGATCATGTCGCACAAAAGAGGCGCCAGGTCCTGCGTATAGGTGGGAGAGCCGATCTGGTCATCCACCACGTTCAGGGATTCTTTTTCCCTGCCAAGCCGCACCATTGTCTTGACAAAATTGTTCCCGTTGACGCCAAACACCCAGCTGATGCGGACGATAAAATGCCGGGAAAGGAGGGCGCGCACCTCCTCCTCCCCCTGGGCCTTGGTCAGGCCGTATACATTGCCGGGGCGCAGGGGCGCATCCACCTCGAACGGGGTCTCCCCCTGGCCGTCAAACACGTAATCCGTAGAGATATAGACCATTTTGGCCCCCAGTTCCCTGGCCGCCAAAGCCACATGGCGCGTGCCGTCCACATTGACTCTTTGGCAAATCTCCCGGTTCGCCTCAGCCTTATCCACCGCCGTGTATGCCGCGCAATGCACGATCACATCCGGCGCATATGCGGATATGGCATCGAAGGCGGCCTGCCGGTCCGTCAGGTCGAAATCCGCCAGATCCACCCCTTTATGGGGGATGTTCCGGGCCGCAAGGCATTTGCACACATCCGACCCCAGCTGTCCTTTGGCGCCCGTCACCAAAACCTTCATGCGTCCACCTTCCCCGATTCCTCGCGGCCGCCGTACATCCGCTGATAGTATCCCTGATATTCACCCTTCAATATGCTTTCCCACCAGCTCTTATTGTCAAGATACCAGGCAACGGTTTTTTGAATACCTTCGTCAAAATTGGTGGAGGGCAGCCAGCCAAGCTCCGCGTGGATCTTGCCGGGGTCAATGGCGTAGCGCATGTCGTGCCCGGGTCTGTCGGTCACAAACCGGATCAGGCTCTCGGGCTTGCCCAGCGCGGCCAGCACGGTCTTGACCACCTCCAGGTTTGTACGCTCGTTATGGCCGCCGACATTGTAGACTTCGCCCGCACGCCCGCCGCGCATCACAAGATCAATTGCCGAGCAATGGTCCTCCACATACAGCCAGTCACGCACGTTTTCCCCCCGGCCATATACGGGAAGCGGCTGATCCGACAGCGCCCTTGTGATCATCAGCGGAATCAGCTTTTCGGGGAAGTGATACGGCCCGTAGTTGTTGGAGCAGCGGGTGATGGAAACAGGCAGCTTGAATGTCCTGTAATAGGCCAGCACAAGAAGGTCCGCGGAGGCTTTGCTGGCGGAATAGGGGCTGGAAGTGTGGATGGGGGTATCCTCCCGGAAGAAAAGGTCCGGCCTGTCCAGGGGAAGATCGCCGTATACTTCGTCCGTGGAAACCTGGTGGTAGCGGCCAATGCCATGCTTGCGGCAGGCCTCCATCAGCACCTGCGTGCCCATCACGTTTGTGCGCAGGAAGATCTCCGGGCTTTCAATGGACCGGTCCACATGGCTTTCAGCCGCAAAATTGACGATGATATCCGGCTTCTCTTCTTCAAAAAGACGGTCCACACAGGCCCGGTCGGCGATATCGCCCTTGACAAAGCGGAAGCGCTCCCGCTTGAGCGCATCCTCCAGTGTTTGAAGATTGCCGGCATAGGTCAGCGCGTCCAGGCACACCACCCGGTCTTCCGGATGGTTTTTCAGCTGATAGTAGATGAAATTGCTCCCTATGAATCCGGCTCCTCCGGTCACAATGATTGTCATTCGGTGTGTCCTCCGTTTCAGAATGAACGTAAAATCCTCCAGCAGCAAAAAAACAGCAGCGCTCGTCCAAGCAGGAAGGCATCCGTTTTTTTCTAAAAATTGATGTCGCTTTCTTTCAGAAAAGGCGCGGCCAGATCCTTCTCGGATAGGATCGGATTGGGAACACCCCAGTCTACGGCAATCTGGGGATCATCATAACGAATGGACCGGTCGCATTCCTTGCTGTAGAAGTTATCGACCTTATACACAAATTCCACATTGTCGGTAAGCGTCAGAAAGCCGTGCGCAAAACCTTTGGGGATGAACAGCATTTGCCTGTTTTGTGCAGAAAGCTCAACGGCAGTCCACTGGCAATAATATGGAGAATCTTTTCGAAGATCAACCGCCACATCCAAAACCGAGCCCTGGGTTACCCTGACCAGTTTGGCTTGCGCCATAGGATTGTTTTGAAAATGAAGGCCGCGAAGCGTCCCTTTTTGCGCGGTAAAGCTCTGGTTATCCTGCACGAAAACATTATCAATACCCAGCTGCGAAAATGTATTTGCGGAATACGTCTCCATGAAATAGCCCCGATAGTCGCCAAATACCCGTGGCTCCAGAAGAAACACGCCCGGAAGATTCGTTTCCTTCCTTTGCATCAGTAATGCACCTTCCCGTCTGCTACAGCCACCAAATGCGCTCCGTATGGTGATTTTCCATAGCGCGCTGCGGATTGAAGAAGCTCTTCTTTTGAAATCCACCCGCTTCGATAAGCAATTTCTTCCAAAGCGGATATTTTTATTCCCTGGCGCTTTTCAATCATGTGTACAAAGTTCGCCGCATCTATCAGTGATTCCATTGTGCCGGTGTCAAGCCAGGCAAATCCGCGGCCAAGAAGCTGCACATCCAGCTTGCCTTCCTCAAGATACATGGCATTGAGTGCCGTGATCTCCAATTCCCCCCGGGCAGAAGGCTTTACTTCCTTTGCCAGTCTTGCGGCCCGGTTGTCATAAAAGTATAAACCGGTTATCGCGTAATTGCTCTTGGGTTGCTTTGGCTTTTCCTCTACTGAGATAACCCTGCCTTCGGCATCAAATTCCACAACGCCAAAGCGCTCCGGATCAGTAACAAAATAACCAAATACTGTGGCGCGGCCTTTTTGTTCGGCATTTTCTCTGGCTGCCTGCAAAAGGCGAATGAAGCCATTGCCGTAAAAAATGTTGTCCCCCAACACCATTGCGCAGCAATCATCGCCTATGAATTCCTCCCCTATGATAAAAGCCTGCGCAAGGCCGTCGGGCGAAGGCTGCACCTTATAGGACAGCGTAATACCAAACTGATGCCCGTTTCCCAAAAGATGCTCAAACCGGGGCGTGTCTTCAGGGGTCGAAATAATCAGAATATCGCGGATGCCGGCAAGCATCAGCGTGGATAGCGGATAATAAATCATGGGTTTATCATATACAGGCAAGAGCTGTTTGCTGGTAACCATGGTGAGGGGATAGAGCCGCGTTCCGGCGCCTCCTGCCAGTATGATCCCTTTCATATTCCTGCCCCCAAATCATTCAAGCTCTCCGAATAATCGGTGACATTATAACATATTTATTATTTTAGTCAAATGCTGGATTTGGCTCGGCCAGCCCGGCCAGGGCCATGCCGCACACTACAGGAAAGGCAGGCTTTGCGGTGAAAGCATACATGAAGCCGCATAACGGTGTTCCGTTTTCCGCCGTGCCGGAAACCTGATGAGGCCGGAAAACCCCGCTTGCAGGCCAGGTACAGGCTCGCCGGCGCAATCAGGATATTCAGCTTGGCCATCTGTTTTCAAACGCCATAGAGCGATTTGGCCCGGACCATCCCGTTGTTTCAAGACAGGTAAGAGGCTCCTGCCGCATCGCTCCGGC
>JAEWVC010000053.1 GCA_023459275.1 Bacillota bacterium | reverse complement strand
GCCCAGGACGGCTACCAGCGGGTTCTTTTCCATCACACATGCCTCCTTTTATTTTGATTTTCATTTATATCTTTTTTAGAATCCTTTGTTTTAGGAGCTTTTCAGAAGTAAAGTGTACGCATAAGCGTATATCAAACGAACACCAAGCGTATACCGAGCGTACATCCAGCGAACACCTAGCGCATACTATGCTGGATTTTTTCTATGGATGTCAAATGGATGTCAAAATGCATTTTTGGAGCAATTTCAGAGCTGTTTTTTGAGCAAAACAAAAGTCCCGAACCTTAGAAGATTCGGGACTTTTTTGCGTTGGTCTGGGTGAGAGGATTTGAACCTCCGGCCTCTTGAACCCCATTCAAGCACGCTACCAAACTGCGCCACACCCAGGCATTCCTGCAACCCGCATTTGAACCAGACGCGGGCGACAAAAGGTATTATATCGAAGGGGCGAGGCCTTGTCAAGGCATTTTTGAGCAGTGCCGGCTTATTTTTTGAAAGTGCAAAAGGCTGAACGGTTTTTATAAATGGGCATAGAATGGAGCGAGACCCCTTCCACAGAAAATGCAGCTTTGCCACCAGCAAAGTCCCTGGAGGTTTTACCATGGGTAACCGTTCTTGCAACTGCTCTGCGTGCAGGCCCCAGCAGCGGCCCGACCGCAGTCCTCCCTGCCCGCCGATGAATCCTTGCCCCCCGCCTTGTCCTCCGCCCTGCCCCCCGGCGGACGGCTGCCGGCCTGCGCCGCATCCGGCCTCCGTGCTGCTTCCCAGAATCGTTTGCAGCGGCCGTGAATGGCAGCGGCGGCTTTGCACCACCCTATGTTTAAGCGGCCTGCCGGATTGCGCCAGGCCTCCCTTCCAACTCCTGTCGGTGCAGCAAAGTGGCGCTGCGCCTTGGTGGGAGCCGCAACCTGGGGCCGCGAACCAGGGTCGGATGATGATGCATGTATGCATCCCGGTCACCTGCTGTGTGCGGGATTCCGCAGGCTGCGAGTATTTCTGCCCTGCGGTGGTGGAGATGGAGGCGTGCATCCATCTGAACTGCCCCGTTTCCGAGTGCTGGCGCTACAACATGATCATCGTCCCCTGCGTGCGGCTTGTCTGTTCTCCGGTTTGTTCCCAGGACACTTGCTTCCATGTGGAGTTGGAAGTGATGCTGGAGCTGTTTTTGATCCAGTGGGTGCCTTTCTGCCCGAAGCCGCCCAAACCTGCCTGCCCTGACCTGCCCCTGTACCCGCAGCCCTGCAAGGATCCTTGCCGCTGCTGTTGAATGCATAAGATGACGCTCCATCAGAAAGGGGGACGCCGCCTGAAAAGACGCGTCCCCTTTTCGCAGGCATTTCCGTGTTTTTACAAATCCAGGGGCGGAGGACTAGTTGACAAAGGCATAGGGGTGCTTTACTATACATACAGGGACCGAATGCCCGGATGCGCTTCATTCTGCCTGTTACAGCAGGCTTTTCTTATGATGGAGGAACGCTATGCGCCGCAATCAAGGAAGGGCTTTCATACTTCGCAGGAACCGGAGGATCGCGCTGCTTGGCGGCTTGATCCTTGTTGTCTTTTTGGCGGTTTTGTCGGCCGGCGCCTCCCAGAGCGATACGGTGGCGCTTACCGTTTCTTTTCAGGGTCTCCGGCTGAACAGCCTGGCACAGTGGCAGGCTGTGCCGCTTTCCGGACGGTTTACCGTGCTGGCGGGGGATACGGCGCTGGGGGAGATCGGAGCCAACCTGACCGCGGAACAGCGGGAGGCCGGGCAGCGGGATATTTTGGATATCTCGCGGGAAGACGCCGGGAAGGGCTTGTCCCTGCGCCCTGTTCCTGACACCATGCCTTCCCTGTATGTTTGCCAGGAAACGGTCCCCATAGGCTGGAACGGCGAGGGAAGCGTCAGGGCGGAGGTGGTGGCCTATGCCAGGGAGGGCCTCTTCCGCGTGGAGACGGATCTTGAAATAAGCTCCCAGCCGGATGGGAATACGCCCTCCGTTCAAAACAAGAGCGCTTCCTTTGAAGTGAGGGATGCGCAGGGGCAAGCAGTTCTCGCCTTTGAGACGGATGCGGAAGGCCGCTACACCGCCCGGACGACGCTGCCGGAGGGTTCGTATACGCTGCGCCAATCCTACGCGCCGCAGGGGGCGGTGCCCGCCGCCGATGTGGCCTTTTCCATCGCACCCTACCTGGGGACGGAGGACAGCGTGTCCTTGGTGCCGGTTGTCAACGCTGCCGTGCCCGCGCAAAGCGCCCTTTCCACCGGCCTTTCTGTGAAAACGGCGCCTGCCGGCGACCTGTATGCGGCCGACCAGACGGCGGAGTACCTTATTTCCTTTGATGGCAGCCTGGGGAACACCCTGCCCCTGAAGAACTTCACGCTGGATTTGGGGCCGCTTACGCTGCTGGATGGCAGCCAAAACGCGCTGCCCAGCCAGGCTGGCAGGGAACTGCAAAAGCTGGCCGTCACGCCGGGAACGGCGGGGATAAAGGCCAAAGTCTATATTCTTGACGCACAGGGGAATCAAATAGGAAACGAGACGCTGCTTGCCGCCGGGCAGGAGATGGATGTAAGCGGGCGGAACGCCGTTTCCGTAAGGATCGTATACGTCACGGCGGATGGCCAGCCCACGGTGCCGGAGGCTTTCCGCATGGGGGAGGTGCGCCTGTCTGTAGGCCTTAAAAAGCGTACGCCCGGCGCGGCGGTTGCCAGCGTGGCCTATGCCGGCATCCCTGTAAAAACCGCCTGGCAGTACGAATATCCGGACCGGGACGGAAACCTTGTGACAGCTGCCGGGGGAGATAAGCCCCTGAACATGTTGGCTAAGGTAGGGGACAGCCGTACCGTTCTAAGCGTTTGGGCTTCGGCTGCGGCCGGAGGGCGTCTCCGCCTTACGGTCAAAAATGAATCGGGGGCCGCTGTTGCAAACCCCCGCCTGGCGGTGAAGCTGCCGGAAGGCTGGCGGGTTACGGGGACTTCGTTTGATGCGCCCATTGCGGCGGTCAGCCATGGAGCGGAAAGCGATCTGCTGTTTCTCTCTTTTGAAGGTGCATTGGAGGCGGGGCAGGAACTGCCGGCGGAGGTTGCGGCTTCCTTCGGCGGGGAGAGCGGGGAATGCGAGGCCTGGATCTTGAGCGGCACAGGCCTTGCGGCCACACTGGACAACCCTGCGGGCCTTACGGTATGGGGGGCGGAGGCACAGGCCTTTCCAGCGGCAGACCTGTACTTTGCCCTTGCGCAGCCGGGCACCTATGCCCATACCTTCTTTACGGCGGATTCGGCAGGCTTTGAGGGACAGGCGGCCCAAGGGAATGCGTTTGCTGATTCCGCGGCCCTCACCGGGGTATTGTTTGACGACGCCAACGGCAGCGGAAGCAAAGAGGGGGACGAGCAGGGGGCGGCGGACCGGCTGGTGCTGTGGCGCGGGGGAGCCGTGGGCTATCATGCAGTTACGGACACACAGGGGATTTTTGGATTTTCCGGCATGACGGATGATGAAACAGGAGATCTGTATGTCTCCCTGCCGGAGAATACGGCGATTGCCGGGCAGCGTGGGCCTGGCGGGCTGTATCTTGCAGGCAGCTACGCCCTGTCAAAAAAGACCGAAGTTCAGATTGGCTTTTCCCGCATGTGCGCGCTGTCTGGCACGGTGTATGAAGCATTGAGTGAAACCGGCATCCCCGGGGTCACGGTCACGCTGGCTAGGGACGGCAAGGCTATATCCGCTGTGCAAACGGACGCGCAGGGGAAGTACCGCTTTGACGGCCTGGCGCAGGGCGCCTATCAGGTATCCCTGGAACTGCCTGCCGATACCGCCGCCGTTTTGGGCTTTGACCCGCTGGACGGCTACGCTTCCGTAGAGGACAGAAAGGCGCTTTTCCCCGAAACAGTGCTTTCTTACGGCGGAGAGGCGCGGCTTGATGCGCCTGTGCGGGGCTTTGGCGGGGTGGAAGTCACCTTCATGGGGGAAATCTCCGGCATCAGCGGCGTGGCGCTTTTTCGGGACGGCGCGCAGGTTGCGCAGCTTGAAAAGATGGGAGAAGGACTGTTTGCCAAAGATGGTCTTTTCAGCGGTACATATGATCTTATCCTGGAAGTGCAAGGCGGGCTGGCCCTCCGGCGGGAGGGTGAACAGGCCTGGCGCAAGGGCAGTGTTTCTTTGGAAATGCAGGTAAAGGCCGGCACAAATTCCCGGCTTTCTGCGGATGTGACGGAAACGGGCGCATTGCTGCTCCAATTTCCGGGCGGGGCTGCTGGCAGCGCGGTGACGCTTGCCGGGCCGGAGGACCAGAATGGCGTTTTGGACGAAAACGGGGAGTGCGTCTTTGAGGATCTGATCCCCGGGGTATACACGGCCACGGTCCTTTTGCCGGGGGATGTGCTTTCCGATCAGGCCGGCGCCTGGCTCGTGGCTCAGGGCACGCAGGGGGCGTCGGCCTCCCGGCAGGTGGAGGTGCTCTCCGGGCAGAAAACGGTTCCCGTGGCAGCGGAGCTTGTCCGGATGGCCTCCCTGTCCGGCACGGTGTTCGGAGACAGCGACCTAAACGGTGAAAAATCTCCGGAGGAAACCCCCATTTCCGGTGCGCAGATCACCCTCTCCGTGGAAGAACAGGGAATTTGGACCGAAGTCCAAACCTTAAGGACCGGGGCAGACGGCGGATACAGCATTGCCGGACTTGCGCCGGGGCGCTACCGCCTGGAGGCTTCGCTCCCGGATGGCAAGGCGCCGGCGGATGCATCGTTTTCCGAACCCTTCCTGCTGGAGAGCGCCGCAAACTTGGTGAGGGATCTGGGGGCCGTGTCCTCGGCCTCCATACATGCCAACGCCTTCTGGGACAGCGACAACAGCGGCATCCAGGGCATCTACGAACGGGCGATCGAGGGGACACTGGTTGAGGTTATTCCCGCGGAGGGCGGCGAAGATGCGCTTTATACGGGTGAAACCAACCGGGATGGCACGGTGCGCATCGATGGCGTGACCCCCGGCAGCTACCGTATCCGCTTCACCTTGCCCGACAACTATTGGCTTTCCGAAAAAGGCGCCGGCCAAGGGCTCGACAGGAACACGGTGCCTATCGCGGATAGCAGCCGGGGTGTTACGGAGGCCTTCACCCTCTATGAGGGGCAGAGCCTGGGCTTTGGCGTGGGCGGCTTTAAAACGGCATCCATCGGCGGCAGGGTCTTTTTGGACGGCGACGGGGACGGTATCATGGGCGATGCGGAATCCGGCCTCGCCGGCTGCCGCCTGACCATGGCCAATACCCGCTCCAATGAGGTTTATGCCTACGTGACGGACGGCACGGGGCTGTATCATATCACTGTGCGCCCCGGCGGTTATACGCTTCAGGTGGAAGGACCGGAGGGCATGGCTTTTACAGGCTACAGCGCCACCGGTGGCAGCCGCCGCTCCATCCTGACTGCGGAGGGGGCCCGGACGGGGGAAAAGGACTATGTGTTGTCTTCGGGCGAACAGGAAGAGAATGAAAACATCGGTTTTGTAGTGGGTGCGGTGCTGGAGGGCAAAGCCTATCTGGATGCCAACTACAACGGCTGGTGGGACGAAGGCGAAACGCCTCTTGCCAGCGTAACCCTGCAGCTTCTGAAGGCTGCCAACAGCAGGAGCATTGGCACTGTGGTTACCGGGGCTGATGGGGCCTTCCGCTTCGACAGCCTGCGGGCCGGGGATTACCGCCTGAAGGCTGCCCTTCCCGCCACGGGCGCCGTGTACAGCCGTGCGCCTGGGAAGGACGGGAGCTATGCAAATCAGTTTGGGCCGCGCCTTGCCAGCCGGGAGAACGCCGTGGCGTTTTCCATTGCCGCAGGGGACCGGCTGGAAATGGGTGTCGGCGCGGTGATGCCCGGTTCACTGGCGGGCAGCGTATTTGAGGATGCCAATTTCAACGGCCTGATGGACAAGAACGAAGGAGTGCTTGCAGGCGTTACCGTTTCTTTGAATGACGGGAGCGGAGCGGTGATCGGCAGCACGGTGACGGATGCTTCCGGGCGGTACGCCTTTGAGGGCCTGATGCCCATGACCTATACCCTCGCCGTTCAAAAGCCCGCGGGCTATATGTTCACCGTTCAAGGACAGGGAACAGGCAGAAGCCACGTGCTTGATTCCAAAGGCATCACGGAGGCTGTGACGGTGGCCATGGGCCAGCAGGTGTCCGGCATCCACGCCGGCCTCATCAAACCCGGCAGCATCAAAGGCCAGATCTTTGGGGACGCAAACGACGACGGAGTGGAATCCCAGGGGGAGAGCGGATTCCCCGGCGTGACTGTTACGCTCACGGACGGCGTCGGAACGGCTGTGCAAAGCACTGTTACAGGCGCGGACGGCATCTACCTGTTTGATGAGCTGACGCCGGGAGAGTACAAACTGGTCTATCTTTTGCCTGATGATACGGTCTATGCAAAGGTAACGGCCAGCGGCAGCCGCATTTCGGGAGATGGGCTTGCGGCGGCGGGGGAATCCTTCCGCCTTGCCATGGGTGAAACCAAGGCCGCGCCGCTTTGCGGGGCCGTGGCGCTGGCCAGGATCACGGGGACGGCCTTCCATGATGTCAACGGCAGCGGCCTGTGGGAGCAAGGGGAGGGCACCCTGTCCTCCGTGCGCCTGGCGCTTGCCGGACCGGACGGGGCGGCGTACGAGGCGGTTACAGGCACGGACGGTATCTTTGCCCTCACCGGCCTGCGCCCTGGGACGTATACCCTTTCGGTTTCCCTGCCGGGCGGCATGATTTTTACCAAGCAGACGGCGAATGCGCTGACGGGGCCTGTCCTTTCCAAAGAAGCCGACGTGTCTTTGCAGATCGCCATGGGGCAGCGGCTGGAAGGCAGACTGGTGGGCGGCGTGCTGCCCGCGTCCCTGGGGGGGACAGTCTGGCTGGATGAGAACAACGACGGGCGCATGACCGCGGGGGAGGCGTCCATGGCCGGGCTGACCGTTCAGGTGACGGACAGCGGAGATGGCAGCCTTGCCGCCACTGTGCCCACCGGGGAGAACGGCGTCTGGGTTGTACCGGTGATCCAGCCCGGGGCGTATGATATCCGGGTGCTGCTCCCCGAGCGCAGCGCGGCGGCGGATACCGCCGCCGGGGAAAACCTGTTTGCGGACGCTGAACCCGGCGCCATTGCTTTGAAAGGATTTTTGCTTAGGGAAGGTGAAGAGATTTTTAACGTGACGGCAGGCATCAGGCAATATGCCTTCCTTTCCGGCAGGGTATGGGCCGATATGGGCGGCCAAATTGCTTCCCTTGGGGGCGCGCAGGTGGCGCTGTATGAAGCCGCGGATCTGGATACGCCTCTTTCCACGGCAACAACGGGAGAGGACGGGTCGTACCGCTTTGAGGGACTGCTGCCCGGAGACTATATTCTGGGCGCTGTTCTGCCCGGCGGGTATCTGTTCGTAAAGCCGGGCGATGCGAGGCTTGCCCAGGATACCAGCGTCATTGCCGATACGCAAGGGGGAATGGGTGAAGCGTTCCACCTGTTCATGGGCAAGGATCAAACCGGCCTTGATATCGGCGGCGTCAAGACAGGCAGACTGGGGGATATGGCCTGGCTGGACGAGAACGGAAACGGCCTTCAGGATGCAGGAGAGCCAGGCATTCCCGGTCTGACCGTTGTCCTTGTGCAGGATGGGGCCGAGGTACAGGAGACGGTGACCGACGCATACGGCTATTACCTGTTTGAAAACGTGTACCCCGCTGCCGGCATCCTCCGGGTAACCATGTATGCGGAGCTTCTGCCAACGGAACGCAGGGAGGACTTCCCGCTGCTGGTGAGCAGCCTTTCGGGCTATGACGGAAGCACGGCTTATACCGTGGATGTGACAGTTGAAAGCGATGGGTTCAACTATAACTGCGACCTGGGCTTTGTGCTCAAGGAAGGCGCAAAAAAGCCCGCCGCCATCGTGGACCCGCCCAAACAGAATTGGGAATAGGATAATGGAAACAAAAGCCGCCTGCCCGGAACATGCACGTTGAAGGCATGATCAGGCCGGCGGCTTTTGTTTCTGCAAAAGGTGCCACCTCAAAAAGAACAAAAATAAAGAACCCGCCTTCCTTTGGAAAGGGGTTCTTGGGGCTGCGTTTATACCGCAATTCACTGCGCCGCGACTTTTTGAAGGCTGCGGGCCAGACGGGCTTTTTTCCTGTTGGCCGCATTCTTGCTAAGAATGCCCTTGGCAGCCGCTTTGTCGATGGCGGAGGTGGTTGCGCTCAACTGCACGTTGGCGGCGCCGGGATTGGAAGCCAACTCAACCTGGAATTTCTTCACCGCGGTCTTGACCCCGGTCTTGATCATCCGGTTGCGCAGATTCTTCTTTTCACTAACCTTTACGCGCTTGATGGCGGACTTGATGTTCGGCAATTTCGTTCACCTCCTTGCAATAGCGTGAATCAGCAAAAACTATTTTACCATGCATCCGTGTTCAATGCAAGTATTTTCTTTGAAAAATAAGCATAAAGCAGCCCGCTCTTGGAAGAATCGGGCCATTAAAAGGCGGATGGCAGGACTATTCTCCAAGCTCAAAATCGAACCGTTGGATGTAGCGGCCAAGCCCGGCGTTGCGGGTGGCTACTGTTACGCCCCAGCACTTTGTCAGGTCATCGCCGGGGCTAAAGACGCCCGCCGCCCGGTTGTCAAAAGGCGCGCAGGGTTCAAAATGGAGGCCGTCCTCCGAGTAGTACAAGTATTGTACCCCTTCCGGGTCGTACCAATCCGGCCTGTCGTTGTAGACGCTTCCCTCTCCCTGCTTGTCCTTTAGCCCGGAAAGCAAAAGCAGACCGTGTTTGTAGGGCCAGACGGCAAACGCGTGGCCGCGGATCAGCGGGTTCCCTTCATAGCGGACATACGGGCCCTCTAAACGGTCGGCAAAGGCAACGCCCAGCAGGGTGTCGTTTCCGTTGTGGACCCGCCTGGACTCCCCTTTGAAATAGATATGCCACTTTCCCTTGAAAAAGATGGCGCTCACATCGTCGCATCCAAAGTCATCCCACGCGCCTTCGGCTTCGGGCACCAGCCGCGGCCCGTCAAACAGCCGGGTGAAGGGCTTGCCGGGGTGATCGGACACGGCGATGCCTACACGGCGGGATGTATCCTGTCCGGTGGCATAGTCCTCGCCGACGCCCGTATAAAACATGTAATATTTTCCCTGGTGCGCGATCACGTTGGCGGTCAGGACGCCGCCGTCATCCCAGGCGCCTTTTTCACCGGGGAGCAGCGCGTCGAAATGTCCGTCCCACACGTAGCCGTCCGAAGAAACGCAGCAGCGGATATAAGCGTCGTAAAACCCGTTGAAGGGGCGGTCGTTCCGGTGCTGGGTATACCAAAGATAGTATTTCCCGTCGGCAAAAAGGATGTTGGACGGGTCGTGGTTATTGTCGGAGGGGAGGCCCCGGGTATCCGTAAGCCTCCGGCGGATTTTTGTAAGTTCGCCCGGTATTTTCATATCTTCTACTCCTTATGGTGGGGCATCGCCCCGGATCGGGCCGCAAAGCGGGCCGCGCTCAGCCTTCCTTGCCGGAACCCTCTAGCACGCCTCTGATGATCTGCTTGTGGAAGATGCCGTAGATGAGCAGGATCGGGATCACGCTGATGGTGGTGGCGGCCAGGAGCACCCCGTTGTTGCCCTGGCTGGAGGCGTCCGCGATGCTGCGCAAAAGGGCGGTGGAGGTCAGCTTCGTGCGCTCCGTCATAATGATAATGGGCCAAAGGAACTCGTTCCAGGCGTTCATGAACGTCAGGATGGCAAAGGAAAAAATAGCGGGGGCCAGCATGGGAAACGCGATCCGCATCAGGATCTGAAACTCGCCGGCACCTTCGATCCTGGCGGATTCCATGGTATCATCGGGAACACCGGCTACCGCGAATTGGCGGAGCATAAACACGCCGAAGGCGGGTACCAGGCCGGGAACGATCAGCGACCACATTTTGTTGACGCCGCCCAGGGCCTTGAAAAGCATGTAGCTTGGAACGAGCCGTGTTTCCCCGGGCAGCATCATGGTGGAAAGCATGATGATGAACAGCGCGTTTTTCCCTGGGAACCGGTATTTGGCGAAGGTGAAGCCCACCAGTGTGCAGAAGAAGCAGCCGCCCAGCGTTTTGACGCCCGTCACGTAGACACTGTTGAACATGCTTGTCATAAACGGCCAGTTGGCAAAGAGCTGGTCATATTTGCGGAAATCAAACGTGCCCGGCAAAAGGCGCGGCACCATGGCAAAAATCTCATAATCTTCCTTGAAGCTCCCCGAGACCATCAAAACAAACGGTGTACACGTAACCACGGTCACCAGGCAAAGCGCAGCAACGGAAAACAGGAGGAACAGCGCGCCGCGAAACGAAGCAGACTTCTTCATTTCAATTCCTCCGCTTTGTTATAGTTCCTGCGTACCAGGAAGATGCTCAGGAGCAGGATCATTACAAACAAAAGGAAGCTCAGCGCCGCCGCGTATCCCATCTTGCCGGACTTCTCAAACGCGTTTTGATAGATGTACAGCACGGAGGTCAGGGAAGAGTTCAGCGGACCGCCCCCCGTGAGCAGCATCACGTCCGCCACGTTCTGCAGCACCCAGATGGTGGAGATCATGAACACAAAAAAGATTTCGGGCACGAGGATGGGCACGGTAATTTTGAAAAAGATCCGCAATCCGCTGGCACCGTCCATCACGGCCGCCTCATCCACCGACTTTGGAATGCGCTGCATGCCGGCCAGCATCAGGATGGAGAAATAGCCCGTCATGCGCCACAGGTTCATGATGGCAACGCTGGGTTTGGACAGATCCACGGACTTCAGCCATCTGACGGGCTCCAGCCCCAAAAGATTGCCGAGCAGCACATTCACAAGGCCGCCTTCGGTTGCCAGCAGGATTTTGAACAGCAGGGAGATGACCACCGCCGAGGTAACGTAGGGCAGCAGCACAATTCCCATATACACCCGTTTGCCCACCATCCTGCCGTTGTTGAGCACCGCGGCAAAAACCAGCGCCAGCAGGGTACGGGCCGGTACGATCAGTGCCCACAGAACGACCATGTTTTTTACGGAAAGCCAGAAGTACCTGTCGTCGAAGGCTTTTGCGTAATTGGCAAAGCCGATGTACTCCGGCGGCGTTATGCCGCCGTATTTAGTCAGGCTCAAATAGAATCCGTACACCGTCGGATAAAGCTGAAACACGATCATCAGCACAAAGAAGGGCGCGATCCAAAGATAGCAATGCCTGTTGCGCCTGATCTGTCTCAACGTCGCCGCCGCTTTCAAGGCAATCCCCCTCCCGGTGCCGCGTTCCTTTCCGCCCGCAGGGGACGGAAAGGAACGCGTGCCCACATATTACAGATCGGATTCGCAGCGGTCCAGCATCTCCTGGACCGCCTCATCGGGGGTGTAGGCGCCTGTATCAAACATTTCGCCCAGCACCTCGTTGACGATGCCTTCAATCTCCACCGTATACTCATTGATATAACGCAGCTGGGCCTGGGTGTTCAGCAAATCCTCCGCCTGGAAGGAAACCACCTGCTTGCCGCCAAACACATCCCAGCCTGTGGAGCCTTCCTTTACCAGTCGCTCAAGCCCTGGGATGTAGGCGTTGCCAAACCGGGCAACGATGCCGTTTTCATTCACATCGCTGAAGGCCATGGTTGCATCCGTATTGGCGCAGATGTACTCAAATACCATTTGTGCCGCTTTCGGATACAGCGTGCGGGCGTTGATGGCGTAGAACTGGGTGTCAAGAATGACGGAGGCGGGACCGTCTTCGCTGAAGGTGAACATGGGCGCGATGGCAAGCTTTCCGTAGCCGCCGTTGCCCGCCGGGTCCACATTGCTCATGAAATAGGCGGGATGGAATCCCAGGGCGGGAATCGCCGCGATTTCCCCGGAGTTCCAGCCGTTCCAGAAGTCCTGGCTGTTCGCGGCGTTGCTCCGGTGCCAGATGCCCGCGTCGATGCACTTTTGCATCAGGTCCAGGGCTTCCTTGCCTTTGGTGAATACGATTTCTCCATCCTTGGTCTGCATTTCGCCGCCCAGCATCAGCATGAATTCGATAAAGGTGCTGGCGGGGCCGTCCATGGGATCAAAGGCGCCAATATAGTAACCTTTTTCCTTGAGCAAAAGGCCCTGCTCATAATACTCGTCAAAGGTGGTAGGCGGCGTAAGCCCAAGTTCATTGTAGATGTCCTCCCGGTAGATGAAGCACATCTGGTTCGTTCCCTGGTTGGGCACGCCGTAGATGCTGCCGTCCTTGGTGGCGGCGGCGAGCATGGAGGGCAGGTAATCCTCCGCTTTGATGATGTCATTGAGCGGCTTGAAATAGCCCGCGTCCATAAACGGCGTGAAGAACTGGGCGTGGCAAAGCGCGATGTCCGGCACCGGTTCGTTTTGCGAGAACTGCAGTTTCATCTTGGTGGGGTACTCGGAGAAGGAATACTTTTCAAACTCCACGGTGATTTCCGGATGCTCCTCGATGAATTTCTTCATCACGATCTCAAGGGTGGAAACCAGGTGTGCGCCGCCCATGATCTTGATCGTCGCGCCTTCCTCCGCCTGAAGGGTCTCGGCCACAGAGGATGTGACGGAGAGTATCAGGCACAGGGTGAGCAGCAAGGCAAACAGTTTCTTCATGCAGGGTTCCTCCTCATTTATTCTTATGCACGGCCGTGCATAGTTACATGGATGTTATTTGGATCTGCGGGAGCAGCCGGGCCACCTGGTCCGTTTGGACGTCGGCCACATGCCGGTTCATGGAGTTGGAAACGCCGCAGGCCATGGCCAGGCGGAACGCATCCAGCACGGGCTTCCCCTGGGACAGTGCCGTGGCGAAGCCGCCAACGGTGCTGTCGCCGCTGCCGATGGTGGATACAACGGGGACTGCGGGCACGCTTGCCCGGTAAAACACGGAGGGGCTCAGCAGCACGCTGCCTTGGGCGCCCAGGGATACCAGCAGGTAATCGGTGTGGTCCAGCAGCTTTTCCCGCGCCCGGATGCACAGGCTGTTCAAATCGTCAAACTGTCCCTCGTTGATCAGCTCTTCCAGTTCCTGCCGATTGGGCTTGATCATGTGGTAGTGGCCGGCAAGGGCATGCTTCAGGTCAATGCCCCGGGTATCCAGCAGGCACTTTGCCCCCGCCTGGTCGCACAGCGCGGAAATGTGGACGTAGATATCCTGCGGTGCGCCGGGGATGGAAAGGCCGGAGCAAATTACCACGTCGCCGGGCCGGATGCTGCCCGCCAGGCCGCGAAGCAGCTTTTCCGTGTCGCCTTCGCCGACGGAAGGCCCCTTTTCCAGAATTTCCGTTTCATGCTGCATGCCGCTGTCGATGATGTTGATGGTCATGCGCGTTTCCCCGGGCACCTCATACAGGTACGTCTCATCGGCGAAGGTCCGCGCAGCCTTCAAGGCGAATTGCCCGTTCAGTCCGGCGATAAAGCCGTATACCGCAACCTGGGCCCCCAGCTTTTTGCATACCCTTGCCGCATTGATGCCTTTCCCTCCCACCGTAACGGTGGGTTCGTTGTTCATATACAGCTTTCCGGCAGCGAAACCGCTGATGTGATAGGTCCTATCGATCACAGGGTTCAGGCAGACCGCACGTATCACACGACTTCCTCCTTTTTGGCCCTGTGTTCCGGCCAGCTTTTTTTTGACGTGCCGCTTACGTGCCGCATCTTGTGGCAAACCTCGTCCCGAAACGCCTCCCTGCCCGCCCGAAGGATGGGGCGCGGATCATAGCGGCCGGGGTTTTCAAAAAGGTCACGCCGCACCGCCGCGTTCCAGGCCAAATGGTTGTCCACGTCCATGTTGAGCTTGAACACCCCCGACCTGCCAGCCTGCGCGATATCCGCTTCTAAGCAGTTGAAGACTGTTTCCACGGCACCGCCAAGATCATTCACGGCCTGTATCAGTTCCTTGGGCAGGGAAGCCGCGCCGTGCAGCACCAGCGGATAGTCCGGCAAATGGCGGTGGATATCCTTAAGCAGGCCATGGTGGAAGGGAAGCGGCCCGCCGGCGCGGACGCCGCCGTGGGAGGTACCTACGGATACGGCCAGGGCGTCGCACCCGGTTGCCTCCACGAACTGCGCCGCCAGGAGGGGATCGGTGCTTTCCGCGTTTCCGGAATAAACCATGTCTTCAAAGCCCGGGATGGAGCCCAGTTCCGCCTCAAGCCAGGCGCCCCTTTCATGGGCAAGCTTTGCGATTTGTGCCGTCATCAAGAGGTTTTCTTCATAGGGCAGATGCGACCCATCAAACATCACGGCCGTAAATCCCATTTGGAGCGCCTCCACGGCGGCCTCCATGGTGCTGCAATGGTCGTGCTGGACGGCGATAGGCGCCTTGCAACCCTTTGCCGCTTCCTTCACGGCGCGGAAAAAAATCGCAAAGCCGGGGACGTGCTTGCGCGCGCCCATGGACAATTGCAGGATTGCTGGAGAATCTTCCTTTTCTGCGGCTTCCAGCACGGCAAAAAGAGAATCCCAGTCATACACGTTATAAGCGCCCACCGCATAGCCTTCGCGCAAAGCATGCGCCGCCATCTCCCGCATGGATACCAGTCCCATAAGTATCACCGCCTTCTACATAAGGTGGAAAACGTTTTCCATCCGCCTAGAAATAATCGCTTTTCTTTGCCCGAAGCCTGTTACGGTAACTGGCGGATGGAATCGCCTATCTTGATGTCCACATTAAGAACAATATCGGGCATTTTTCCCTGCTCGCCGGACAACTGCCTGAAAAGATACTGTGCGGCATGCTGCCCCATGGCAATGCCGTCATCCTGGGCCACGGTGATGGTGGAATACAAAAAGCGGTTCACAGAAAAAGTGCCGAAGGAAACCAAAGAAATATCCTGGCCCACCTTGAGCCCCCGTTCCCCGAAAACACTCAGCGCGGCTTCGGTCATCCTGTTGTTGGCACAATAGAGGGCGGTGGGGGGAGTGGGCAGATCCAGCATTTTGAGGATGGAATCCCGCCCGTCCTGCACGGTGAAATTCGGCTGGGAGATGTATGCTTCCCGCAGAGGGATGCCGGCCTGCGCGAGAGCCTCCTTATATCCGCCCAGGCGCGCGACGCCTACGGCATTGGTCAAAGAAACGTTGATGATGCCGATGTCACGGTGGCCGGCGTCCAGCAGGAGGCCGATCAGCCGGCGCGTTGTTTCCACATTGCTGCTTACAATGCTGGGCGCCATTGCACCCGGGACCGCCCGGTCGATGAGCACCGTGAAGATCCCCCGTGCAATGCAGTCGTTGATCTTGGCGGCATTTGTGTTGGCCGACGCGATGACCAAACCGTCCACCCGGCGCTCGATCAGCGTGGAAAGCAGCTTCTCCTCCTTTTCTGCATCGCCGTTGGTGCTGGCGATGAGCAGGCAGAAATCGCTCTTTTCAAACACGGTTTCGATGCCCTTGACAACGTACATGAAGAAATCATTGGAAATATCCGGCGTCACCACCGCGATAATCTTGCTGCGGTAGCCGCGCAGGGAGCGCGCCATGATATTGGTGTGATAGTTCAGCTCCGCCACGGCGTCCAGCACGCGCTGCCTGGTGTCCTGGCTCACGGGGTGGTTGTTGTTCAGAACGCGGCTCACCGTCGCAATAGAAATCCCCGCTTTTTCGGCAACTTCCCGGACGGTTACATCGCGTTTCATGCAGTCACTCCGCTTTCTTGCCGTGGTAAACGTTTTCCATGGATGCAATATACCATAACCTTTATGATGTGTCAAGACCTGATATGCTCATCTAAAAACAGATAAAGTTTTCTAAGAAGGGTCCGGGGAGTGATCTTTTATAAAAGATCACTCCCCGGCGTACTATACCAAACCTTCAATTCTTGCCGCGCCCTCCGGGCGGATGTCCAGCAGGTGGCAGCTATGCGGTCCGAACACGGCCTCCATGGATTCCACAAAGGCGCCGGTCTGGTCAAGAGGCACGAAATTCAGCGTGGTGCCGGCAAAACCGCCGCCGTGCACACGCCAGGCGCCGCGGCCTGAAAGCATGTCCTCCGCCAGGCACAACGCCAGGGAAAGCTGCTGCTCGCCAGGCCTTGCATATACATTTTGCAGGTACATGAAACTGGACCGGCCGGAGGCAACAACATCCGCAAAAAAGGCGGAAAGATCGTCCCGCTCCAGGGCCGCCGTCTGGTCCAGGACGCGCTTGTT
Source organism: Bacillota bacterium (assembly GCA_023459275.1). Classification (GTDB taxonomy): domain Bacteria; phylum Bacillota; class Clostridia; order Christensenellales; family Aristaeellaceae; genus JAEWAH01. Next base: position 7,013 of record JAEWVC010000053.1, on the reverse strand, counting down.
TTCGTGAAAAAAATGCATGGCGCGCATCACCGCACGGTCGGAGGTATTTTGCCTTACGTTGGCCATCTCCTGCAAAAGCTGCTCGGGGCGTACCTTGCGAAGCACGCTTTCGCCAAAACAGGCGGCCACCTGCTTCATTTCCTCCGGGATGGCGGCGTAATCAGCCGTCAGGTCGTCGTGGCTGCCGCCGGTATTGACCACCACCAGCGCGTATCCGCGGGCGGCGAAATCATATGCAATGGGCTTAACATCCGGCTCGTCCTTCTTGAAATCGATGGCCACCAGGCCGCCCACCGAGCTGGCCATCTGGTCCATCAGGCCGCAGGGCTTGCCAAAATAATGATTTTCAGCGTATTGGGCGATCTGCGCCCGCAGGATGGGGGACATTTCAAATTTGCCGTACAGGCTGTCGAAGATGGCACAAAGCAGCACTTCGAAGGCCGCGGAGGAGCTCAGGCCGCTGCCGGAGAGCACGCTGGAGGTAACCGCGGCGTCAAACCCGCCGATGGGAAAGCCCAGTTCCTTCATCCGTGCCGCCACGCCCCGCACCAGGGAGGCGGTTTTCCCCTCTTCCTCCTTGACCGGGGATAGCTCTTTCAGGGAAACCTCCACCGCCGGGTATCCGTCGCTGGACAGGCGCACCGTCATATCATCCCGGGGGGAGACGGCAGCCACGGTATCCAGGTTTACGGCGGCGGCCAGCACCCTGCCGCGGTTATGGTCGGTATGGTTCCCGGAAAGCTCCGTGCGTCCCGGGGCGCTGATTAAATGCACAATCCCAGGCGCGTTGTACAGATCCTCATGCCTTTTCAAAAGCCGCGTATACCTGGCCGTCTGGGCTACCAGCATGCCGTCCCTGCGGCCGTAAAGATGGGTCAGGCGGGACATTACCGGAGTCGTCTTCAAGGCCCTGATCATGCTTGCGTACTGGTTCATGGAAGCATTCCATCCTTTCGCACCTTTTGCCGCTTACCGGGCTTGTCCATCAAGCACCTGCTGCCAGAAAGCAGTAAAATCGGGAAGCCCCATCTGATCGAGATTGGATAGATATTCCTGCCAGCTTGCATCGTCAAGGGGCGTTTCTCCTGTCACGAACCTGGCCAGGCTTTCATCCACAAAGGTGCCCAAGGCCATCTGCAGGGGGTCTATGTACGCCTGTTCCTGCGCCGTGAGCGTATAATAAGGGAAGGGAAGCACCGCTATTTGATTCAGTTCCAGCAGGGACCGAATCAGCGCCGTGGTGTTCTGGTCCTCGTGCTTCAATTGGAAATCCACCGGGTCCAGCCAGGGCAGGAAGCCGCTGTCGCAGATGGTGGCATTCTGCAGGATGGAGGTCAGTTCCTCCGTCGCTCCCAGGAACCGCCAGGTCCCGTTTTCATTATAGGCATATTCGGTGCCCTCCAGCCCGAACAGCGCCAGGACGCCGCCCTCCTCGCCGTATAGGGAATCCACCCACCGTATCAGCGCGGCGGGATCTTTGCAGGCGCTGGTGATGGCGAATGTCCCCCGGGTCACCGGGCCCAGGAAATCGCGGTAGGTCTGCGTGCCCTCCCAGGAAAGCGGCTGAAGCACCGTGTACTGCGAACCCAGGGCGGAAGTCAGGAAAGCGGTGGACTTGTTGGCGAAAAACACGCCGTACACGGCAGCGGCCTTTTCATCCGTTACGGTACGCAGCGCATCCGCCGTGGAAAATCCGTTCTTGTCCAGCAGCCCTTTCTGGTACAGCTCCGCCGCCCAGGCCACAAACTCCCGGTAGGTATCTTCGGCCGCCATGAAATGCACTTTGCCGGCGCCATCGGCATACACGTTGTAATCATTGGCGATCTGCCCAAAGGCGTGGGCCAGGAATTTCAGATCCCATGGGCCAAGGAACGTGAAGGGGATCTCGTCTTTCTTGCCGTTGCGGTTGGGGTCGTCGTTTTTGAATGCCGTCAAAACATTTATCAGCGAGGCGGCATCGGTGGGCATGTCAAGCTTCAGCGCCTCCAGCCAGGTCTTGTTGATCCACATGGCATTTTGGGTATGCAAAGAGTCCAAGGCGGGGAGCGCCACAATGGCGCCGTCCGCAAGGGTGACGGCCTTTTCCCAGTCGGGATGCTTTGCAAACAGCGCGGTCAGGTTGGGGGCGTTTTCCGCAAGATAGGGCTTGAGGTCGATAAGCTTGCCGCTTTCATAATAGGAGACGGTTTCCTGGGGCGTCAGCTCCGCCTTGAACAGTACATCAGGCAGATCGTCTCCCGCGAAAAGCCGGGCTTTTTCCGCGCTCCATGCCGCGTAGTCGGTAAACTGCCGGAAGGTAAAAGATATGCCGGTGCGCTCCTGCATGCGCTGGAAAAATAGATTGGTATTCCAGTCGTGCTGCACGCTGTCCCCGTCAAAGCCGGCCATCACGAAGTTTTCCCCCGCCTGGGAGGCCGCTTCGGACAAGGCCGGCATGCAGGAAAGCAGCAGGGCGCACGCCAACAAAAGGCTGGTCAGCGTTTTGCGCAACGATAGGTCCTCCTTTGCACCCAATGGTTATTTTTCATTATAACGCATCGGCAAGGGTTTGAACAGTCCAAAGTTAGGGCGGGGGAAGAGAGGGGGGAAAGCGGGAAAGGGGCTTTTTGAAAAAATCCCCCTTCCCGCACCCATCCCTGAAAAACTTCCTAGGGGAATCTGATGTTTCCATTTTCGCGAGGTATGCAGGATGCGAAATGGCGCACTTGCGCATCCCATGGGCCATGGGGTATAATGAGGCGCGTGGCGCAGGAGCCAATACCGCAGGAAATGAGGGCTTTGCTTGTTCAGGAACATTGAAATGTGGATCAGCTGGCTGAAAACCGATCCTATACAGTTTTTCATATATTTTCTTTACCTCATTGCATCCGTGCTGCTTTCGCTGATGCTGCATGAGGTGGCCCACGGATATATCGCCTACCGCTGCGGCGACCCCACCGCGAAGATGATGGGGCGGCTGTCCCTGAATCCTCTCAAACATCTGGACCCCATCGGCACGGCGTGCATGTTTCTGCTGGGCTTTGGATGGGCCAAGCCTGTACCCGTCAACCCAAGGAATTTCCGAAATTACCGCCGTGATGATCTGATGGTATCGGTGGCGGGAATCATCACCAACCTGACGCTGTTCCTGGTGGCCACCGCGCTGGCCGTAGGCCTGAACGGGCTTCTTTGGAAACAGGAGGTCATCGACTACTATGGTGCCAAGACGCTGCTTTCATCCGACGGCTTGGCCTATGGGATTCTGCTGACGGGGCAGGGGAGCCAGGTGCAGGATCTGATGCGCACCCCCTGGCTGCAATATGTGCAGCGGTTTTTGCTTCTGTTCGCTACCATCAACCTGGGTCTTGGGGTGTTCAATCTTCTTCCCTTGCCGCCGCTGGACGGCTTTCACGTATTCAATGATATCCTGCTTCGGGGCAGGCTGATGCTGAACCGGCAAACCTTTCAAATCGCGCAAATTGTTCTGTTTGGCCTGGTGTTCACAGGAATCCTGTCCACCATCATGTCCACGGTAATGGGCGCCATCGAAAGCGGCGTGCTCAACATTTTTCTGCGCATGACGGGCGCCGCATGAGGCGGCTTCACGCCGCAGAATCTTTCATTGAAAGGCGCATGCCATGCCGCAAAACATCCATTTAAAGGATTTCGACGGGCCGCTTGACCTGCTTCTCCACCTGATCAGCAAGGCCAAGGTGGACATCCGGGAGATCTTTGTGTCGCAGATCACGGAGCAGTACATTGCCTCCGTCAGCAGCGCCGAGGATTTCGACATGGAGGATGCCAGCGAGTTTCTGACCATGGCGGCCACGCTGCTGGAGATCAAGAGCCGGGCTTTGCTGCCCAAGCCGCCGGCGCCCGAGGAGGAGGATCCCCAGGAGGCGCTGATCCGGCAATTGGAGGAATACAAACGTTTCAAAGAAACGGCGGAAAATTTGACGGCGTTTGAAAAGGCGGCCGCAGCCATGTATTTGAAGCTGCCGGAGGAATACCCGCTGCCGCCCCCCTCCTTTGAGCTCAGCGGCTTGACCATGGAGGGGCTTTTGCAGGCTTTGGAGCGCGTTTTGTCCCGCAAACCCCCGGAGCCGGAGGATGCCGTGTTCGTCAGCCGGGAGATCCGCCGCGACTCATACACCATCGAGGCCTGCATGGGCCATATTGCCAAGCGCCTCCGCCGCGGGCCCGTGGCTTTTGACGCTCTTTTCAGCGATGCCCCCGGCCGGGAAGAGGTGGTCACGCTCTTTCTGGCGCTTCTGGAGATACTGCGCCTGAACCGCGCCCATATTGAGCAAAGCGGTGTGTTCGGCGCCATCACCCTGTATCCGGGAAGGAGAAAGGATATTCTTGCAGCCCAATGAACTGGCGGCCGTCATCGAGGCCATCCTGTTTGTGGCGGGGGAGCCGGTGCTCCTTGCCGATCTTCAAAAGGCGCTGGAAACAACACCTGTGGAGCTTGACGCGGCGGTGAACTCCCTTTCCAGCGGGTATGATTTCAACCGACGGGGCCTGTGCCTCAAGCGGTTCGGGGAGCATATCCAGCTTGCCACCAGGGCGGAATATGCCCCGTATGTGGAAAAGCTGCTCCAGCCTGTGCAGAAGCAATCCCTTTCCCAGGCCGCCATGGAGACGCTGGCAGTAGTGGCTTACCGCCAGCCAGTTACCAAGGCGGAGGTGGAAGCCGTCCGCGGCGTCAAGTGCGACTATTCCGTTCAATCCCTTGTGCACAAGGGATTGATCGCCGATGTGGGAAGGAAGGAAACGCTGGGCCGCCCTATCCTGTACGCCACGACGGACGCTTTTCTTTCGCACTTTGGGATCTCCGCCTTGAGTGAGCTGCCCAGGCTTCCGGAGCCCGCCGCGCAGGAGGAACCGCTGATACCGTGATACATTCTTACGCTTCATGCTTATGCATTCTGCATAAGCTTTTTTTATATGAAAAGAAGGGTTTTTTCTTTTCATGAAGAATTAGCTTGCTCATATGGTTAATTCCGGAAAATGATTCATATAATAATGCAACAGGCCGGCGTTTATACCGTGAAAGCAGGGCGTATGCCTGCATATAAAATTGCATAAGGGGTGATATTGGGTGAAAAAAACCTACGTGATGCTGCTGGCAATCGTGCTGGTCCTTCTTGTCATTGTGGTTGGCGTGCTGATCGGCGACCGCAACAACATGATCAAATCCAACAGCGATTTGAAGGCGGGAGCCGTGGACTATCAAAAGAAGGTAGATGACCTGGCCAAGCAGGTGACCGATGCGCAAACCGAGCGCGATGCCGCGCTCAGCGACAAGGCCAAGGCAGAAGAGGCTGTTGTGGAGGCACAGACAAAACTCCAGGCCGCCCTTGATGCCCAAACGGCGGCAGAGGCTGCCACCGCGTCTGCGCTCCAAGAGAAAGACGCCGCCCTGGAGGCGGCAAAGGCTGCGGAAGAGAAGGCAGCCACCGCGCTGACGGCCCAGACCGGGGCGGAGGACGCGGCAAAGACCGCCTTGGCGGAGAAGGACGCCGCCCTGGAGGCGGCAAAGACTGCGGAAGAGAAGGCAGCCACCGCGCTTACGGCCCAGACGGCGGCGGAGGACGCGGCTAAGACCGCTTTGGCGGAGAAGGATGCCGCCCTGGAAGCGGCAAAGGCAGCGGAAGAGAAGGCAGCCGCCGCGCTGACGGCCCAGACAGCGGCGGAGGATGCGGCTAAGACCGCCTTGGCGGAGAAGGATGCCGCTTTGGATGCGGCGAAGGCCGCGGAGGAGAAGGCGGCCGCCGCGCTGACGGCCCAGACGGCGGCGGAGGATGCGGCTAAGACCGCCTTGGCGGAGAAGGATGCCGCTTTGGATGCGTCAAAGGCCGCGGAGGAGAAGGCGGCCGCCGCGCTGACGGCCCAAACGGCGGCAGAGGAAGCTGCCAAGACCGCGGAGGATGCGGCAAACGCTGCCGCGGTGCAGGCCAAGGAGCAAGTTGATGCGCTTCAGGGCCAGCTTGATACCGCCGTTCAGGAAAGGGATGCTGCGCTGCTGAACGTCGAATCCCTAAAAGCCGTTTCCGGCGACTTGAAGACAGCCCAGGAGCAGTTGATCTCCATGGGGGATGAGTTGAGCGGCACAAAAGCCGGCCTTGCCAAAGCGAATGAGGAAATCAATGGTCTGAAGGACGCAATGAGCGCGGCCCAGGCCGTCGAACAGGCTGCAAAGGCGGAGGCTGCCCAGGCAATGGCGGATAGGGATTCCGCTTTGGAAGCCGCGAAACAGGCCGAAGCGAAGGCCATGGAAGCCCAGCAGGCACTGGCCCAGGCGAAAGCCGAAATGGGGGGGCAGACGGGTGAGGCTGCCGCATTGACCATTGGTGCCTATCACGTCATCTCCGCCACCAAGAGCGGCTTCGGCGGCCCCATCACGGTTACGCTGCTCCTTGATGAAAACGGCGTGATTGTGGCCATGTCCGTGGACGGCAAGGATTTCAGCGAGACTTATGGGATTGGCGCCCAGGTTAAGGAGGATGCGTTTATCAGCCAGTTCATCGGCAAATCCGGGTCGGTTACCCTGGGCGATGGCGTGGACGCCATCTCCGGCGCGACTGCTTCCGTGAATGCCGTGGTGGACGCGGTGAACGAGGCTCTGGCTGCCGCCGCAAAGTGATGCTGCAGATGTACTACTATTTCCAAACATTATTTTGTCGTTGCGGCGGTTTTTTTCGCGCAGGACCGCGTCGCCTTCCGTTCAACGTAGCGCGGCGTTGCCTCGCTCTGTCTCCTTGTCCTGCATCGAAAACCCCTCGCCGCTTTGGACGAAATAGTATTTTACGATAGTATAAAACTGCCGCGTAGGGCGGGGGCTTGCCCCCGCCGGAAATGCCGGAACATTGAAAAAAGAGCCACGGGATTTTGCTCCCGCGGCTCAGACCATCAACAAACCCTTAGGAGGTATTGGAGGACCGCAGTCCTCCAATTGCAGATCGAAAATCAGCGACATGTGCGGTGATTTTCGCAGGAATTTCGAAGAAATTCCTACCTTGCCCGAGCAA
>JAEWVC010000052.1 GCA_023459275.1 Bacillota bacterium | reverse complement strand
ACCTCCTTTTGCAAAAGGAGGTCCCCCCGCATTACAATCACAAAATCGTCTCCACCATCAATCCATCTTCAGCACGGCCATGAAGGCTTCGCTGGGGAGTTCGACTGTGCCGAACTGGCGCATGCGTTTTTTGCCTTCCTTTTGTTTTTCAAGAAGCTTTTTCTTGCGGGTGATATCGCCGCCGTAGCACTTGGCGAGCACGTCTTTGCGCAGGGCCTTGACGGTTTCCCGGGCGATGACCTTGCCGCCGATGGCGGCCTGGATGGGGATTTCGAACATCTGGCGCGGGATAACATCCTTCAATTTTTCGGCAATGATCCGGCCCCTATTGTAGGCCTTGTCCCTTTGCACGATCAGGGAGAAGGCGTCGCACAGGTCGCCGTTTAGGAGCATATCCAGCTTGACCAGGTCGCTTTCCTGGTAGCCCTTCAATTCGTAATCGAAGGAGGCGTAGCCCCGGGAGCGGCTCTTGATCTGGTCAAAGAAATCGTAAATGATCTCGTTGAGGGGAATGTTGTAGTTGAGCTTGACGCGGTTGCCTTCGTACTGCATATCCAGGAAGGTGCCGCGCTTTTCCTGGCACAGGTCCATGATGGCGCCCACGGCATCCTGGGGGGTATAGATGGTGGCGTGGACGAAAGGCTCCTCCATTTTGGCGATTTCGCCGGCGGGGGGCAGGTTGGTGGGGTTGTCGATGGAGATGGTATCGCCGTTGGTCTTGGTCACATGATAGATCACGCTGGGGGCGGTGGTGACCAGGTTTAAGTCAAACTCCCGCTCCAGGCGCTCCTGGATGATCTCCATGTGCAATAGGCCCAGGAACCCGCAGCGGAAGCCGTAGCCTAGCGCCACGGAGGTTTCCGGCTCAAAGGACAAGGACGCGTCGTTCATGCGCAGCTTTTCCAGGGCATCCTTCAAATTGGGGTAATCCGCGCCGTCGGCGGGATAGATGCCGCAGAACACCATGGGCGTCACCTGCCGGTAGCCGGGCAGGGCCTCTTCGGCGGGGTTAGCCGCGTCGGTGATGGTATCGCCCACCCGTGTATCCCGCACATCCTTGATGGAGGCGGAGACGTAGCCCACATCCCCGGGCAAAAGCTCATCGCAGGGGGCGTAGCCGGGGCGGAAGGTGCCCACCTCCACCACGTCAAACTCGCCCTTCCCCGCCATCAGGCGCATGCGCATGCCGGGCTTGATGCTGCCCTGCATGACGCGCACAAAGCAGATGGCGCCCTTGTAATTGTCGTAAAAGGCGTCAAAGATCAGCGCCTGGAGGGGCGCGTTTTCATCGCCCGCGGGCGGGGGAATATATTTGACGATGGCCTCCAGCACTTCGTCGATGCCGGTGCCCACCTTGGCGGAAATCAGCGGCGCGTAGGAGGCGTCCAGGCCGATGGTCTCCTCGATTTCGTGGCGGACCACCTCGGGCTGCGCGCTGGGCAGGTCGATTTTGTTGATCACCGGGATGGTTTCCAGATCGTGCTCCAGGGCCATGTAGACGTTGGCCAGGGTCTGCGCTTCCACGCCCTGGGTGGCGTCCACCACCAGCAGCGCGCCCTCGCAGGCGGCCAGGGCGCGGCTGACCTCGTAGGAAAAGTCCACGTGGCCCGGGGTGTCGATGAGGTTCAAGGTGTAGACTTCGCCGTTTTGCGCCGTGTAGCGCATGCGCACGGCCTTGCTCTTGATGGTGATGCCCCGCTCCCGCTCCAGGTCCATGCTGTCCAGGATTTGCTCCACCATTTGGCGCTGTTCAAACACGCCCGTCTTTTCCAGCAGCCTGTCCGCTAGGGTGGACTTGCCGTGGTCGATGTGGGCGATAATGCAAAAGTTGCGGATGTGGCTGAGGCGGTCCTGCGCCAACAAAAATCCCTCCAAAGCCCGCGCGGGCATGTCTTTTTATCCGTACCATGATAGCGGATTTTTGGGACGAATGCAAGAGCCGGGGTGGGTGAGGAATGCAGGAAAGGCGGGAAGGGGGCTTTTTGAAAAAATCCCCCTTCCTGCGTCCATCCCTGAAAAACGATGTAAAGTCTATGCCATGCGTGAGGGCGCCGCATTTTTCCTTCCTTTATATGATCGCCGGGTAAGGGATTCTTAAAATTTCATTGGAATCCCTTGACTGGTATTGACAAACCAGCAAAGGAGTGCTACATTATCAGCATGTTAGCACTCACAAGCGTCGAGTGCTAACAAAGAGGGAAGCAATCCGGAGGGAAGGAGGGCGAAGCGATGGACGAGCGGAAATTCCGCATCCTGCAGGCGATCATTGACGACTATATACTGACCGCCGTGCCGGTGGGATCGCGCACCATTTCCAAAAAGTACGACATGGGCTTAAGCTCCGCCACCATCCGCAACGAGATGAGCGACCTGGAAGAGCTGGGCTATCTGGACCAGCCCCACGTATCTGCGGGGCGCGTGCCCAGCGTGAAAGCCTACAGATTATATGTGGACCAGCTATTGCACTCCGGGGTGATCCCGGATACCGACCCGGAAACGGTGCGCGCCCATTTTTCCAGCCGCATGCGGCAGATGGAGGATGTGGTGGGGCACGCGGCCCAGGTATTATCCAGCCTGACCCACTACACGGCGCTGGTGATGCCCCCCAAGGGGCAGGAGCTGAAAATACGCAACGTGCAATTGGTGCCCGTGACAGCATCCTCCGCGCTGGTGGTGATCGTCACCGACGCGGGGATCATCAAGGATGCGGTGATCAGGACATCCGACATGCTGGACAGCGACGCGCTGTACGCCATCTCCCGGATGCTGACAGAACAGCTTTCGGGGCACGCCATCGGGGAAGCCCATCAAATATTGGCCTCGGTGGCCAAGGGATTCCGGCAGAACCAGGAATTGCTGACGGGGATCTCCAACATGATCGCCAAGGCGGAAAGCGCGTCGGCCGTAGGCCGTGTGCTGGTGGGCGGCCCCGGCAACATCCTTAATTATCCGGAATATTCTGATGTGGAAAAGGCGCGGTCCTTCCTGGCGCTGCTGGAAACCAAGGACCGGCTGGTGGACCTTTTGACCCAGCAGGGGCAGATGGCCTTCACCGTGCGCATCGGGCCGGAAACGGGGATCGAGGAAATATCCGACTGCTCCGTGGTGACGGCCACGTATTCCATCGGCAGCCATTCCCACGGGACCATTGGGGTCATTGGCCCCACCAGGATGCAGTACAGCCGGGTATTGGCCATCCTGAATACCATGGCACGGCAGCTGGGGAACCTGTTTGAGGATGAAACATAAACGCAGACAAAAAGAAAAGCGCCGTCAGGAAGGGATCGAAATGAACAGGGACAAGGACAAGAAGGAAAGGCAAAACGCCATGGAGCCGGAAACGGTTCCGGTTCAGGAAGACCTCAAGGAGCAGGAAGCGCCCCTCCCCCTTGAGGAGGAAGCGGAGCCCGTGAATGTGGAACAGTTAATGGATGACCTTGCGGAGGCCAGGCGCCTGAGCGACGAATACCTTAATTTGGCCCAGCGGGTGCAGGCGGATTTTGATAACTACAGGCGCAGGAACAACACCGCCAGGGCGGAAGCCTTCGACGAAGGCGCGCAGAGCTTTGCAAAGCTCCTGCTCCCGGTGCTGGATAACCTGGAAAGGGCCATGGAGGCAAGCGAAAACGCGCCGGAGCAAACGCTGCGGGAAGGGGTGCAGATGGTGTACCGGCAGCTTTATGACGCCTTCCAGAAGCGGGGCATTGAAGCCATCAGCCGGCCCGGGGAGAAATTTGATCCCGCCCTGGAAAACGCGGTGATGACCGCGCCCAGGGAAGAGGGTGAGCCCGGTACCGTATGCCAGGTGCTGCAAAAGGGCTACAGAATGGACAAATGCGTCCTTCGGCACGCCATGGTGAAAGTTGTGGCGGATTGATCAGGCGGACAAGGGGCACCGCCCCTTTCCATAATAAATCAGAAATTCAGAAAGAAAGTTCTTTGGCGGCCGGCGGCAGCCCCAATAAAAAGAGGAGGACACTTTTATGGGAAAGATCATCGGTATCGATTTGGGTACCACCAATAGCTGCGTAGCGGTCATGGAGGGCGGCGAACCCGTTGTTATCCCCAATTCCGAAGGCGCCCGCACCACGCCTTCTGTGGTAGCCTTTACCAAGGACGGGGAGAGGCTGGTAGGCCAGGTGGCAAAACGCCAGGCCATCACCAACCCGGACCGCACCATTATCTCCATCAAGCGGGATATGGGCAGCGCACGCAAAATCAACATCGACGGCAAGGCCTACACCCCCCAGGACATTTCCGCCATGATCCTTCAAAAGATGAAGAGTGAGGCGGAAGCGTATTTGGGCGAAACCGTGACCCAGGCCGTGATCACCGTGCCCGCCTACTTCTCCGACAGCCAGCGGCAGGCCACCAAGGACGCGGGCCGCATTGCGGGGCTGGAAGTGCTGCGCATTATCAACGAGCCAACCGCGGCTTCCCTGGCCTATGGGCTGGACAAGGAAGGCACGCAGAAGATATTGGTGTATGACCTGGGCGGCGGCACGTTTGACGTTTCGCTGCTGGAAATCGGCGACGGCGTGTTTGAAGTGCTGGCCACCAACGGCAACAACCGGCTGGGCGGCGACGACTTTGACGAGCGCGTGATCAACTACATTGCCGAAACCTTCAGGAAGGACACCGGCATTGACCTGAAGAAGGACCGCATGGCCTACCAGCGGCTGAAGGAAGCCGCGGAAAAGGCCAAGATTGAGCTTTCCGGCGTGATGAGCGCCAACATCAACCTGCCCTTTATCACCGCGGACGCCAGCGGCCCCAAACACCTGGATATGACGCTGACAAGGGCCAAGTTTGACGAACTCACCGCCGACCTGGTGGAAGCCACCGTAGGCCCCACCAACCAGGCGCTGAAGGATGCCGGGCTGACCACGGACCAGATCGACAAGGTGATCCTGGTGGGCGGCTCCACCCGTACCCCCGCGGTGCAGACCACCGTGAAGCGCATCACCGGCAAGGAGCCCTTCAAGGGCATCAACCCCGACGAGTGCGTGGCCATCGGCGCGGCCATCCAGGCCGGCGTGCTGGGCGGCGAAGTGAAGGACGTGCTGCTGCTGGATGTCACTCCCCTGTCCTTGGGGCTGGAGACGGAAGGCCACATCTTCACCAAGCTCATCGAGCGCAATACCACCATCCCCACCACCAAGTCCCAGGTGTTCTCCACCGCCGCGGACGGGCAGACCACCGTGGAGATCCACGTGCTCCAGGGCGAGCGCCCCATGGCCTTTGACAACAAGACACTGGGCCGCTTCCAGCTTACGGGCATCCCTCCGGCCCCCCGCGGCGTGCCGCAGATTGAGGTCACCTTCAACATTGACCGCAACGGCATTGTAAACGTGTCCGCCAAGGACAAGGGCACCGGCAACGAGCAGAAGATCACCATCACCGCCAGCACCAACCTTACCGAGGACGAGATCAAGCAGCGGGTGAAGGAAGCCGAGCAGTACGCCGAGGCCGACCGCAAGCGCAAGGATGAGGTGGAAACCGTCAACCGTGCCGATACGCTGATCTACGAGATCGAAAAGCAGCTTCGGGACAGCGGCGAAAAACTCTCCGGCGAGGACAAGGCCGCCGTGCAGCATGAGATCGACGAGTTCAAGAAGGTGCGGGAAACCAACAACGCCGACCAGATCAAGACCGCTATGGAGAGCTTTACCCAGAAGGTGTACGCCATCTTCGGCAAGCTCTACCAGCAGGAGGGCGGCGAGGGGCAGGTGCCTCCCCAGGGCCAGGCCGGAAGCCAGAATCCCGACGGCACCGTGAACACGGATTTTGATGTGAAGTAAAAGATCCGGTGTGTCTGGCGCATAGGATGGAAAATGCTATACGTTGGAAAAGGATTTCGTGCCTGCGGGCGCGGCAAAGGGCTTTCCGGTCGCCTTTTGGGAACCTTCGGGCGCCGTCTTCTTGCATAATCCTGCAGGCATACGACTATCGTAACAATTCTCCCTCTACAGGAAGGCTCAGGGGGAGCAACGAGGGGGAACCGCAGTTCCCCCTCGTTTGAAATCGTCTCGGGTGGCTTTGCCGCCCGGACGGGCTCCAAAGCCGAAGCGCCGCCTGTGGCGGAGGAAGCGAGGCGGAGGAGGCTGGCGAAACGAGCAATGCGAACGGCAGTGAGCAGTGCGACGAGTGAGCCAGATGGGAAGTGGAGCAAACATTCCTTACGCGGTTTCCTGGCCGTAAAGCCGCAGGCTTCACAAGGAAACCGTGCGAAGAATCGGGAAAAGGGCATCGCCATTTTCCCGAAATAACGAGGTGAGTACTTGGCAAAGCGTGACTATTATCAGGTGCTGGGCGTGGACAAAACGGCTTCCACGGAGGACATCAAGAAGGCCTACCGGAAGCTGGCCAAGGAGTGCCATCCCGACCTGCACCCCAACGACAAAACTGCAGAAGAACGCTTCAAGGAACTCAACGAGGCCAACGAGGTGTTGTCCGATGCGGACAAGCGCGCCCGCTACGACCAGTTTGGGTTTGACGGCCCGCAAATCGGCGGCGGGGGCGGCAATCCTTTCGGCGGCGGGGGCTTTGAGGGGTTTGGTGGCTTCGGCGGCTTTGACAGCATCTTCGACCAGCTTTTCGGCGGTGCCATGGGCGGCGCCGGCGGCCAGCGGCGCGGCGGCCCCATGCAGGGCGGCGATCTGCGCTATGAGCTGCGCATCAGCTTTGAAGAGGCTGCCTTTGGCACGGAGAAGTCCTTTGAATTTTACCGCAACGAGGCCTGCGAGACCTGCAACGGCACCGGCGCGAAGCCCGGCACCAAGCCGCAAACCTGCCCCACCTGCAAAGGCGCGGGCCAGGTGCGCAGCGGCGGCGGTTTCATGGTCACGGTGCGTACCTGCCCCACCTGCGGCGGAACGGGAAAGATCATCCAGGAGAAGTGCACGGCCTGCGCGGGCGCGGGCCAGAGCCGCCGCCGCCGCACGGCCACGGTGAAGGTGCCGGCCGGCATCGACGACGGCCAGACCATTGTGATGAACGGCCAGGGCGAGCACGGCGCAAACGGCGGCCCTCCCGGCGACCTGTATATACAGATCAGCGTCAAGCCGCATAAACTGTTCAAGCGGGAAGGCACCAATCTGCATTTTGAGCTGCCCATCTCCTTTATCCAGGCGGCGCTGGGCGCGGACATCGACGTGCCCACCCTGTCGGGGCCGGTGCGCTACCATATCCCGGAGGGCACCCAGAGCGACGCCGAATTCCGGCTGAAGGGCTATGGCATCACCCAACTCCGGGGCACGGCCAAAGGCGACCTGTTTGTAAAGGTGCGCGTGGAAATCCCCAAAAAGATATCCGAGAAGCAGAAGGACCTCCTGCGCCAGTTCGAGGAGGCCTCCAGCGGCAAGGAATACGAGGGGCGCAAGAGCTTTATGGACCGCATGAAGGATCTATTCAGTTCGTAATACTAATTCCGAATATTAGCGCGCCGTTGCGCCGGATCTTTTTCCGCCCCGCGCTGTCGTCCCCCGTTCATCGTAGCGCTGCTACGATTCGCTCCAGCTCCTAGCGGGACGAAAAAATCTCTCGCCGCTTTAGATGCGCTAATATTTTTCATTCGTACTAAAAAGGAGTTCCGCATGGAATGGATGGAAGTGGCGGTGCACACCACCACCCAGGGGGCCGACACCGTGAGCATGCTGCTGATGCAGAATGGCGCGGCGGGCACGGCTATTGAGGACAGGGCCGATGTACCCGACCCCAGTAAGCCCCACGGCTATTGGGAATTGATTGACCAAAGCCTCATTGACAGCATGCCTGAAGATGTGCTGGTCAAGGGCTGGCTGCCTGTGGATGAGCGGCTTTACGACAGCGTAAGCACATTGAAGCAGCAGTTGGCCTCCCTGCCCGGGCTGAATCCTGGCGTGACGCTGGGATCGCTGGCGCTTGATACCCGGCAGGTGGACGAGCAGGACTGGGCGGAGTGCTGGAAAAAGTTTTACAAGCCCTTCCGGGCCGGCAGGACGCTGGTGGTGAAGCCCACCTGGGAAAGCTATGCGCCCTTTCCCGGGGATAAAGTGATAGAAATCGACCCCGGCATGGCCTTTGGCACCGGCACCCATGAAACCACGGGGCTGTGCCTTGCGATGCTGGAAACGTATGTGAAGCCCGGCGCGCGGGTGATGGATGTGGGCACGGGTTCGGGCATCCTGGCCATCGCCGCGGGCATGCTTGAGGCTGCCCAGGTGCTGGCGGTGGACATCGATCCTGTGGCGGTGAAAGTGGCCGGGGAAAATGTGCGGCAAAACGGGCTGGAACAAAAAGTGCGCGTCCTGCGGGGAGACCTTGTGAAGGATGTGCGGGAGGAGCCCTTTGACCTTTGCGTTGCCAACATTTTGGCGGATGTGATCTGCTTTCTTGCAAAGCCTGTGAAGGAAAAGCTGAAAAACGGCGGCGTGTTCCTGTGCTCCGGCATCATCAGGGAGCGGGAGAAGGATGTGCTGGACACGCTTGCCGAATCCGGCTATGCGGTTGTGGAAAAGCAGTACCGGGGCGAATGGGTGGCCATCGCCGCCCGGAGTGTATAATGCATTAGGTAGGGAAAGGAAGCGCGCATGCACCGCTTTTTTGTGGATGGCCGCGGGATTGAAAACGGCACCGCGTATTTGGCGCCTGCCGAGGCGGAGCACGCCTTGCGGGTGCTGCGCCTGAAGCCGGGCGACGAGGTGGCGCTGCTTGACGGCCTGAAGATCTACAGGGCCGTGATCGCGGACGTGGGAAACGGACAGGTGCGCTGCCAGGTTACGGAGGAGTTGCCCTCTCCTGAAACGAATCTGCGGATCACGCTGTACCAGGGCCTTCCCAAGGCGGACAAGCTGGAATGGATCGTGCAAAAATGCACCGAGGCCGGTGTTGCGGGGATTTTTCCCGTATCCTTTTCCCGCAGCGTGGCACAGGTTTCCAAAAAGGACGCGCCCAAAAAGCTGGAGCGGTGGCAGCGCATTGCCATGGAAGCGGCCAAGCAGGCGGGAAGGGCTGCGGTCCCCGCGGTGGGCCCGCCTCTTACCTTGGATCAGGCGCTTGCGGCCATCAAGGGGCACGAACTGGCCGTGGCTCCCTGGGAGGAGGCGGGCAGCTTCGGCCCCCTTGCCGTTCATGAGAAATATTCCCATGTGCGGGATGTGGCTGTGGTCATCGGCCCGGAGGGGGGCATCGACCCCAAAGAAATGGCGCTTCTTCAAAAGGAGGCCGGGGCCGTGCCCATGACGATGGGAAGACGTATTTTCCGCACGGAAACCGCCGGGCTGGCCGCGGCGGTGGCGCTTTTTGCCCTGTGGGGGGATATGGAATGAACTTTTGAGGAATCTTCCCGTCCTATTCTCAGGACAGACGGCCGTGATGAGCTATCGTTTTTGGAATGAAAACCCGGATGGGCGGCGCCGCCAAAAACCTTCCCCTCAAGGGGAAGGTGGCACCCGAAGGGTGACGGATGAGGTGGCATAAAGCGCCTTGCATACCGTGGAAGAACACCTCATCAGCCTCCTTCGTCGGCAGCTTCCCCTCAAGGGGAAGCCTTACCGATGGCCTTTCCGTACTGTTTCCAGGCAGTCCTTCTTCACAATTTTGAAATGATGTGATACATTGCAAACGGTCGCGTTTTATACCCTGGGCTGCAAGGTGAACCAATACGACTCCCAGGCCATGCTGGAGGAGTTTCAAAAAGCTGGCTATCAAGCCGTGGCTTTTGAGGAAAAGGCTGACGTGTACGTTATCAATACCTGCACGGTGACGGGCGTGGGCGACAAAAAGAGCCTGCAAACGCTGCGCCGGGCGCAGAGGCAGAATCCCAACGCGGAGGTGGTGCTGGCCGGCTGCCTGGCCCAGCGCATGGGGGAGGAGCTTTTAGACACCGGCGCGCGGCTGATCCTGGGCACGCAAAACAGGGCGCAGGTGGTTTGTTTGCTGGAGGAGGCCGTGCGCCTGAACCGGCAGACCGTGGCGGTGGATTCTCTTTCCTCAAGGCCCTACGAGCCGCTGTCCGTTACCGCCCAGGAGGGGCATACCCGGGCCGTATTGAAGATCCAGGAGGGATGTTCCCGCCGCTGCACCTACTGCATCATCCCCTCCGTGCGTGGGCCCATCCGGTCCAGGCCCCTTGCGGATATCCGCCGGGAGGCGCAGCGCCTCTCGGGCGCCGGTTTTTTGGAGCTTGTCTTGACGGGTATCCACCTGGCCAGCTACGGCAGGGATTTTCAGGACGGAACGGCACTTTTGGACGCGGTCCGGGCCGTGGCGGAGGTCCCCGGCGTTGCGCGCATCCGCCTGGGCTCCCTGGAGCCCACCATCGTTACCGGCGGGTTTGCGGAGGACCTGCGGGCCCTTCCCAAGGTATGCCCCCAGTTTCACCTCTCCCTGCAGTCCGGCAGCGACAGCGTTTTGAGGCGCATGGCCCGGAGCTATACCGCCGCGCAGTACGAATCGGCGGTGGGCCGCCTGAAGGAAGCCTTTCCCGATGTTTCCATTACCACGGACGTTTTGACGGGCTTCCCCGGCGAAACGCAGGAGGAGCACCTGGAGACCCTGGCAACCTGCCGGCGCATCGGCTTTTCCCGGATGCACGTGTTCCCTTACTCCCAGCGGGCGGGTACGCCCGCAGCCGCTATGCCCGGCCAGTTGTCCAAGGCCGTAAAGGAACAGCGTGCCCGGGAGCTGATCGCCCTGGGGGAGGGGTTGGCCCAAAACTACCGACAAAGCCTGCTGGGCTCCGTTCAGCAGGTGCTGCTGGAGGACGCGCTGCCCGACGGCCGGATGAAGGGCTATACGCCCCAGTATGTCCAGGTGGCAGTGATGGGCGGAAGCCCCGGCGCTCTTTTAAACGTCCGCCTGACGGGGCTGGAGGAAGAAGGAATGTGCGGCGTGTCCGCAGAATAATTTTCCAGAGCTGCAAGATAAACGCGGCTGCCTGCGTTAATTAGAGGAGCAAAGGAGCGGTGGAAATGGACGATTGCCTTTTTTGCAAAATTGTACGCGGCGAGATCCCTTCCAAAAAGGTGTATGAGGATGAATACGCATACGCTTTTTGGGACATCCACCCCCAAGCCCCCGTGCATGTGCTGATCGTGTCCAAAACCCACGTGAAGGACCTGAAAGAGGGTATTTCCCTGGGCGACAGGGAGCTGGCTTCGCTCCTGCGTGCCGCCGCGGAAGTGGCAAAGCTCACCGGCGTTGAGGAAAGTGGCTTCCGCGTGATCACCAACTGCGGCCGCGACGCCTGCCAGTCCGTTCCCCATCTGCACCTGCACGTGCTGGGCGGCCGCCCGTTGCCGGAAAATATGGGCGGAAAATAAGGCGCGGCGCAAAATTAATCCTCTTTTTTACATAAACCTTCAGCGCCTATGAGAAAAGACGGTTGACTGGCATACAGGAAAGCGATATAATGGATGCACGGTCGCCATCCGTCGTCGAGCCGGCGTAGGGTCTAGGCGAGATGAGCGAGGGGAGGGATAACAGTGTCCGAGGTACGTATCCGCGAGAATGAATCCCTGGAAAGCGCATTGAAGCGGTTCAAGCGTCAGTGTGCGCGCGCAGGCGTTCTGGCTGAAGTTCGCAAGCGCGAGCATTATGAAAAGCCCAGCGTTAAGCGCAAGAAAAAAGCAGAGGCTGCCCGTAAGCGCAAGTACTGATTTTTCACGCCAGGCCCTTTCCCGTTTGGGAAAGGGCTTTTTTCTGTGGAGCGGGCGCTTAAAGCCGTTAATAATGTGTGAATTTCTTTCGGTTGTGCAAAATTCATTGGTACAGGCATTGCGCAGGCTTCGCCTTTTTGATATAATCCCGGTAGAGCTGTTGAAAAGAGGCTTTCATGGAGTACGCCTTCCTGTTATGGCCCCATGCCAATCCGCGGTATCTTGTATCCCTGAAAAAGCTGGCCTGCCAGGAATTGCATTGCATGCTGAAGGCATGCGGCGTTCCGGTTCAAATCAGTTGGAAGGATTTTGGCGGAGCCCCGTGGCTTGTGGTTTCCTGCACCTCTCTTTCTGCCTCCGCTCTGCGCCTGATTTCCGGTCATTCCTCCCTCTATATGGGCGCGGCCGTCGAAAACGGCATGCTGCGCCCGCTGGATTACAAGCTCCCGGACTATCTTCCCTCCGACATGGCTGAAGTGCTCAAATACAAAGGAAAGACCAATGCCTCTTTCACGGGGCTGATGCTCAATTGCGCCCTATGCGCCAGCAGGTTTGCATTGGGGCGGGAGCCGCTCACCGTGATGGATCCCATGTGCGGAAGGGGTACCACCCTGTTTTATGCGCTTTCCCGCGGCCACAATGCGGTGGGGATTGAATCCGGCGGGAAGGACGTACAGGAAGCAGCATCCTATATCGGCAAATATCTGCAGCTTCACCGTTTAAAACACAGAACGGACCGGGGAAGCATGACGCTGCCCGGCGGGCAAAGCTCTCCGTATACCGCCTGGGAGCTGGCCGATACCCCCGCCCATTACGCGGCGGGCGACATAAGAACCGTCAAGCTTATCCATGGGGATACGCTGCATTGTGCCCAAGTGCAAAAGCCCCAAACCGTTCATTTGATGATCGCCGACCTGCCCTACGGCGTGCAGCACGCCCCCAGGCAGGGGCAGCGGGTGGACGCGATCCTTCCCCTGGTGAAAAATGCGCTGCCGGGCTGGCACAAAACGCTTGCTCCCGGCGGAGCCATCGCCCTTTCGTTCAATACGTACACGCTTAAAAAATCGGAACTGCGTAAGATTGTAAGCGATAGCGGCTTTTCTGTTCTTAGCGAGGCGCCCTTTGATGATTTTGAGCATTGGGTGGAGCAGGCGATCAGCCGGGATCTTCTCATTGCCGTCAAGGAATAGTTGAAAGCATTATGCATAAAACGCATGGTTTCCGCATAGCGTACCTGCATGCACATCTTTTCCTGTCAAACCCTATACACGCCATTTTGTGAGGAGGACATACAACCCATGCCGGACCTTCAATCCATGACCGTTCTGTCCCTTAGGAAATTTGCCCGGGAAAAAGGCATCAAGCTCAGCGCCGGCCTAGATAAGGAAGGCATTATTGGGCGTATCGCCGCGGCCCTTTCAGACGCGCAGGAGGAACCGGCCGTTGAGGCCGGGAGGATAACGCCCGCGCCGGAAAGCGCGCCTGCCCTTGCGGCGGAGCCGGAGGCTTTTGAGGAGGCCGTGGAATCCGCCGAGGAGGACAAAGCCGGCGAATCTGACGAGGCCGCCAAGGCCGGAGAATTTGACGAGGCCGGCGAAGCCGAAGAGCCGGAAACTGCCGGGGAAGCCCGGGAGGAGCGGAGGGCTCGCCCTGCCCCCATAAGGCCTGCCGAAAGACCCGCCGAGAAAACAACCGAGGGTCCGCAGTACCGGGCTGCCTGGGTCAACCCGCAATATGCGCGTTCCTCCACGGGGCCGGTGTATTCCACTAAGCCCGCGTGGCAGGCCCGCTCCATCACACCCAACCGCATGCCCGTGATGCGCCAGGAGGCGGCAAGGACCGCGCAGCCGCCACGCCCGGCGGGATTTACCCCGCGTTTTGGCCCCGACGCCTCCGAAATGGGGGAGCAGAGTGCCCCGCCCGTTACAAGGTTCGGCCCGGCTGCCGCCGTGCCTACCCGCAGGGATGCGGCCGACCAGGAGGAGACCGTCTACCGCCCGGCCCAGCGCCAGGATGTTTTCCGCCCCGCCACCCAGGAGCCGTTCATGCGTCCCGCGCCGCGGAGTGAGGCACCCCGGAGCGTGTACCGCCCGGACACCTACCGGGAGGATACCTACCGGCAGGACGGACCCAGGACGGACGCGCCCCAGGCCGACGTATACAGGCAGGAGCCGGCCCCTCGGGATGCCTACCGGCCGGAAGGCTTCAAAAGCGAAACCTTCCGCCCCGAACCCTTCCGGCAGGAGACGTTCTTTAGGCCCCGCCGGGATACGGGCTACTACAACAAGGAACTGGGCACCTCCAACCCCGCCGTGCCGGAGATGCTGGCCAACGGGGAATGCGGCGACGGCAGCGGGATTTTGGAGATTCATCCCGACGGCTACGGCTTTTTGCGCGCGGAAAACTTTCTGCCGGGCAGCAAGGATGTATATGTGTCCATTGCGCAGATCCGCCGCTTTGGCCTGCGCACGGGCGACCATATCACCGGCAAGACGCGTCCCCAAAGGGAGGGCGACAAATACAGCGCGCTGCTGTACATCACCGATGTCAACGGCGTCCATCCCGATGAATTGGGCAGCAGGATCACTTTTGACGATCTGACGCCCATCTATCCCAGCCGGCGCATCACCCTGGAAAATACGGAGGACAACTCTGACCTGGCCATCCGGCTGGTGGACCTGATCGCCCCCATCGGCTTCGGCCAGCGGGCGCTGATTGTGGCCCCGCCCAAGGCGGGCAAGACCACCATCCTTTCCAAGATCGCCAACGCCATTACCCGCAATTATCCCGACGTGCACGTGATGGTGCTGCTGGTGGACGAGCGGCCCGAGGAGGTCACCGACCTTCGGGAGTCCATTAGGGGTGAGGTACTTGCCTCCACCTTTGACGAGATGCCGGAAAACCATGTCCGCCTGGCGGAAATGGTGCTGGAACGGGCCCAGCGGCTGGTGGAGCAGAAGCGCGACGTGGTGGTGCTCATGGACAGCATCACGCGCCTGAGCCGCGCCTACAACGCCGTGGCCCCCGTCACCGGCCGCGCCATGTCCGGCGGCCTGGCGCCCGGGGTGCTGCACAAACCCAAGCACTTCTTCGGCGCCGCCAGGAACGTGCGGGAGGGCGGAAGCCTTACCGTGATCGCCACCGCCCTTATCGAAACCGGTTCCCGGATGGATGATATCATCTTTGAGGAATTCAAGGGCACCGGCAACATGGAATTGGTGCTGGACAGGGAGCTTTCGGAAAAGCGCATCTTCCCCGCCGTGAACCTGCAAAAGAGCGGAACAAGGCGTGAGGAGCTGCTTTTGACCCCCAAGGAGCTGGAAGGCGTCCGCTCCATCCGGGGCGTGCTCTCCTCCGCCAACTCCAAGGATGCCACGGAGCAGCTGCTTTCCATGATGGAAAAGACCAAGTGCAACGCCGATCTGTTCGCGCGGCTGCAGGACTGGATCACCATGTGGGAAAAGAGCGGATTTGTGCTGCAGCGCTGATCATGCCGCCCGGTTTTTGGGTATTTTGAAGCGCCTCCCCCGGACCGTCCGGCGGGGAGGCGCTTTTACTGCGGCTTAATATACTAAAGTCCGATGGTAAAATGGTGTATCCGCTTTTTCTTGCCCATATGGACCACGGACCGGATGTGGCCGGGTGAGGTTTCCAGCAGGCTGACGCCCGTGATCAAGGCCCCGGCCCTGCCAAAGGCGAACAGATTGATGTAGAGCACGTCCTCCCTGCCGGGCCGTGTGCGGTGGATAACATAGAAGAGGGTCTCGGTAGGCGGGTTGGCGGGCCCCTTGGCATAGATCATTTCGGAGTGCCGGCTGCAGGCGGAAAACAACCGCAAATCGCCGGCGGGCTGACGCCAGCGGGTTTCCACAAGGCCCCGGGGAGAGAAGCTTACGGCGTCGCGCAAGAAGGACTGCGGGGCACTTCCGGGAAGGGCGGCTTCAATCAGGCGGCAAGCCTCCGGGGGCGGGATGATCTCCCCCCGGGGATGGAGGACCCAGTCCACCGTCCGGCCTTCCGCCCCGCGTACCAGGAAGGCTTCCACGAAATAGTCCTCTCCAAAGAGGAGGGCCCTGCGCATGGTGACGCCGGCGTAGGAGGGTTCATCCCACTGGCTGATGGTAAGGGAATCCAGCTCCGGCATGCTGCCGCACCAGTCCGCGTGGGCTTCCACCAGCACCCCGTCCTCCCGGCAGGCATACTGGACTACCCTGCCGTCGGCGGGAGGCTGGTTCAGGCCATTGATGCACACGGTGTTGTGGGCTGCGGTATTTTTGAAATAGGCGTAATGGTGGGGTGCGCCGTATCCGACTGTGCCCAGGTCATCGGCCACGCGGCAGCCGCCGGCCAGAAAATGGATGCCCAGCTTATCGTAATGGTCATGTTCGCCACCGTAATGGCCATGCTTGAAAAGCAGATAGCTGCCCTCCGGCCCCCGTAGCACCGTCAAGCCGGAACCGCCGTCGTCATGATAGTTTCCAAGGGGGAGAAGCGGGCCCGGGGGAATGCTGTCCACGCCGTACAGAAAGGCCTGTATGCCGTCCCGCGGGCTCACGGAGTAGATTTTGCGCAGGACCTGCGCCATTTCCGGCTTTTGAAAAAGGCGGTAGGGGTATTCATAGTGGCCGGCCAGTTCCAGGAACATGCTCTCGCTGCCATCCCCCAGAAAAGGCGCGCGGTAGTCCGGCTCCAAAATTTGAAGGGGCATGGCGTACATCTTTTCATAGATGCCAAAGCCCATCAGGCTGTAGGGTGTCCGGCAGGCAAATTTTTCAAAAAGCATGCAGGCTTCCAGCGTGAAGAAATGGTAATGGAGCGTGCCTTCAAACCATAGGCCATCCGGCAGGACACCGTGGGTCAGCTGGTACTTGAGGCCATACTTGCTTTCGATGGCAAAATCCAGAAAATCCCCGCGGGAAAGCACCAGCCCGGCCATACCCAGGGCGGCGTCGATTACCACCTCGTGATTATGAAGCTGGTTCATCCGCTGCTGCACAAGCACTTGGGCGCTTTGTGCCAACAAATCATCTTCTATGTGCCGGCGTTCTTGCTGTGAAAGCACGTCACCGATGATGTCATAGGTCATGCATAGCGACCTGAGGGCCATAGCCTCGCAGAGGGTCTGGCTGCTGATACGGCCGGGGTTGTTGTAGGGGATACCTCCGTGCAGCCGGTAGCCCGCGTATTTGTCCGCAAACTGGACAAGCACCTCGCGGGCGGCCTGAAAGTATTTTTTCTCGCCCGTAAGCATCCACACCACCGCGCAGAGCCAGGCACCGTCCATGACCTTTTCGATGGTGATCCGCCACCAGGCACCCTCGTAGGGCTCGCCGGAGTATACCCCGCCGCAGGCCGGGCAGACATACGTTTTCTCCCGGGCGTAGTCATAGCAAAGGCGCACGGAATCCTTGGGGCATTGAAAGAACATGACCCAGGTAGATTTGGTGCCCACGGGTATTTTGATGCCCTGGGTGAACAAAAACCCGCACTGCGCCTTTATTTTTTCAAGGGCTGCGGGCTGTGTTCCGGCCCGCTTTGAGAGCACCGCCGCTTCCCGGGGGGTAAATTGCAGCATGACGTTCATCCTCCGTGATTGTGCAAAGCGGCGGGGCTATGCCCTGCCGCCTGGAGTGGATGGATATTTTCCCGGTTACATTTTCATGCCGCTGGTGACAACGCCCTGCACAAAGTATTTCTGGCAGAACAGGTACAGGATCAGTACGGGAAGCACCGAAAGCGTGGCCATGGCCATCATGGGGCCGGCATCCATGGCGCCGCCGTACTGGTTTTTGAACAGGTTGATGCCGATGGCCAGCGTATATTTGGCGGGGGTCGTCAGGTAGATCAAGGGGCCGAAATAATCATTCCAGCAGTTGACGAAGGAGAAGATGGTGATGACCAGCAGCGCAGGCT
This sequence comes from Bacillota bacterium, assembly GCA_023459275.1. Lineage (GTDB taxonomy): Bacteria > Bacillota > Clostridia > Christensenellales > Aristaeellaceae > JAEWAH01. The sequence continues at coordinate 79,269 of JAEWVC010000052.1, read as the reverse complement.
TCGCGTTGGGCGCAAAGATGCGGAAGCATACCCGCAGCCAGCCGCAGCCGTCCAGACGGGCGGATTCCGTAAGGCTTTTGGGAATGGACGCAAAGAACTGCCGCAAAAGAAAAATGTTGAAGGCGCCGCCGCCCATAAAGGCGGTAATGGTAAGCGGGAAATATGTGTCCACCCAGCCGATGCGGGCATACAGCTGGAACATGGGGATAAGGGTGACGGTTCCCGGAATCATCATGGTGGAAAGCAGCAGGCCAAACAAAAGGGGCTTGCTCCTGGCGTTCAGCGTGGAGAACCCAAAGGCCACCATCGTACAGGTGAACAATATCCCGGCCACGTTTACCGCCGTAATGAAAACGGTGTTTTTGGCAAACCCAAGGTAAAGCCCCGTGGCCCATACCTCCCGGAAGGAGCGCAGCGACCAGGGATCGGGAATCCACCGGGGCGGATAGGCGGCCACCTGTGTAGGCAGCTTGAATGCGGTGGTAACCATGTAGATCAGCGGGAGCAGAAAGCTGAAGGACGCGGCCAAAAGAAGAATCATGTAAAGGGCTGTCACATACCATTTGCGGCCGCGGGTCATAACGGTGCCTTTCATTTATCCACCTCCTCGCTGTAGTGCACCCACCGCTTGGAGGATCGCAATACCGTAATGCTGAGGGTGAGAATAATCAGGAACAGGACCCAGGCCAGAGAGGAAGCGTAGCCGAATTTGCTGTATACAAAGGCGCTTTTGTACAGGTGAAGCGCAAACACATATGTCGCGTTGACAGGCCCGCCGTCTGTCATGATCTGCGGCTGCGCAAAAATCTGCAGCGCGCTGATGATGCCCATGATCAGATTGAAGAAGATCACAGGGGTCAAAAGCGGCAGGGTGATGGTAAAAAAGATACGCGTGCCGCCGGCCCCGTCGATCACCGCGGCCTCGTAATAATCCTCCGGAATATCCTGCAGGCCCGCCAGCAAGATGAGCATGGCGCCGCCGCAGGAAGCGGTATTCATTAAAATCAGGCCGGGCATGGCCCAATATTTGCTTGTGAGCCACTTGGGTCCGGTGATGCCAACGTAGGACAGCAGCGTATTGATGTACCCGGAGTAGGGATCAAGCAGGTACTGCCACACCACGTAGATGGCCGCCCCGGCGATAACCGAGGGGATATAGAAAACGGAGCGGAAAAAGCCGGTGCCGGGCAGCCGCTTGTTAAGGGTCTGCGCCAGCAAAAGCGCCAGGAGCAGGTTCAGCGGCACGGCGGCCAACGCGTAGGTGAACGTGTTCTTCACACTGATCCAGAACTTTTTGTCTGCGGTGAACATTGTTTTGAAATTGGAAAGTCCCGTAAAAACGGGAGAGGACATCCCGTTCCAGTCGCAAAAAGCGGTATACAGCGAATAGAGCATGGGAAGCAGTGTGAACAGGAAAAATCCTATCAGCCAGGGACTGATAAACAGATAAAAGGCAAGACTGGTATCAAGGGAAGATCTGCGCTTTCTCCCTTTTGCCATTCCCTTCCCTGTGGTCATGAGCCTTCACCCTTTCAAGCCGTTCCTTGTCTGTGCGGTCTGCTGGGCATGGTTTCTACGCCGCTGCTTCGCCTGCGGGGGCAAAGCGGCGTGTGCCGGGAACCGGCGGCGCTGCGCCTGCGGAGGAACACCGCCACGATTCCCGGCACACGGAGTATCAAGGAGAGGATGCTTTACGGCGCCATCAGGGAAGAAGTGCCGCGCATTCTTCATCCATCTGGGCGATGGCTGTATCAAGATCCAGCTCGTCCAGCAGGTACAGGTCTTCCTTGTCCTTGATGACGTTGTTCACCTCGGCCCAGATGCCGGCATTTTCAAAGGGAACGGCGTACTTGACCATCTTGACAAAGTTGTTGATGTCGATATTGGCGTTGCTGCTCAGGGCAGTCATTTTCTGCTCGTCCTCCAGAACGCTCTTGAGCATGGGAAGGCCGAACTGCGCGGATTCTTCCACGATTTCCTCGTTGGCGGTAAGGAACTTGATCAGCTCCCAGGCAGCTTCCTTTTTCTCGCTCTTGGCGGACATGGTATAGCCGTCCAGGCGGAGGGTGGAGTGCCAGCGGCCGAAGGTTTCGTTGACGGGCAGCATCACGGTATCCCAGGCAAAGCTGTCGCCAATCAGGTTGGTAAGGTTGGTGATGTGGCTGGTAAGCACCATGGACATGGCAAATTTGCCGGTTTCAAAGCCGCCGCCAATGCTCTTTTCCGCGGTGGGGTCGGGAGAAATGCCTTCCTCGGCAATGGTCTTGTGCAAAAGCGCCAGTGCGGCCCGGAAGGAGGGGTTGTCCTTCGCCTGCATGGTCATGGATGCCACATCGTAAACGGGCTGCACGCCGTAGAGGTTACGGATGATCTCTTTGGGGGACCAGAGCCAGTAGAAGCCGAACTGCTTTTCCACGCCCTCGCCCTTGGTGAGCTGGCGGGCCATATCCAGCATTTCATCCTCGGTCCAGTCGTTGGTGGGGTAGGCAAGGCCGGCGGCGTCAAACAGCGCCTTGTTGTAGGCGATGGCAAACACTTTGGAAACATAGGGGGCGGCCTGGATGGTGCCATCGGTGTAGGTGAAGGTGCTGATGCCGGCTTCCTCGTACTTGTCCAGCAGCCCGTCCTTCTCCATGTAAGGGGTCAGGTCCTCAAAGATCCCAAGGCTCTTGAAGGGATACATCACATCGCTGGCGATTGCCATGACATCGGGGGCCATGTTGGCGGAAATCAGGGTCTGCAATTTGGTGGGGTATTCCCCGCCGTTGGTGTAGGTGCGCTCCAGCTTGATGCCGGGGTGAGTTTCCTCAAACTTTTGGAAAAGGGCCTCCTTGATCTCCAATTCCGTCGTGCTCCCCCAATAGGCAACCTGCAGCGTTACCTGCTCCTGCTGCGCCAGGGCAGCGGGGGCGGAGGCCAGCAGCATAACCGCCGCGGCCAGGGCTAGCAACCGTTTGAACATGTTTTTGTCCTCCTCCTTTATTTTGTTCAATAATTCCGTTCATGGGAATTATTAAATCCGTTTCAGTTGAATGTGCTGGATGTTTTTTTCCACCACATCGTCAATGCTTACCTTTCCTACGCCGAAGATGGAAGTATCCAGGGTGCCGCGGATTGGTTCCTTCCATTTGGCACCGATAGCGCCGATGCCGTGCATCATGCCAAAGACGGACCCTACCGTGGCGCCGTTGCAGTCGGTGTCAAAGCCGCACTGCACCGACAGGCAGATGGATTTGCCGAAATCCCCCTTGCCATACAGAAGCGAGGCCGCCACAATCTCCGCATTGGAAACCGTAAGGCACCAATCGTATTCGTCGTGCTCGTCATAGCGGGCATGCAGGCCCTTAAAGAAGTCCTCGCTGGCGGCGCCGTTTTCGTATGCCTGCAATACGGCGCTCAGGCGCTGGTGGAGCCTTGAGGTTTTGGGGATATACCCCATGCCGCAGCGGATGACTTCCTCCGTATCATTGCATACAGCGGCGCAGGCAAGCATGGCCGCCACAAACATTTCGCCGTAGATGCCGTTTTTCACATGGGAAATGCTGGCGTCGCGCCAGGCCATGTCGGCGGCTGTCTTGGGATCGCCGGGGTTGATGTAACCGAAATAGTCCCCGCGGATCTGGGCCCCGATCCATTCGCGGTAGGGGTTTTTATAGATCGCGGAAACAGGGGGCCGGTATCCCACAACAAAGTTGCGGAAGGCAACGCGCTCGGCTGTGCAGTAGGCGCTTTTGGTCTGGCGGGCCACCCAGATTTCCGATACGTTGGCGGGGGTGAACAGCAGGCCGTACTGCTCAATCAGTTCCTGGGCCAGCACCGTGTAATTGGTGTCATCGTCCACCGGCGCGCAGGGGACCTGGTCGGCCAGCATCCGGCTGCGGGAATCGAGGCGGAAGGGCTCCCGGTCCGCCTCGTTGAAATCGGCGCTGACAAGGTACCGGTGAAGGGGATAATTGCCGGTCTCCTTCAGCTTGGGCACAATAATGTTGGTGCGGGCGCCTTCCAGCGGTTTGCCCAGCAGACAGCCGCTGATGCGGCCCATCCACGCGCCTTTCAGCTTATCCCGCAGAGCGGGCTCACCGGGGAGCTGCCCTTTGGCGGCGGGCATGGCGCAAAGGCGGCGGATGCCGTCCAGATCGGAGGGCTCTTCATAAGCGAAATCCTCCCGCTGGGGGGCATCCATCATCAGGCCGAACAGCACATCCGCCAGGTGTTCCTTGGCGGGGCCGGGGGCGATATGGGAAACTTCGTTGAAAAGGCCCTGGAATTTGCCTATATCCTTTCCCTCGTCCCAGCTTTGGCGGTACTCCAAATGGAGCTGGGACTGGTAAGCGTCCCACTTGTGCATATCGTTATAATCGGGAATAAGCTCCCTGCCCAAACGGAGTTCCTCAATGGAGCGGGTGTCATTGCCCAGCAGGGTATCGGTGGATACCTGCAGAACACGGGATAAAGCCAAAAGATTTTCGGAGTCCGGATGCGATGTGCCCGTCTCCCATTTTTGGATCGCCTGCCGTGACACCCCGATTTTTTCGGCCAGGTTTTCCTGGCTCATTTTCCGCCGTTTCCGTATTTCAAACAGCTTTTGGGAAAACATTTTATTCTCCTTTCCGTTACACGCATGTTATCATTATAACGGCCTATCCCCGGAGTGCAACCAACTATTCTTTGCAATAAATGCAACCTGCAGTTGCGATGCCTTTTTTGATTTTGCGCAAATGGAATAACGAACGGTGTAAAAATTGGCGGAAGCATGCAATTTCCTAACGGTTTCGGGCCGCTCAGCCATGTGGAGGTAGCGGAGGGCCGGGGTTCTAAGGACAGCCTTTTTCCTATTGTACAGGATGGGAGCGGCGCTGCCACGGGCGCTTGGCAAGAAGCGAAAGTTTCCTGGCGATTTTAAAAACCAGCCCTTGCAAACCCACACTTTCTATGGTAAAATACTCAATGCGGCTGAAAAACGCCAACAAGCGCATGCGCAAAAGAGGTGAAATCATGAAAGATAAAATCCATCCCAAGTACGGGAAAGCCACCGTTCGCTGCGTGTGCGGTGAAACGTTCGAAACCGGCTCCGTAAAAAAGGAACTCAAGGTTGAAATCTGCTCCAAGTGCCATCCCTTCTTCACCGGCAAGCAGAAGCTGGTGGATACTGGCGGGCGCGTTGACCGCTTCAAGAAGCGTTTCGGAATTTAGTACATTGTCCAATAAAGAAGCAGAACGGTTTGCCGGCTGCTTCTTTTTTCTACCGCCGGGAAAAGCTTCCGGCAGGGATGGGCGGATGCCGCGTCGAATGATTGTATATTGCCTGTGTTCGCACAGCGCGGAAAGAGGTTTGATGCAATGAGCGATACGCAAAAACAAAAGCGTGTGGATATCGGCGGCCAGGCCGTGATGGAAGGCGTGATGATGAAGGGCCCGGAGGCCATCGCCGTGGCGGTGCGAAGGCCTGACGGTTCCATTGTGGTCAAGCGCGACGCCTATGTCCCGCTGTCCAAAAAACACAAATGGGTGGGCTATCCTTTTATCCGCGGCATCATCAACATGGGGAGCATGCTTTCCCTGGGGATGAAAACGCTGCAGACCAGCAGTAGCATGCTGGGCGTGATGGATGAGGAGCCCAGCAAGTTTGAAAAATGGCTTGCCAAAAAGCTGGGCAAAGGCATTGACAAGGTGGTCATGGGCACCGCGGCGGTGCTGGCCATCGTGCTGGCGGTGGGGCTGTTCTTTGTGATCCCCGCGCTGGTGGGCAATTTCCTGCGCCAGAACCTGAGCTCAAAACCCCTCATCAGCCTGCTGGAGGGCATTACGCGTATTTTGATTTTGATCGGCTACATGGTCTTTTGCGGGGCTATCCCGGACGTGCGGCGCACCTTCCAGTACCACGGCGCGGAGCACAAGACCGTGTACTGCCATGAGAACGGTTTGCCTCTGACGCCGGAGAACGCAAGGCAATTCTCCGCGCTGCACCCCCGCTGCGGCACCACCTTCCTTCTGATCGTGTTTGTGCTGGCCATCCTGCTCTACACCCTGTTCGGATACGGGGGGAACAGCTATATTCTGCGCCTTTTGAGCCACCTGGCGCTTTTGCCCGTGGTGGCCGGCGTAAGCTATGAAATATTGAAGGGCTTGGCCCATTCCGAGGGCAAGCTGGTGCACGCGCTGCGCTGGCCGGGGCTGATGATGCAGAAGCTGACCACCAGGACGCCCGACGACGGGATGCTGGAGGTGGCCATTGCCGCCATGAACGCGGCGCTGCACGGCCTGCCGGAGGGGGAAACAACCAAGGACGGATATACCGTCGTACCCGTGGCGCCCAAAGCGGAGCCCGCGAACGCATGACTTCCGCCAAGGCCCTGCGGGAAGCGGCTGGAAGGCTTGCGGCGGCAGGGGTTCCGGACAGCCGCCTGGACGCGGAATACCTGCTGGCCCACGCGCTGCACACAGACCGTATGGCGCTGCTGATGCACGGCTCCCTGGAGCTGCCCCCTGACCGGCAGGCGGCCTATGAGGCCCTGCTTGCAAGGCGGGAAGCCCGGGAGCCGCTGCAATATATTCTGAAAAATCAGGATTTTATGGGGCTTCTTATGTACGTGGACGAAAGCGTGCTGATCCCAAGACCTGAAACAGAGCTGCTCTGTGAGCGCGCGCTTGACTGGCTCCGCGCAAGGCGGGATCTGTCCGCACCCCGGGTGCTGGACCTGTGCACAGGCAGCGGGGCCATCGCTGTGGCCCTTGCCGTTTCCCGGCCCGGCGCCCTGGTTTCCGCCTGCGACCTGTCTTCAGACGCGCTGGCGGTGGCCCGCAGGAACGCGGATGCCCATGGCGTGCGGGTGGACATGTATCAGGGTGATTTTCTGGCTGCCGTTGCGGGACAGCGCTTTGACCTGATGATCTGCAACCCCCCTTACATCCCCTCCGCGGCCTGCGAAACCCTGCAGGATGAGGTGCTCAGGGAGCCGCGCCTGGCTCTGGACGGCGGGGAGGACGGCCTGGCCTTCTACCGGCGCCTGGCGGAGGAAGCCCCCTTTTTTCTGAGCCCCGGCGGGGCGCTTTTTTGCGAAGTGGGGTTTGACCAGGCCGGGGCTGTCCGGGAGCTTTTTGCGCCGGTGTTTTTACAGACCGATGTATTTCCCGACCTGAGCGGCGTTTTGAGGATCGTGTCCGCCGCCGGGCCAGGTACTTTTCCGGGAGGAACCCATGTTCGATAAGTTTGAATGGATGCAAAACAGGTACCAGGAGCTTTCCACCGCCGTATCCCAGCCGGAGATCATCGCCGACCAGGCGCTGTGGCAAAGGCTGGTTAAGGAGCATGCCCAGTTGGAGCCGGCGGTGAATGCCTGGGAAGCCTACGGCCAGCTGCTTTCGCAGGTGAAGGATGCCCAGGCGCTATTGAAGGACCCGGATTTTGCGGACATGGCCCAGGAGGAGCTGAGTGGGCTTGAAAGCCAGAAGGAGGAGGCGGAGCGGGAGCTTCGGCTGATGCTTCTGCCCAAGGACCCCAACGATCAGCGCAATATCCTCATGGAGATCAGAGGCGGCGCCGGCGGCGAGGAGGCCAGCCTGTTTGCCGCGGAGCTTATGCGCATGTACACGCGCTACGCCGAGCGCCATGGCTGGCGGGTGGAGTCTGTAAGCATCAACGCCACGGAGCTGGGGGGCATCAAGGAAGCCGTTTTCTCCATGTACGGCAGCGACGTGTTCAGCCGGCTGAAGTTTGAAAGCGGCGTGCATCGGGTGCAGCGGGTGCCGGCCACGGAATCCTGCGGGCGCATCCACACCAGCACCTGCACCGTGGCGGTGCTGCCGGAGGCGGAAGATGTGGAGGTGACCATCAACCCCAATGACCTGCGCATTGACGTCTACCGCTCCACGGGCCACGGCGGCCAGTGCATCAACACCACCGACTCGGCGGTGCGCATCACCCATTTGCCTACGGGCCTGGTGGTTACCTGCCAGGACGAAAAAAGCCAAATCAAAAACCGGGACAAGGCCATGAAGGTTTTGAAATCCCGGCTTCTTTCCCAGATGCAGGCGGAAAAGGACGCGGAGTACGCCCAAAACCGCCGGGGCCAAATTGGTACCGGGGACCGCAGCGAGCGCATCCGCACCTACAACTTCCCCCAGGGCCGGGTGACGGACCACCGCATCGGCCTGACGCTGTACCGCATCAATGAGATCATCGACGGCGACCTGGACGAGATCATCGACGCGCTGCGCATGGAGGAACAGGCGCAGCTTTTGAAGCAATTAACCCAGGAGGCATAAACTTTTCGTGGAAATGGCTGCGCCATTTCCGCGATTCCGCACTTTTTGCTTGTTCATTTTGTTCACGGCCGGCAAAAAGTGTAAGGAATGTTTGCTTCGCAAACCCCGCCCACCCGGCAAAACCGGGCGAGACGATTTCAAACGAGGGGGATACCCCCTCGTTGCTTCCCCCAGAGTTGGTTTCTTGTCCAGGCATAACCTCCTTTTCCCCTGGCATACCCTGCTTGCAGGGGAAGGGGGAAGGCGCATGGACAGCGGCGGGCTGCTGCTCCTGGGGGCGGCGGCAGGGGTTCTGGGCACGGGGCTTGGCGGGGTCATCGCCGTGCTGCTGCCTAAACTTACGGAAAAGAGCATCAGCCGCATTCTGCACTTTACCGGCGGGCTGATGATTTCCATCGTCTGCTTTGAGCTTTTGCCGGAAGCGCTGCTGCTTGATCAGGGCATGGCTTTCCTCTCCTTGATGGCCGGGATTTTTTTCATGCTTTTGTCCGATATCCTCCTGAACCGCCATGAAAAGCGGCGGGGGAGCGGAAATTCCCTGAGGCACTCGGGCATGCTTATCGGCGTGGGCATCGCGCTGCACAACCTGCCCGAGGGGCTGGCGGTGGGCGCGGGATACGCCGACGCCCCCGTGTTCGGGCTGGCGCTGTGCCTGGCCATTGCGCTGCATGATGTGCCGGAGGGCCTGTCGATGGCCCTTCCGCTGAAAGAGGGCGGCGTGGGGCTGGGCAGGGTGCTCCTCTCCGCTTTTGCAAGCGGCCTGCCCACGGTGCTGGGCGCGGCCATCGGCCTGTACGCCGGCGGCATGGGCCATCCCACCCTTTCCGCCTGCCTGGGGTTTGCCGGCGGGGCGATGCTGCAAATTACCTGTGCCGATCTTTTGCCCGAAGCCCAGAAAAAAGCCGCGGGGCGGCTGGAGACCTTTCTTCTGTCCCTGGGCGTGGTGGCCGGCTGCCTGCTGTCCGTGTGGCTATAGCCTTTGCAAGGAGTTTTTTTCACAATGGAAACCCGACTTCTCCCCCCTAATGAGGAAGCCATCGCCTACGCCGCCTCCCTGCTGCAAAAAGGCGAATTGGTGGCTTTCCCCACCGAAACGGTATACGGCCTGGGGGCCGACGCCCTGAACCCGCGGGCTGTTCTGAACATCTTTGCGGCCAAGGAGCGCCCGGCGGACAACCCTCTTATTGTGCATATCTCTTCCATGGCGGACCTTGACCCCTTGTGCAGGGTGAATGGCAAGGCACTGCGGCTGATGGAAGCCTTCTGGCCGGGGCCGCTCACCGTTTTGCTGCCCAAAAGGCCCGTGGTGCCCCCGGAGGTCACGGCGGGGCTTGATACAGTGGCCGTTCGCATGCCCTCCCACCAGGTGGCCAGGGCGCTTTTGCATGTGTGCGGCTGCCCGGTGGCCGCGCCCAGCGCCAACCGCAGCGGCCGTCCCAGCCCCACCCGGGCGGAGCACGTGTGGGAGGACATGGCGGGCCGCATCCCGCTCATCCTGGACGGCGGCCCCTGCGATGTGGGCCTGGAATCCACCGTGGTGGACATGGCAGGCGAAACCCCCGTGGTGCTGCGCCCAGGTTTTGTGACCCCGGAGATGATCGCCGGGGTGTTGGGTGAGGTGCGCACGGCGGACAGCTTATTGAAGCCCCTGGCGCCGGGGGAAGCCGCTCCTTCCCCGGGCATGCGCCACCGGCACTATGCCCCTAGGGGGGAGATGACCATTGTCCTGGGCAGCCCGGAGAACGTGATAAAAACCTGCGCCGCGCTGTATGACCAGGCGGCAGCGGGCGGGAAAACAGCCCGCATCCTGGCGCTGTCCGAGCATACCGCGGCCTACGGCCCGCGTAAGGCGGTGGATATGGGAAGCCTTCAAAAGCCCGGTGAGGTGGCCGCCGGGCTGTTTGACGTGCTCCGGCGCATGGACGAGGAACATGTGGATTGCATCGTAAGCGAGGGGATGGAGGCCAGCGGCCTTGGCCTGGCCATCATGAACCGGCTGGGACGCGCCGCGTCCTTCCATACGGTGGACGCGGACAAGGCATAAATTGTACAAGAAGGGCAAAGGCTTTTCGGTACCGGCCATTCCCAAAGGAGGCAGCATGACCCACATTCTTTTCCTGTGCACCGGAAACACCTGCAGAAGCCCCATGGCCAAGTGCCTGATGGAGGAGCTTGCGCGAAAAAGAAATCTGCCCGTCGCCTGCGACAGCGCGGGCTTTATCGCCCTCCCCGGCGCGCCGGCCTCCCGCAACGCCCAGTGGGCCATGAATACCATGGGCCTGAGCCTGAAGGGCCACCGCGCCAAACGCGTAAGCGTTGCGCTGGCGGAGCAGGCGGATGTGGTGCTGTGCATGACCGAAGCCCACCGCCGGGAGTTTATGCAGCGCTATCCGGAGCAAGCCCATAAGGCCCGGGTGTTTTCAAGGCCGGTGCCAGATCCCTTTGGTGGCAGCGAAAGCCTGTATCTGGATACCGCCTTCGTGCTGTCCGATCTGATTGAGGAGTGGGCCCGGGATTTTCGGACGGAAAAATAGAAGAAAGGGATTGACAGATCAATAGAAAACAGATAAAATATTTGTTCTCGCCTGAAAACAGCATAGCGATGGGAGGTGTTCCCTATGGAGTGGCGTATGCCGGACCACCCGGACGCCGCGCCGGAAAACCGCAGGCTTTTGCAAACCCTTTCCGTGATCCGGGAAGAGATCGGCAAATTGGAAGCGGAAACCGGGGTCGGCGCGGAGGAGGAACGGATCGTCAAGGTGCCGGAGGGCATCGACGCGGATGAGCAAGTGGCGCTGAACATGCTGCGCATGAAGCTTCAAACGCTGCACAACCTGGCGCTTTCACGCCGGCAGCCCTTTTTCTCCAGGCTGGACTTCATTCCCAGGGGCGGCCCGAAGGAAACCCACTATCTGGGCTGCTGGGGAGTGCTGAAGACACCGGAGTACAGCGTGGAGGTGGTGGACTGGCGAAGCCCCGTGGCCAACCTCTACTATTCCGGCCAGGTGGGCCCTATGGCCTACGAAGCGCCGGACGGCCGGGTGGAAGGGGAACTGACCCTCAAGCGCATGATCACCGTGGCGCAGGGGCGGCTTACCGGCATCTTCGACTCTGGCGTAGTCAGCCAGGACGCGTATCTGCAGGGCGTATTGGGCGCCGTGAGCACCGACAGGCTGCGGGAGATTGTTACCACCATCCAGGCGGAGCAGAATATCGTTATCAGGCACGGCATTGAAAGGCCACTTATTGTCCAGGGGGTAGCGGGCAGCGGGAAAACCACCATTGCATTGCACCGTATCGCCTGGCTTTTGTATGCTTACCAGAAAACACTGGATCCCGGGTCCATGATGATCGTGGCGCCTAACCCGCTTTTTTTGGACTATATCTCCGCCGTGCTGCCGGACCTGGGCGTGCTCAGCGTGCAGCAGACCACCTTTTTGGGGCTGTGCAGCCGCTGCCTTGGCAGGCAGATGGTGAAGGTGCGCAGGGAAAACCGGCTGGAGGACCGGCTGTACATGACCCTTGAGCAGCGGGCGGCGCTGGGTGCGGTGCTTCGGCTGAAAGGCTCCCTTGCCTACAAGAAGGCGCTGGAGGATTTTCTTGCGCTGTACGAGCGGCGGGTGATCCCGCAGGAGGACGTGCTTTTCGGCAGCGAGAGGCTGTATACAAAGGAAGAGATCACGGAAATTTACCTGACCCAATTGAAGCCCTTCCCCCTGCGCCAGCGGGTTGCGGAACTGAAAAAGTACGTGGCCGGACGGCTGAAAAAGGCCGCGGAGCGCATGACGGAGCGGCTGGAGGCCATGGTGCGGGAGCGGCTGGACGCCCTGAATGCCCGCCTGCCGGACTGTGAGGAGCGCAGGGCCCGGGTTAAAAAGCTGCTGGAAAACAGGGAAATGCGCCTTTTGGAGCTTGCGGAGGAACAGAAGAAGTTTTTGAAGGCCTATCCGGATGCCTGGCCGGCCATGAACGTGCTGGAGGTTTACGCAGCCTTCCTGAATGAACTGGAAAAGCGGGGCGATTTTGGGGAGGAGGGTACGGATCTGGTTTCGCGCACCAGGGAAACGCTGCTTACGGGCGAGGCCGGGTCGGAGGACCTGCCGGCGCTCATGGCCATCGGGCGGCGTGTATGGGGGGCGAAGCGCCTTGGGGTTACCCATGTGGTAATGGACGAGGCCCAGGACTTTTCTCCCTTCCATATCGCTTTTTTGAAAGAATGGGCGGGCCATGATTCGTTTACTATGGTGGGGGACCTGATGCAGGGCGTCCACAGCGACGAGGGCATCAGGGACTGGGAGCAGGTGACGGAAAGCGTCTTCGGCGGCAGGGCGGTAAAAAGGCAGCTGATTATCAGCTACCGCAACACTGTGGAGATCATGACCGTGGCCAGCCGCGTGGCGGCCCGCCATCCCGTGCCCAATCAGCCCATGGCCAGGCCGGTGCTGCGCCACGGGGAAAAGCCGGCGGTGTATGCTTTTTCAAGTGACAGGGACAGGATTGCCGCCATCGCCGCAACGGCGGAAGCCTTCAGGGCGGAGGGGTACCACAGCATCGCCATCGTGGAAAAGACGGAAGAGGGCTGCAAGCGCCTTTTCCGCGCCCTGCCCAAGGAGCTGGGCGCCCGGCTGCTTACGGCCGGGGACAGCCATTACGGGGGCGGGGTCCTGGTGATCCCCGCGGCCATTACCAAGGGCCTGGAGTTTGACTGCGTGCTGGTGGCGGACGCGGGGGAGAGCGCCTATCCGGACGAGCCCTTCTTCTGCCGCCTTCTGTATGTGCTTTTAACGCGCCCCCTGCATAGGCTGGCGTTGTTCTACACCGGCGCGCCTTCGGTTCTGCTTGCGGGCGTGGGCCCGGAGGACGCGATTTTTTACGGCATGGCCCGGGGAAATGTTGGCAAGCAAACACAAAGTGTAGTATAATCAGAAAAGCGGCTGTGCCTGTGGCCTGCCGCGGCGGGAGACGATATGGACAAGCAGGTTGCGCAAAGGAAGCCGCGCGGGAAAAGCCCCGTGTACCGAAGGGTCTGGTTCTGGGCTTTGGCTGCCGTCTGCCTGGCCGCACTTATGGCAGTGGTCTTTTTCCCGCGGGTGACCGCCGGCACGCTGGACCTGCCCAAGCATAGCGCGGCGCTCCTGAATGCGGCGAAAGGGCTGGACGAGATTTCCATATCGGCCGATTTCCAGCCGGAGGCAAGCCGCCTTGAGGTTGCGCAGACGCTGCGCCTTCAGAACAGGACCGGCCAGGCTCTGACGGATGTGGTGCTGCGCACGTACGCCAATGCCTTTTTGTCGGAGGATTACAGTCCGGCGGCCATTGAGGATACCTACGACGTATGCTATCCCGGGGGCTTCAGCGAAGGCTATCTTACCATGGACAGCGTCCTGGCGGGCGGGAAGGCCGCCGCCTACACCTTTGATGACGGCGCCAAAACCGTACAGCGCATTCAATTGCAGGAAATTTGGCAGCCGGGGGAATGGATCGACATCGCCTTAGGCTACGCCGTCAGGGTCCCGGACTGCGCCTACCGCTTTGGCTACGCCTCGGGGATCTGGACGCTGGGGAACACCTTTGTCCTCCCCTCCGTATGGGAAGACGGGGCCTGGCGCACGGAGGAGTATTTCCCGATTGGCGACCCGTTTTACTCGGAATGCGCCAATTACAGCGTGACGGTGAACGTGCCCGAGGGCTACCAGTGCGCGGGCAGCGCCTACGGCGAACGGACGGAGGCCGGCGGGAGATGGGAGTACGCCTTCGACGCCCCCGCGGTGCGGGAGTTTGCCCTCTCCATCAGTAACAGGTATGCCGTTGCCCAGGAGCGGGCGGGGGACGTGCTGGTTACCGGCTACGGCCTTTCGGCAAACGCCGCCGACAAGGCCCTCAAGTACGGGAAGCGGGCCCTGGAATGCTACAGCGAACTGTACGGGGTGTACCCCTACCGCCATTTCGCCGTGGCCACGGTGGATTTCCCCTACGGCGGCATGGAGTACCCGGGGCTGATCCTGGTGCAGAAGGAGCTGTACGAGGCTGCGAACGAACAGAGCCTGGAACTGGTCACCGCCCATGAGACGGCGCACCAGTGGTGGTACGCGGCGGTGGGCTCCGACCAGTATTACAACCCATGGCAGGATGAGGCCATGGCCGAATACTCCCTGCTGGACTATGTGCAGAAGTATTATGGGGATCAGGCCAGGGCGGAACTGGCGTTTTCAAGGTTCGAGACGGCCATGCGGGTGAGCGTTCCCCAGGGGGTGACGCCCGGCAGCCCCATTGACTACTTCGGCGACATGCCGGAGTATTCCCTGGTGGTCTACCGCCGGGGAGCGGCCATGCTGGAAGCCCTCCATATGGCTCTTGACGAAAAGTTCCAGGCGTTTCAGCGCGCCTATTTTCAACGGTTCGCCTTCCGGCTGGCCAGCCGGGCCGATTTTGAGCAGACGCTCAAAGAGGTGTCGGGCCAGGACTGGAGCGCGCTGATGGTGGATTATCTGGATACCTACATCGTAAATTGAATACCTACGCAAGGCGGGTGTACCTATGCCGATGGAGCCCAGGCAGGCGGCAGTCCTGATTCCTTCCCTGGAGCCTGATGAGAAGCTTGTCCCCTATATCCGGCAGTTGCTGGAGAAGGGGTTTTTGCACGTGGTGGTAGTGGACGACGGGTCGGGCCCCGCCTATCAGCCTATTTTTACGGAGCTGGCGGGCCTCCCCGGGTGCCAGGTCCTGCACCATGAAAAGAACAGGGGAAAGGGCGATGCGCTGAAAACGGGCTTCGCCTACATCCGGGACACGCTTCCCGGCTGCCCCGGCGTGGTGACGGCGGACTCCGACGGCCAGCATACCGTGAAGGATGTGTGGGAACTGGCCTGCCTCCTGGCCCAGGGCGAGGGAGGGCTGCTGCTGGGCACCCGGGATTTTTCCCTGGCCAACGTGCCAGGCAGAAGCCGGGCCGGCAACAGGATTACCTCCTTCACCTTCTGGCTGCTGTACGGCCGCTGGCTCAAGGATACGCAGACCGGGCTCCGGGCGTTTGCCGCCAGGCACCTTGATTTTATGTGCAAGGTGGAGGGGCACCGCTTTGAGTATGAAATGAACATGCTCATCGAATGCGCCAGGGACAACCTGCCCATGACCGCCGTGCCCATTGAGACGGTGTACGAAAACCAAAACAAGGGCACCCATTTTAACACCGTCAAGGACAGCATCCGCATCTACAAGGTGATTTTCAAGAATTTTTTCAGGTTCCTGTCCTCCTCCTTCCTGGCTACCGGGCTGGACCTGGGCATCAACTTTCTGCTGTACGGGCTTTTGCAAAATGCCGGGCTCAGGGAAGCGGGGCGCACCGCCGTCGCCATGGGCACGGCCCGGGTGGTTTCCTCCCTGGTCAATTTTTTGGTGAACAAGACCTTTGTGTTCCGTTTCAGCGCCGCCCGCCGGGAGGACGCCAACACGCTGCTGCGCTATTTGATCCTGTGCGCCTTCTCGTGGGTTGTGTCCTGGAGCGCGGTGACATCCGCGGTCAAGTATCTGAACTTCCCCTATGTTTTGGCGGTGATCATCGTGAGTACGGTGCTGTTCTTTGTCAATTACCGCGTGCAGCGGCGCTGGGTTTTCGGAAAGCATCCGCAGGATCAAAGGCAAGGAGCGGAGCTGGGATGAAAAAACGGCGTATCGCTGCGGTTATGATGATGGTTTTGCTGGCCTGCCAGGCATCCTTTGCCCTGGGGGAAGGGTACTTTCTTCCTCTTGATTTTTCGCGGGGGTATGCGCCCAATCCCGCAGGGTATCTGTCGGAAACGGCCTACGAGGACGAAACCATCTCCGTGAGCCTGGAGAGCCGGAAAATAGGCGATTCCGTGTACAACATCGCCTGGGTCAAAATCAGCGATCCCACCCAGCTGCGCACCGCGCTGGCCGGGCCCTACGGCTCCAAGAAAACGGCCAAGCCCCTTCAAATGGCCACGGAAGCCAACGCGGTAGTGGCCATCAACGGCGACTATTTCCAGTACAGCAGCAGGGGATACACGGTCCGGCAGGGGGAGACATACATCAAAACCCTGAGCAAAAAGGGCCTGGATCTTTTGATCATTGATGAAAACGGGGATTTCCACATCCTCAAAAAATCCGGCAAAACGGATCTGGCGGCTTTTTTGGAGTCCGGGCATACCGTTGTCAATGCCTTTACCTTCGGCCCCGCCCTGGTCATGGACGGGGAGGTGCAGGTGGTCTACAACAGCTATGGCTTTTCCCCCCAGGACCGGGCGCCCCGGGTGGCCATCGGCCAGGCCGGCCCGCTGGAATATGTGCTGGTGATGGTGGAAGGCCGCATGGACGGTTATTCCAGGGGGATCACCCTGAAAATGCTGGCGGAGTTCATGGGGGAACTTGGATGCCAGGAGGCTTTCAATCTGGACGGGGGCGGCTCCTCCGCCATGGTATTCAACGGACAGTATTACAACAAGATGGATGATAAATCGGCCCGCAACATCTCCGATATCATTTATTTCGCCTCGGCCGTGCCGGAGGATACCTGGCAGGGCGCGCAGGACAAGGAGTGACCGTTATGGAAAAGGACCGCCGTGTGGAAAAATCCGTTTACGCCCTCTTGATCGTGCTGATGCTGCTGGTGCTGCCCTTTGTGGTGCCCTCGGGCGCTGTGCTGCTCTCCGCGGAAAACGCGTATAACGACAACATTTTCCTCCTGTCTGATGAAGATTCGCAGGAACCGGCAGACTCCGGCGCCGCGCTTACGGTAAGCGCCAGCGGCGGCTCCGCGCCGGAAGCCACCGCGGTGCCGGCGGCGCTGCCCATAGATTTTTCCGCAGGCCTGCTGCCTAACCCCGCCTGCTATACGGAGGACACCTACCAGGATGCAAGCATCACCGTGACCATGGAGCACCGGGAAGTGGAAGGCTCCATGTGCCACATAGCCCATGTGAAGATCGCCGACGCCAGCCAATTCCGTACCGGGCTGGCGGGGCCTTTCGGCTCCAACAGAACCAACAAGACCTCCGCCCTGGCCAAGAACAACAACGCGGTGGTGGCCATGAACGGGGACTATTACGCCAACAACGACAAGGGCAACTACCTGTACATCGCCCGCCAGGGCCAAATCTACCGCACGCCCTCCAAGGACAAGGGCAGCCTGCATGTGCTGGCGGTGGACAGCCGCGGGGATTTTCATATCCTGGTTTCCGACAAAATGGCGCAGTTCGCGGCCATGATGGCGGACACGGAGAATCCCATCCTGCAGGCCTTTACCTTTGGCCCGGCGCTGATCATTGACGGCGCGGTGCAGGAATTGCCGGAATCCTATCAGTTTGACATCCGGCGGCCCAACCCGCGCTCGGCCATCGGGCAGGTAGGCCCCCTGGAGTACGTGATGGTGGCGGTGGACGGGCGGCTGGACGATTCGCCCGGCCTGGACCTGAACGTATTGGCGGCCTTCATGAAGGAGCTGGGCTGCACCCAGGCCTTCAACCTGGACGGGGGCAATTCCTCCGCGCTGATCTTTAACAACGCGTTCTACAGCCATAACAAGATCAAATCCGAGCGGTCCACCAGCGACATCATCTATTTTGCCTCCGCGGTGGATCCCGCCTCCTGGCAATGACCGCCCTTTTCACAAAGGAGAAGCGCCATGTTTGAGGATGTGCAGTCTTTCCCATTTCTTGGCCTGACGGTGTATGCATACGGCCTGTTTGTATCCCTGGGGGCGGCACTCTGGGTTGTTTTATTGCTGCTCCTTGCGAAAAAGAAAAAGCTTTCAGGTGACGCCGTGCTGCTGGCCGCAACTTTGTCCATCCCCCTGGGGCTGGTCTTTGGCAGGCTGGTTTTTTGCCTTGTCAACCTGGGGTATTATCTGGAGCAGATCGGCCAGCCCGCGGCCATGCTGTACTTCTGGGACGGCGGGTTCTCCATGATGGGCGCGCTGATGGGCGCGGGCCTGGCGGCCGTCATCGCCGCAAAGGTGAAGCGCGTGCGCTTAGGCAGCCTTCTGGACCTTATGGCGGTTTCGGCCGGCGCTTTCATCGCCCTGGCCAGGCTGGGGGAAATCTATACGGTGCTGGGCCGGGGCAGGAGCATCGAGGCGGAGTGGATGCGGCAGAGCCCCTTCTTTGGCATTCAGGAAACCTGGAGCGACGACGTGTTCCAGGCGGTGTTCCGGTATGAGGCCGCCGCCGCCGTGCTGCTGCTTGCGGTGATGGTTATTTTGTTCCTTGGCAAAAAGGCGGGGGCGGCAAAGCCCGGCGATCTTGCGCTGGTGTTTATCACCCTGTTCGGCTCCGCCCAGGTGGTTCTGGAGAGCCTCCGGGATGACAGGCATCTGCTGCTGGGTTTTGTCAGGGCTTCCCAGATCATCAGCATCCTGCTGCCGGTGGCGGCCATCGCGGTGTTCAGCATCCGGGTGATCAGGCGGGAAGGCCTGCGCGGAGGGGTCATCGCCGCCTGGCTTATTGCGGCAGCCGCCATCGTCCTGGCCGTGGTCAAGGAATTTGCGGTGGATACCAGCGACAACCTGACCAGGGAGTATCTTATGATGTCCTTTGCAATGGCCGCGCTCGCGGCCGCAGCACTGTTCCTGTGGGAAAGAACCAAACGTGACCAACTGCAAGCATGACCCGACCGCCTTTGGGAGGGAACGATAGATGAAAGCGGATAAAGATGCGCTGCGCCGTTTTGTAACAGGGGAACTGCCGCCTGAGGTACGCGGGCGGGAAGACACGTTTTTTCAAAAGGCCGTCCGCGGCAATTGCTTTCCATTGGGGCTTGTGAGCATCGCCGGTGCGCTGATACAGGCCGCCGTGCTGTATTCCCTGAAAGACCTGGGGGTCATGCGCGACCCGCTGATGAGGTGGTTCGCGCTGCTGGCGGTGACCGGCCTCATGGTGTTCGGTCTCTTTTTTCTGAGGCAGGCGAAGAATGCCATGCCCGTACCGGCGCTGTGGGCCTGCCAGGTGGTGTTTGCCGTATACTATACGGTGGTGGACCTGTGCATCCTGTTTTTGAGCACGCAGATGCAGTCGGCCTTTGTGACCATGGCCCCGGCGGTGCTGCTGGGAGCGTCCATGGTGATGACCGGGGGGCTGAGCATCGCCTGCTTCGGCGGATACTTTTTGGCCATGCTCCTCACGGTGAACGGGCCCATCCTGCTTTTGCCCGGGCTGCTGGCTGTGGCGGCCGCGTATGCGCTGTCCAGGGAGCGGTACCGCCGCGCGGCGGAAAAATACTTCCTGGAAACGCGGCTTGCGGACGGAGCGCAGGAAAGGGAGGAGCTGTCGGTCCGGCTTACCCGGCTGACCACCTGGGACGAACAGGTGCAGATGAACAACCGGAAAGCCGTGAGCGCCTGGGTGGAGGCCGTATGGCCCCTGTGCGTGCGCAACCGTATCCCGGTGGCGGTGCTGGTCCTGTCCCCCGACGGCATGGAAAGAGTGCGCAAAGAAAAAGGCTCAGTGGCCGCCGCGGCGAGGCTACGCCAGTTTGCCGCGGCCCTGAAGCCCTTTGTTCGACGCCAGTCTGACTTTCTGGGCAGGTATGAGGAGGAGTCTTTCGTCATCCTGTACTCCGGGCCGTCCCGGCAGGATACGGGGATGCTTCTCGCGAGGCTGCGGGAACAGCTTCAAAAGCAATGCTGGGCGGATGACCCGCTGGCGACCCTGTCCCTGTGCGCGGGCGTGGTGTACGGGCTCCCCGCGGACAACATGGTGGCCGCCCAGTGGATGACCATGGCCGGGGACGCGCTTGGCCGCGCCAGGATGCAGGGGCCGGGCACCGATGAAATTCAGGATATATGAGCCGCTTCAGCGGCGGCAGCCCCGGCAGGCGTCCAAAGCGATCTCCGACCCCTTCAGCGCATAGGGGATAACGCCGTCCTGCCCTGCTTTCCCGCAGGGCGAAAAACCGTATCTTTCAAAAAAGGGCGCCGTCTCCGGCGGGGTACGCAAAAGCACCAGGCCCGCATCGTGGGTCTGCGCCTTGTACAGCAGCAGCCGCGTGAGAAAATCGCCGAAGCCAAGGCTTCGATAAGCCTCCAGCACGCCGATCATGCCGATATGGAAAGCCCCGTCCTGCCACCAGATGCGGCCCGTACCCACGGGCTTCCCTTCCATGAGGGCGATGGCCTGCCAGGCAAGAGCGTCCGTTTCGTCCTTTTCCAGGTGAAAAATCTCCCGGCGCAGCGCAAGCGCCGGTTCGATGTCTTTGCCGGGGGGGAGCCATCTTCCCTCTACCATACCGACACCTGCTTTCGGAGGATCATGATGAACGAGGACAAAATCCGAAGGATCAATGAATTGGCCAGAAAAAAGAAAACGGTGGGTCTCACCGAAGGGGAAATTATAGAGCAGCAGGCGCTGCGCAGTGAGTACTTGAAAGCGTTTCGGGAGAACGTGCGGCAGACCCTGGACAGCGTGCGCATCAAGGAAACGGACGGCAGCCTGACGCCGCTTTCCAAAAAGCGCCCCAATTAATAGTATAGCCCCGTCAAGCCGCGTTTGTCAAAGCTAAAATGTTTGACCCAAACCTTGCGCATTTTGGCCGGTTCTGGTATAATCAGGACGGAACCAAGGGAAAATACTTGTGAAGCATGCATCGAAGGCGCGGCAAAAAAAGGCTGCGGGATGCAAGGAAGCGGGGTGATTCCATTGTACGAGGATGACCAGCCGGATATCGTCGAAGCAACGGACGAGGAGGGAAATAAGCTCCTTCTGCAGGTCATGGAGTACTTCTTCTACAATGGTGAGGAATATGTGGTCCTTGGCGCTGCAGAGGACAGTGAAGACGAATCCTGTGAGGAATGCGAAGCCTGTGGGTGCGATTGCGACCACGATGAGGAGACAGACCTTTACATTATGAAGGTGCTCACTTCCACCGAGGAAAATGGCGAAGAAGTGGAAGAATTCGTGCCCGTGGACGAGGACCTGATGGAAAAACTCATTCAGGTGGTTCAAACCAACTTCAGTGAAGACGACGATGAAGACCTGGATGACGAAGAAGACGACGAGGAATAACATCAGGGTTTTCAGGAAAACAGAATAGGTTTCATGGGCCGGGCAGCCAAGCTGCCCGGCTTTTTTGAAAGTAGGAAAACAAATGACGGATGAATTGCGCCTGAAAATTGAAAATCTGCCCGACAGCCCCGGCTGCTACCTGATGAAGCGGCAGGGGGAGATCATCTATGTGGGCAAGGCCGTGAACCTGAAAAACAGGGTGCGCAGCTATTTCCAAAACAGCCGCGGGCACACCCTGAAGGTGGCGGCTATGGTGGAAAAGATCGACGATTTTGATATCATGCTCTGCTCCACCAACCTGGAGGCGCTGATCCTGGAATGCAACCTTATCAAGCGCCACAAGCCCTACTATAACATCCTGCTGAAGGACGACAAGCATTACCCCTATGTGCGGGTGGATATGCAAAAGCCCTTTCCAAGGCTGGAAGTGGCAAGGCGCATCGAAAAGGACGGGGCGAAATACTTCGGCCCCTACATCGGCGCCACGGTGGTCCGGCAGGTGATGGACGCGGTTCAGAATATTTTCCCTTTGCGATCCTGTACATTGGACCTGCCCCTGAAAAGCCCGCGCCGGCCTTGCGTGCAGTACGAGATCGGCCGGTGCCTGGCCCCCTGCGCCAACAAATGCACCAGGGAGGAATACAGCGCCATGATGGAGCAGGTGCTGGCCTTCCTTGGCGGCAGGTACCAGGACGTGGTGAAGAGCATGCGGGAGGAGATGGAAAAGGCGGCCGGGGAGCTGCGCTTTGAGCGGGCGGCCAACCTGCGGGACAAGATCGCCGATGTGGAGCTTTTGATGGAGCGGCAGCGGGCCATCCAGGTAAGCGGCGCGGACCAGGATGTGCTGGCCATCGCCCAGGACGGGCTGGATGCCATGGTGCAGGTGCTGTACGTCCGGGGCGGAAGGATGATCGGCGGGGATTCCTTTGTGCTTCCCCAGGCCGGGGGCGACGACAAGGGCGAGGCGCTGGCCGCCTTCCTGACCCAGTATTACGAGGACGGAAACCTGATCCCAAGGCAGGTGCTCTGCCAGGAGCTGCCAGAAAGCCGGGAGGAGCTGGAAGCCTGGCTCCGGGAGGCGAAGGGCGGCGCGGTAACGCTTTTGACGCCCAAGCGCGGGGAAAAGCACGACCTGATTATGCTGGCGGAGAAGAACGCCCTGGATGCCCTGGAAAAGCGGAACGCCCGCAGCGCCATCCGGGAGGAGCGGACCACGGGCGCTATGGCGGCGCTGGGGGAGGCGCTGGGTCTAAAAGAAGCGCCCCGGCGCATGGAGGGCTATGACATCTCCAATACCCAGGGCGCTTTGAGCGTGGCTTCCATGGTGGTGTTCATCAATGGGGAGCCGGCCAAGAAGGAGTACCGGCATTTCCGCATCAAGACGGTGGAGGGACCCAACGACTTCGCCTCCATGAACGAGGTGGTGGGCCGCCGGTTCAGCCACGGGCTTACGGAACAGAAGGAACGGCAGGAGGCCGGGCTGCCCATGGAGGGCGGCCGGTTTTCGGATTTCCCGGATCTGGTGCTCATCGACGGCGGGCCGGAGCAATTGGCCTTCGCGTTGCGGGCCATGCGTGAGGCCGGGGCCAACGTGCCCATGTTCGGCCTGGCCAAGCGTCTGGAAGAAATCTATCTGCCGGACAGAGAGTACCCTATTCTGCTGGACAAACATTCCCCTGCGCTGCACCTGATCCAGCGCATAAGGGATGAGGCGCACCGCTTTGCCATTACCCACCACCGGAACCTGCGGGGCAAGGAAAACGTGCACAGCCAGATGGAGGACATCCCCGGTATCGGCCCCCAGCGCAGGAAGGCACTACTTAAGCACTTCCATTCCCTGCAGGCGGTGAAAAAGGCCTCGTTTACTGAATTGCTGCAAGTGCCAGGCATGACAAAGCCCGCGGCGGAAGCAGTGCTGGCCTGGGCGGCTGTGGAAAAGAAGGAGTAGCCGTTATTTTCCCTGCCCCTTTGCCGCCTTCAGCTTCTCGATGGCCCGGCGGGCGTAGAAGGCCAGGGCCAAAAGCGTCAGGCCCACGGAGATCCACAGCAGGATCATATCGTACTGCGGCGCACCGGCGTTTAGGAAATCCTCATGGAAGAAGGAAAGGGTCAATGCCGCGATGAACAGGAACTGGGCGGCCTTGCCCACCAGCTCGCTGTGGACCACGATCCCCTTTTTCAGCATATAGACGCCGCCAGCCACCATGATAAGCTCCTTGAGGATCACGATGACCACCGCGGACGCGGGCAGGGGCACCATAACGGTCTGGACAAGCAGCACGGTAATCACCATCAGCTTGTCTGCCAGGGGGTCCATCAGCTTCCCGAAGTTGGTGATCAGGTGGTACTTGCGGGCAATGTACCCGTCCAACAGGTCGGTAAAGCTGGCTGTTAAAAACGCCGCCAGCGCCCAATACCGAAGGTCCCTGAAATAGAGCACAAGAAATACGGGGATCAGCGCCGCCCGGAGCATCGTCAGGGCGTTGGGTACGTTCCAGATGTTTTCACGCTTTTCGGCCATGGGGGAGCCTCCTTGGTTTTCCTTGAACGGCTGATGCATATATCATAGCACAACTTTCCCAACATGACAGCGGGGTGTAAAGGTTTTTTTGCTCCCGCAGCAAAGGAGACGGATGATGAAGGTATTGATCATCGGAGGTACGGGTGTCATCAGCACGGCGGTTACATCAAGGGCGCTTGAGGAGGGATGGGAGCTGATCCTCCTCAACAGGGGCAATCAAAAGGGGGTGCCGGAGGGCGTCCGGCAGTTGCACGCGGATGTGCGGGACAGGGCGGCCATGGAGGCTGTGCTCCAAGACGAATCCTTTGACGTGGTGTGCGATTACTTGACCTTTACGCCGGAGCAGGCCAGGCAGAACATTGAGCTGTTTTCCGGGAAAACGGGCCAGTTTCTGTTTATCTCCAGCGCGTCGGTGTACCAAAAGCCTCCCGCCTGCCTGCCCATTACCGAGAGCACGCCGCTATGCAACCCCTATTGGGAGTATGCGCGCCAGAAGATCGCCTGCGAGGCGGCGTTTTTGGCGGCGTATCAGCAAGCGGGATTTCCCGTGACCATCGTGCGGCCCTCCCATACCTACGGCGGGGGTATGATCCCCTGGGCGCTGAATTCCAGGGCCATACGCTACTCCCTGATCCACCGCCTGAAGGCCCACAAGCCCATTGTGGTGCCTGGAGACGGCACCACCTACTGGACGCTGACCCACAATACCGACTTTGCCAAAGCCTTCGTGGGCCTCATGGGCAGGCTGCAAACGGTGGGCCACGCCTTCCACATCACAGGCGACCAGGCCATGACCTGGGATATGTATTTGCAGATCATTGCCGGCGCGGTTGGGGAAAAGCCGGAGATTGTACACGTGGCCACCGACGCCATCGCCAGGCGGCTGCCGGAGGAGCGGGGCGGGCTGCTGGGCGACAAGAGCCAAAATGCCGTGTTTGACAATACGAAAATAAAGACCTTTGTGCCGGGCTTTGCGGCCACCGTCCCCTTTGAGCAGGGTATCCGCCAGGTGCTTGCCTGGTACGGGGAGCATCCCGAAGACATGGGCTATGACCTTGAATGGGACGCGGTCATGGACGAACTGGTGGCGCGGTACGGCCGCTGACACCGCGGGGGGGGGGGATCTCCTTCCGTCACGGCGAAGCCACATTCCCCGGCCCGCGTGGGGCGGGAGAAAGCACAGGATGAAGACGCAGATGACGGAATCCAGGCTCTTTACCCTTTGGGAAGCATATGGGATTATCTATAAGGCGATTCGCACGTTTCCCTATCTTATCCGCGGGGAAAAAAGCGGCACGATGTCCAAAAAGCTTGCGGAACGGCTGATGATTGCCGTCACCCAAGTGAACGGCTGCGCCATGTGCTCCTGGGCGCACACGAAAATGGCACTGGAGGCGGGCCTTTCCGCGGAGGAGATTGGCGCGATGCTTTCGGGGGAAATGCGGGATGTGCCCAAAGAAGAAATGAAGGCCGTCCTGTTTGCCCAGCATTACGCGGACACCCGTGGGAAGCCCTCCTGTGAGGCCTGGCGGCAGACCGTGTCGGCCTACGGACAGGCGAAAGCCATGGCCATCCTGGGCGCCGCCCGCGGCATGATGATGGGCAACGCCTACGGCATTCCAGCCGGATCGCTGCTTGGCAGAATGGGGGTCAAGCGGTTCCATGCGGATGCCCGCAGCAGCCTTCCCTACGAGCTTGGCCTGATGCTGACCGTGATCCTCTTTCCGCCAATCGCCGCGCTTCAGGCAGGTGCCGCATGGCTGTTGCGGCTGCCGGCTGCGCCAAAGGGGGAGGAACCTGCCAAGTAAGGGTGATGCATCTGAAGCGGGGATGCATCTTACAGATAAACGATATAGGAAAATCCTTCGGAACAGAAAAATCCGGAGAAAGGTGCGGGCTCCTGTTGGCCCGTTTTCCCTTCTCCGGATTTTTCTGTAGGCAGTCCTGATCACATGGTGTCAAGCCCCAGCAGCTGTTTGGCCAGAAGCCCGATCACAAAAGAAATCAGCGCCACCGACAGGGAGATAACCGCCATTTCCACAAACCGGCGCAGGAAGGGCTCCTCCTTGGCGACGGAAACGTAGTAGTTGAAAAAGAGGATGATGGAAAGCGCCAGGAAGATCATCGCGGCAAAGGCGGCGATATACAGGGGCGCCGGGAAGAGCAGGTAGGGCAGCACCAGCAGCGCCACGGTGATCAGGTAGGCAGCGCCGGTATAGGCGCTGGATTTCAAGGCGTCCTTGCCGCCCTGGGCACGTTCCGCAAGGTAGTTGGACGCGGCCATGGACAGCGTGGCGGACACGCCGGTGATGATGCCCGTCATGGCCACCAGCTTGGTATCGGCAAGGGCAAAGGTCACCCCGGCAATGGCGCCGGTCAGCTCCACCAGCGCGTCGTTGAGCCCCAGCACCATGGCGCCCACGTAGTGCAGACGCTCCTCGTCCAGCATGCCGTACAGTTCCGTTTCGTGGCGGCGCTCATCCGTAAGCATGGCGGCCACCTGGGGCAGTTCCCTGGTAAGGCGCTCATACAGGGTTTGAGTGAGCTGCTCGTTCTTCTGCATGGTTTTTACCGCGAAGGTAAAGCCCAGCACAACCGTCAGCAGCTTCAGCCACAGAAGCCGCCCGGCCCGGGGCTTGAGCGCTTTGCCCGTAATGCCCTGCCATACGGCGGAATGCTGCTTCTCATCCTGCGCCATCTGCGCAAGCAATTGCTTGTTGTGGGGATTTTTCTCCCTGTGCGACATAAAGGTATAAAGAGCGGCGCCATACTCTTCATCCAATTGCGCCTTTTCCAATTGCGCCATGAATTGCGGATCAATTTTTGATTGCTGCATACCGGTTCCCTCCTGTCCGATGATCATACCCGTAAGCGGCCTGTGCCGTCTCACCAAAAAGCTGAATTCGCCGCCAGGCATGTTTTTCCTGCCGGAAGCGGGAGAGCACTTCATCAGAAAAGCAAAGCGGGCTGCCCTTCCCGGCAGCCCACTTAAAATATGCTACTCAAAAATAGGGTTGGGTCCGCCGCGCTAAGCGCATACGCTGCCTATTGTTATTCAACGTGAAGGATTTCGCGTCCGCGGACGCGGCCAAAGGGCCTTCCGGCCCTCCTTTTCGCTTCCCGCTTCCACCCGGCCCTTTTCCGCCCAGACGGGAGCCAGGCGCCAGCACCGTTTTACAAGCCGCGAAAGCAGCGCACCGCGGCGGCGATTGAGCAAGCTGGAAAGGCGCCTGATCAGAAGTCCGCGCTGCCGGTGGTGCGGGGGAAGGGCAGCACATCGCGGATGTTGCCCATGCCGGTCACGTACATGATCAGCCGCTCAAAGCCCAGGCCGAAGCCGGCGTGGGGCGTGCCGCCGTACTTGCGCAGCTCCAGGTACCACCAGTAATCCTCCGGCTTCATGCCAAGCTCCCGGATGCGGCTTTCCAGATTTTCGTACCGCTCCTCGCGCTGGCTGCCGCCGATGAGCTCACCCACGCCGGGCACCAAAAGGTCCACCGCGGCCACGGTCTTGCCATCGTCGTTCATGCGCATGTAGAAAGCCTTGATCTCCTTGGGGTAGTTGTACACAAACACAGGCTTTTGAAAATGCTTTTCCGCCAGGTACCGCTCATGCTCTGTTTGCAGGTCCATGCCCCACTGGACGGGGTACTCAAAGGTTTCGCCGCTGCTTTTGAGGATGTCAATGGCATCGGTATAGGTGGTTTTTGCAAAATCGCTGGAGGCCACCAGGGCAAGGCGCCCGATGAGCCCCTTGTCCACAAAGGCGTTCAGGAATTCCAGCTCCGCAGCGGCCTTATCCAGCAGGCCGGAGAGGACATATTTCAGCATTTCCTCCGCCAGGGCCATGTCGTCAAACAGGTCGGAAAAGGCGATCTCCGGCTCCACCATCCAGAATTCCGCGGCGTGGCGCGCGGTATAGCTGCGCTCCGCCCTAAAGGTGGGGCCGAAGGTGTACACGTTGCGGAAGGCCATGCAGTAGGATTCCACGTTCAGCTGCCCGCTCACCGTAAGGCTGGCGGACTTGCCGAAAAAGTCCTCACTCTCTTTCACCCGGCCCGCATCGTCCCGGGGCGGGTTGTTAATGTCCAGGGTGGTCACCCGGAACATTTCCCCGGCGCCCTCCGCGTCGCTGGTGGTGATGATGGGGGTATGGACGTACACGAAGCCCCGCTCCGCAAAGAAGGCGTGCAATAACTGCGCCGCCAGGGAGCGGATGCGGAACACCGCGGCAAAGGTGTTGGTGCGGGGGCGCAGGTGGGCCAGGGTGCGCAGGTACTCAAAGGAGTGGCGCTTTTTCTGCAGGGGATACTCCGGATCACAGGCGCCAATCACCGTGACCCTGTCCGCCTTGAGCTCGAAGGGCTGCTTCATGCCGGGAGTCACAACAAGGGTGCCCTCCGCCTCAATGGCGCTGCCCAGGGTGATGCGGGGCACGCTTTGAAAATCTTCCGTGCGGCCATCCTCGCACACGATCTGCAGGTTTTTGAAGTAGGTGCCGTCGTTGAGCTCAATAAAGGCAAAGGCCTTGCTGTCGCGCACCGTACGCACCCATCCGGAAAGCTTCACCTTCTCCATATCCTTTTCCGGAGGGGCTGAAAACAGAGACCTTACGGAGACAGACATTGGTTTTCTCCTTTCTTGATCCGGGGTCATTTGCCCAGCATGGCCGCGCCGATGATTCCGGCTTCCGCGCCCAGGCTGGCCAGCTCAACCCTGGAATAGGGCATGGTCTTGAACATCAGGTACTGGGGCACCTCCGCCCGGACGGCATCCAGCAGGAAATCCCCGGCCCGGCTTACCCCGCCGCCCAGCACAATGACCTCCGGGTCCATGAAGGCGATGAGGGTGTTGATGGCGATGGCCAGGTATTTTACGTAGCGGCGGAAGATTTTCAGCGCCGTTTCATCGCCTTCACGGGCGGCGTCGAACACCAGCTTGGCGTTGATCTTTTCCGGGTCACCCTGGCACATGGCGGACATGAGGCTTTCGGGATGGACCGCCAGCGCCTGGCGCGCCATGCGGATGACGGCGGTGGCGCTGCAATAGCGTTCCAGGCAGCCCCGGTTGCCGCAGGTGCAGGGTTCGCCGTCCAGTTCCAGGGTGATGTGGCCGATCTCGCTGCCCACGTTGTGGAAGCCGCTCCAGGGCTTTCCGCCCAGGATGATGCCGGCGCCCACCCCGGTGCCCAGGGTGAGAAAGATGCTGGAGTGGCAGCCCGCGCTGATACCCGCCACGCTTTCGGCATACCCGGCCACTGTGGCGTCATTATCGATGAAAACAGGTTTATCGATATACTTTTGAAATTCTTCCCGAAGGGGGACATCATGCCAGCTCAAGTTGGTGCAGAACACCACCACCCCCGTGTCGGGGTTGGCGATGCCAGGCACGCCGATGCCCACGCTGTGCACCTGCGCAAGATCATGCCCGGACTTTTGGAGCGTATCCAGGGTGCATAGCGCCATGTCCTTCACGATGTCCTGATAAGGCCGCATGGCCAGGGTAGGCACGTGCCCCTCCTGAAGGATTTTGCCGGACTCGTCCACGATCCCCACCGAGATGCCCGTGCCGCCAAGATCGATGCCGATAAACACCATATCCCATCCCTGCCTTGTCTATAAAAATAAAAATCAATCGTTTCCCGCGTTTCTGGAAAGCATGTCGGAGAGGCGGCGGTCCAGCTCGTGGGCCGCGCTGTACCCCAGGCGCTTGAGGCTTAAATTTCTGGCGGCCACCTCAATGATGATGGCCAGGTTCCGGCCGGGCCTGACCGGCATAATTTGATGGGGCACCTTCACCCCAAGGATGGTGATGGTCTCCTCCGTGAGCCCCAGGCGGTCGTACTCCTTGCTGTCATCCCACTGCTCCATGTGCATCACCAGGTCAATGGTCTTGTTCACGATCACCGAGCCCACGCCGTACATGGCCCTGATGTCGATGATGCCGATGCCCCGGATTTCCATGAAGTGGCGCACCATCTCCGGGGCCTCGCCGGTCAGGCGGTCATCGCTGACCCGGCAGATGTCCACCACGTCGTCAGCCACCAGCTGGTGGCCGCGCTTGACAAGCTCCAAAGCGGCCTCGCTCTTGCCCACGCCGCTTTCCCCGGTCAACAGCACGCCCACGCCGTACACATCCACCAATACGCCGTGCCTGGTGATGCGCGGGGCCAGGCGGCGGTTTAGGAAATTGATGGCGCTGAAGGTGAATTTGGTGGTGACAAGGGGCGTTTGGAACACGGCGATATCCCGGAGCGCGGCCTCCTCAATCAGGTCCGGCGGCGGCGTCATGCCCCGGCAGATGATGACGCAGGGAAGGTTGTAGCTGAAATAGGTCTTCAGCATTTTGCGCCTTGCGTCGGGCTCCAGGGATTCCAGATAGGTCATTTCCACCTTGCCGATCACCTGGGGCCGCTCGTAGGCAAAATATTCGTAAAAGCCGCAGAACTGCATACCGGGCCTATTCAGGTCCGTGGTGCGGATGTCCCACTCCTTTCTCACGGAGGGGGACAGCTCCTTGAGCTGCAGCGATTCGGCAAAATCCTTGGCCTGGATCATGCGGGGACATCCTCCTTCAGTACGTTGCGGGCGATGAACCTCGCCACGCCGTCCCGGGTATTGGGGGAACAAATATAGGAAAGGCCCTCCCGGACCTCCGGTGCCGCGTTTTCCATAGCCACGCCGTATTTTGCCCACCTGAGCATGGTCATATCATTCATGCTGTCGCCAAAGGCCAGGGTGGTGCAGGGGTCAATGGGCATAAAGGCGGATAGCCGCCTCAAAGCGCTGCCCTTGTCGGCGCCCGAGGGCGTCATTTCCAGGAACATGGGCTTGCTGATGGTTAGGGACACGCTGCCGCCAAAGCGCTTTTTCCCCAGCGCTAGCAGCCGCGAAATGGCCCCCGGCTCCCCGATACACAACAGCTTGGGCACGGGAGCGGTAATGCCGGCCTGCGCATCCATCACCCGGACGCCCGAAAGCCCGGCGGCGGCTTCGTACATCCGGCCAAAATCCGGATCGCCGTCATAATAGAAATGGTCCCCTTTATAAAAGTGAACGTAAAAGCCGTTTTCCTTGGCAAAGCGGACACAGTCCCTGGCCTGCCCCACGGAAAACGTAATGCTGTCCAGCACCCGGTGGCTATCAGGCGCGATGATCTCCCCGCCGTTGCAGGCGATATAAGGGGCATCTGAGCCCACCTGCGCGACATATTCTCGCATGCTGGCCCCCGCGCGGCCGCTGGCCAGCACCACCCGGATCCCCCTGTCCATGGCCCGCTTCAGCACGGACAGCGTATAAGCTGACAGCCGCATGCCGTCATCCAGCAGCGTGTCGTCCAGATCGGATACAATCGTATGGATAAGCAGGACAAACCCTCCGTTTCAACTGTCTTATTATACTCATTTTTTCTGTGATCCGCCAGCCCTATTTTGTATGAAACAGAGGGAAAATGGGGGGAAGAAGGTTTACAATAGGCCTGGGCGATGGTATATTGATACCACCTTCATCAAAGGGGGTTTTTCCCATGGCTTATTTCAGCGTCCTGGCGCAAAGCCTGAAGCCCTATACGGCCGGCGAGCAGCCCAAGGACCAGCAATACATCAAGCTCAACACCAACGAGAA
This sequence comes from Bacillota bacterium, assembly GCA_023459275.1. Taxonomy (GTDB): domain Bacteria; phylum Bacillota; class Clostridia; order Christensenellales; family Aristaeellaceae; genus JAEWAH01. The sequence goes on along the minus strand of JAEWVC010000052.1, from coordinate 47,848 downwards.
CCCCTATCCCCCCAGCCCCAAGGCGGAGGAGGCCATGCGGGAGGCGGCCAGAAGCCTCCGTCTCTACCCGGATATGGATTGCACCGGGCTTTGCGAGGCCATTGCCAAGGCCAACGGCGTATCCCCCGGGCAGGTGTTTGCGGGGAACGGGTCGGACGAAGTGCTTGCCTTTGCCTTCGCGGCGTTTTTTGCGGGCAAGCGGGTGCTGGCCCCGGACATCACCTATTCCTTCTATCCCATATACGCCAGGCTTTTCGGCGCGGTGTACGAGACGGTTCCCCTGAAAGAGGATTTTGCGGTAGACCTTCCCGCGTTTTTTCAGGATGCGCCGGTGGTGCTGGCCAACCCCAACGCGCCCACGGGGATCCATCTTGCGGTATCCGAGCTTGAAAAGCTGGCGGCGCACCTTCAAAAAAAAGGAGAGATCCTGCTGGTGGACGAAGCCTACGAGGCCTTCGCGCCGGAAAACGCCGTGCCGCTGCTTGCGCGCTTTGACAATGTGCTCATCGTGCGCACCCTGTCCAAATCCCACTGCCTGGCGGGGCTCAGGGTGGGCTACGCCATGGGGCATCCAGATCTGATGGAAGGGCTCCGGCGGGTGAAGGACTGCTTCAACAGCTATACCCTGGACAGGCTGGCCCAGGCTGCGGCAACCGCGGCCCTTGAGGATGCGGCGTATTACAGCCGGATCAACGGCCAGGTGGCTGCGACCCGGGACTGGGCCCAAAACGCGCTTGCTGAGGCGGGCATCCCGGTTCTCCCCAGCCGGGCGAATTTCCTGTTTGTCAAAGCGCACCATGAAAACGCCGCCGGGGTGCTGGCGGCATTGAAAGCAAGGGGCATCCTGGTAAGGCACTTCAATGCCCCGAGGACCGCGCCGTATCTGCGGGTTTCCATCGGCACCCAGGCGGACATGGAAAGGGTGGTCCGGGAGCTGATTGCCATCGTGAAAGGGCATTAATCCCGCCTGGCCGCGAAGAACTGCCGCAGAAGCGCCTTGCATTCCTCTTCCAGGATGCCGCCCAGGGTTTTCACCCGGTGGGAAAAGGCAGGGTCGTTCAGAAGATCATACACGCTGCCGCCGCAGCCCTGCTTTTTGTCATACGCTCCAAAGACGCAGGCATCAAGCCCGGCCATCACCATGGCCCCGGCACACATGGGGCAGGGCTCCAGCGTTACGTACAGGGTACAGCCAGACAGCCTGCGGCCTGAAAGTGCCTGGGCCGCCTGCTTGATGGCCAGCAGCTCCGCGTGGGCCAGGGGATCGCGGTCCGTTTCCCGAAGGTTTTTGCAGGCGGCGATAACGCGGCCCTCCCTGTCAGAAACCACCGCGCCCACGGGAACCTCGCCCATTTCCCCGGCCAGCCGTGCTTGCGCAAGCGCAAGGCGCATATAACTTTCATGATCCATGCAGACGGCACCCCCTATAGACCTATCATACCATGGGCGAAAACAAGGAACAAGGAGGCATTTCATATGACGAATCCCATCTTGCAGGCTATTGACGAGCGGCGCAGCATCCGCGCCTACACCGGCGAACAAATCTCCAAAGAACAGTTGGACCTGCTTTTGAAAGCTGCCACCGACGCCCCCAGCGCCAGCAACGGCCAGCCCTGGCATTTTACCGTGGTGCAAAAGCGGGAACTGATCGATAGGGTTGACCGGATAACAGTTGCGCGGCTGAAAATTGGCGCGGACGAGGCGATGCTTGCCAGGCTGAATGCCCCGGGCTACACGGTGTTCTACAGCGCGCCCACGGTGATCTTTCTTTCCGCGAATTCCAAGGGGCGCTATGCGGTTCTGGACTGCGGGATCGCGGTTCAAAACATCGCTTTGGCCGCCCACGGGCTTGGCCTTGGCAGCGTGATCCTGGGCCTGCCCAGGGCCGCCTTTGAGGGGCCGGAGAAGGAAATGCTGGAAAAGGAACTGGCTTTCCCGGAAGGGGCTTCTTTCCAGATCGCCATCGCCGTCGGCCACCCCGCCGGGACAAAGGAAAAGCATCCGGTGGGGGAGGGCAAGATTACCATCCTCCGGTAAAAGCGGCACATTTTGTTTCACTAGGCAGGAATCGGGCCATTATAAAGGCGAAATACACTGAAGACAGGCAAAATCAAAAGAAATGGAGAGTGAATGTATGCCAAGCTTTGCAAATCCCTTTCAGGCCAATGTGCCAAGGAAAATGACCAAGCAGGAGCTTATCCAGGCCATCCGCCTTGATCTGGCGGGGGAACTGGAAGCGATCTACATCTACGACGCCCATGTGCAGGCGACGGATATTGAGCTGGCCAAAAAGGTGATCGGCGAGATCCGTGACGAGGAAAAGGCCCACGTGGGCGAACTGATGACGCTGCTGAACGCCCTTGACCCCGAGGAGGCGGCGCACTTCGCATCCGGGAAGGCGGAAGTGATGGAAGTGATGGAGGAACTGGGGCTTTCCGCCGCGCCCTCCGGCGCGGACGCGGGAAACGCCACCGTGGGCAGCCTTCTTGACAAGTAAGCGCAAGAGAGGAGGAGACAAGCATGGATTATCTGGCCAGAGAATCATCCCCGCTGGCGGCGGAGATTTGGGAACAGATGGATGAAGCGGTTGTGAAGGCGGCGCGCGCCGTTCTGACCGGCAGGCGCATCCTGCATCTTTTCGGGCCCCTGGGCGCCGGCGTGGACAGCATCCAGGTGGATGACGCATCGGCAAGGGAGGAAGCCGCCGCGGAGGGCTTTATCGTAAACAAAGGCAGGAAGCTTGTGGAGATCCCCACCCTTTTTGAGGATTTCGGGATCTTCGCCAAGGATATGGCCGCAAGCGAGAAGGCGGGGCTTCCCCTTGACCTTTCAAAAGCCATGATCGCCGCGCAGGCCTGCGCCCTCAGGGAGGACAGGCTGGTCTTTCTGGGCAACAAAAAGCTTGGATACGAGGGCTTGCTCACCGCCCCCGGCGCGAACAAGCTGGCTAAAAAGGACTGGGCAACGGGAGAGAACGCGTTCTCCGACGTGGCCGCGGCCATTGAAACGCTGGTGGAAAAGGGCGTGTACGGCGCCTATTCCCTGGTGATGAGCCCCGCGCTGTACATGCAGCTGCAGCGGCTGCAGCCGGGCACGGGCATGCTGGAGATCGACCGTGTAGGCAAGCTGGTTGGCGGGCGCGTATACAAGACCCCCGTGCTGGCAAAGGACCAGGCGGTGCTTTTGTGCGCCCAGCCCGAGAACATGGATCTTGTTGTGGGGCAGGACCTGGCCGCGGCTTACCTGGAGCAAAGGGATCTGAACCATTATTTCAGGGTCCTGGAATCTGTGCTGTTGCGGGTAAAACGGCAGCAGGCCATCGTGGCGATAGGATAGTACCGGCGTTACAAAAGGCCCCGCTCATTGCAAGAGAGCGGGGCCTTTTTTGGGTTTTGGCAGCGGGGGTTTAGGATGGCGCGGACCTTTCGGCACCGCTATACAGGTTTGCTTATTTGATATCCTGCCGGGGCTTGCGCAAGGCTGCAGGGGGGAGCGCGGCCGTTACCTTGTGGGGTTCCAACTGATACCAGTATGCGGTGCTGGAATAATCGTTTGATAGCTTGTTGGCATGGCCGGTTTCAATCGTTACGCGAATGGACTTTTGAAAGCGGATGGGGTCCTTGATGTGAAAGCGGTACATGCTGTTTTGCCCTGCCCAAGGCCGGTCGTACTGATCCCCTGAATAAACGGTCAGCCCGCTGTAAGGCGCCGAATATTCCTGCTTGGGGCAGTAGGCCGTGTTGAAATAATCTTCGGTGCCGGTTCCAGACAGGGTGGGCAGCGTGTCTCCGTCGATGAAGATCATATCATCTCCCTCCCCATACCAATTGTTGGCTTGCTTTTCATAATTGACGATATTCAGGTTGCAGCCCACATAGTGGCCTTTGCCCTCGGCTTCTAAAATGGTTTAATTTTCTTCCCCCGCAATATTGACAAGGTCCCAAAGTTTGGGCCATTTTTCCGGCCGGTCCACGCCTGCCCGGAGGCTGCGTTCCTGCAGCGCGTCAGGTCCGCACAGGTTGGCGCCGCCGCTGCGGGCCATACGCCGCCATTGGGCATGAAAGCGTGCACAGCCAGCCGGCAGGCTGTCCATGGTTTCATAATCAATGTAGAAATAAAATTTCGTTTCCGAATCCGTTTCGTTTTCCACCGTAATGCGGGCACCCTTCTCAAAAGGCATCGGAAAAAAGCAATTGAATGCGCGGCCGTCCTGAGGGCACATCTGAAGCGGTTCGGACTGAAAATTCTTGTGCACGCCTCCCCCGATGCCAAAGAAGTCCCCCAGGGGCACCTCCACGCTGGGATGTTCCTCGCCATCCCAATACATACGCAGCACATGAGCGGTCAAGGGATTTTCCCCATGACAGGACAGCGTACACCAGATATGCCGGATAATCCCCGCGCCGTTTGCCTGTAAAAGTGGGACGGTCCTTCCCGGCAGGATTTCAATATAATCTTTGTTTGTGCCTTCGGGGTCGGCGCTGGAAGCGCGCCGGCTGGTAGTATCCTTGATAACAAACAATGTGTCAAGGGAATTTCCGTGAAGCATGCGATCACCCTTTACATTATGATAAGCGCGTTTTGCTGGCAAGGGACCGGATAGGCTATGTGCATATTATCCCTTCATGCCGGAGGTGACAACACCTTCCACAAAATATTTCTGGCAAATCAGGTACAGGGCTAATACGGGCAGTAGCGCCAGCAAGGACATCGCCATCATGGGGCCGATATCCTGAGCGCCGCCATACTGGCTTTTGAAAGCCGCCAAACCAATGGAAATCGTAAACTTCTTGGGGTTGACCAAGTAGATCATCGGACTGAAATAGTCGTTCCAGGTTCCCACAAAGGTGAACATGGTAACCACCAAAAGCGCCGGCTTTGTATTGGGCAGATAGATGCTCCGATAGATCTTGAACCACGAGCAGCCGTCCAGCATGGCAGACTCGCCTAGTTCTCTTGGGATGGAAGCAAAAAATTGACGGAGCAAGAAAATGTTAAACGCGCCGCCGCCAAGAAAACTCGGCAGGATCAGCGGTAAAAAGGTGTCCACCCATTTGAGCTTGGAGTACAGCACAAACATGGGGATCAGGGTGACGGTGCCCGGAATCATCATGGTGGCAAGTACAATGCTGAACAGAAGACGTTTGTGTTTAGCATTCAGCCGTGCAAAACCAAAGGCTACCACCGATCCCGATACCAGCGTGCCCAGTATGCACATCAGGGTGATAAAGGCGGTATTCAGAAAGTAGTGGTCAAATCCGCCGGTGGCCAAGCCTTCCGTAAAGGCGCGCAGTGTCCACGGGTGGGGGATCCACTGGATGGGATACGCCACGGTTTGCGGCGCAGTCTTGAATGCTGTCAGCGTCATCCATACGAAGGGGAGCATAAACAGCATGCTGCAAAGGAGCATTATCATCCACCAGGAGGCTACGGAAAAATAACGCCGGAGGCTGTGTTTTGCGCAAATGCTGTCCATGGTCAGTCGACTCCCTCCTGGTAATGCACCCATAGCGTTGAGGATTTGAAAATGACAAGGCTAAGGACAAGGATGATAAAAAACAGGGCCCAGGCCAAGGTGGACGCGTAGCCGAAATCATTGTAACGGAATGCGTTGTTGTATAGGTGCAGGCCGTAGACGTATGTGGCATACATGGGGCCGCCCTGGGTCATGATCTGCGGCTGTGCAAAAATTTGCAGGGAGCCGATGATGCTCATAATAAGATTGAAAAAGATCACAGGTGTGAGCAGGGGAAAAGTAATTCTCCAAAAGACCTGCCAGTTGCTGGCGCCATCCAACGCCGCGGCTTCATACTGCTCGGAAGGAATATCCTGCAGGCCGGCCAGCAGGATCAGCATGGCCCTTCCGCAGGTAAACACATTCATCAGGATCAGGGACGGCATTGCCCACTTTTCATCAAACAGCCACATAGGGCCTTCTATCCCCAGCGCGTATAAAAAATCATTGATTACCCCGGAAAAAGGATCAAACATATACCGCCATACGATATATACGGAAACGCCGGCCACGACCGATGGGAGGTAGAACACCGACCTAAAAAAGTAGGTTCCGCGCATTTTTTTGTTCAGCATCTGTGCCAGAAACAGCGCAATCATCATGTTCAGGGGCACGGAAACCAGCGCGTAGTAAAACGTGTTTTTGATCGACCTCCAAAAAAGCGCGTCATCAAAAAGCATCTTCCGCCAATTGTCCAGCCCCGAAAAAAGCGGGGAGGTGACACCGTTCCATTCGGAGAACGCCGCGTACAGGGAATAGAGCATCGGACCCGCTGTAAAGCAGAGGAAGCCAATGATCCAAGGGCTGATGAAGAGATAGAATTGCCTGCTTGTGTCCAGGCTGGAGTGTTTGCGCTTTGCCGGGCCGGCAAATTGGACCATGAACAGGGCCTCCTTCCTTGGATGGGAGCAATGGTTTTCCTTGTACCCGGGGCCTGCGCAGGGCAGGCCCCGGGCCGTCGGATTATTCGGCCATGATCTTTTCGCCAGCTGCCTGGATATTCGCAATGGCGGTGTCCACATCCTGTTTGCCGTTGACCACCATTTTGTACTGATTGATGATCTCATCGTTGATTTTTGCCCACAGGCCGCTGCTTTGCCAGCTGGTGGCGTGGTCCAGCATCTCCACAAAAGCCAGCTTGTTGTATGCCGGATTTCCGTAATATTCGCTCAGATACTCATCGCTGTTGGCATAGCTTACAAGCATAGGAACACCAATCCGCGAGGAGATGGCCTGTGCCGTGGGATCGGTAGCCAAGAATTTGATGAACTCCCAGGCCGCCTCCTTGTTCTGGCTGGCGGAAGACATGGTGAAGCCGTCGGCGTACAGATTTCCTTGCCAGGGCCCCCACCTTTCGCTGACCGGCAGGGGAACGATATCCCATTCAAAACTGGTGCCGATGAGCTTCGCGAAGCTTTCCATCTCCCAGGGGGCTGTGACAGCCATGGCGTATTTCCCGGTTTCAAACCCGCCGCCGATAGCTTCCGCCATGGCGTCATCAGGCGACACCTTTAAATCCTTGATCATGGATACAAACAGTTCCAGCGCATCTTTGAACTGCTCATTGCCCGAAGCGGTCATGGTTTTGCTGTCCACATCATATACAGGGATGCCGTACAGGTTGCGGATCAGGCGGTTGGGCCATGTGCCAAGGCGCATGCCGAAAACCTTGTCCCTGGCGGAGCCGGAAGTGAGCTTTTGAGCCATTTCCAGCATTTCTGCTTCTGTCCATCCGGCTTTGGGGTACTTCAGGCCGGCCTTGTCAAAAAGTGCTTTGTTATACACCACCGCGGGAATTTTGTAGATATAGGGGGCGGCAAGCACATGCCCCTGCGCATCCTTGAACACATCCAGAGCAACGGGATTCCAGACTTCCGCCAGCAGTCCGTCACGCTCCATATAGGGCTGCAAGTCTTCAAAAACACCAAGGTCCCTGTAGGGATAGATGATATCATTGGCAATGCCCATCACATCCGGAGCGGTGTTGGAGGCAAACCAGGTCTGCAATTTGGCGGGATATTGGCCTCCTTCGGTATAGGTGGCTTCAATCTTTACATCCGGATGCTGCTCCATGTAAAGATCGGCCAGTTGCTGCTTCATTTTGATTTCGTCTGCATTTCCCCAAAAAGCAAAGGTCAGCGTGGTTTGGGCGGATGCCATGCTTGGAAGCATCAGGCACAGTATCAGTCCCAGGGCAACCAGGGCAAGGGTTTTGGAGTGTTTCATAGGATCCCTCCTCTTATATTCTCCGGCTGTCTGCCGGAAGGATACGATTTTTGGAGCGGCTTCCTGCCAGCCTCGCGGTCACCTGTCCCGCACCATAACACAGAAATATGGCGTAAATGCACAAAACAATGCGCAATTTACAATAACTAAAACGTCATAGTGATATTATAAGTGGGGAGTTTCCGCTTGTCAATAGCCAAAAGGGAAAAAGATATGATATGTGCAATCACTTTGAAAACCGATGGCAGGAGAAAGTAAAAAGAGCGCTTGAAACTCATGGTGATAAGCTGTATAATTCTCTTTATGAATAATATCAATAAGAAGGCAGAGTGTAAAAGAAGAGCCACCATCAAGGATGTGGCCCTCATGGCTGGCGTAACGACGGCCACGGTTTCGTTTGTACTGAACAATACGCCGGGACAGACGATTTCTGAGGCAACCCGGGCGCATGTCATCGAATGCGCAAACGCACTCAATTACCGAAGGCATTACCTGGCAAGTTCAATTCGCTCCGGCACATCACGCACCATTGCGCTGGTGTCAACCTATAAAAGGAGCCATTTATATTTTTTGGATTTTATCAACGGCGTCATCAAAGAGGCCGAGGAAAATGATTACGGCGTGCTGATTTGTCCAAACAATCCGGTGGGGAAACAGGCGAGCTGCATCCGGTTTTATTTGGAGGGGCGCATTGAAGGTGTGATTTTCATTTCCTCCGCCCATAGCGAACAGCGTTCCATGGAAAATGAATTTATTGAGATGTTCCGGCGGTTTTCCGTTCCATTTGTGGTGCTTTACGGCTATACCGAGGAAACGGATGTCAGTTACATTAAGTCTGATATGTATGCCGATGGCCGGGCTGCCTGCCAGTTGCTTCTGCGCAGCGGATGCAGGCGCATCGGGTACATCGGGGCGCTGAATAAGGATAACAGCACGGTGTATCAGCCCAAAACAGAGATTGACAGGCTGAACGGCTATAAAGATGCGATAAAAGAGGCGGGCTTTGAGGAGCACGTCCTGCATTTGCCCCGCAATTTCCGCGATGCGGATGATGAGGCATTGATCCGGCAATTTCTTCATGACGACCTGGACGGGTATGTGGTCTGCTGGGGGACATATGGCGTTCAGCTTCTGTGGTTATTGAACCGGCTGGGGAAACGTGTTCCTCAGGATGTCAAAGTGATCGCGTTGGATTCCCTGCCGTATCTTGATTCGGTGGAGCCGCCGTTAACCGCCATGAGCCTTCCTTTTTTCGAAATGGCCCAGGCGGGTACCAGGGTGCTGCTGGATAAACTGAAAAACCCGGATATGCCGGCCGTTTGTCAACGGTTTTCCAGCCATCTGGAGAAACGTGTTTCCGTTTAGTATGGGAATAGAACCAGGATTGGTGCTGCGGTCATTCTTTTAGATCGCAGCATATTTTTAGCTGCCGTATCCATACCTTCAGGCTCCGGACCGGCCCTGCGGGCCTTTACCGTGCGCGCCTTTGCCGTACAGGTATTTGTGGATGCTTTAGTGTTTGCCGCAGCCATATTGCGCAACCCGTGTATTTTCCGGAGGATGCCCTGTCATAATAAATCAGTACTCCTCCTTCTACGGGGTAAATCATTGTGCTTTTTGGGGCAAACCAATGCCGTTTGCCCGATGGCGGAAAAGATGGTATAATGGACGGTACGTACCGATTCCCAAGGAGGGGTAGGTGTGCATAGGAAAACGGTGTGGACGATCGCGGCGATTATTGTTATGCTGCTGGCCGCCGCCGTGCCCGCGGTGATGCACCGCGATACGGCGGCCCGGGCGGAAGCTGAAAAGGATGGCGTGCAGCTTCTGGCCATCAATGTGGGCAAGGCGGACAGCCTGGTTTTATGGACGGAAGGCAAGGTTTATCTTATTGATACGGGAACCATCCAATCCTGGGGCGCTGTGCGGGCGGCTCTTAACGCCTTGAATATCACCTCGCTGGACGGCGTTTTTTTGACCCATACGGACAAGGACCACGCGGGCGGGATGGATCTGCTTGCGAAAAGCGGCATCGAGGTCAAGGCCTGGTACGGCTCCGCCATGTATACCGGCGTCAAGCAGGAGAAGCATCCCCTTTTGCTGGCCGCGGCGCAAAGGGGCATGCGCCCCGTGTGGCTCAAGGCGGGGGATGCCGTGGCCGTATCCCAGGACTGCGCGTTTAGGGTACTGGGGCCGGTGACACAGGATAATGAGAATGAAAACAATAATTCCCTGGTGATGGTGCTCACCGCGCCGGACGGGAATGTGATGCTTGCGGGCGATATGGAATTTGAGGAGGAGACCCAGCTGATGGCGGCGGGGAGCATCCCGCCCTGCCAGGTGCTGAAGGTGGCGCACCACGGGGACAACGACAGCACCTCTGCCGCCTTTGTCCGCCTTGTGTCGCCGCAGGTGGCGGTGATCTCCACCAGCAGCGCGGAGGAAAACGATACGCCGGACCCCAAGGTGCTGTCCATCCTCAGGCAGGCCGGAGCCCAAACCGCGGTGACGGAGCTGAGCAAGGGCGGCATGATGGTGACGCTCAAGGAGAAAACGGCTTCCGCATCGCCGGTGGAATGGAAGAGCGTCCCTGACTTGTTAAAAACCGTAAAGCTGACAGGCATGGACGCCGGGGACGATGTGCTGACTTTGGCCAACACAGGCGGGGGGACCGTTTCCCTGGCGGGATGGTATGTGTTTTCCGCCAGAGGGGAAGAAATCTTCTTTTTCCCGGAAGGCGCGTCCATCGCCCCGGGCGCGGCGGCGCGTTTGGGGTCCCAGTCCACTTCGGGCAATTGCGACTGGCGTTTTGACGATAAGAACGTATGGCATCAAAAGCGCAAGGATGAGGCTGTGCTGTACGACGCCTGGGGGCGCGAGGTGGCAAGGCTTAGCAACGGCATGGCGGAGGAATGACATGATTTCAAACGGGCATTTCCTTGCGGGCCGTATCCCCGCAAGCGCGGCTTTGTTCTGTCCGCCGCGACCGGCGGGGGCGTTTCCATCTGGCTCAATCATCTCATTACTCGCTGCCGCTCGTACTGCTCGTTTCGCCAGCCTCCTCCGACTCGCCTATTGCCCCCACAGGGGGCGGCTTCGGCTACGGAGCCCCCGCCCTACGCGGCATCTCCCAGCCCGAACATCCGCCATGTACTGATGTATAAACAAAAAGGGCTGTTGCAGCAACAAAATGCAACAGCCCTTTTTTAGTACAGCCAACGCTTAGATCAATTTCAGATACCCGAACACGATTCCCACCGCCGCCGAGATGGCGATGCTGACCACCGGATGCGGCTTCCATTTTTTGATGATGAAGTAGATTGCGACACCCAGCAGGAGGCTTTCCCACCGGAACAGCTGCAGAAAGTTGCCGCTTTCCTCAAACAGCTTGGTATTCAGCAGAGCGATCTTCAATACCGTGTAGCCGGCCGCGGTGATCAGCCCCACGGATGCGGGGCGCAGCCCGTAGAACACGGCTTTGACGGTCTTGTTTTCGCTGAAGGAGCGCAAGAACCTGGCCACGATCAGCACGATGATGATGGAGGGCAGCACCTCCCCCAGGGTGGCGGTCACCGCGCCCAGCACGCCTGCCGCCTTGAACCCCGCGTAAGTGGCCATGTTGATGCCGATGGGGCCCGGAGTCGACTCCGAAATGGCGATCATGTCCGCCAGCTCCGCCTGGGTGAACCAGCCTGTGACCGCGGCCAGCTTGCTTAAAAAGGGCAGCGTGGCCAGCCCGCCGCCGATAGCGAACAGGCCGATCTTGAAAAATTCATAAAACAGGCTTAGATAAATCACTTTTTCAGCACCACCTTCAGCTCATTTGCAACCACGCCCGTAAGCCCCGCCGCAAGAATCATGTAGATGGGGTTCAGGTCCGTGAAGATGGACAGAAGGCAGACCGCCGCGAAAATGCCGATGGTCACCCAGTCAATGATGGCGCCCTTGCGCAGCTTCAATATGGCGTTGATAATCAGAACGAACACACATACCCGAATGCCTTCAAAGGCGTACTGTACCACCGGAAGGTTCGCGAAATTGCTGATGAACGCCGCGATGATGGTGATGATCACCAGGGAGGGAAACACGATGCCCAGCCCCGCCGCGATGCTGCCAAGGACGCCTTTGACCTTGTTGCCGATAAACAGGGAGGTGTTCACCGCGATGATTCCCGGCATGCACTGGCCGATGGCATAGTAGTCCATGACCTCCGCCTCGCTGACCCATTTACGCTTTTCCACCACTTCTTTTTGAAGGATGGGCAGCATGGCATAGCCGCCGCCGAAGGTAAGCCCCCCGACCCTGGAAAAAGTCAAAAACAGATCCAGATAAACGTTCAACCCTATCCACCGCCCTTATGATGATACAACTGGGAAGCATAGATAACCTGACCCATCATATCCTGTGGCAGGCGTTTTGTCAAATGGGGGCCTGAAAAGAGATGATGACAAAAAAAAACCGGTCCTGACGAAGAAATCCTGTGCATATTGTTTATGGTTGCTCATATATCTACATATTAAATGGGGATTTGCATTCGCTTTTTGAAGTATACGAATTGTCGACGAGGCTTTGATTGATATTTTTTGCTCCCGGTGATATGATAAATGCGTTTTATGCAAGTGCACACGAGTCATCCTGCAAATATTTGGATGAGGGATTTACCGGTTTATACATTGATATACAGGGGAGGGTCCGCATGGCGAAATACATCGGGATGAGAATCCTGCTGATGCTGCTTTTGATCCTTGGGATGACGTTTATCGTTTTCGCAAGCCTGTATATCGCGCCCGGCGATCCGGCAGCCATGGTGGCCGGCGCCAGCGCAACGCCGGAGGACATCGAGCATGTCCGCGTCAGCCTGGGGCTGGACAAGCCGTTTCTTGTTCAATACGGTATCTATCTGAAGAATTTGCTTTCCCTGAACCTGGGCATCAGCTACATGACGCGCCAGCCCATTTTGCAGGAGATCATGGTGCGGCTGCCCAACACGCTGAACCTGGCCTGCGCCAGCATCATCCTGTCCATCCTCCTGGGCATCCCGGCCGGGATCGTTACGGCGCTGAAAAAGGATACGCTCATTGATAACGTGATCACCACCGGGGCGCTGGCCGGAATCTCCATCCCCAACTTCTGGCTGGGCACCATGCTGGTGTACCTTTTTTCCGTGGCGCTAAGGTGGCTGCCCTCCGGTGGCATGACGGCGCCCTTCTGGACGGCCGAGGGGTTCAGGCAGGCCATTCTGCCCTCCATCGCCCTGTCCACCGCCACCATTGCCAGCTTCACCCGCATCGGGCGGTCGGCCATGCTGGATGTGCTGCAGTCCGACTATATCAGGACCGCCAAGTCCAAAGGCCTTCCCAAGCGCACCGTGGTATTCGTCCACGCGCTGCGCAACGCGATGATCCCGCTGATCACCCAGTTTGGCACCAGCTTTGGTGCGCTGCTGGGCGGCGCTATCATCACGGAGCAGGTGTTCGTGGTCAACGGCATCGGCACCTACCTGATCAACGCCATCAACACCAGGAACTACCAGGTGGTGCAAAGCACGGTGCTGATCATCGCCACCCTGTTCATCCTGGTAAACCTGGCTGTTGACATCGTCTACTGCCTGATCGATCCCAGGATCAAATACGATTGAGAACAAGGCGGAAGGAAGGTGATGCGGGAATGGAAGCCGGGCGTACGAATCCGTTCAAGGTTGCGATGGCCAAGCTGCTGAAGAACAAGCTGGCCACGATTTGCTTTTTTGTACTGATCCTTGAAATCATCCTGGTAGTGCTGGCACCGGTGATCGCGCCCTATGACCCGGAAGCCACCAACATCCGCACGAAGCTGGCCCCCGGCTTTTGGGCGCAGTATTCCAGCGACCCCAAGGTGGCCGCGAGCTATGTACCGGGACATATTTTCGGCACCGACCACCTGGGCCGGGACGTTCTGTCCCGCCTGCTGTGGGGCGGGCGCATTTCCCTGGCGGTGGGTTTCATCTCCACGGCCATGGGTTCGGTGGTGGGTGTCATCCTGGGCCTGCTGGCCGGGTATTACAAACGGCTGGATAACCCCATCATGCGGTTTATGGATCTGCTGTTTACCTTCCCCGGCATCCTGCTGGCCATGCTGATCATTGCCATGCTGGGCGCCAGCACCTTCAACGCCGCCCTGGCCATCAGCATCTGGTCCATCCCCAATTTTGCCAGGATGGTCAGGGGCAGGGTGCTGCAAATCAAGGAGGAAGATTACGTTACCGCCATCCGGGCGGTGGGGGCCAGCAACGCCAGGATCATTTTTGCCCATATCCTCAAAAATTGCCTGCCCCTGATCATCGTCATCGCCACCATGCGCATGGCTACCTCCATCATCTCCATTTCCACGCTAAGCTACCTGGGCATGGGCGTGCCGCCGCCGGCGCCGGAGTGGGGCGGCATGATCGCCGCGGCCAAGGATTACATGTGGAAACGCGGCAGCCTGATTGTGATTCCCGGCGTGGCGGTGATGATCACCATCATCTGCTTCAATGTCCTGGGAGACAAGCTCCGGGATATTTTGGACCCCAGCCTGAAGGATTGACCCAAACGCATTACACCCTTTCCGCCGGTGCGAAGGGTTGTGATAATATTATGGATAAGGAGTATCGGAAATGAAAGGAACGCACCTGAAAAGACCTTTGGCTCTTGTTCTGACGCTGGTGATGCTCGCCGCTCTGTCTCTTGGCAACGTTGCGTTTGCGGCTTCCGCGGACAAAATGTTCAACATCGCCCTCACCGCTCCCTTCACGGGTTTTGACCCGCTGCGCACCAACGACGCGGCCTCCACCTATGTCAACGCCCAGATCTACGAGACGCTCTACCGCATCGCTCCCGACGGAAGCTACATCTGCCTGCTGGCGGAAGCCCTGCCCGAGTTCAGCGAGGACGGCATGTCCGCCACCATCAAGCTGCGCCAGGGCGTCAAATTCCAGGATGGCACCCCGTTTAACGCCGATGCCGTAAAGTATACCTTCAGCCTCATCAAGGATCCGGCCTTCGGTTCCGCCCGCGCCTCCATCGTGGCTTCCATTGACACCATGGATGTGCTGGACGACTACACCATCCGCCTGAACCTTTCCTATGAGGACGGCGTGCTGCTGGCCAAGCTGGCCCACACCAACTCTGCCATCGTGTCCCCCACGGCCCAGGCCGCCCAGGACCTGATGGTCGCCCCCGTGGGCACCGGCCCCTACAAGTTTGTCAGCTCCGTCTCCGGCTCCAATGTGGTGCTGGCCGCCAATGAAGAGTACTGGGGCGGCGCGCCGGCCATCAAGAACGTAACCATGACCATCATCTCCGAGGAATCCACCGCCATCGCCCGCCTGGAGAACGGCGAGGCCGACTTCATGCCCAATGTGTCCGTGCAGCAGATCCCCCGGGTGGAGGCGATGCCCAACGTGACCTTCATGCAGTCCCCCGCGGCCCAGGTGGTGTACGTGGCGCTCCGGCCCACCTCCTATGTGAACCCCCTCATGGCCAACAAGGACTTCCGCACCGCTATCGCCAAGGCGCTGGATACCCAGGGCTACACCGATTACGTCATGGAAGGCTATGCCAGCCATTCCGCCAGCGTCATCGGCCCCAACGTGTTCGGTTATACAGAGGCCGCCGAGAGCTTCGGCTATCCCTATGATCCGGAAGGCGCCAAGGAACTCGTAGCGGCGAACGGCTGGGCCGACGAACCCATCAAGTTCCTTGTCCCCAGCACGCCGGTGTACGTGCCCCTGGGCGAGTATTTCCAGTCCAACCTCCAGGAAGCCGGCTTCAACAACGTGCAGATCGAGACCATCGACTGGTCGGCCTGGCTTACCGAGAGCAAGCTGGACAACCGTTTTGACATCACCCTGGCGGCCTGGTCCAACGTGACCCGCGACGGCACGGAGCTGCTGGAGCCCAACTGGGAATCTGTCAAGAGCAGCCAGCGCAACCGCATCAACGACGCGGCCTTTGACCAGTTGGTCCTGGAAGGCAAAACCACGTCCGACACGGCGGTGCGCACCGAGAAGCTGGAAGCCGCCAACAAGATCCTTTTGGACGAAGCCTACGTAGTGCCCGTGTACAACGCCGTGAACCTGTTCGCTTTCAACAGCGCCTATGAAGGCGTGATGCGCGGCGTGGACGGCACGTTCTACCTCAACGACATCACCATCAAGTAACTCAAACGGGCGGACAGCCCCATCAAGCAACAGTTCGTGCGCAGTGCCGCGGGCAGGCTGTACAATAGCCGCCTGCCCGCGCCTGCGCTCATCCACTTTACCAAGGAAGGCGGGCACCGGTCATGGAGAAGGTCCTGGAAGTCAAAGATCTTGTCACAACCTTTCGCATCGGGCAGAAGGAATACCAGGTGCTTCGCGGCATCTCTTTCCATATCGGGCGGGGCGAAACGCTGTGCATGGTTGGCGAAAGCGGCTGCGGCAAGAGCGTGAGTACCTTGGCCGTGATGGACCTGCTGCCGCTGAACGGGCGGGTGGTGTCCGGCAGCATCAAGCTGGACGGCGCCGAATTGACCGGCATGACCAAGAAGCAGCGCAACCAGGTCCGCGGCAAAAAGATGGGCATGATCTTTCAGGAGCCCATGACCGCCCTGAACCCCCTGCTCACCATCGGTTTCCAGCTTACTGAGGGGCTGCGCCACCACAAGGGGCTATCCAAGGCGGAGGCGCGGAAGGTGGCCGTGGGGTACCTTGACCGTGTGGGCATCGCTAATCCCGAGGAGCGCATGCGGCAGTTTCCCTTCCAGCTTTCCGGCGGGCTGCGGCAGAGGATCATGATCGCCATGGTACTGACCGTCAAGCCCAGCCTGCTCATTGCCGACGAACCCACCACGGCGCTGGACGTGACCATTCAAAAGCAGGTGCTGCTGCTCTTGAAATCCCTGAAAAATGAGATCAACGCGGGTATCCTGTTCATCACCCACGCATTGGGCGTAGTGGCGGAGATCGCCGACCGGGTGGTGATCCTCTATTCCGGGCGAAAGGTGGAGGAGGGCCGCGTGGCCGACATCTTCAATCATCCGCGCCATCCCTACACCATCGGGCTTATGAACGCCGTCCCCAACGTGGACGACGATGATTTTCAGATCCAGGCCATCCCCGGCACATTCCCGAACCTCACGGAGGATATTCCCGGCTGCAGATTCCATCCCAGGTGCAAATATGCCATGGAGCGGTGCAGGAAAGAGGTACCGCGGGAGATCGAGTACGAGGCGGGGCATTTCGTCTGCTGCCATATGGTGGAGGAGGCCGGCAAATGAGCGAAAAGGCACCCATCCTGGAATTGAAAAAGCTGAAGAAATACTTTGTACTGAAGCGCGGCGTCAGCATCAAGGCGCTGGAGGACGTGAGCTTCACCATTTACGAGGGCGAAAAGTTCGGCGTGGTGGGGGAATCCGGCTGCGGTAAATCCACCCTTGGCCGCGTGATCCTGCAACTATACCCGCAAACCAGCGGCGCCTGCATCTATTACGGCATCAAGCCGGAAAGCATGGCGCCCAAATATCTGCGGAAAGAGATCCAAAAGCTGCCCGAATACCAGCGGAAAGCCAGGGAGGCTTATGCCGGCTCCCTGAAGACAGACCGGGAGATAGAGGCGCTGAAGGCCAAGGGGCAGCCGGATGAAGCGGCGGTCGCCAGGCTGGAAGCCAAATCGAAGGAATACCGCAAGGAGGCTTCCCGGCAATTGCGGGAGGGCTCCAGGACGGCGGGCTCCCTGATTTTGAGCGAAAAGCTTCCGGAAGTCCAAAGCCTGTTTTTGAAAAGCCACACTGCCTTTTTGAAAGCCCACGAGGCGCTGTCGGCCCGTGCCCGCCTGGAGGCCGAACAGGAGCAGAACCGTATTTTAGAAAAAACAGATACGGAGCTTGACAGGCAGGTTGATAAACTTAACAAGCAAGCCGAAGCCTGTATGGAGGAAGCGAGGGGCTTTCGCCAGAAAGCTTTCGAATATAGAGGGAAATATACCTGCGCCATTACGGAGCTGTGCCATGATCCGGCCTATCAAAAGAAGCTGGACGGCAATTATGAGACGGGCATCAACCTGGGCAAGCTCACTGTCCGGGAGATGCGCGCGCTCCGCCACGATATGCAGATGATCTTCCAGGACCCGGCGGCCAGCCTGGACCCCAGGCAGTCGGTGGGCAAGGCCATTGAAGAAGTGTTCAGGATCAACACCTCGGACGGGCCGCAGGTGCGCAAGGAACGGACGATGACGCTTCTTGAGCAGGTGGGCCTAAAGCGTGAGCATTATTATTCCTACCCCCACGCGTTAAGCGGCGGGCAGAAACAGCGGGTGGGCATCGCCCGGGCTATCGCGCTGAACCCCAAGTTTGTGGTGCTGGACGAATCCGTCTCCGCGCTGGATGTGTCGGTGCAGGCGCAGATTCTGGAGCTGCTCAACAGTTTGAGCAGGGCGAAGCAATTAACGTATTTGTTCATCACCCATGACCTGGGCGTGGTGAAATACTTCTGCGACCGCATCCTGGTAATGTACCTGGGCAATGTGTGCGAGCTGGCGGACAGTAAAACGCTGTTCCACAACCCGCAGCACCCCTATACCATTTCCCTGTTGGACGCTGTGCCGCGGCCCGTGGTCCGGGACCGGGATACGGAGGAGAAGGCGTTGGAGGGCGAGGTGCCCAGCGCGTTGAAGCCGCCCAAGGGCTGCCCCTTCCACACCCGCTGCTCCAAGTGTATGGACGTGTGCAAGGAAAAGAAACCGCCCCTTGTGGAAACGGAGCCGGGGCATTATGCCGCCTGCTTCCTGCATCCCGCAAAAACAACACCGCCGCAGGAGGAAATGCCATGAAGTTTGATCCTACGTTCGTGCCCTATGCGTCTATCCGGTATCCCGTCTATGCCAACCGCGGCATGGTGGCCGCCTCGTCGCCCCAGGCTTCCGCCGCGGGGCTTTCCGTGCTGCGAAAGGGCGGAAACGCCGCGGATGCCGCCGTGGCTACCGCCGCCGCGCTGACTGTGGCGGAGCCCACGGCCAACGGCATCGGCAGCGACGCCTTTGCCCTGGTTTGGATCGAAAAGGACAAAAAGCTCTACGGTCTCAATGGCAGCGGCTGGTCGCCCAGGGATATTTCCATGGAAAAGGTACTGGCGCAAAGCCCCGAGGGCGGGAAAATGCCCACCTACGGCTGGACGCCCACCATGGTGCCCGGCGCGCCTAAAGCCTGGGCGGCGCTGAGCCGCCGCTTTGGCAGGCTTTCCCTTTCGGAAGCCTTGGCTCCCGCTGTGGATTACGCCCGGTACGGCTACCCCGCGTCTCCAAATCTTTCTAGAATGTGGAAACTGGCACTTTCCCGCTACAGCCGTATGAAGGGCAGGCCGGAATTTGCGGAATGGTTCAAAACCTTCGCCCCCAACGGGGAAGCCCCCGGGGCGGGGAGCCTTGTGAAGCTTCCCAACCATGCCGATACCCTGGAAAAGATCGGCGCCTCCTATGCGGAGGAGTTTTACAGGGGCAGCCTGGCGGAACGCATCGTTTCGGACAGCCGGGAATTTGGCGGGTACTACTGCGCGGAGGACTTTTCGGAGTACGACGTAAGCTGGGTGGAACCCATAAAAGTCAATTACAGGGGCTATGAGGTGTGCGAGATCCCGCCCAACGGCCAGGGAATTGTGGCACTGATGGCGCTGAACATATTAAAGGAATTCTCCTTTCCGCAGCGGGAATGCGCAGATACCTTCCACAAGCAGTGGGAAGCCATGAAGCTGGCTTTCGCCGACGGGCTGCACTACGTGACCGATCCCAAAGCCATGGCCCTTGATTATCACGACCTGCTGGCACCCGCCTACGGGGCGCAACGGGCGATGGAGATCGGCGAAATGGCCAAAACGCCCGCCCCGGGCACGCCGCCCAAAAGCGGGACGGTGTACTTCTGCGCGGCGGACGGGGAGGGCAACATGGTGTCCTTCATCCAGAGCAATTACATGGGCTTCGGTTCCGGCATGGTGGTTAGGGGCACGGGCATCAGCCTGCAAAACCGGGGCCATGATTTTTCCCTTGACGCCAAGGAGGCCAACTGCCTGATGCCAAGGAAAAAGTCGTACCACACCATCATCCCCGGCTTCCTTCTGAAGGATGGGGAAGCGGTGGGCCCCTTCGGTGTCATGGGCGGCTACATGCAGCCCCAGGGCCACGTGCAGGTGGCCATGAACCTGATCGATTTCCATATGAACCCCCAGCAGGCCCTGGATGCGCCCCGCTGGCAATGGATGCGGGAAGGCCACTTCCTGGTGGAGGACGCTTTCTCCAACGAGATCGCCAAGCAGCTTGCCGCAAAGGGCCACAAGGTGGAAGTGGCGCTGGACAGCGTGGCTTTCGGCCGGGGGCAGATGATCCTGCGCGGGCCGGAGGGAACACTCATCGGCGGCACGGAGAAGCGCACGGACAGCAATATCGCGTGCTACTGATATTTAGCAAAAATGACATCGTCATTTTGCGAAGCGCACTTTTTGCCTGTTTGCCTATGTACCGCTCTGCGCGATGCTTAAGCGGTACAGGCTCACGGTCGGCAAAAAGCGTAAGGAATGTTTGCTTCGCTTCCCATCTGGCTCAATCGTCACCCTGCTTCACTGCCGTTCGCATGGCGGCGATTGGGCCGGAGGGACCCGCAGTCCTCCAATTGCAGATCGAAAATCGGCTACATACGCGGCGATTTTCGCAGGAATTTCGAAGAAATTCCTTCCTTGCCCGAGCAAACGGCCGCAAACCCGTAGGTATTGCAGTGCAGCGAGGGAAAAACTCGAAAAAGTGGCAATGCCACTTTTTCGATGCGTAAAGGGCCGGCAACGCCGGCCCTTTGCTTTATAGCAAGATGCAGATCATACCGCCGGAGCCATCGTTGATGATGCGGGTCAGCGTCTCCTGCACCTTTTCCCTGGCGTCGGCGGGCATACGCATCAACTTGTTGGACAGCCCCTCCCGCACCAGGTCGTGGAGGCTCTTGCCGAAAAAGTCGGTGCTCCAGATTCGCTGCGGGTCGTTTTCAAATTCGTCCACCAGGTAGCGCACCAATTCCTCCGACTGCTTTTCGGTGCCCACCACCGGGGAGACCTCCGTTTCGATGTCCACCCGGATCAGGTGCAGGGAGGGGGCATTGGCCTTCAGTTTCACGCCGAAGCGGTTGCCCTGGCGCACGATCTCCGGCTCCTGCAGCGTCAGTTCGTTCATGGCGGGCGTTACCAGCCCGTAGCCCGTTTCCCGCACCGCTTTCAAAGCGTCGGCCACGTGGTCGTACTCCGCCTTGGCGGCCACCAGCTCCTTCATCAGCGCCAGCAGGTGGGCGTCGCCCTTGATCTCTGTCCCGCATTCCTCTCCAAGCACCCGGTTGAACAGCCCCTCGTTCAGCGGCAAGGAAAAGCTTGTGCGGCCCTCGCCCAGCTCCGTCCCGTCGCTTAAAAGCCCGGGGGAGTAGGGGGAATCGTCAAAAGAGTGGGCGAATACTTCCCTGTCCCGCATGCGCTTTAAGCTTTTTCCGCCGCTTTGCACGCTTTCCAGCACATGCGCGGCCAGCCAATGGGTGGTGTCCAGGGCGTTGAGCCAGGCGGGCACATTGAGATGCACTTCCCGAAGGGGGAATTCATACAGTATTTTTTCCAGCACGCCCTGGATATCGGGAAGCGTCATCTGCTTGACATTCATCAGCAGTGTGGGCACATCGTACTTTTGCTGCAGCGATTTTTGCATCGCGGCGGCCTCCGCCGCCTCCGGGGCGGCGCTGTTGAGCACCACCACGAAGGGTTTGCCCAGCGTTTTGAGCTCCTTCACCACCCGCTCCTCGGCGTCCACATAGGCGCTTCTTGGGATATCGGTGATGGTGCCGTCGGTGGTGACCACCATGCCGATGGTGGCGTGGTCGTTGATCACCTTGCGGGTGCCTATCTCCGCGGCCTGCTCAAAGGGGATATCCTGGTCAAACCAGGGTGTGTGCACCATACGGATATTTTCATTCTCCGTGGTGCCCAGCACACCCTTGACAAGGTACCCCACCGAGTCCACCATCCTCACCTTTACCGGCGTGCTGTCCTGTAGGAAAACCTCCACCGCTTCCCCGGGGACAAACTTGGGCTGGGTGGTCATGATGGTGCGGCCGGACCCCCCCTGGGGCAATTCGTCCTGCAGGCGGTCTTTGGCGGGGCCCGCAGCCATCCGGGGCAGCACCAACTCCTCCATGAACCTGGATATGAAGGTGCTCTTCCCGGTGCGCAGCGGGCCCACCACGCCGATATATACATCGCCGCCGGTGCGTTCCGCAATATCCTGATACAGATTGAACTGCTTTCCGGTATCCATGGGTTTCCCTCCTTGCATCCGCTTGGTGAAGGGTATGCAGGGGGGAGGGGACTTATGCCTTTACAGCATGGGCCTGGCGGGCCGCCGCATCCGGCAGGCAGCGGGGAAGCTTGGCAGGGAATTCTTGCAGCCTTTCCTTGGCCATCTGACAGCAATGCCTGAAAGCAGCAAAAAGAACGGGATGCATGAAAACTGCCCCCGGCAAAAGCCGGGGGCAGTTTTTCCATGAGGGATAAAGGGAAGGGGGCTGCGGTATTATTGGGCGATTTTGTCCAGGATCGCCAGGGTCACATCAAGGTCCAGGTACTCCCCGTCCTTGATATCGGAAGTGCTCTGGGCGTTCACCAGGTCGGGGACGCGGTAAACCTTGACGCTTACGGTATCGCCTTCCTTTTTATCGGCGAGGTAAGAGATCATTTCGGTGGAGGTGGTCATGCGCTGGCCGTCAATCTCCACGATGATGTCAGCCACCTGAAGCCCTGCTTTCTGGGCGGGGGAATTGTCTTCCACTTCGCCGATGTACACGCCGGCCGGCAATTTGCCAGCGGCTACGGCGGTGCTGTTGCTCTGGCTCAGGGTGTACACGGACACGCCCAGGCGGGGCTTGGGATTCTCGGTGGCGGTAGCTGAATTGCTTTGGTTGCCCGTGGCTTGGCCGGAGAGCACCTTTTCAATCAGGGGCTTGGCGGTGTTGATGGGGATGGCCATGCCGATGCCCTCCACCGTGGTGCCGCTGTAGGCGCTGCCGGAATACTTCAATGTGGGGATGCCGATCAATTCGCCCAGCACGTTGAACACGCCGCCGCCGCTGTTGCCGCTGTTGATGGCCGCGTCCACCTGGATCATGGTGTTCACGTTGCCGGCGGTGCGCATACCGTACTTATCGGTAGAGTAGGAAGTGATCTCACGGTTCAGCGCGGAGACGATGCCCACGGTGGTGGTGCCGGCCAGCTCCGTGCCAAGGGGGTTGCCGATGGCGATGGCCCAGTCGCCCACCTGCAAAGTGTCGCTGTCGCCCAGGGAAACGGGGTTCAGCTTCAGGTCCTTCGCCTTAATAACGGCGATATCCAGATCCTCGTCATAGGCGATGATCTCGGCGTCATAGGTCTTCTCCGGGGTGGTGACCTTCACGCTGGTGGAGCCCTCCACCACGTGGTAGTTGGTCAGCACGTACCCGTCGCTGGAGATAACCACGCCGCTGCCGGTGGCCTGCAGCGTTTCCTGGCCTTGGCTGTCGCGGCCCGGCAGGCTGAAGTCAAATCCGCCGAAGCGGCCGCCAAAGTTGCTGTAGCTGGTGTTGGAGTAATTGCTTACGCCCACAACGCTGTCACGCACCGCCGCGATGGCTGCGGTAAACGGGCTGGTGACGGTGCCTTCCAGCTTGGTTGCCAATTGCTGGGTTTCCGCGCTGGCATTCCCGCCGCTGGTAGCCAGCAGCGTTACGCTGGCGCCGACCATGGTGAATACGACTGCGATGGCAATATACCCTAACACATGTTTCTTGAAAAAGCTCTTCATCATGTATCCCTCCTTTTGTGGATTCGAGCATAGTATAAGCAAAAATTTTGACTTGATCATGAACGCATCATGAATATTTCCGTGGTATCGCACGCGGCCCTATTCACGCTCCAGCGCGTTTATCGCCATGGCGCATTCCAGCCGCTTGCGCTCCATTTTGCACTCCAGTTCGTAGGGCTTGCCAATGTCGCCGTGGAACAAATGGGCGTTGGCCGCGCAGCCCCCGGAGCAGAAGAAGCGTGCCCAGCAAGTGCGGCAGGCCTCCTTGCTCAGCACATTGTTGGCGGCAAATTTCTGCTGAAGGGCACTGTCGAAGGAACCGTCCAGCACCGACCCCATCTGAAAGCCTTCGCGGCCCACAAACTGGTGGCAGGGATAAATGTCACCCTCCGGCGTCACAGCCACGTACTCATTCCCCGCGCCGCAGCCGGTGAGGCGTTTGCGCAGGCAAGGCCCGCCCTGAAGGTCCACCATAAAATGGAAGAAGCTGAACCAGCGGCCGTCCTTGCGCCGTTTCATATATTCCCTGGCCAGAGACTCGTACTCCTCAAAAATTTTGGGAAGATGCTCTTCCGTAAGCGCATAGCCGCAATTCGGGTCCGCCACCACGGGCTCGATGGAAATCTGCTCAAAACCTGTATCGGCCAAATGCAGCACATCCTTGGAAAAATCCAGGTTATGGGCGGTAAAGGTGCCGCGCACGTAATACCGCTGCTGGTTTCTTGAGCGGGCAAGCTTCAAGGCGCCGGGGAGGACGCGGTCATAGCTGCCGCTGCCGTTTGGCGAAGGCCGCATGCGGTCATGCACTTCTTTGCGCCCGTCGATGGAGAGGACCACGTTGTCCATCTCCCGGTTCAGGAAATCAATCACCTCGTCCGTGAGCAGCAGCCCGTTGGTGGTGGTGGTAAACTTGAAATGCTTGTTGTGCGTCTTTTCCAGTTCCCGTCCGTAGGCCACGATCTCCCGGATGGCTTTGAAATTCATCAGCGGCTCGCCGCCGAAGAAGTCCACTTCTAAATTTACCCGGTTCCCGCTTTTTTGAACCAACCAGTCAAGGGCTGCCTTGCCCGTTTCCGCCTTCATCAGCGTCCGTTTCCGTAGGTGATATTCCCCGGCCCCTGCAAAGCAGTAGCGGCAGCGCAGGTTGCAGTCGTGGGCGGCATGCAGGCACATAGCCTTCACCACCCCGGGGGCGCGGACCTCCACGTCCTCATATCCGTCGGGGGCGTTCAGCTGGCCCATGCGCTCAAGCTCTTGAAGCTCCGTGAGCACTTCCTCCACTTCCTGCGCGGGAAAACGCTCCGAAAGTTTTTTTGCAATCTCTTCGCCCGGAACGCTGTCCCAAAGCTGCAAAGCCTCGTAGGCTATTGCATCCAGGGCGTGGACTGCGCCGGAACCCACGTCCAGCGCCATGGGCTGGCCAACGGCGATAAAGGTATGAATCAAAACGGTTTCCTCCAGATCATCTATAATAGAAACAACAAGAAGCGGGAGGCAGCCTCCCGCTTTTTATGTTCCTGTATGGTTGTTATTTGCCGAAGACGCGGTTCAGCCTGCCCTCTTCGCCGTTTAACACGGCGTTGTTCTCCTTGTTGGCGCAGGACTGGTTGGCCACGGTGCAGCTGGTTTTGCAGGCGCTCTGGCAGGACGCCTGGCACTCGCCGCAGCCGCCGTGTACAAGCGACTCCTTCAGGCAGGCGCTGGCGATGGTCTTGACATGTTTCATGGGGATCCTCCTCCATTTTGCTGGTAATGGAGGTATTATACACCGGATTTCCGTTTGGCGCAATTACTTTGCCGAAAGATTGGACAGGATCATCCCCGTCAGGCCGCCCCCGGCAAGGCCCATGCCCAGGTCCCCCAGGTAGGCGGTGATGGGAAGCTGCTGCCCGGTGAGCACCGCGTACAGGCATACGCCCAGCCCCATATAGAGCAAGCCCACCGCCGCGCCGCGGAGCAATCCCTTCTCCCCGCCGCGGCCCACGGCGGCGATGACGCCGATAACGATGGAGGCCAGCTTCAATATCTGGTTGAACACGCGGATCACGCCGTCCGACGGCTTGAGCCACTGCATTAGCAGGGCAAATACCAATATACCCGCCGCCGATACGGCCACGGCTACCAACAAGCCTTTAAGGATGCGGCCCCACGCGCTTTGGTTCCGGGCATGGGTCCGCCTGTGGGATGCCGCTTTCGCCTGGGACATGAAAAACCCTCCCCGTCCTTTTTGCACAAATGTATGCGGGGAGGGGAGGGTTTATGCCTGATGCGGCAGCCGCAGAGCAACCGCAAAATATATGGATGTGTCAATCCCGGGAGGTATGGAGGGCCCGCGGGTCCTCCATATAAAATCGAAAATCGGCGGCATGTACGGTGATTTTCGCTGGAATTTCGAAGAAATTCCTACCTTGCCCGAGCAAACGACCGCACAATGGCGCAGCCATTGTGCGGTGCGGCGAGGGAAAAGCTCGAAAAAGTGGCTATGCCACTTTTTCGAATATTACGCCAACACCTCGGAGTCGTTCTCCACGGAGACTTCCTCCACGTTGCGGATGGCCCAGCGGGCGAAAACCAGCTTCACGTTGTCCTGGCCCACGGAAATGGTGAAGGTATCATCCTTGATGGACACGATGGTGCCATAGATGCCGCCGATGGTGCACACCCGGTCGCTCACCTTCAGGGCGGACAGCATTTCCTTGACCTTCTTGTCCTTTTTCCGCTGGGGACGGATGAGCATGAAATAGAACACTACGAAGATCAGCGCCATGGGCAGGATCATGCCCAGCAGACCGCCTGTAGGATCGGTGATGGTACCTTCCGCTGCGGTGGCGGCGTCCGTGCCGGTGGCGGCGTCCGCAAGGGCGGCGGTGAGGCCGAAAGCCCAGTTGAAAAGCGTGTTCAGCATGGATCGGGGTCTCCCTTCAAGTTTGTATCTAAGCGATTATAACAAGAAAAGGAATGCCGCGCAAGGGATTCTTTGTTTACACCTGAAAGAAAATGCAAATTCCTGCATGCGCCGCCTGGCATCTGCCTAGAAATTCCTTCTCATGTCATAATTTTCAAAAAATTCCCGCCGAAAATCCAGCAGCCGGTCTTCCCGGATGGCCTTGCGTACCTGTTCCATCAGCCTGACAAGGAACCGCAGGTTATGGATGGAGGCAAGCTGCGCACCAACCATTTCCTCCGCCTTGAACAGATGGCGGATATAGGCCCTGGAAAAGTGGCGGCAGGCGTAGCAATCGCAGCCTTCCTCCAGGGGCGAAAAATCATGGGCGCAGTCCGCGTTGCGCACCACCAGCCGGCCTTTGCCCGTCAAAATAGTGCCGTTTCTGGCAACCCTGGTGGCCAGCACGCAGTCGAACATGTCCACGCCCCGCAGAACGCCCTCCACCAGGCAGTCCGGCGAACCAACCCCCATCAAATAGCGCGGCTTGTGTACCGGCATGTGGGGCATCAATTCCTCCAGCATTTCATACATGATGGGCTTGGGTTCGCCCACAGACAGCCCGCCGATGCCGTAGCCCACAAAATCCATATCCGCCAGAGCCTTGGCACTTTCAACCCGCAGATCCTTGTAAAACGCGCCCTGCACGATGCCGAAAAGCGCCTGGTCCTCCCTTGTGTGGGAGGTCTGGCAGCGCCTGGCCCAGCGGTGGGTGCGCTCCATGTTCTCCCTGGCGGTTTCATGATCGCAGGGGTAAGGGGAGCACACGTCAAAGGCCATGGCGATGTCCGCGCCCAAGTCCTGCTGGATCTGCATGGAGACCTCCGGGGAGATAAAGCGCCGGCTGCCGTCGATATGGCTTTGGAAGGTGACGCCCTCCTCCTTGATCTTGCGGATGCCGGAGAGGGAAAACACCTGGAACCCGCCGCTGTCGGTCAATATGGGCTTGTTCCAGTACATGAAATCATGCAGCCCGCCGGCCTCCTTGACCAGGGCCTCCCCGGGCCGCAGATGCAGGTGGTAGGTGTTGCTGAGTATGATCTGCGCGCCAAGTTCGTTTAGGTCTCTGGGCAGCACAGCCTTCACCGTGGCGGCGGTGCCTACGGGCATATAGATGGGGGTATCAATGTCCCCGTGGGGGGTATGCAGAACGCCCAGCCTTGCGCCGGACTGCTTGCAGGTTTTGAGAAGTTCAAAGGTGACGGGGTTTGACATGTGCGGCTCCTTTGATGTTATTCGGCTGGTTTTCCGGCGCAAAAGCGGCCGATGGCTTCCCGGTACGGCGCCCATGCCTCCCCCTCCGGGGAGCTTGAAAACGTCATCCGCGTTTTCAGGGTGGGGTGGGTGAAAGCCAATCTTGCCCCCCACAGGGCGATCTGGTTTCCCGGCGCCCCATGGCCGTACCGGGCATCGTTCAAAAGCGGATGGCCGAAGGAGGAAAGCTGTACCCGGATCTGATGGGCCCGGCCCGTTTCCAGCCGGACATGGATCAGCGAGGTGCTTTCCCTTTGGTCAAGGCAGTCATAATGGAGGATGGCGGTCTGGCCGCCCGGCGTGCCTTCCGGCACCGCGGAAACCATGTTGGTGCTTTCGTTTTTGAGAAGAAAGTCCCGCAGCGTGCCGCTTTTTGGCAGGCTGCCTTCCGCGACAGCCAGGTATTCCCGGGCCATTTCGTGGCTGGCCACCTGCCGTGACAGCCGGGCAGCCGCCTTGGAGGTACGGGCCAGGCACAGCAAGCCTCCTACAGGCCTGTCCATGCGGTGGACAAGGCCCAGGTACACCTCCCCGGGCTTTTGATACTTTTCCCTGATATACCGCTTCATCAGGGACAGCAGGTCGTCATCCCCCGTCTGGTCCGCCTGGGTTAAAAGGTTGGGGGGCTTGACCACCACCAGCACATGGTTGTCCTCGTAGACGATGTCAATCATGGGCCTGCCACCGCCCGCTGCAGCCGCAGGGGAGCACGCCCCCCGTTTGAACCGGCAGGCAGAGCTCCTGGGCGTCGATTTTGCCCCCGTGCCCCTTTGCCGCGCACAGACGCAGGATGTTGGCAAGCACGCTGGCCTGGAAGCCCGTAGTGTAGCTGTTGATGAGGAAGAAAAGCGGCTCCTCCGAAAGAAGCCCGGCGCAGGTATCGCAAAGGGTGTACAGCTCATCCTCCAGCTTCCATACCTCGCCCCCGGGGCCCCTGCCGTAGCTGGGCGGGTCCATGAGGATGCCGTCGTACCGGCTGCCCCGGCGGAGTTCCCTTTTGACGAAGGAGAGCGCGTCCTCCACGATCCAGCGGCAGCTTGTTTCTGCAATGCCGGAAAGCTTTTGGTTTTCCCTGGCCCAGTTCACCATGCCCTTGGCCGCGTCCACGTGGGTCACCTGCGCTCCCGCCGCTGCGCAGGCCAGGGTGGCCCCGCCGGTATAGCCGAAAAGGTTCAGCACCCGGGGAGTTTTGCCCTGCGCGGCCCGGGCTTTGCACAGCCCGGACATCCATACCCAGTTGGCGGACTGCTCAGGAAACAGGCCCGTATGCTTGAAGCCCGTGGGACGCACATAGAATTTTAAGTTTTCATGGGAAAGGACCCACCTGTCCGGCAGCTTTTGAAAAAACTCCCACTGGCCGCCGCCCCGCTCGCTCCTGTGGTAGTGGGCCTGGGCCTTTTGCCACAGCGAAGGGGCAGAGGCGGGCCAGATGACCTGGGGATCGGGGCGGCGCAGGAGAATATCGCCCCAGCGCTCCAGCTTTTCGCCGCCGCCGGTGTCAAGGACCTGGTAGTCATGCCAGGTATCGGCCAGGAACATGCGGTCACTCCTTCTCGGGATTCCTTTGGCCAAAGAACGTATTTCAGGAAAGGAACGCAGCTGTCAATGAAACGCTGCTATGCCGAAACGCTGCCCTACGGTACCGAATATGTGACCCACAAGGGCAGGCAAGGATCAGGCCTTCTTCACCGACAGGATCGCCGGCTCCCCGTTGATGTCCCATTCCTTGGTCACGGCGTCAGCGGGGATTTCCCCGGCAGTAAGGGAGAGCGCCAGCACACTGTTTAGAATCTGACTCTGATTTTTATCAATTGCCTCATGCAGCGCATTGTTCGTGCTGCGGCTGAAGAAGTATACATGGATGCGGTCGGTAACGTCAAAATCCGCTTCTTTGCGCATGGTCTGCAGCTTGCTGATGACCTCCCGCACAAAGCCTTCCTGGATGAGCTCCGGGGTAAGGTTGGTGTCGATGACCACGGTGACATCATGGTCCGTAAGAGCCATGAACCCGGTCTTCTGCATGGGCTCGGTGAGGACATCGTCCTTGTTGAGCACCACCTGCGTACCTTCCAGATCAAAGGACACGCTTTCGCCGCGGCTGAAGGCGTCCACCACGTCGTTGCCGTCCAGGGTGGCCAGATGCTGGCTCAGTTTGCCCAGCAGCTTGCCGTAGCGGGGGCCCAGGGTGCGCAATTGCGGCTTGAGTTTGTAGCTGGTGAAGGCCCGGGCATCCTGTGTAAAGATCACTTTTTTGACGTTCAGCTCGTCCTCCGCCAGGTCCACATAGGCACCGGCAAAAGAGGCGCCCTTTACATACAGGGTGTTCAGCGGCTGGCGCACCTTCATGGAGGCGGCGTTGCGGCAGGCGCGGCCCAATTGCACCACCTCAATGAGCGCGGCCATTTGCTTTTCCATGTCGGGGTCGATACGGGATGCGTCGTACACGGGGAAATCGCTCAAATGCACGCTCAGCGGCGCGGAAGCGTCCACCGTGCGCACAAGGTTTTGGTACATGCTCTCCGCCATGTAGGGCACGAAGGGCGCGGTCAGGCAGGAGAGGGTCTTAAGCACCGTATACAGGGTGATGAAGGCGGCCTCCTTGTCCCCGGCCATGCCCTTGCCCCAGAACCGTTCCCGGCAGCGGCGCACGTACCAGTTGCTCAGTTCGTCCACAAAATCGCCGATGGCCCGGGCGGGCTCGGTGAGGTGGTAATTGTCCAGCTCCGTTTCCACGGTGCGGATCAGGCTGTGCAAGCGGCTCAACACCCATTTGTCCATCAGGGAAAGCTGGGCTTTTTCCAGCGGATGCTCCTTGGGGTCGAAATTGTCGATGTTGGCATAGAGCACGAAGAAGGCGTAGGTGTTCTGCAGCGTGCCCATGAACTTGCGCTGGCACTCAGACACGGCCTCGGCATAAAAGCGGCTGGGCAGCCAGGGCGCGCCGGCGGTGTAGAAGTACCAGCGCACGGCATCGGCGCCCTGCACGTCCAAAACGCTCCAGGGGTCCACCACGTTGCCCTTGTGCTTGGACATCTTCTGTCCGTCCTTGTCCTGCACATGGCCCATGACGATGCAGTTGTCAAAGGGGGACTTGTTGAACAAAAGCGTGCCGATGGCCAGCAGCGTGTAGAACCAGCCCCTGGTTTGATCCACCGCCTCGGAGATGAAATCGGCGGGGAAATTGCTTTCAAATTGGTCCTTGTTTTCAAAGGGATAGTGCCACTGGGCAAAGGGCATGGAGCCGGAATCGTACCAGCAGTCGATGACCTCCTTGACCCGCTTCATCTCCTTGCCGCACACGGGGCATTTCAGATAGATTTGGTCGATGAAGGGGCGGTGCAGCTCCACATCCTCAAAAGGGGTCACGGCCATATCGTGCAGTTCCTGTTTGGAGCCCACCACATGCATATGCCCGTCCTCGCACAGCCAGATGGGCAGGGGAGTGCCCCAGTAGCGCTCCCTGGAGAGGCCCCAGTCCACCACATTCTCCAAAAAATTGCCCATGCGGCCTTCCTTGATGTTCTCCGGCAGCCAATTGACGCTGCGGTTGTTGCGAAGAAGGTCTTCCTTGAGGGCGGTCATGCGGATGAACCAAGTGGCCCTGGCGTAGTACAGTAGCGGCGTGTCGCACCGCCAGCAGAAGGGGTAGTTGTGGGCGTAGGCCGCGGTCTTGAAAAGCAGGCCCCTTGCCTTGAGGTCATCAAGGATGGCCGGGTCCGCCTGCTTGACGAACACGCCTTCCCAGGGCGTGCCTGGAACAAATTTGCCCTGGGTGTCCACCAACTGCACAAAGGGCAGGCCGTACTGCCTTCCCACCCTGGCGTCATCCTCGCCGAAGGCCGGGGCGATGTGCACGATGCCCGTGCCGTCGGTGAGCGTCACATAGCTGTCGCACACCACATACCAGGCCTTTTCCCTGGGGCTTGCAAAATTGTACAGCGGCTCGTAGGAAAGGCCTTCAAGCTTTTTGCCTTGGAACACCTCAAGGATCTGCGCCGCCTTGGCGTCATCCTCACAGAACACGGAAGGGATCAGCGCCTTGGCCAGGATGTAGGTCTGCCCGCCTACGGACACGCGGCAGTATTCCTCCTTGGCGTTCACGCACAGGGCCACGTTGCTGGGCAGCGTCCAGGGTGTGGTGGTCCAGGCCAGCAGATAGGTGTCCTTCTCGCCCTTCACCGCAAAACGCACGAAGGCACTTGTGTCGCTGACTTCCTTGTAGCCCTGGGCCACCTCATGGCTGGACAGCGCCGTGCCGCACCGGGGGCAATAGGGCACCACCTTATGGCCCTTGTATAAAAGGTCCCGCCCCGCAATCTCCTTGAGGCTCCACCACACGGACTCGATATAGTTGTCCTCATACGTAATATAGGGATGCTCCATGTCCACCCAGAAGGCGACGCGGTCGGACATCTCCTGCCATTCACTGAGATATTTCCATACGCTTTTTTTGCAGGCGGCGATAAAGGGCTCAATGCCGTAGGCCTCGATTTGCGGCTTGCCGTCCAGGCCCAGTTGCTTTTCCACCTCCAGCTCCACCGGCAGGCCGTGGGTATCCCAGCCGGCCTTGCGCAGAACGCGCTTGCCCTTCATGGTCTGGTAGCGGGGAATCAGGTCCTTGATGGAGCGGGTGAGCACGTGCCCGATGTGGGGCTTGCCGTTGGCTGTCGGCGGACCGTCGAAAAAGGTGAAGGATTCCTTGGCACCGTCGCGGTGGTGGAAGCTCTTCTGAACGACGCCGTTCTCCTTCCAGAAGGCGGCGATCTCCTTTTCCCTTTGGGCAAAATTCATATCGGTGGACACTTTTTGATACATAACGAACCTCCCGCTTCCATAATGAAGAATGCGGAGAATGAAAAACCGCCCCAAGAAACCTTGGGACGGATTGCTCCGCGGTACCACCCAGTTTGGCGCTTTTCGCGCCCTCCTTGCGCAGACACATGGCCTGCCGCCCTGTAACGGGAGCGCCCGCCCCGGCCTCAAACTTCGGCCGGAAAGACTCCGGGGTGATCCGGCGCGGCGCCCCCTGCCGGCCTTGCACCTTTGCCGGCTCGCTGAAAAGGGTACTGTCCTGCCCGTCCCCATCATGGTCCATATACTTCATCTATTATATGCATCGGCGCCGAAAAGTAAAGAGGGGAATCAAACATGCGGTTATTTTCACGGGAAACGGCGGCTCTTTCGCAAAGTGAGCATAGGCTAACCTGTTTTTTTGTGAAATATGGATGCATCCGGCCGGGAAATATGATATACTGTCTTTTAATACCTAACAGGGAGGGACTCCGGGTGACTGGTTGGCTTTTGAAATTATTTGTTAAAAATTACAGGGACACCGCAAGCCAGCCCGTCCGGGCGGCGTATGCCTCCCTCGGCGCCACCACGGGGATCGTTTTGAATCTTCTTCTATCCGTGTCAAAGTTCCTGATGGGGCTTTTGTCCGGCTCCGTGGCCGTAACGGCGGACGCGGCCAACAACCTTTCGGACGCGGGGGGAGCCATCGTTTCCCTGATCAGCGCCCGCATGGCGCAAAAGCCGGGAGACAAGGACCATCCCTTCGGCCACGGGCGCATGGAGTATATCGGCGCGCTGATCGTGGGCGTCCTGATCCTGCTGATGGGTTTCGAATTGCTCAAGGGCGGCGTGGAGAGCATCCTTGCCCCCGCGGCGCCGGATTTTTCCCCGGCCTTCTGGATTGTGCTGGCGGGCAGCATTTTGGTGAAGGGCTGGCTTTTCTTCTTTTATACCAGGCTGGGCGGGGCCATCGACTCGGAACCCCTCAAGGCGGCGGGAAAAGACTCCGTATCCGATGTGCTGGCCGGCGGCGGCCTGCTGATTGGCATGCTGATCAATCTGCTCTTTGGCGTGACGCTGGACGGGTATCTTGGCGTGCTGGTGGCGCTGGTGGTGCTGAAAACGGGCTATCAGGTGTGCAAGGGAACGGTGGACCGGCTGCTGGGTGCCTCCAGGCATCCTGAAATCAACGAAGAACTGATGGAAAAGCTGCTCTCCTACGACGGGATCCTGGGCGTCCACGACCTGGTGGTGCACGACTACGGGCCGGGGCGCAGCATTGCCTCCGTGCACGCGGAGGTATCCGCCAAGGCTGATATCGTGACGATCCATGAGGTGATCGACAGGGCGGAAAGGGATATCTCCAGGGAAATGAGCCTGCCCCTTTTGATCCACATGGACCCCATTGTCACCGATGACGCGGACACGCTTGCCGCCCAGGAAAAGATGGCGGATTTTCTTGCCTCCGTTGACCCGAGGCTGAAGCTGCACGATTTTCGCAGGGTAAAGCACAGCGACAGGACCACCCTGGTGTTTGACGTCTGCGTGCCCGGCGACATGAAGGACACAAGAGATTTGAAGGGCAGGATCGAAGCCTATGCCCGGGAGCTTGACCCCGGGAACGAATGCATCCTGCATTTTGACCCCGACTATTCCCAATAATTGGCGGATGCAACTTGGCGCAACTATGCAGGTTTTGGCACCTTCCGCGCGTTTATGAAGGGAAAGCAAATACATTGGCGAAATTTGCTGGTCGTGGAGGGCATTGACATGGGGTTTATGAAGCGGTATTTCAGACGGGCGCTGTCCCTTGCCCTGGGGGTTATGGTCCTGGCCGTTCCCTTTGCTGGCCTTGCGGAGGAGGCGGAGCAGGAACTGAGCAAGGAAGAGCTTCTGGAGCTGTGGGCGGAGACCATCCCCGAGGGGCAGGACGGGGAACTGAGCGACTACCTGGTGCTGCCGGATGATTTCCAGGCGCCTCAGGCGGATACGTTCCAGCTGCTGCTCATCGGCACCGACACCTATTCCACCAAAAGCCGCGGCCGCAGCGATACCATGATGCTGGCCCAGCTGGACCCCGTGAACAAGACGGTGAAGCTGGTATCCTTTCTTCGGGACATGTACGTAAAGATCCCGGGCAAGGGCTCCACAAGGCTGAACGCCGCCTATGCCTACGGCGGGCCGGACCTTCTTCTTAAAACGCTGAAAACCAATTTCGGCATTGAGCCGGACGCCTACGTATCCGTGAATTTCAGCCGCATGGTAAAACTCATTGACGCCATCGGCGGCGTGACGGTGAACGTATCCAGCAGCGAGATGAAGCAGCTGAACAGCATCATGAAGTATTACAATTACAAGATGGGCATCGGCGAAAACAACGGGCTTCTGAAAAAGTCCGGCACCCAGCACCTGACGGGCAAGCAGGCCATGTGCTTTGCCCGCATCCGCAAGATCGACAGCGATTTCCAGCGCACCGACCGCCAGCGCGAGGTGATCGAGGCGGCCTTTCACAAGCTGATGGACATGAGCTGGGACAAGATCATTGATCTGGTTACGGACAACATTGATGACGTGGTCACCAATCTGTCCCTGGGAGCGGCCTTCGAACTGATCCCCACCGCCCTGGTGGCCAAGGAAGCCACCTTTGAGACCATGCAGATCCCCATCAAGGGCGGGTATGCCAGCAAGACCATCTCCGGGATGGCTGTGCTGGTGCCGGACCTGACAAAGAATGTAAAAGAGCTGAACAAGTTTTTGTACGGGGACTGACTTTGAGGAAAGTGAATCCCTGAAAAGACAGACGCAGACGCAAATAAACGCCGCCGCCCAGTTTCATGCTGGACGGCGGCTATTTTCATAGATTAGTTTCCGGCCGCATTCCCCTCGTTGAGCGCCTCGATATCCGCCCTGCGCTTGGGCGGGTTGCAGTAGGGGCAGGGGGTGAGCTTATCGTAGGGGGAGTCCTCCAGTTCGCCGTAGGTAAAACCCTGCAAGGGCAGATACTTGTCCTTGACGCTGGAGCAATAGGCGTCGCTGTGGTAGTATTTGCCCCCGTCGGGGTTGTAGTACATGGGCGTGCCATCGTCGGGAATGGGGATGTTGCGCCCCACGTCATTCCAGATGAAGACCCGTGTGTTCATTTTCAGGTTGTCCCAAAGCCAGCGCATGTTGATGCCCTCATCGGTCAGCTCCCTTTGCACGCGGATGCAGCCATGGCTGGCCTTCTGCCCCAGAAGCTTTTCGAAGTAGGCATAGTTGCGGGTGCCATTGTCATCAATCAGGCAGGGCACCTCATGGATCAGAATGCCGCCGTTCACGCGCAGCGCCAGGTCGCAGAACATATTGCCGGACCAGAAACCGCCGGTCCAGCTGACGATCATGAATTCCCCGGCCGGCGTCTCGTTGTAGGGCTGCTTGCTGTTCACAAGCCCGGTGGAGATCTTCAGCTCGCTGATGATCTTGCCTTCCTGAAAGACGTACATCCGCTGGGTCAGCTTGTCCAGCAGCAGGCCGTACTTCTGGTTGGGCTGCTTTACCTCCAATTTGGAGGTTTCGATGTAGCCGGAGAAGAAGCCGGCCCAGTTTTTCACTTTACTGGTATGGATGGAGCTGGAGTAGGCTTCCACCAGCGTCCAGCCGTTGTCCAGGTTTTCGATCACATGCAGGCCCTGGGAATCACAGGTTACCTCGCCCACAGCCTTCGAATTTTTGTCCGGTTCCTCATAGACCTTTACCACCGCCCGCTGCTCGCCCTTGACCACGGTCATTGGTGTCATCATGGCCTCCCAGATGGCGTCTTCGTCCAGCACGCCCATGGGCAGCGTGTAAAAGCAGGATTCATGGCTGCAGGTATAGTTGCTGAAATCCGAAGGGGAGTGGGACGTGGCGCCGCTTTCCGTGATGGAGATCACATCCGACGGGGAGGATGCTGCTGCCTGATCCTCCACGGTCACGATGAACTGCTCCCCGTTGGAGGAAAAGCCGGCATCATCAAGAAGGGTCAGGGTTAGGGTATAGCTGCCCGGGGAAAGGGCCTGGCCGTCCACGGTGCCGTCCCAGGGGATATCATGGGTGCCCGAAGGAAGTTTTTCCTCAAAAACCGTCATATCCGCATCCGCCACCTGGACAGCCATGGAAAGTGTGGCCAGCAGATTGGTCTCCACCGTGACATGCCAGTCCTGCCCTGATATGAGGCGCGGATCGCTTGCAAAGACCGAGCGGAGCACGGGGCTTTCCTCCCCTATGGTGACGGGCAGGGAAGCGAAAGCGCCTCCCTGGGTAACGGTCAGCGTGTAGCTCCCCGGGGCAAGGGGTTCATTACCGGCCTCTCCGTTCCAGATCAGGTCGTTCCGGCCCGTCTTGGCGGGATAATCTTCCGCGAGGACGGCTACGGCAGCCCCGTTTCCATCCTGCACCGTGATATCCGCATCCCCGGAAAGGGTGGCTGTGAAGCTTAAGCGGACGTTTTTTCCGGGGCGCAGGATGTCCGGCGGGTCGACCCAGGTAAGGGCGGCCTCAGCGGGGACCGAAAGGCATAAGGTGAGTAAAAACAGAAAAACCAGCGTGCCGGCTGCGTGTCGGAAGCGTTGCATAAGGACCCCCTTGATAGGTTTCGCTTCCGATATCATACAAAATTGGCGGGGGGATTGCAACTAAAAGCAGTGCAAGACGGCGCAATATTGAAAATTGTTACAAACTGTTTACAGATTTTACACCAGGCGTTTCACTAAACACACTGAATATGCCGAGCCAGGGAAACGAGGATGCAGGAGGAAGTAGGGGGGATTTCGAAGTCCCCCCCTAACTCCCCCCTGCACCTCCCTCCCATCCGGCTCAATCGTCGCACTGCTCACTGCCGTTCGCATTGCTCGTTTCGCCGGCCTCCTCCGCCTCGCCTATTGCCCCCCACAGGGGGCGGCTTCGGCTTCGGAGCCCCTTGAGACGATCAGGGCCTTCGGGCCCTGGACCCGGGGAGGAGGCGGATAATGATAGGCATTACCGGAGTGAATCTGTTTGCGGCAGAACAGAAAAAGGCTTCCAATATAAAAATCCTCATGACGAAGTTTTTGAAGGATGGGCGCGGGAAGGAAAATTTTTGCAAAAATTTTCCTTCCCGCCATCTTCGTCCTCCTCGCGGTCCTCCTCCGGCAATTGCGCGCGGGGCGCGGGCATGGTACAATATGCCATGCCGAAGGGGAGGGAAACCATGGAGGATCAGCTTTCGTCCGTTGTAAGGGCGCTTGCGCGGCTGCGCGCGCCCCTGTGCCAGGGGGAATACGATCTGCACCGGTTGGCGGCCCAGGCGCTGGAAGCGGAGGGAATTGATTTTCTCCACGAGGTAACGCTTTCGCCCCGCTGCCGCATTGATTTCCTGGCGGGCGCGGTGGGCATCGAGATCAAGAAGGGCAAGCCGGCCCGGGGACGGCTGATGGAGCAATTGGCGCGCTACGCGGAGAGCGGCCGCGTGCAGGCGCTGGTGATCCTGGTGGAGCGCTCTGCCAATTTGCCTGCCACGGTCCTTGGGAAGCCCTGTGTGATGCTGTCGGCAAACAGGCTATGGGGGATCGCGCTGTGACGGACGGGGAGGAACGTTTCCAAAGGGACGCAAAGGGGGAGCGGCTGCCGGCGTATTTGCTGCCCGCGCCTTTAGGGGAGCACGTATACGGCACCCTTTCCTATAACAAGCGGGCCAAGTGCTGGGTGGTCAAGGGGGAGCCCTGCGTGACGGAGCTGGCCAAGCGGCTGTTTCCCGGCAGCGCGGGCCACGGGCGGGGGGAGGCCAGGTTTACCGCCCACCGGCGTGTGGTGGGGGACCTGCATTGGCTGATGCTGCGCTATCCCCTTACGGTGAAAGCCCAGGATGAAAAACGCTGGCAGGAGGCTTTGCGGGACGCCAGGGAATATGCCCTGCGGCGGGAAGCGGCCCGCCTGATGCCCCAAAGCGCCGTTCCGCCGGCGGGCGCCTTTGAGGGCGAATTGCTGCCCTTCCAGCAGCAGGGGCTGGCCTATCTTATGCAAAACGACCGGGCGCTGCTGGCGGACGAGATGGGCCTTGGCAAGACCGTGCAGGCGCTGGCGTGGCTTTCCTCCACCGGGCTGTATCCCGCCCTCATCGTGCCGCCCGCCCATCTTGTGCGCAACTGGGAGGCGGAAATCGGCCGCTTTTTGCGGATTGCGGGCAGGCCGCCCGCGGTGCATGTGGTGAAGGGGCTCAAGCCCTACGCCCTGCCTCCCGCGGACATTTATGTGATGCATTACCTGCTGCTTCGGGGCTGGAAAAAGGAACTGCCGGAATGCGGATTCCAATCGGTGGTCTTTGACGAGATCCAGGAGCTGCGCCACAGCGGCACGGAGAAATATTCCGCCGCCAGCCTGCTTTCCCTGGCGCTGGACAAGGTGGTGGGTTTGAGCGGTACGCCCATCTACAACAAGGGCGGCGAGATATGGAACGTGGTGAACATTCTGGACTTTCACTTTTTGGGGGATTGGGAGAGCTTTTCCCGGGAGTGGTGCTACGGGTACGGGAACGCCGTGGTGGTCAAGCCGGAGCTGCTGGGGGAACACCTGCGCCGGGAAGGGCTGATGCTGCGGCGCACAAAAAAGGATGTGCTGCCGGAACTGCCCCCCAAGCGGCGGCTGGTGCAGGAAATCGACCTGGACGATGCGCTGTACAGAAAACTATTGCAGCCGGTGCTTGAGAAGCTTACGCTCTATGCGGCGGACGAGGAATTGACCGCCTCCCGGCGCGCCATCCTGGAGGAACAGATCTCCCAGGAGGAGCGGCAGGCCACGGGCCTGGCCAAGGCGCCCTATGTGTGCCAGTTTGTGCGGGCTTTGCTGGAGGCGGGGGAAAAGGTGCTGCTTTTTGCCCACCACCACAGCGTAATGGACGCCTACAGGAAGGATTTGAAGGCGTTTTCCCCGGCTTTCGTTACGGGCCGGGAAACAGGCGCCCAGAAAGAAGACGCCGTGGCAAGGTTCATGGAAGGGCGCACGGACCTTTGCTGCGTATCGCTGCGGGCGGCCTCGGGGCTCAATTTGCAGCGGGCGGGCTGCGTGGTGTTCGGGGAGCTGGACTGGTCCCCGGCGGTCCACAGCCAGGCGGAGGACAGGGCCCACCGCATCGGCCAGGAGGATTCCCTTTTGTGCTATTATCTGGTGAGCCCGGGCGGCAGCGACATGGACATGCAGGAGGCGCTGGGCCTGAAGGTGAGCCAGTTCATGGGTTTGATGGGGGATGCTCCCCCCACCCCGGAGGAAACCGCCCTGGGCGCCGGGGTGGCCAGGTACCACGTGGAGCGTATGGTGCAAAGGCTGCTTACCCATCAAAACGGATAGGGGGATGCCTGTGGCTGTGTTTTTCCTGGCCATGATTTATCTTGCCTTCATCAGCCTGGGGCTGCCGGATTCCATGCTGGGAGCGGCCTGGCCTGCCATGCGCCTTGCCTTCAACGCGCCCCTGGGCCAGGCGGGAAGCATCAGCCTTACGGTAGCGGCTGGCACTGTGGTGTCCAGTTTTTTAAGCGGGCGGGTGATACGGCGTTTCGGCACTGGCCGGGTGACGGTGGTCAGCGTACTGATGACCGCCTGCGCGCTGCTGGGCATTTCCCTGGCCCCCGGTGCCTGGTGGCTGTACCTGATGGCGGTGCCCCTGGGCCTTGGCGCGGGGGCTGTGGATTCGGGGCTCAACGCCTATGTGGCCGGGCATTACCAGGCGCGGCACATGAACTGGCTGCACTGCTTCTGGGGCATCGGGGCCACGCTGGGCCCGGCCATCATGGCCGCCTTCCTGCGCCGGGACGGTTTCTGGCAGGGGGGCTACCGCACGGTATCCGCCATCCAGTTTGGGCTTGTCCTGCTTTTGGCCCTCACCCTTCCCCTGTGGCGGGGGGAGGAGAGGCGGGCCGCCGGTATTTCCTCCGCGGGGCGCTGGGAGGTATTCAGGCTTCCCGGCGTCAAGTGGACCCTTGCCACCTTCTTTCTGTATTGCAGCCTGGAGATCACCGCCGGGCTGTGGTGCGCCAGCTTTCTTACGGAGGCGAAGGGCCTTGCGCCGGATAAGGCCGCCTTTTTTGCCGGGCTTTTCTACGCGGGGATCACGGCGGGGCGTTTCCTGTCGGGCTTTTTGACCTTCCGCCTCCAGGGAAAGCAGCTGGTCCGCTGGGGGCTGGCGCTGGTCCTTCCGGGAATGGGGCTGCTCTTTTTGAACGGCGGGGCCGCGGCTGCCGGCATGGCGCTGCTGGGTCTGGGGTGCGCCCCCATCTTCCCGGCGCTGCTGCATGAGACCCCGGCCCGCTTCGGCGCGGGGCATGCCCAGGATCTGATGGGTATCCAGATGGCTTTTGCCTATATCGGCAGCACGCTGATGCCGCTTTTTTTCGGCCAGGCCGTCAACCGCCTGGGGATTGAACTATACCCCTGGTTTTTGCTGGGTGCGTGGCTTTTGATGGCCCTGTGCACCGAAGCTGTCAACCGCGCGGTGAAAGCAAGGCCGTGACGCCTTGTGACAAAAGCCTTGTAACAAAGCATCACGGCCATATTGCGGTGGGTGCCGGGCTTGATGTATTATTGAGGAAGGCTGATGCACACGCAGGGCAGAAAATCCGAGGGTGCCAGGCAGGGATTGGCCCGGAGCAGCGCGGCCACGGATACGTTGAACGTTGCGGCCACCGTCTCCAGGGTATCGTTGCGCTTGAGAATGTAGGAGGAAGGCAGGGGACAGGCCTGGTTCAAGTCCGGTACGCAGATGACCTGGCCCGCCACCAGGTTATCCAGGTCCACTGAAGGATTGGCCACCTCCATGGTGTGGCGGTTCAGCCCGGCGTTCAGTTGGAAATCGGCCACGGTCTGCCCCGGCTGCACGGTGCGCCGCTGTTCCAGGGGGCAGGTGAAGGAGGGCGTTTCCTCCTCCGGAGGTGTTTCTTCCTCGGGGGTTTCGGCTTCGCCTTCGGCTGTTCCCGTCTCGCCTTGGACTTCGCCTGGTTCCACGCCCTTGTCCGGGGTGCTTTGGGGTTCCTGGGCGATCTGCTGGGTAGCGTCCGACAGGGGGATGCACAGCACGTCGCCCACCATCAGCCTGGCCGGGTTGATGGCCGGGTTGGCGGCAATCAGGTCCCTTAAGGATACCCCCAGGCGCTTGCTGATCAGGTAAAAGCTATCCCCGCGCTTCACCGTGTATTCATAGGCGCATGTCTGGCCGCCTGATGCGGCCGTCCCATTGCTGAGATTCATAGAAAGACTCCTTTCCAAAATGCTGCTATATCTTATGCGCACCGGAAAAAACGGTGCCCCGGAAGAAAGGCCGGGCCTGATGAAAATGATGTTTATGAAGCGGCTTTTGCCCGGGCGGAACGCAATGCTTTTTTGTGCCTTGACGGCGGGCCTGTCCCTGCTGCTTTTTTTGTTCGCCCCCGCGGCTTCGGCGGCCGCAAAGACGCCCAAACCCACCGCCACCCCCGCGCCCACCCTCGCTCCGCCCCAGGAAGCGTGGCCGGAACTCCCGCCCCTTACGGAGGATGGGTATCTGGCGGAGGACGCCGGGCAGGACGAGTTTATCCATACGGATGTGGAAAACGGCCTGTGGCTGTACATTTCACCGGGGCTGCGGGTGGAAATCAAGCGGTACGGGGACCCCAACATCCCGCTGATCTGGTATGAGGCGGACATCCGCACCGCGGGGGAGGACCGGCTCCACAGCGTGCCGGCCAAGGCGGACAGGGTGGACAGGGCCCTGAATTTTCCGGAAACCATCGCCAGGCGCAGCCAGGTGGTGTTCGGTATCAATGATGACCAGTTCGGCCAGCGCAAAATAAACGGCAAGACCATCGGCATGGTGGTGCGCAGCGGGAAGGTCTACGGCTCCTCTTCCCGGAAAAGCGGGGGGAC
The DNA here is from genome assembly GCA_023459275.1 of Bacillota bacterium. Classification (GTDB taxonomy): domain Bacteria; phylum Bacillota; class Clostridia; order Christensenellales; family Aristaeellaceae; genus JAEWAH01. The sequence goes on along the minus strand of JAEWVC010000052.1, from coordinate 5,391 downwards.
AGGCTATCCCAATTTGGAGACGCTGGCTTTGTTCCCGGACGGCGGCCTGAAGGTGTATGAAAGCCGGGAATACTCCGCCCAGGAATATATCGATATGGGCGCCGTGGACGTGTTCGCCTTTGGGCCCATTTTGATCAGGGACGGCGTCATCAATGAGCGGCTGGCAAGCTACAAGGAGAAGGATAAGCAGCCCAGATGTTCCCTGGGCATGGTGGAGCCCTATCATTACGTCAGCGTGGTGGTGGATGGCCGCCACAAGGGGAGCGAGGGGGCTAATTTGATGTGGCTGGCCCAGCGCCTTAAGGACCTTGGGGCCACCCAGGCGCTGAACCTGGACGGAGGCAACACCTCGGCCATGGTGTTTATGGGGGAGCGGCTCAACTCCTCCAGCGGTGCGGGCCCGGACGGGCTGGTGCGCAGCATCAGCGGCCTGGTGGCTATCGGGACCTCCGCCAAGGTGCCGGAATATCAGGCGAAATAGCGCGCCTCCCTGAAATTATGCGGAATGGAGACTAAACAGCCGTGAGAAAAATGATCCTTGCCCTGACAGCCGGTCTGGCGCTCTGCCTTGCTCTCCTTTTTGCCCCGGCCGGCCTTGCCGCCGCCAAGACGCCCAAGCCCACAAACACCCCCAAACCTACCGTAGCCCCTTTGCGGGAGGCGTGGCCGGAGTTGCCGCCCCTGGACGGGGAAGGGTATCTTGCGCAGGACGCCGGCATGACGGAGTTCGTCCATGCCGACGCGGACAACGGGCTGTGGCTGTATCTGACGAAGGATGTCCGGGTTGAGATCCAGCGGTATTCCGATCCCAACAAGCCGTTGATCTGGTATGAATCCATTTTGCGCTGCCGGGACGGTGCGCATCTGGACGCACCGGTCACCAACCCGCAAAATCCCGGCACGCAGCTTCGCCAGCCGGAATTCATCGCCAGGAAATACAAGCTGGTGTTTGCCATGAGCGATGATTATTTCGGCGACCGGAAGTACAACAAGCTCACCCAGGGGATCATTGTCAGGGATGGGACCGTGGTCAGCGAGAAAACATGGAAAAACGATTCCACCGCCTTTCCCAACCTGGAAACCATGGCCTTGTTTCCGGACGGCAGTTTGATGGTATATAAAAGCAAGGAGCACACCGGCGCAGAGTTTGTGGAAATGGGGGCGACGGATGTGTTTGCCTTCGGGCCTATCCTGATCCGGGATGGGGAGGTGAATGAGACGCTGGGCAAAAAAAACAATTATCTGGAGCCCCGGTGCGCCTTCGGTATGATAGAGCCTAACCATTATGTGTCCATCATTGCGGAGGGCAGGCATTCAAAAAGCGAAGGCACGGGCCTTGACTGGATCGCCCGGCGCATGAAGGAGATGGGGGTCACCCAGGCGCTGAACCTGGACGGCGGCCAGACGGCGGCACTGGTGTTCATGGGGGAAAAGATCAACACCACCGGCAAGTTCGGCCCCAAGGCCAGCATCCGCAGCCTGTCCGGGATGATTTCCCTGGGTGTTTCCGGCCTTGTTCCCGAAAATGACTGACCGGATATGTGCGCATTTGGAAAAAAAGGACCCGATCCCGCGTTGAATGGGTTGCGTGGAGCGCCTTCCTGTGCTACACTACAAACTGCCCTTTTATAAGCTCAGGGGCGCGGGTGTTTGTGCCCGTGAGATTGGCAGGAGGATGTTTTCATGAACCATACCGTTGAAAAGCTTACCGGCAGCAAAATCAAGATTTCTTTTCAGATTCCCGCGCAGGCGGTTGATGAAGCGATGCATAAGGCGTTTTTGAAAAACCGCGGCCGCATCAACGTGCCTGGGTTTCGCAAGGGAAAGGCACCCCGCAAGCTGATTGAGACCATGTACGGCGAAGGTGTGTTTTACGACGACGCCTTTGAAAGCCTTTTCCCAGACGCGTACGAGGCGGCTGTCAAGGAGAACGACCTGCATCCTGTGGACCAGCCCCAGGTGGATATCGCGCAGATTGGCGCCGGCAAGGAGCTGCTATTCTCCTGCGAGGTGTATGTGCGCCCGGAAGTGACGCTGGGGGAATATAAAAACCTTACGGTTTCCACCCATGAGCATCCCGTGAGCGACGAGATGGTCAAGGCACGGGTGGAGCAGGACAGAGAGCGGGTCTCCCGCCTGGTGGACATTGAGGACAGGCCCGTGATTGAGGGCGATACCGTGAATCTGGACTACGCGGGCACCGTGGATGGCGTCGCCTTCTCCGGCGGCACCGCCCAGGGACAGACGCTGGTCATCGGCTCCGGCCATTTCATCCCCGGGTTCGAGGAGCAGGTCATCGGCCTTTCCCTGAATGAGGAGAAGGACCTTTCCGTGAAATTCCCGGAGGATTACCACGCCGAGGAGCTGGCGGGGAAGGACGCCGTATTTCATGTGAAGATCAACGGCATCCAAAAGAAGGAACTTCCGGAACTGGACGATGATTTCGCCATGGATGTCAGCGATTTTGACACCTATGCGGAGTACGAGGCCGATATCCGCAAAAAGCTTGAGGAGGATGCTAAGAAGTCCCTGGACGTGGAACGGGAGAACGCCCTCATTGACAAGGCCGTTCAGAACGCTTCCATGGATGTGCCCCCGCCCATGGTGGAGGAAGAGCTGGACCAGATCGTACGGGAGATGCAGCTGCGCATGGCTTACCAGGGCCTGAAAATGGAAGACTATTTGAAGTATACGGGGCAGACCGAGGCCCAGCTTCGCGACATGTACCGCGGCGAGGCCGAAAACAGGGTGAAGGTCCAATTGACCCTGGATGCCATCCGCAAGGCGGAGGACATCGTGCCCACCCAGGAAGAGATCGACGAGCAGGTCAAAAAGCAGGCCGAGCGCGCCGGGCAGGAACCGGAGGCTTATGCCAAAGGACTGACCCAGCGGCAGAAGGAATATCTGGAGGACAACGCGGCTATTGTGAAAGCCATTGAATTGATGAAATCCACCGCCTCCTTTGTGGTGGAGGAGCATGGCGATCATGAGGAGCACGAGGGACACGATCACGAACATTGATTTCCAGTTTGCTTCCGCCCGTTTCTTCCAGGCATAAATTGATGTGGGCGGGCATATGATACGCAAGCGCCGCGTTCCGCCCGGAACCTTCCGCTTTGGCCGGAAGCAGCCTGGTTTCGAAGGGGAAAGGGCCGGAAGCGGCGCGCTTGCAAACGAAAAAAGCACCGGGCGGCGGTTTGCCGCCAAAAGGAGGCAGGCACCATGAGTTTGATCCCAATGGTTATTGAACAATCCAACCGCGGAGAACGGGCGTTTGACATCTACTCCCGCCTTTTGAAGGACCGCATCGTGTTTCTGGGCGGGCCAATCAACGATGACGTGGCCAACGTCGTGGTGGCCCAGCTTCTGTTCCTGGAGATGGAAAACCCCGACGCGGATATCTCCCTGTACATCAACAGCCCGGGGGGCTCGGTGACAGCGGGGATGGCCATCTTTGACACCATGAACTATATCAAGCCGGATGTGCGCACCGTATGCATCGGCATGGCGGCCTCCATGGGCGCCTTCCTGCTTATGGCCGGCAAAAAGGGCAAGCGCTTGGCGCTGCCCAACAGCGAGGTTATGATCCACCAGCCCTCCGGCGGCGCCGAGGGGCAGGCCACGGATGTGGTGATCAGGGCAGAATGGCTGCTGGCTACCAAGAAAAAGATGAACCGCCTCATGGCGGAAATGACGGGACAGCCTCTGGAAAAGGTGGAACTGGACGCGGAACGCGACCATTTCATGAGCGCGGAGGAAGCGTTAAGCTACGGTATCATTGACGAGATCTACCAGCCGCGGGCTACCCGCGCCTAGAGGGACAATATGGCGAAAGACGATTTCACCCCCCGGGTGCCGCAAAAGGTGCACAAGTGCAGCTTCTGCAACAAGACCCAGGACCAGGTCCGCCGCCTGGTGGCCGGCCCCAATGTGTACATCTGCAACGAGTGCATCCTGCTGTGCCAGGAGATCATTGCGGATGACCTGGCCGTCATCGGCGATCCGGCTTCGGCCTCCATCCCCAAGCCCACGGAAATGAAGCAGGTGCTGGACGAGTACGTGGTGGGGCAGGAGAAGGCCAAGCGCTCCCTGGCGGTGGCGGTGTACAACCACTATAAGCGCATCAACGCGCCGCAGAAGCGCGGGGATGTGGAACTGCAAAAATCAAACATCCTCATGCTGGGGCCCACCGGCTGCGGCAAGACCTTCCTGGCCCAGACCCTGGCCAAAATTCTCAACGTGCCCTTCGCCATCGCCGATGCCACCAGCCTCACTGAGGCCGGCTACGTGGGCGAGGACGTGGAAAATATCCTGCTGCGGCTGATTCAAAATGCGGATTATGACATCCAGGCCGCCCAGCGGGGCATCATCTATATCGACGAGATCGACAAGATCGCCAGGAAGAGCGAAAACCCCTCCATCACCCGCGATGTCAGCGGCGAGGGCGTGCAGCAGGCGCTTTTGAAGATCCTGGAGGGCACCGTGGCCAGCGTTCCGCCCCAGGGCGGCCGCAAGCACCCCCACCAGGAATTTATTCAAATCGACACCACCAATATTCTTTTCCTGTGCGGGGGCGCCTTTGACGGCATCGCGCCCATCATTGAAAACCGCATCGGCAAAAAGACGCTGGGCTTTGGCGCGGAGCTGCATGAAAAGGACAATCCCGACATAAGCCGCATCCTGTCCCAGATCCGCCCGGAGGACCTGATGAAGTACGGCCTGATCCCTGAGTTTGTGGGCCGCCTGCCCATTGTGGTCACCTTGGACGCCCTGGACGAGGAAGCTTTGGTAAAGATCCTCACCGAGCCCCGCAACGCGCTGGTCAAGCAGTACGCGCGCCTGATGGAGCTGGACGGCATCACCCTGGAATTTGAGGAGGAGGCCCTTCGGGAAATCGCCAAACAGGCCATACAGCGCAAGAGCGGCGCCCGCGGCCTTCGCTCCATCATTGAGGGCGTCATGCTGGATACCATGTTTGAGCTGCCCGTGCGCAACGACGTGGGTAAGTGCGTGATTACCTCGGAATCCGTGAAGGAGGGCGGCAAGCCCACCCTGGTGGATGGCGAACCCAGAAAGCGCAAACCCCGCACCCAGCGTGCCATACCGGAACCCGAGGCCGGCGCGCAGCCGGAGCCGAGCGTATCATAATTTTTCGATGAAGGCCGGTCAAAGACCGGCCTTCATCGATTTTGCACGATTTGTCTGCAAAATCTGCGGTTTTGCGGGTGGCAAATCGTGTAAGGAAAGCCTGCTCCGCCGGCGCCCCGCGCGTCCGGAGAGCAGACCTGCTTTTGTCAATCATACATTGCTTGAAACACGATTGTGCCGTTGGCCACATCAGCCAATGGACGCGCAATACCAAGGCGTGTCACCATGGGGCGGGGGCAAGCC
>JAEWVC010000051.1 GCA_023459275.1 Bacillota bacterium | reverse complement strand
TTTGAAAAAGGCGCCCCCGGGCCCCCTGGAAAACTTCATATCACTGTATAAAAATATGCTTGTGCGCTTTGGAAACCGGGGCGGATGCCGGTTCAAAAGGGGAGGCATCCATGACGCAGGAATCCGGATATCGTCACATCACGCTCGGTAGGGCGGGGGCTTGCCCCCGCCGGAAGCTTCGCTGCGGCCAAGGCCGTGATGGAAAAAACGAAGCGGCGGGGGCACCCCCCCCGCCCTACGCTGGCGATTTATTTTATTCTAGGATAGGGGCTGCCGGTTGCGCGGGCTTCCTTTTTTCGCCCGTTCATGGAACATCCATGGCCACCGGGGCCGCGTCAGGCAGATAGCAGGAACAGGATTACGAGGGAAAAGGTCAGGGCAACACCCCGCCACAGGCGGAACAGCTTGCTAAAGGACGGCGACTCTTTCATAAGTTCGGCAACCTTGAGCTCCACGGAGACGGGGGTTTCCGTTATTTCGGCGCCGTTCTTTTGTGCGAACAGGGCGGCGTATGCTTTGCTTGAAAATCCGTACACTGTATTTTCCCCGTCCGCGCCGCTATGCAGGATGCGCACGGATTCCCAACTGCCGGCGTGCCCGTACCCAAAGGGTACGCGTTTTACGGTCTGCTGAAGCTGGAAAAGATGCGCCGCGTACGCAAAAATGCAAAAAAGGACAAACGGTACAGCCGTGCTGCCGCCTGCCCGGCCCAGCATGGCCGCCAGGAGCATGGCCGCGAAGATGGGCAGGATGCATAGCATGAGAACATTGGAAGGCGGCCGGCTGCTGTGGCTGCGGCAGGCGGGGCAAAGGGGAAATTTCTGCGCGGGGGAAAGTTCCCCGGTGCCAAATAGCCCGTCTTCGCCGATATCCTCTTCCCGGACAGGGTCCATGCAGCAGGTGCAGAACGCCGGAATCACAGGGGGAGTGGAGGCGGACACCGTGTAGACGGTGCCGCCTTCCGATTCCGTATAAGAGGCGGCTTGCGGCTGCATTTCCGCACCCTGCGCATTGCCCGCCGGGCGCGGCGGTGCAGCAGCCGCCGGGGCGGAGGTCTGGGCGTTTTTCAGCTTTGCGACAGCACCCTCAAGGTCCTTTAGCCGCTTGCCCGGGTCCGGACGGGCACTTATGTCTTTAGCCGCCAGTTCCGCAAGCTGCATTCCGGTAATCTCCGCTTTGGTGAGGATGGACGTGCTGTCAAGCTGGGCGGCAAATGCCCCCTGCTCCCGGGGGTCGAGACTTTTGAACACGCTGACCGCAAGGGCTTTGGCGTCCGCCGCCAGCGCGGCAAGCTCCGCGTCCACAGCTTCCGGGCCGGAAAGCAGGGGAAACCTCGCCAGCTTCCGGTCATTGTTGATCAAGTCCAGGATATTCTGGGCATGAAGACTCGACCGGTATTTTCCAAGGTCATTCAGCGCCTTGGCAAGGCCGGCCCCCTCCGGCTTCCGCAGGGGCAGGGCGTACAGCAGCGCGTTGAATACGGCCAGCGGCGGCAGGGAGGCGGCGCCGGCGGAGATGCGCTCATCCGCCGCGCAGGCAAACCGGGCCAAAGCCTTCGCGGCCTCCGGCGTGCAGCCCGGAAACCACCGGACCTCCGCCCGGAGCCTTGTGGAAGGCTCCGTAAGCGCGTCAACGGCTTGCTGCGGCGTTCCATCTTTGACAAATATGCTTTTTTTGCTGGCCAGTGCCGATAATTTCCTGTCGCTGTACTGCGGGGAACCGTCGAGCATAAAAAACGGATGTTTTGAAAGCTGCATGCTGGCTTTCCTCCCGGTCATTTGTAAGCGCCGCTGCGGCGGATTGCGCGGGGGAACTCCATAGAGATTGGAAGACGGACACGCGGCGGCAGGTGCCGCCCTTTGGTATGGCTAGCCTCGCTCCGCCACCCTTATGCCCTGCGCAAAGCAGACCGCCTCATCCTGCCCCGCGTATTTCCCGTAGTTTTCGGTCACGTGGAAGCCGTTTTTCAGATAAAATGCCACGGCCTTTGTATTGACCTTCCTTGTTTCCAAGACCAGGGTTTCATATCCGAATCCGATGGTCTTGTTTCTTAAATAGTTCAAAATGCATGTGCCTATCCCGGAACCGCTCTTTTTTGCGTACATTCTCTTGATTTCAGCGGTGCGGCTGTCAAGCCTTCTGATTGCGCCACAGCCAACGGGCTCATCCTGGATCATTGCGATGACGAACACGGATTTTTCGTTGGCCATATCGCTTGCATCAAAGCTTGCTTCGCCGCTGTTCCCTGTGATGGCGCTCAGCGCCGCGGATAATTCCTTTAAAAGCAGGGTTGCCTCCTGGCTATCAATACCGGCTTCCAGGATCCGGATTCCGCCCTCCGCGATCCCCTGGCATTCATTCCGCACGGCTAAGCGCCTCCTCGATCAGCGCCTTGGAAATATGCATGGCTTTCAGCCGGTTTTTCAGCAGCGTGTGGTGGGCGTTCCCCTCCGGAAACTTCTCCTGCGCCTTTTCGCACTTGTGGATGATGGACAAAACGGCCCTAAGCGCCTCCGCCAGTTCTTCCTTGGTGTATGCCGCCATACTGCTTCACCTCCAAGCTCCGTTTGCGCGCGCCGCCGCATACGGCCGTACAAAACGGGACTTTACCGCTCCGTTTGCTCGGTCATAAATCCCCACCGGAATCCAAACCGGTCGATAAACACCACCTCGCAGGAGCTGTACGTTGTGCTGTGCAAGGGGTAGATGGTTTCGCTGCCCTCGCGCATGATCCCGTAAGCCCGCCGCACCTCCTCCTTTGTGTCAAAGGTGACAGTAAGCGACAGGGCTGTGCTTTTTTTGAAGGGAACATCCAGGTTGTCACACATCATCATCCGCTGCCCGCCGAAAAAGAGCTCCGCATGGTAGATGTATTTTTCCTGTTCGGGGGTCAGGGGCCTTGCCCAATCGGCCTTGTCCGCGTCTTCATACCGCAGCAGGCAGCCGGTTTCTGCACCTAGCGCCGCCTTGTACAGCGCCATTGCTTCTTCGCAGCGGCCGTCAAAATTGAAATTCGGGGTGACTGCAATCATACAGGCTCCTTTCCCGCATATGCACGTGCTACAGCAACGCAAAATGGGGGCTTTCGAAAAGGGATTTCATCTGGCACAGGCAAAAAGGGTGCCCGGCGGGGTCAAACATGACTTTCCAGCCATCGGAAAATTGCTCGTCCGCGATTGCCGCCCCGCACTGGATGGCATACTGGACCGCTGTTTCCAAATCGTTTACGGCGAAGTCCATATGCGCCATTTGCTGCTGGGCTTCCGGCGCTTCCGGCCATACAGGCGGTTTGTACTCAGGATTTCGCTGAAACAGTATACAAGGGTACGCCCCCTGATTTGTTCCGGGAGGGCTCACGCATACATAATCATCATCTTGAAACGGTATCTCCCATTTGAGCAGCGCCGCATAGAATTTTGCTAGTTCGCCAGGGTCTTTGCAGTCCAAGGTAAATGCGTACATGTTGATTTTCAATGCATCCCCCATGATACGAACACCTCCGATTTGATGAATGAACCGCAATTTGAAACTGTCTGGAAGTTTGGAATTTATCGGGCTCTTATTGTTTTCATATCCTAAACCAAACCAAACTCTATCTGAAGATTCTCACACCTCTGTTTTCTGTGCCCGGCAATATCGAACAGCGGATTGTATAAGCAATGCTGCAAAACATCGGCATCAATTAGCACCTCAACAAAGGCGGAAAATTTACCATCTTTGCTGCTGTGGTTGTATATCGCGCTGCAAATTGTATCTATTTCACCGCTGGTGAAGCACCGCAATGAAGTTAATATTTCTCTCGCCATGTCTGCACCCTTATGGGCGTGCTCCTTTGTATTCATAGCTGCATACGCATAGATATCGTGAAGCATACCCGCTATCGTTGCCAGCTCGGCATTTTCATTTCTTTTCAAGGCTATCAGCGCACAAGCCTGTGACACACCATACAAATGCAGATAACCGCATCTTCTTTCAACTGGATCCGGGATATGTAAAAGTACGGAATCAACATATTCTCGGACTTTCTCAATTCTATCCATGATTTTTTCTCCCTATCACATATTTAGCGATGCAAATTCCTGTTTGCCTCGCGGATGGATGCCATTGTTTTCCATGATTATAAAGCAAAAGCGGTCCCGCCGCAACAAAAAGCGGGCTGCCCTTTGATACATCTGTATTTCATGGCCCATCAGGGAGAATCAAAGAAGTTTGGACATGAACATTTCCTGCGGCCTCTCAAACGGCATGGTATTCGCAAAGAAAACACCGCCGGTCTCCTTGTAGCCAAGCTTTCTGTAAAAATGCTGGGCTTGCTTATCAACGGCGGTTGAAATCATGACCACGCTATATCCAATTTCACGCATTTCATTTTCCCAATATCGCACCGCTTGTCTGCCAAATCCTTTTCCCTGAAAGGAGTCTTTGATCTCTATGAGCGTAAGAAACGGCGTATGATCCCATAGCAGATTATACCTTAATATGCCAATGGGATGATCTCCGTCACAGAGGATATATCCCCGTTTCTCTCTGATCTTTAGGTCAAACTCCCTTTGGCTCAAAAGATGGTCAAGTGAAAACCAAAATGTCTTGTCTTCTTCTGACACATACTTCATGTTGAACATAACAACCTCCGAAAATTGAGAGGGTCCGAGGCTTCATGCTTGGGCCGCCATGGAATCATGATGCATACCTCTGACCGTTTCTGCCGGATCAGGCGCAAATTCCTGTCTGTCAGGGTTCCAGCCCGAAATGCGCGGCCAAAGCCTGCATGGTTTCCGTCCGGGTATCCTTTTGCGCGTTCTGCCGTACCAAGGTGAAAAAGCCGCTGTTGGCAAATGCATCGTAGCGTTCCTTGCTGTTGATCCTTGCGATGCACGCCCTGTAATTGGCCATTGTTTTTTCGGGGTCCTCCGCCTGCTTTATCTGTTCCAATATAAATTGCTTGTCCGCATCGTCCCGGTCAAAGAATTTTTCCACCGACATGGCTTGGGGGGACAGCATGATGGCCACACGATGGTAATCCGATATTTCATGCAGCATATCAAGAGGTATGTTCGTATCCACAATCACCTTGCGGGAATCGGGAATACGAAGGAGCTCCGCGATCTCCATCTGTGCCGCTTCCTGACAGCCGCCGTCGATCCATGCGGCGTATTCCTCCGGCGTGCGGTTTACAAACGCCTGCCAGTCCTTCATGGTTTGAAAGTACCCGTGGCTTGGCTGCTGCGCAGGCGTGATAAACTGGTCCATGCGCTCTGCGTGGTAATTTTCACCGCAATGCACCATATTGTAGTTTTTCGCAAGCATGGCAACCATGGTTGATTTGCCGGCATAGGCCGTCCCGTTGATAAAATAGACGTTCCGCAGGTGGTAGCGCAAGATATTGCTTTCGATGCCGATGAGCATACGTTACAAACCTCCGCGGCAAATTGGAACCTGTCTGCTCCGGATTTTGCTTATACGCCGTAGTGGATAACAAATTTGTTTTCTCTTTTCGCCTTTTCAACCAAAGCCAGCAGTCCGTTCACATCTTTTGGGCATTGCTCCCAAAATTCTGATGCAGTGGCAGACATGATGATATTGTGAAACAGATCCAGCGACTCAGGCGGAATCAATGTTACGCCCCATCGGGCAAGCGCCGTTGATGGGCGGGAATATTCGTGAAAGTACGATTTCATTGCCAATAATGGAGCCCACCACGTATTGATGATATCGTCCGGGACAGAAACACAATGATGCTCCTTAAGCTTATCCTCAAAGCTTTCATCCTTGTCAAATTGCGCATAATCCCTGGATTCATTTAAGGCGTCAATGATTCCGAAATACGCATAGGGTCCCTGTACCTTCATTTTCACTTCACCTGCCTTCATGATAAAATCATCAGCAGACAGATTTTATCAGTTTTGGCCACCTCGCGGCATTGCGGCTTTGCCGCCACCATTATATGGCAAAATCAGGAATGCCGCAACAAAAAGCGGGCCGCCCATTTCCAGGCGGCCCATACTTCAAAAATCATTCCCCCGAAAAGGGCGGCACATAGGCCGCGTCGGCGGCCTGCGCCTGCTGCTCATACCCCTCAAGGCCCAGGGCCAGCATGTGGTCCTTAACCCGCCGGTATTCCTTTTCCGTGATCCTTCTGTCAAGACCGGGGATATTAACCCCGTTCATGGGCACGTACTGGCGCATGAGGCTTACCGGGGTGCCTTCTGGCAGGTTTTCCGCGATCCAGTCTAGCAGCTTGATGCTTTCCCCCGTCAGGCCCGGCAGGATCAGGTGGCGAATCAGGGTGCCCTTTTGCATGATCCCCTGCGCGTCATACACCGCGGGGCCCGTTTGCCGGCGCATTTCCAAAATGGCTTTGGAGGCGTATTCAAAGTAATCCGGCGCGCCGGCGCACAGCTTCCCCATGGCGGGGGAGAAGTGCTTCAAGTCCGGCAGGTAGATGTCTACAAGCCCTTCAAGCAGCTTGAGGGTTTCAACTTTTTCATACCCGCCGGTGTTCCACACGATGGGGATGGCGGGGCGGCAGAGGGCAAGCGCCTCCATAATGGCTTGGGTGAAGTGGGTGGGCGTCACCAGGTTGATGTTGTGCACGCCTTCATTCTCCAGGCGGCGGAAGGTATCCGCCAGTTCCCGGACGGAAATGCGTTTGCCAAGCAGCCGGTGGCTGATCTCCCCATTTTGGCAATAGGCGCAGCGCAGCACGCAGCCGGTGAAGAACACCGTGCCGCTGCCGCGGGTGCCGCTTATGCAGGGCTCCTCCCAGTCATGCCGGGCGGCCCTGGCGATCACGGGATCGGAACCCATGCGGCAAAAGCCGCTGCCGGAATCCGGCGTTCTTTCCGCGCTGCAGTTCCGGGGGCAGAGGGTGCAAAGGGACAATCGGGTTCCCTCCCAAACATTTTTTACGTGATGGAGGCCTCGTAGATGGCGCGGATGGAACCGGCCAGCGTTTGATTGAACTGCTCGCCGGTCTGGCTGTCGCTCAGGCCGTCCGCCAGCGCCCTGGAAAAGCTTGCGATCAGGCCATGGTTGCGGGCAAGCTTTTCGTTGGCTTCGCTCTGGGAATACCCTCCCGACAGCGCCACGACGCGCACCATGTGCGTTTCGTTCATCAGGCCGGCGTAGAAATTATCCTCCGTGGGGATGGAAATCTTCAGCATGACCTTCACATCCTTGCCAAGGGCGGCAAGATGTTTTACAAGCTCTTCTTTTAGAAGCTTTTCGGAAAGCGCCTTGTCCTTGCTGAAAATGTCCACCTCCGGCTCGATGATGGGCACCAGGCCCGCCTTTGCGATGATGTTGGCCAGCTCAAACTGCTGGTCCGCGATCTTTTTGATCCCCTCCGGGTTGGCCTCGTGGATCACGGAACGCATCTTGGTGCCGAAGATATGGCGCATAACCGCCCTGGAAAGCAGGCTGTCAAGCCCAGGGATGGGCTTCATCAGCTGCACGCCTTCCTGAATGGGCGCAAGGCCCTTGTCGATTTTCAAAAAGGGGACGATGCCCTTCTTTTCCCAAAGGTAATCGGCTGTGAGCAGCCCCTCAACCTCCCGGTCCATGGTCTGCTCAAACAGGATGGCCCCCAAAATATATTGGGAACTGAAGGCGGGGCTTGTCACAATGCGGGTGCGCATGGCATGCACCAGCGCAAACATTTCCTCCTCGTTTGCGTACCTGTCCTGCGCTATGCCGTATTGCACAAGCGCCTTGGGCGTGCTCCCACCGCTTTGGTCCAGGGCGGCGATGAACCCCTTGCCGGTGCGCATCTGTTCAAGTTGCTTCAAATTCATAATAATGCTCCCTTCTTTTGTGCCCTGCCTGTGGCGCGGGGCGGCGGAATGGCTCCCTTACGATTATACCACGCATCCAAGGCCGCAGAAACACGGAAATGGATATCCTGCATCCAAGGGGCTGATGGCGCGGATCCCGCCGCGCACGGCCTTTTGAAAACCACGGCTTCCCGGCCTTTTCGCCGCAAATCCCTATAATTCCTTTGTTTTTGCTCTTGTATTCTCCTTCCAGCCATGGTATACTGGAACGCGGGCAAAGAAACAAACGGCTGACTTTGTTGAAAGAAGGGTGTAAGCGAAAGAGTGGGTATTGCTTGATTCTATTCTCAATAGGCGCGGAAAACCGTCTCTTCATCCGGGTTCCCCAAATGGGGGGCACGATGGCGGGCGGAATCCCGTTTTTTGAGGGTGGGACGATAAGCAATAAGGGTCCACTCTTTTCTGTTGCCTAAATGAAATTTTCCCGGCCTGGGCCGGAGCCTATTTGGCCCGAAGGAGAAAGCATGCGCAAGGGGGACAGAACCGCCGCCGCACAGCCCATTTGCCTGAAACTGGCAAAAGAGCTTGGGTACGAGCTGGTGGAGGTGGCCATGGATAAGGAGCCCGCGGGGGAGTATCTGCGCGTCTACCTGGATAAGCCCGGGGGCATCACGCTAAGCGACTGCGAGGCTTTCCACCGGCGGGTGCAGCCGCTTTTGGAGCATCTGGACTACGATTTCCTGGAGGTTGGCTCCCCGGGTTTGGACCGGCCCATCAAAACCCCGGAGGACTTTTTGAAAAGCGCGGGGGAAGAGGTAGAGGTCCGGCTGTTCAAGCCGCTGGAGGGAAAGAAAGTCTTTCAGGGGACACTTCTTGGCCTTACGGAAGGGAACGTGGCCATCGAAACGGCGGAGGGGCCAAAATCCTTCCCGCAAAAATCGGTGGCGCTGGTCAAGCGCCTGATCTCCCTGGAAGGCATCGAGGACGTAGATTTAGGCGAATAACGCCATCAACAATATCACCAATGGAAGGCGGTACCCAACCCATGAAATCCGAGATTGTGGAAGCCATCAGCGCGCTGTCACGGGAAAAAGACATCAGCGAGGAAATGCTCTACGGCGCCATCGAGGAGGCGCTGAAAACGGCCTTCAAGAAAAACGTGCCGAAAAATACGCCTGTTCCGGCCAATTTGAGCGTGCACATCAGCCGCACCAACGGCATGGTGCAGGTGCTGGCCCGCAAGATCGTGGTGGAGGAGGCGGAAGAGCCCAGCAACCAGATCTCCATCAAGGACGCCCACCGCATCCGTTCGGACTATCAGCTGGGGGACATCGCCGAGGTGGATGTCACGCCTCAGGGCTTTTTGCGGGTGGCCGCCCAGGCCGCCAAGCAGGTCATCGTGCAGCGCATCCGTGAGGCCGAGCGCGGCAAGGTGTACGAGGAGTTCATCGAGAAGGAGAACGAGATATTGACCGCCATCGTGCAGCGTGTGGAGAACAAGGCCGTGTACGTGGAGCTGGGCCGCACCGAAGGCGTGCTGGAAGCCTCCGAGTTCATGCCCGGCGAGGAATACCACGTCAACGACCATATCAAGGTCTATGTGCTGCAGGTGCAGCGCAGCGGCCATGAGGGCATCCGCGGCCCGCAGGTTAGGGTCAGCCGCGTCCATCCGGGCTTGGTCAAACGCCTGTTTGAAATGGAAGTGCCGGAGATCGCCGCGGGCGTGGTGCAGATACGCTCCATCGCCAGGGAAGCCGGCAGCCGCACCAAGATGGCCGTTTCCTCCTCCGACGCCATCATCGATCCCGTGGGCGCCTGCGTGGGCCCCAGGGGCAGCCGCGTGGACAAGGTGGTGGAGGAACTGAAGAACGAGAAGATCGACATCATCAAGTGGTCGCCCGACCCCGCCGAATTTGTGGCCAACGCGTTAAACCCCGCCCATGTTTTGAGCGTGTTCGTGGCCGAGCGGGAAAAGGCCTGCCGCGTGGTGGTGCCGGACAACCAGCTTTCCCTGGCCATCGGCAAGGAGGGGCAAAATGCCCGCCTGGCCGCCAAGCTGACCGGCTGGAAGATCGACATCAAGAGCCAGTCCCAGGCCGCGGAACTGATGGCTCTCCCCATGGAGGAACTGGAGCCCCCGTCCGTGGAGCCCCTGCCCCTTTTCGAGGAGGAGCCCTACCTGCCCTTGGATGACGACGACACCCTGTAATAAAGGAGCGCTGCCATGAAACCCCGAAAGATCCCCATGCGCATGTGCGTGGGCTGCCGCGAGATGAAGCCCAAAAAGGAGCTCATCCGGGTGGTGAAGCAGCCAACGGGAGAGGTCGTTCTGGACCCCACGGGCAAAAAGAACGGCCGGGGCGCCTACGTGTGCCGCAGCGAAAGCTGCCTTTTGCGGGCCATCAAGCAAAAGCAGCTGGACAGGGCGCTGGAAACCACGCTGGACAGCGACGTTGTGCAAAAGCTCAAGGACACGCTGGAAAGCCTCAAGGCCGCGAAGCCCGAACCGGAGGAGGACGCATGACGCAAGGCCCCGATATCGCAAAGACTGCGGGTTACATCGGCCTGGCGGTGCGGGCGGGCCAGGCGTTTTCCGGGGAGGCAGCCTGCGTAAACGCCATCCGGGCCGGAAAGGCGGCCGTGGCCCTGCTGGACGAAGCGGCCGCGGGCAACGCGCAAAAGCGGTTTTCCGATACCTGTTCCCATTATAAAGTGCCGCTTATCTATCTTCCGCCCGGCATATTGGGCAAAGCCGCCGGGAAGCCCGGGCGCATGGCGCTTGTGCTTCCGCCAGGCGGATTGGCGGAAAAGGTGCTGGCCCAAATGGCGGCCGGCGCGGAAAACGGATGATCCTGGATTTTTGAACTTGTATGGAATAAATGCGGGGGTGCAAGGTCTAATGACCAAAGTGAAACTGAAGGATGCCACCAGGGAGCTTTCCAGGGACGCAGGCGGAGTGCTGGAGGAAGCCTCGCGCATCAAACGCTCGGCGGAGGGCTTGATGCAGGCGCTGCGCAAGCTGGAAAACCAGTTCCAAAGGGAGGAGGAGCAGCGCCGCGCCCAGGAAAGGCTGGAGGAGCAGCAGAAGCTGGCCCAGCAGCATACCAAGGCGTGGACCATGCCCGATGAGGAGGAAGCTCAAGCCGAAGCCGCGCAGGCAGAGGCTGCTGCGCCTGCCCCGGAACCGGTAAAAAGCGTTCCGCAGCCGGAAGCCGTTCCTAAGGCGGTGGCGGAGGCGGTGCCCGAAAAGCCCGCCGCGCCAGAGATGCCGGCTGTTCCGGAGGCGGCGCCCGAAAAGGCTCCCGCTCCGGCGGCACCCGTGGAGAAGGAAGCGGCGCCCGCTCCCATGGAAGCGCCCGCGCCGAAGGAGGCTCCTGCCCCCGCACGCGTGGAAGCAGCGCCGGAAGCGCCTGCCATTCCTATTCCCCAACGGCCCGCACCGGTCCCCGCTCCGCAAAGGCCCGCGCCCCGGCCCTTCCGCCCGGCTCCGCAGCCGGTGAGGCCGGCTCCCGGTGCCCCCGGTGCGCCTATGGCGCCCGCGCCCATCGTGGGCGGCGCTCCGCGCCCGGCTTATGGCCGTCCCGCGAACCCGGTTCCCGCCGGGCCGGGCCCCTACGGCCGCCCCGCGAATCCGGCTCCCGGCGGGCAGGGCCCCTATGGCCGCCCCGCTTTCGGCGCTCCCGGCGCGCCGCGTCCCCAGGGCAGCTTTGGTGCGCCGCGCCCCCAGGGCGGTTTCGGTGCGCCGCGTCCCCAGGGCGGCGGCTTTGGCGCCCCAAGGCCCGGTATGCCCCCCCGCACGGGCGGCGCCGGCTTTGGAAGGCCCAAGGCGCCGGAACTGACACCCGTGATGGAAAAGGAGCGGGTGTCCAATTACGACCCCAACAAAAAGAATTACGTGCGCCAGCATGACCCGGAGCGCGTGGCCAAAACCCGCAAGCAGCTCGCCAAGGAAAGCTTTTCCATGTATGACGACGATGTGGTGCGCGGCGGCCGCAAGCGGGGAAAGAAGCTCTCCGCCCAGCAGATGATGGCCCCCATCAGGATCGAAAAGGCGTTCATGACCGCAGAGACCATCACGGTAAAGGATCTTACCGAGCGTATCGGCAAGCCTGCTGGGGAAATACTGAAAAAGCTGCTGCTGCTGGGGATCATGGCCACCATCAACAGCGATCTGGACTTTGACACCGCTTCCCTTGTCTGCACGGAGTTTGGCGTGGACCTGGAAAAGAAGCTGGACAAGACGGCGGAGGATTACCTGTCCGACGAGGACTTCGAGGATACGGATGAGGATCTGGTGATAAGGCCGCCGGTGATCACCATCATGGGCCACGTGGACCACGGCAAGACCTCGCTGCTGGATTATATCCGCAATACCCGCGTCACCGCGGGGGAAGCCGGCGGCATCACCCAGCATATCGGCGCCTACACCGTGGACCTTGATGGCCGTCAAATTACCTTCTTGGATACACCGGGCCACGAAGCCTTTACCGCCATGCGCGCGCGCGGCGCCCAGGCCACGGATATCGCGGTCTTGGTGGTGGCGGCGGACGATGGTGTGATGCCTCAAACGGTGGAGGCCATCAACCACGCCAAGGCGGCCGATGTGCCCATCATCGTGGCCATCAACAAAATGGACAAAGAAGGCGCTGATCCCGAGCGCGTAAAGCAGGACCTCACCGCCTACAATTTGGTGGCCGAGGAATGGGGCGGCGAGACCATCATGGTCCCTGTCAGCGCCATTACAGGCCAGGGCGTGGACCAGCTGCTGGAGATGATCCTGCTGGTGGCGGATGTGCAGCAGCTCCGCGCCAATCCCGACCGGCTGGCCCGCGGTGTGATTATCGAGGCCAAGCTGGACAAATCCCGCGGCCCTGTGGCTACGGTGCTGGTGCAGAACGGCACGCTCCACGTGGGCGACAACATTGTTGCGGGCATGGCCTCCGGCCGCGTCCGCGCCATGGTGGACGACCGGGGCGAGCGGGTGGAGGAGGCCGGCCCCTCCATGCCGGTGGAAGTCTCCGGCTTCAACGAGGTACCTTTGGCCGGCGACGATATGATGGCCGTGGGCGATGACCACCTGAGCCGCCAGGTAGCCCAGGAGCGGCGGGAAAAGGTCCGGGCCGCCCGGGTTTCCACCAGCGCCAAGGTTTCTTTGGACAATTTGTTCTCCCAGATCGACGCCGGCAAGATCCTCAGCCTGAACCTGATCATCAAGGCCGACGTCCAGGGTTCCGTGGAAGCCGTGAAGCAGGCGCTGGAGAAGCTTTCCAACGACGAGGTGAAGGTGCGCGTGCTGCACAGCGGCGTGGGCGCCATTACCAAAGACGATGTGAACCTGGCCTCCGCCTTCGATGCCATCATCATCGGCTTCAACATCCGCCCGGACAGCAGCGCCAGGGAGCAGGCGGAGCGCGAAGAGATCGACATCCGCCTTTACCGCATCATCTATCAGGCCATCGAGGATATCGAAAAGGCCATGAAGGGCCTGCTGGCTCCGGAGTTCAAGGAAGTCATCCTGGGCCACGCCGAGGTGCGCAGTACCTTCAAGATTACCGGCGCGGGCACCGTGGCCGGCTGCTATGTGCAGGATGGCAAGATGCAGCGCAACGCTTCCGTACGGCTGCTTCGGGACAATGTGGTGGTGTTCGAGGGCAAGCTTTCCTCCTTGAAGCGCTTCAAAGACGACGCCAGGGAAGTGGCCTCCGGCTACGAGTGCGGCATCGGCCTGGAAAACTACAACGATGTCAAGGAAGGCGACGTCATCGAGTGCTATGTACAGGAGGAAGTGGAACGCTGACACTTTTGGGAAAATGACGCTGTCATTTTCCCAAGTTTACACAGTTTCCCTGCATGCCTTAACCGGGCCTCATTTCATTGGGCCGCGTAAGGCATGCGGCCGGGAAACTTTGTGCGGAACGTTTGCTCCGCAAACCCCCGTCCGTTCCAGAAGTTCAATCGTCGCCCTGCTTCATTGCCACTCGCATGGCTCGTTTCGCTTCACCCCTCCACCCCACTCATTTCCGCCACTGTCGGGGGCGGGGGTTCCGGCGCCGGCAAAGCCGGCCGGGACGATTGGAAACGAAGGGGTTGTACCCCTTCGTTTCATCCCCGCGAATGAGTCAGTCTTTGCTGGCTGTGTTCCAGGGCATGACCCAGAAAGGCAAGATACCTATGAGTTTCAACCGCAGCGACCGCATTTCCGACCAGGTGCGCCGGGAAGTGGATCAAATTATCCGCAGCAGGCTTCATGATCCCAGGATCACCGGCACCTTCAGCGTGACCCGTGCCGAAGTGACGCGGGACCTGCGCTACGCAAAAGTTTACGTCAGCATCCTGGAGGAGGACAAGGCCGCGGGCTTCATGGCGGCGCTTAAAAGCGCGGCGGGCTTTGTCCGGCGGGAGCTTGGGCATAGCATGGTGATCCGCTACACGCCGGAAATCCTCTTCCTTAGGGATCAAAACATCGCCTATGGCGTACATATCGCGGATATCCTTCATCAGGTGCATGCAAAGGATGCGGAAGGAAACGAAGCAAATGAGGAAGAAGCGCCCGGCACAGATGAATAGTTTTCCTGGCAGCCTGCTGGACGCCATCAAAAAGGCCAGCCGCGTGCTGCTGTGTGCCCATGTGTCGCCGGACGGGGATACCATTGGCGCCAGCTTAGCACTGCGCCTGGCCATTTTGAAAATGGGCGGGCAGGCGGAGGTGGTTTGCGCCGACGAGGTGCCTTCGCTGCTGATGTTTTTGCAGGGCGCGGATGCCATCCGCAAGCCCGCGCAGCTAAAGGGGCAGAGCTTTGACCTGGCCGTGGCCGTGGATGTTTCCGACCGGCACCGGTTGGGGGAGTGCGCGCCCCTGTTTTTTGCTACCCGGCAGACGGCACAGATCGACCACCATGGCACCAACCCCGGCTATGCCGACATCAATGTGGTGGTGGCGGACGCAAGCGCCACCAGCGTGCTGGTGCATGAGCTGATCCATGCACTAAACGTGCCGCTGGACGGGGACATTGCCGCCTGCCTGTATACCGGCATCTCCACGGACACGGGCAATTTCAGTTTTGACAACACCACCTCCGACGCTTTTCTGGTCATGGCGGAACTGATGGCCTGCGGCCTTCCCATCGCCCGGCTCAACCGCGTCCTTTTTCGGGAGCGCAGCCGCGAGCAGGTGCTGGTGCTGAACCGCGCGCTGTCCTCTCTTGCTTTTTACCGGGGGGGCAAAATAACCGGCATGTTCTTGACCCAGGCGGACCTTGATGCCTGCGGCGCACGCCCGGAACATGTGGAGGCCGTGGTGAATTACGGCATCGACATCACCGGCGTCAAAATGGCCTTCCTGGCCAGGGAGGTGGAGGGTGGCACCAAGATGAGCCTTCGGGCGGTGGAGGGCTGCAACGTGGCGCAGCTTGCGGCCGGGTTTGGCGGCGGCGGCCACGAACTGGCTGCCGGATGCACCATGAACGCCGCTTTGCCGGAGGCGGCTCAAATCATGGCGGATGCCATGGAAAAATGTCTGGCGGAACACGGGCTATGAACGGCTTTTTTAATGTGCTGAAGCCTCCCGGCATGTCCTCCGGCCAGGTGGTGGGCGCCGTGCGCCGGCTGCTGGACGGGGAAAAGGCCGGCCACGCCGGTACCCTGGACCCGGAGGCTGCGGGCGTGCTGCCGGTGATGGCGGGCAAGGCCGCCAGGCTGTTTGATTACCTGGTGGACAAGCGCAAGACCTATGTGGCGGAGATCGCCTTCGGCGCGGCCACGGACACCCAGGACGCCCAGGGCCGGATCATTGAAACGGGGGAAAACTATCCGGACATGGATGCGGTCAGGGCGGTGCTCCCCATGTTTAGGGGCGTTATTTTGCAGGCACCGCCCAGCTACTCCGCCATCAAGCAAAACGGGCAGCGGCTGTACGACCTGGCCCGCAAGGGGCAGATGGTGGCGGCGGAGCCCCGGCCTATCCTGGTGGAGGAGATTGCCGTTTTGCAGGCCATGGAGAACCATGGGATGATGCTCAGGATCGCATGCGGCAAGGGCACCTATGTGCGCACCCTGTGCCACGACATCGGCCGGGCGGTTAACTGCCCCGCCCACATGCGCTTCCTTCTGCGGGCGCAGAGCGGCGCCTTTTCCTTGGAAACCGCCAGCACGCTGGAGGAACTCCGGCAGGCCCGGGAGGAAAACAGGCTGGAAGCCCGCCTGCTCCCCATGGACATGCCCCTTGCCCACCTATCAAGGGCCGAGGTGCCCGGACATCTTGCCACCGCCTGCCGCAACGGCGGGAAAATGAGCCTTTCCGCCTTCCCTGGCCTTGAGGCCGTGGCGGAGGATGCTCCTTTCCGGCTGTATTTGGACGGTTCGTTCATGGGTATCGCCCATCACCGGGAGGGGACCATCTCCTTCAGGGTCATGGTGGGGTAAGGGCATGCACACGGACGGACGTTCATGCCGGCGGGTCCGGGATTTTTGAGAGGCTTTGGAGGAATAGGATGCGCCTGATGTTTTCGGATGCCAAAATCAGCGGGCCCAGTGTGCTGGTGCTGGGCATGTTTGACGGCGTCCATACGGGCCACGCCTGGCTGTTGCGCACAGCCAGGGAATGGGGGTCCCTGGAGGGGCTCCCGGTAGTGGTATGCACATTTTCCAGGCACCCGCTGGCGCTCTTGAATCCCGGACAAGTCCCACCCATGCTCTCCACCGTGCCGGAGCGCGCCGCTCGCATGGCCCAAATGAAGGCGGATGTGCTGGCGGTGCTGCCCTTTGACGAGTCCATGCGGGACATGTCTCCCCCGGACTTTGTAAAAATGCTCATCCGCAGGTTCAGCCCCCGCCATATCGTGGTGGGCTTCAACTATACCTTTGGCGCGGGGGGCGGGGGGGACGCCAGGCTTTTGAAAAAGCTGGGCAGGATTCTGGGCTTTGACGTGCATGTGGTTTCCCCCGTGCAGGTGGACGGGCACACCGTGTCCTCCTCCCGGGTGCGCAGCACGCTGGCCCAGGGGGATATGGAGCAGGCGGCCAGGCTGCTGGAGCGGCCCTACGCCATCACCGGGAAGGTGGTGCACGGCAAGGGCATCGGCCGCGGCATGGGCTTTCCCACGGCCAATGTGAAGATTCCCCGGGGCAAGGCGCTTCCCGCCTTTGGCATCTATGTAGCAAGGGCCAGATTAAAGGAGGGCAGCTATCAGGCGGTATTAAGCCTGGGCTGCCATCCCACGCTGCCCGAGGGGGATGTCACCCTGGAGGTGCACCTGCTGGGTGGGCCGCAGGACCTGTACGGGAAAAGGATGCGGGTGAAATTTCTCAAAAAGCTCCGGGACGAGATCAAGTTTGACGGTGTCCAGGCGCTGAAGGAGCAGATGGCCAGGGACGTGCGCGACGCGAAGGCGTATTTTAGCAAGCCATAATCCGCTGCTTTCCGGGGAAAACTGGCCTTTGCCGGGGCGGCTGCCCCGGACGGCGGGGCCCGGCGCAAAAAGACGTTGCACTTTTTCCAAAAATATGCGCGTATGCGTTTACAAACGTGCCGCGCCGTGCTACAATGAAAGACGCTGTTTTGAACCATGGGCGCAGTTTTGCGAAGCTCCAACGCTTTGCTTCGTTCATGGCGATGGATGTGAAAGGAGAAAGGATACCATGATCAAGGCTGAGATCATCCAAACCTATGGCCGCCATGAGGGCGATACCGGTTCCCCGGAGGTGCAGGTGGCACTGCTGACCGAGCGTATCAACCACCTGAACGAGCACCTCAAGATCAACAAGAAGGATCACCACAGCCGCCGCGGCCTACTGCTGATGGTTGGCCAGCGCAGGGGCCTTCTGGACTATCTGAAAAAGACGGATATTGAGCGGTACCGTACGCTGATCGACCAGTTGAACCTGCGCAAATAAGCCCGCGTCCCGCGGCTTGCGCGTGCGGCCGGCCAGGCCGGCCCCGGTGGTTCATGCCCGGCGGATTGCTATTGCCGGGACAAACTGTTTGTGGAAGCCGCCAGTGGGTGCTCATGAAACCATGGGCTCCCCTGTGCGGCTTTTTCACAGGGATATCCACGGAAGCTTAGGGCTTCCCAAGGAGGTGCCGGTCTGCCTTCACAAAGTCAGGCTGGCGTAAAAAGGAATGAGGCAGAAAGGCTGCCTCGAGACGATGTGAAGGAGATTGGCATGGAGTACAAAACGTACACAATGGATCTGGCGGGCAGGCCGCTTACCCTGGAATTCGGGAAATACGCACAGCAGGCGGCCGGTTCGGCCCTGGTCCGGTTTGGGGACACGGTGGTCATCGTAAACGCCACCATGTCCGAAAACGTACGGGAGGGCGTGGATTTCTTCCCTCTCAGCGTGGATTTTGAGGAAAAGCATTATGCCGTGGGCAAGATCCCCGGCGGGTTCATCAAAAGGGAAGGCCGCCCCACGGAAAAGGCGACGCTTACCTGCCGCCTGATCGACAGGCCCCTTCGCCCCCTGTTCCCCAAGGGCATGCGCAACGATGTGCAGGTGGTGGCCACGGTGCTGTCCGTGGATACCAACATCCCCCCGGAGATTCCGGCTATGATCGGTTCCTCCATCGCCCTTTCCATCAGCGAGATCCCCTTCGGCGGCCCCACGGGCTCCGTGGTGGTGGGCCGGGTGGACGGGAATTTGGTGCTGTGCCCGGATGAGGCGACGCGCGCCAAGAGCGATCTGCACCTGACCGTGTCCGGCACCAAGGAAGCCGTATTGATGGTGGAAGCCGGCGCCAAGGAAGTTTCCGAGGAAGTCATGCTGGAAGCCATCATGTACGCCCATGAGGAGATCAAAAAGCTGATCGCCTTCCAGGAGACGATCATTGCCGAAATCGGCAAGCCCAAGGCGGATGTCAAGCTGTTCGTCACGGGTGAGGACATCGCGGAGGCGGTGAAGGAGTACGCTTACGACAAGTGTGTGTATACCTTCGACACCATCATAAGGGAAGAGCGCCAGGAGCGGGAAAAGGCCGCCAAAGCGGACATTATGGCCCATTTCGCGGACATCTTCCCCGGCCGCGAAGCCGAGGTGGGCGACGCCATCTATGCCCTGAACAAGAAGATCATGCGCAAAAAGATTCTGGAAACGGGCGTCAGGGCCGATGGCCGCGGCGCCACCGACATCCGCCCCATCTGGTGCCAGGTGGGCCTGCTGCCCCGCACCCACGGCAGCGCCGTGTTCACCCGCGGCCAGACCCAGGTGCTTACCGTGACCACCCTTGGCTCAACCAGCGAGGCGCAGATGCTGGACGGGCTTTCCAACGAGGATTACAAGCGCTACATGCACCACTACAACATGCCGCCCTACGCCACCGGTGAAGCCGGACGCTTAAAATCCCCCGGCCGCCGGGAGATCGGCCACGGCGCGCTGGCGGAGCGTGCCCTGGAACCCGTGGTCCCCACCGAGGAGGAGTTCCCCTACGCGCTCCGGCTGGTGAGTGAGGTGCTGTCCAGCAACGGTTCTTCCTCCATGGCTTCCGTGTGCGGCTCCACCCTCTCCCTGATGGACGCGGGCGTGCCTATCCATGCCCCGGTGGCCGGCGTGGCCATGGGCCTGATCAAGGACGCCGAATCCGGCAAGGTGGCGGTGCTTACCGACATCCAGGGCCTGGAAGACTTCCTGGGGGATATGGACTTCAAGGTGGCCGGCACCATGAACGGCATCACCGCCATCCAGATGGATATCAAGATCAAGGGCATTGACCGCCCCATTTTGAAGCAGGCCCTTGCCCAGGCATTGCAGGGCAGGCTGTATATTTTGAAGCTCATGCTGGAATGCCTGGACCAGCCCAGGACCAGCCTCAGCGCTTACGCGCCCAAGATCGTCCGCTTCACCATCAATCCGGAGCGCATCCGCGAGGTCATTGGCCCGGGCGGTAAGATGATCAACAAGATCATTGCCGAAACAGGCGTCAAGATCGACATCGAGGATGATGGCCGTGTGTTCATCTCCACCCCCGACGAGGCCGCCGCGAACAAGGCCCGCAAGATCATCGAGGGCATCGCCAAGGATATCGAGGTGGGCGACGTATTTACCGGTAAGGTAGTGGGCATCCAGGCCTTCGGCGCCTTTGTGGAGCTTGCCCCCGGCAAGGACGGCATGATCCACATCTCCAAGCTGGCCAACCACCGCGTGGAAAAGGTGGAGGACGTGCTGAAGATCGGCGATGAGATCGAAGTCAAGGTCAATGAAGTCAACGCCCAGGGCCGCATCAGCCTGATCCGCAACGACATCGTCTACGACCAGGCTCCCGCCGCGCCCCGTCCGGCCGGCGACAGGCCCCGCCCGCCCCGCCGCGACGGAAGGCCGTCGGACCGGTAAGACCAATGGAAAGGCTTCCCCTTGAGGGGAAGCTGCCGGCGAAGCCGGCGGATGAGGTGTTCTTGCCGGCATGCATAAGCCTGGTACAATCGCCTCATGTTGTTCTTCTAAAAGCACACGCCCTTCCTTCAGCCCCCAGGGGCGGGGAAGGGCTTTCGCGATTTTTGTATGCTTTGCTTGCCTACGGAAAAAATAAAGGAAACATTTCCGAAAGGAAACCGATATGTACGATCAATGGACCATGTCAAACGGCCTTCGGGTGGTAGGGGAATACCTGCCGCATGTGCGCTCCGCCTCCATCGGCGTGTGGATCGGGGTAGGCTCCATGATGGAGAAGCCCGAGGAAAACGGCCTGTCCCATTTTATTGAGCACATGGTGTTCAAGGGCACAAAAAAGCGCTCCGCCAGGGACATCGCCGAGGAAATGGACGCGGTGGGCGGGCAGCTGAACGCTTTTACTTCCAAGGAATGCACCTGTTTTTACGCCAAGGTCATCGATGAGGACCTGCCCCTGGCGGTGGATATTTTAAGCGACCTGACGCTGAACGCCACCCTGGACGGAACGGAGCTGAACAAGGAGCGCGGCGTGATCCTGGAGGAGATCTCCATGGTGGAGGACACCCCCGAGGATCTTGTGCACGAGCTGTTGAGCGAGGCGCAGTTTTCAGGCCAGGCGCTGGGTATGCCCATCCTGGGGCCCGCGGAGCGCATCCGCAATTACACCCGGGCGGACCTGGCGAATTTTCAGAAAACGCATTACCGCCCGGAGAACGTGGTGGTCTCCATCGCGGGCAACTATGACAGAAAGGCGCTGGAGGAGCTGCTTTCGGCCGCCTTCGGCGCTTGGCGGGGCACGGGCCTTGCGGATGTGCCAGCGCATATGACCGCCCATACCCGCAGCACCCTGTATAGGGACAAGGATACCGAGCAGGTGCACATCTGCCTGGGCTATCCCGGCAAGCCCCTGGGGGATGACGACATCTATCCCATCGCGGTGTTCAACAACATCTTCGGCGGCGGGATGTCCTCCCGGCTGTTCCAGAAGGTGCGGGAGGAGCTGGGCATGGCCTATACCATCTACAGCTATCCCGCCACCTACCCTAACTGCGGCGTGCTGAACCTGTACGCGGGCACCTCCCCGGATAACGCGAAAACAGTGCTGGAGCAGATGGAGGCGGAAGCGCAAAAGCTGCTCCGCGACGGCGTTACCGACAAGGAGTTCACCCAGTCCAAGGCGCAGCTCAAAGGCTCCTACATCCTTAGCCTGGAGAGCGCCTCCAGCCGCATGCAGTCCATCGGCCGCGGGGAGCTGCTGCTGCGCCATCCGCCCACGCCGGAGGAGACCATTGCCAAAATTGAGCGGGTAACCATGCAGGATGTGCTCCGCGTGGCCGGGGAGATCCTCTCCGCACCGCCCAGCGCCGCTGTGGTGGGCAAGAACGCAAAGCAATACCTGGAATATATACAAAAGTGAGGGGGACTCGCCATGGCCGACCGGCTGGACGAAATCTTCGCGCTGCAGCAGGCATTCCACGAATCCCTGGTCAAAACCCGCCACCTGGAAGATATCACGCCCGAGGAGTGGATCCAAAAGCAGACCCTGGCCATGATCTCCGAACTTTCGGAGCTCATCGACGAGGTGAACTTCAAGTGGTGGAAAAACAAAAAGCCCGTGGACGAACACGCCGTAAAGGAAGAACTGGTGGATATCCTTCATTTCTTCGTGAGCATGTGCCTCCAGGCCGGCATGACGCCGGAGGAGATGTATACCATCTATAAGGAAAAGAACAGCGAGAACTTCCGCCGCCAGCAGGGCAAGAGCGCCAAGCCGGGGTACGAGGTTGGGGGGGGGGGGGGGGGGGGGGGGGGGGGGGGGGGGGGGGGGGGGGGGGGGGGGGGGGGGGGGGGGGGGCGGGCGCGGGGGGGGGGAG
>JAEWVC010000050.1 GCA_023459275.1 Bacillota bacterium | reverse complement strand
GGCCGTTATGCAGCCTAAGTTGCGGTGAATCTTTCGGCGGGGGCAAGCCCCCGCCCTACACTGTTTCCCTGGTGGCGGGCATGAAAGTTTTTGTTTGGCATCACGGCATCACATAAGAAAGGACGGTCCCTATGAAAAAGAAAATAGCAAGGCTGCTGCTGAAGATTG
Organism: Bacillota bacterium; assembly: GCA_023459275.1. GTDB lineage: Bacteria > Bacillota > Clostridia > Christensenellales > Aristaeellaceae > JAEWAH01. Next base: position 11,201 of record JAEWVC010000050.1, on the reverse strand, counting down.
AGGCCGTGTTCCTGCGGCCGGAGGAGCCCTTCACCTGGGCCAGCGGCATCAAGTCGCCCATCTACTGCGACAACCGGCTGATTTTGTCTTATCCGGACGCCCGCAAACAGGTGGAAAAGGGGCTGGCGGAGCTGATCCAAAAGCATTACCCCAAGTGCGAGCTGGTGGCGGGAACCTCCACCGCCGGCATCCCCCACGCGGCCCTGGCGGCCGATTTGCTGGAGCTGCCCATGGCGTATGTCCGCGGCTCCGCCAAGGACCACGGGCGCAACAACCGCATTGAGGGCAAGGTGGAGCCCGGCCAGAAGGTGGTGGTGGTGGAAGACCTGATCTCCACCGCCGGGTCCGTAGTGGAGGTGGTGGAGGCGCTTCGGGAAGCCGGGGCGGAGGTGCTGGGTATCGCGTCCATTTTCACCTACGGCATGCAAAAGGGCACCGACCGGCTGAAGGAGGCTGATGTCCAAAATGTGTCTCTGACGAATTTCGATACCCTGGTCAGCGTGGCGGCAGAGGAAGGATATATAAGGGAGAAGGACATTGTCCGGCTGAAGGCATTTTCGAAAAACCCCTCCGACGAAAGCTGGATCACCGCCCAGGAGTGAAAAAGGCCCGCGGCTTTGGAACGTCTTTGGACGCTGGCCGCGGGCCGGATTTTTAAGCAGGACACCAATCCAAGCATCTATCGCCGGCAACCTCCCCCAGCCTCCCTGGAAGGCTCCGAAACGCCGCCCCCGCCTGTGGTGGATATGGGCGGGGGGAGGGGCTTGCGAAACAAAGCAATGCGAACGGCAGTGAGCGGTGCGACGATTGAGCAAGCTGGAACGGTGCCGCCGCAGCGCCGGAAGGCGGTTGTTTTCCCCGGCTTTTTCGTTGGCAACCTCCTTAGCCTCCCTGGAAGGCTCCGAAACGCCGCCCCCGCCTGTGGTGGATATGGGCGGGGGAGGAGGCTCGCGAAACAGAACAATGCGAACGGCAGTGAGCGGTGCGACGATTGAGCAAGCTGGAACGGTGCCGCCGCAGCGCCGGAAGGCGGTTGTTTTCCCCGGCTTTTTCGTTGGCGGCCTCCTTCCGTCACGGCTTCGCCGTGCCACCTCCCCTCCGGGGAGGCTTCATACAGCCCTGCGGGGAATGGGCGGCCCGGCCTACACGGTGGGCTGCCTTTTTGCGATGATGATGGGGATATCCACCTTGTCCTTTACCCGGTTGGATGTGATGCCGAAAAACAGGTCCTTGATCCCCTTATGCCCGTGGGAACCGAAGACGGCAATATCCGCGTTGTTCTTTTTGATCAGATCGGCCAGGGCTTTCACCCGGTTGCCGTATCCGATGGCATAGCAGGCGTTCGCGATGCCGAGCTTCTTTAGTTCCTCGGTGTACCGGATCAGCCGGTCCCTGTCCTGCTTTGTTTCCGTGTCCTCAATGTCCTTGCCGTAGACATTCGCGCCCGCGCTTTCAATGACATGCATCAGCATGATGGCTGAGGACTCCTTGGCGATCCCCACCGCGTAGGACAGGATATCCGCGTCGCTTTGCGTAAAGTCCAGCGCGGCGGCGATTTTTTTGAAGGGCTCCACGCGCTGGATCGCGGGCATCAGGCCGTCCCCATGGATGCTGGCTTTCTTTTTGAGGGCCCTTCCCCCAAAGAGCTTTGCCAGTACAGGCTCCGCAACGATGTAGAGCAGCAATACGCCAAGGAAGGCGCTCAGGGAAAGAACCGCCGCATCGGCCAAAAGGCTGCCGCCTCCCGCCAGCATCCCCGCCAGCGTATCCGCTGCCAGCTTGATGTTCAGCGCCATGATCACCGCCGCCGCGATCCACGAGACGGCCTTCACCAGAGGGGAGATGGCGAATTTTTTCATCAGCACCTTGTCGCTGACAAAATGGATGAGCGGCACCACCGCAAAGGCCAGCTGCAGACTAAGGATCACCTGGCTGAGCACCAGCAGCCACCCGGTGGAATCTTCGCCGAAATAGAGGATCACCGCCAAAGCCGGTATGATCGCCAGCAGCCTGGTGACGATCCTTCTCACCCACGGCTGCAGGCGGATGTTGATAAAGCCTTCCATAATGATCTGCCCGGTGAGCGTCCCGGTGATGGTGGAAGCCTGGCCGGAGGCAATAAGCGCGACCCCGAAGAGGATGGGCGCGACCGTTGTGCCCAAAATGGGCTGGAGCAGCTTGTATGCCGTTTGGATTTCATCCACTTCCACATTTCCGGTTTTGTGGAAGACGGCTGCGGCCATTACCAGGATCGCCGCGTTCACAAAAAAGGCGAGGTTCAGCGCCACCACGGAATCGAAGATATTGAATTTGATCGCCTGCCTGATCCCAGGGTCGCTCTTTTCAATATTCCGTGACTGGACCAAGGATGAATGCAGGTAAAGGTTGTGGGGCATCACGGTGGCGCCAAGGATCCCGGTGGCGATAAACAGGGCGCCCGGGCCGGGGAGCGACGGAACAAACCCCTTTGCCACCTGGCCGAAATCCGGCTTGGACAGCAGGATCTCCACCAGGAAGCTCAGGCCGATGACGGTAATCAGGCCCACGCCGATGGCTTCCAGCTTTCGCACGCCATACCTTTGCACCAGCAAAATGATAAACGTGTCCAAAGCGGTGATGACAACGCCGTACGCCAGCGGAAGATGGAAAAGAAGATTCAGGCCGATGGCCGACCCCAGCACTTCCGCAAGGTCGGTGGCGACGATGGCCAATTCCGTAAGGATCCACAGCACATAGTTGATCCCTTTTTTGTAGTGGGCGGCGCAGGCCTGCGCCAGGTCCATGCCTGTGACGATCCCCAGTCTTGCGCTGAGGCTTTGCAAAAGAACGGCCATGAGGTTGGACATCAGCAGCACCCAGACCAGCGCATAGCCGAACTGGCTGCCTCCGGCGATATCCGTGGCCCAGTTGCCGGGGTCCATATAGCCGATGCTTACCAGATATGCCGGGCCGATGAAGGCAAGCAGCCTTCGAAACAGGTTGTACTGCTTTGGAATCTGAACCGTTGCATGGATATCTGACAACGATTTCCCATTGCTTTTCATACGAATATCCTCCCCCTCAATGGCGGCCCGCATGATATATAAACCTAATTCCTTATTTTAAACCCAATTTCAGCCGCTGGAAATCTCTCCTGCCCGGAAAATTTGCGGGCGGAGTTCAGGGCCGCGCCGCGGGCGGCCGGGCCTTAAGCGGCGGGCCGGCGCAAAACGCATGCGCTATTTCGACCGTTGCTGGGCCTGGCGAAAGGCATTGCGGTTCATACGGATGCGCCATTTCAGGCCAATAAAGGACACGCGGATATGAAAAGCCTCGCACTGCAAACGGTAAACCAAGGGATTCGGGTGAAACTTGGGATTGCGCCATACCGGCGCGTCGCTCCGGCCGCAGGAGCGCAGGATTGCCGCGGCAAGGGCCGCGCTTCTTGATTCGCCGCTGTCACAGCACACATATAAGGTTGCGATGCGTTCGCCGGAACCGCAAAGAAAACGCTTCACCGCTTCGGCCAGCTTGGGGGTGAAAATGGCTGCCCTGTGCGGATCCATCGTATCGTCAAAGTGCAGCAGGAGCTGCGGGCCGATTTCCGAAAGCGCTTCCTGCGGTATCGGATAAGAGGAGCACGCAATGACCGCGGCATGCTCCTGCGGGACGGCGGATTTCACCATGGCGCGCACTGCTTTTATGGAAGTGATTTTGACTTCGTTGATCTTAGCCGCCAATGCCTGCTTTTCCTGATTGCGCAGCATCTTTCCTCCTTTGATGCCCGTATGTTGGCATATGTTTTTTCGCAAGGGAAACTCGTCTTTTACATCATATCGGATGAACCGTCTGCAAACAAGGGAAACATGCGCCGGAGCTTTCTCGCATGCAAGGGTTTCGTGGCTGATACCGGCTTTTTTTGCACCTATTTTACCGCAGAACGCCTGAGCTGCCGGGCCCCCAAGCATGGCTGTGCCGCTTTAATCCCTGACCCTTATACATTTCACAAACGTCTGGCGCTGCGCTGTTGCGCATCGCCGGACGCCATGGTAGAATGGTGCCATTCGTAGGAGAGGCCGTGAATTGTATGAAGTATCTTCTTCCCCGCCAGGTTCATTTGGATTTTCATACCAGCGAACTGATTCCGGATATCGCCGCGGATTTTGACGCCCAGGAGTTTGCCAAATGCGTGAAGGAAGCCGACATTTCATCCATGACGGTATTCGCCCGCTGCCACCACGGCATGCTCTACTATGATTCCAAGCTTTTTCCCGAACGGGTGCACCCGGGGCTTATCAACCGCAATCTGCTTGTGGAGCAGGTGCGCGCGCTGCACGCTGAGGGAATTGCCGCGCCCGTATACATCACCGTGCAGTGGGATTACTATACGGCAACACGCCGCACGGACTGGCTCATCCAGAAAAAGGACGGGGCCCACGAGGGGGGACCCTTTACCCAGCCCGGCTTTTATCAATCCCTTTGCGTGAACACGGGATATTTCGACTTTTTGAAGGCCCACACCTGCGAGGTCATGGATTTGCTTGGCCCTGAGCTGGACGGGCTCTTCTTTGATATCGTAAGCATCCGTCCTTGCTGGTGCTCCGATTGCCGCAAGGAAATGGAGGCGCTGGGCGTGGACATGGAGGACGATACACAGGTGCGCGGCTTTGCCAAGGACGTGCTGGACCGGTTCAAGCGGGAAATGAGCCGCCTTGTCCGTGAGCGAAACCCGGACTGCACCATTTTTTACAACGCCGGCCACGTGGGCCCCTGCACAAGGGACAGCGTACCAAGCTATACCCATTTTGAGCTGGAGAGCCTGCCCAGCGGCGGATGGGGGTACCTGCATTTTCCCGCGTCGGCGAGATATGCCCGCAAGCTGGGGCTGGATATGATGGGCATGACCGGTAAGTTCCACACCAGCTGGGGGGATTTCCATTCGCTGAAAAACCTTGCCGCGCTGGAGTTTGAGGCGTTCCGGATGCTGTCCTTCGGCCTTGCCTGCTCCATTGGCGATCAATTGGAGCCCGGCGGCAGGCTGAATCCCGCCACCTACCGCCTGATTGGGCAGGTGTATCGCCGCTTTAAGGCCTGCGAGGACTGGGCGCGCCCGTCCGTGCCGCTTTCGGAGGTGGGGGTGCTGACCTGCGAAGATCCGCTTTTTGAGCATCAAATGCCCGAAAGCATCCTTGGGGCGGTGCAGATGCTGGAGGAGCTTGGCGTACAGTTTGATATTCTGGATGATACCATGGCCCTTGACGGGTACCGCCTGATCCTTCTTCCCGACGACTTCTCGGTCACCCAGGCTTTTGGAGAAAAGCTGGAGGCCTATGTCCGCGGCGGCGGGCGCGTGATCGCCGCCTATCACGGCGGGCTTGACGCCAGGGGCCGGTACCCTGACTGCTTTGGCGCGGAGTACGCGGGCGAGGCGGAAGCGTATCCGGACTTCCTGATCGCCACGGGCGGCCTGGCCGCGGGGCTTGAGCCGGAAAACGAGTATGTTGTCTACAAGCGGGGCGCCTCCATCCGTACGGCGGGCGGAGAATGTGTTTTGCGGGCCCGGGCGCCTTATTTTGCAAGAGAGGGGCGCTGCTTCTGTTCCCACCGCTATACCCCTTCCGCCAAGGGCGAGAGCTACCCTGCGGCGGTCAAACATGGCAACGTGCTTGTGTTTGCCCACCCGCTGTTCACCCAATACAGGGACTGCGCGCCCCGCTGGGTGAAAACGATTGTGGGCAATGCCATAGACCTTCTTTTGCCGGAGCGCCTTGTGCGCCATGACGGCCCGTCCACGCTTACCGTAAGCCTTCTGGCGCAGCCTTCCCAAAACCGGGTATGCGCCCATATTCTTTCCTATGTGCCTGTGCGAAAAAGCGCTACCATCGATATCATTGAAGAGCGGACCCCCGTATATAACCTGACGCTTACGCTGGGGCTGCCCCAGGGGATCACGGAGGCATGGCTTATGCCCGAAGGCCGGCGGCTTTTGGTGGAAGGCAACCGGATAACGGTTCCAAAGGTGGATGGGTACGCGGTGGTGGAAATCAGGTAAGGCCAAAGCAAAAGGCGGGGAGGGCCGGAGGCAGGATAAGCAATCGTTGAGCGTGACCACCGCAGGATATTTGCAATACTGAAGAACGCCACAGCGCCAAATCTGGCCCTGTGGCGTTTATGCATGCAGTGAAAAACAGCCCGCCGGATGATGTTCCGGCATCAGGAATATGGAATATGCCAAAAAATGTTTTCCGGATTGGCAAAACCGTATGTTTCATTCGTCTAATCCATGTAGGGGGATGAAGAGATTGAACGATGCCATAGCGCCGGGAAAGGATCCGGAAGCCAAACTGGAAGAATGGATTGCGCTGTACGGCGATGCCGTTTTGCGAACTTGCTATATGTATCTGTCGGACAGGGTGCTGGCTGAAGACGCAACGCAGGATACCTTTATCAAGGCTTGGCGCGGCATGGCAAAATTTGAAGGGCGGAGCGGCAGCTCCGCCAAAACATGGATTCTTCGTATTGCGATCAATACCTGCAAGGACTACCGGCGCACAGCTTGGTTCAGGCATGTGGATCTGTCCAGGGCGCTGGAGGAACTGCCCCCTGCCATACAGGATGTAACGGACGAATCCCGGGCAATGTTTTTGGATGTCATGCGCCTCCCCGCAGCCCTCAAGCAGGCTGTCCTCCTTTACCACTTTAACGATCTGACCCTTAGCGAAACGGCGCAGGCGCTCCATGTGGGCCGGTCCACGGTTAAGAATAGGCTGCATAAGGCATATGCGATGCTGCGGTATGCACCGGAAAGGAGCGGCGGCAATGCGTAAGAATGATTACATCAGGCAAACCCTCAGCGAAAACCTTTCCGGGCTTTGTATCCCAAGGGACATGCGCGCATCACTTTTTAAGCAAATCGTAGGAGGGAAAAAAATGAAACGCAAGCTGACGGCAGGCTTGATCTGTGCGATCGTGCTGGCGCTGCTTACAGTCACGGCATTGGCGGTGACCGCCGTGAACGCATGGCTTAACAGTGTTTCGCAGATGCAGGTGGATGGTACGTTTTTCAGATGGGACCTTGGGGATAAGTTGCGCTTTGTGGAGGCGATGAGGGAGGCGGGCTATCCGGTGGAGGAAGGGCTGTATAAAACCCTTGCCGGCACGTCTCTGGAAGAAAAAATACGGGAAGACGCGGCCGACAAGATCATTGACAGCGCCTTTGGCGACGCGATGCGGGAATACGCCGGTACCTGGGCACAGGTGCCCGATACGGTGGTGGGCATGGCGCCCGATCCGGTGATCATTTTCAAGCAGGCGTTCTATTTGGAGCATCCCGGCACAACCGAGCAGGCATACAGGGATGCGCTAGAATACTGGATACGCGATACTGCCAGGCTGCAGAAGAAGGCGCAGGAGGCTTTGGGACCGACGCCTAAACCGCAGTATGACGAAGCGTATGCCATAAACTCTGTAAAAATGGCTATGACGGAACGCTACAGTTGGTCCCAGGAGGCGGCGGATGGCGCGGATATCAGCGTGATCCTCGACGAAGCGCATGGGGTGTGGATGTGCACGGGAAGCGTGAAGAAAGAAAGCCTGGCAGGCAGCTTTGATCCCTTGATTGACGGCCCGTATGTGGAAGACCTGGGGGATTCCTACGGCATGCATATCCTTGTGGACAAAAACGGCCGCTATTGGGGAAGCATAACGCTGGAGGAATACCTGGTGCAATCCGCCGCGGAACCGGTATGGAACTATACCAACGATCAATGCGAAGAGATTGCCGTGCAGGGGGTGATGAACCGGTTTGCGTTAAGCGCCGAACAGGCCGGCCGCTATTTCATAAGGTCGCAGCACTTCTATACGGACAGCCGGCAATATGCCGTCGTTCGGGTGCTTTTTAAAGAGCACAGCAACAACAATGATAGCGATTGGACGTATGCGGCCATTGTCAGCGCCGGGACAGGGGAACTGCTGGATTGCTTCGACGCTGCGATGCTTTGGGACCGGCTGCCGGCGTTTGCGCAGCAGTATCCCCAAATGACCGGGGAAGAACAAAAGCATGCCATGCTGTGGTACACAGCGCTCAATCCTGAAGGCGGTTACAGGGAATGGACGGAAGAACATAAGGCACAGTGGGACGCGCTGTTTGGAGAATAAGCCACGCTGCGATAACAGGGAGGAGGACAGGCAGGAAAGAGCCGGACAAGAGGGCCGGCACAGCGGGCCTGCCAAAGAAGCCCGCGCGGAAATTTCCCGAATGAGGGACTTACAAGGCTGCGCCCAAAATTCCACACACGGCGCTTTCGGCGCAGGGATGGGCAGGACCCGTGCGGGGGTTCGTTTTTGCATAGATCAAGAAAACGGCGCGGTGTATCGTTGTATTATCAAGAAGACAGTTAAGAGAAAAGAGGCAGACCTCCGCCAGACCGTTGACAAACTGCCCGGAGGTGTTGGAGGGGGCCGATTTCCATCTGATGCAATCGCAGCATTGCCCGCTGCCGTTCATTCCTCCGGCTTGCTCAATTGTCCTCGCAGAGGGCGGTCTCGGGCCCTCCAATGGATATCGGCAATCAGGGATTTGCGCATCAGGGCCGCTTTGCTGCCAGCCTGCAGGTTTCCTTTCACTCGGAAAACAGTGAGTCTCCCCCAAAATTGAAAAAGACCTTCGGATATGGCATAAAGAAACCACTTTTTAGCAGGCATACAACCATATTTTTAGGTGCTTTACCACTTGAAGGGTTTATGCTATAATGAAGGGCAATATGCCGGCGGCCGGGCCGGCATGTGTTTCAAAGGAGGGAAAGCATGTATCGCTATTCACAGCAGATGCGCGGCAATGCGGGCAGTCAGCAGATACGGCAGCAGGTGGGAAAGTTACTGCTGATCCTGATGGTGATTGCGGTGATCGTGCTGGGCATACTGGCCGGCAGCGCTATCGGCTTCAAAAACAAGGAACAGGCGCTGTTCCGGGATCATATGCGCAACCAGGCGCAGCAGGCCATCGCCCAGGTGAACAGCCTGTCCCGCACGGGCGGCTCCAACACCACCAATCTGCTGGGGAAGCTCCGTCAGCATGTGTACGCTATGCAGCTTTTGCAGCAGATGCACGCATCCCTCCGGGGCAAAGACCAACAGGTGGTGAGCGAGGATGTTTTTGATACCATCTATACGGTGATCGATACCTTTGACGCCAGGCTGCAAACAGGGCAGCAGACAAAGGAGCCCCAGACGCAGCTGCTGACGCTGCTCACGGACCTGAGCGACAAGGTAAGCGAAATCCAATAGCCGTGGTTCAAAATGTTGCCATACCCTGTGTTCCGCGCAATGTACAGCGGGCAGAACCATACATCCAATATCTTTTTATAAAGTTTTTCGGGGATGGGTACGGGAAGGGGACCTTTTTTCAAAAGGCCCCCTTCCCGTAATCATATGCTTCCTGTGCTATGCCTTCTTCGCCGCCCGGAGCAGCCCGGAAAACAGGGGATGCGCCCGGTTGGGCCTGGAGAGGAATTCCGGATGGTACAAAACCGCCGCATAGAAGGGATGGCCCTTGACCTCGAAGGTTTCGGGGAAGCCTTCCCCCTCGCAACGGCCCACACAGAGAAAGCCTTTGCTTTTAAGCGCGTCCAGATAGATAGGGGCTATTTCGTAGCGGTTGCCGTGGCGCTCCCGGACCTGATCGCTGCCATACAGGGAGCGGATCATCCCTTCCTCCAGATGCACCTCGCAGCCGCCCATACGGGCGGTGCTGCGGCCGCCGCTTGGATACAGCCGGCTCTCGGGAATGTACACGACGGGATGGGGCGTCTGCGGGTCCACCTCGGCGGAGTTGGCGCTTGCAAGGCCCAGCAGGTGGCGGCAGGCCTCCACTACGGCCAGCTGCATGCCAAAGCCGATGGCCAGGAAAGGCACCCGGGCTTCCCTGGCGTGCGCCGCGGCGGCGATGATGCCCTCGGCACCCCGGTCTCCGTAGCCGCCTGGGGCGACGATGGCATCCATCCCCTGAAGCATTCCGGCCGCGTTTTCCCTGGTGATCTCTTCCGCGCTGAACCACTGAAGGGAAACGGCAGTTTTCGTTTCAATGCCCGCATGGGTCAGCGCCTCGGCCACGGAACGGTACGCGTCATGAAGGGCCACATATTTGCCCACCAGCCCCACCGTGACCTGGGATTCCGGGTGGCTGTGGCGCTTCAGCATGGCCTGCCAGCCGGTTAGGTCGCAGGCTGGATGGTCAAGCCCCAACTGCTGACAGACGATGTCGGCCAGGCCTTCCTTCTCCAGCATCAGGGGCACCTCATACAGGAAAGAGACGTCCAAGTTCTGAATTACGTTGGAAGGCTTCACATTGCAGAACAGCGCGATCTTTTCCTTGGCATCGCCTGTGATGCGCTTTTCGGTGCGGCAGACGATCACATCCGGCTGGATGCCGATGGAGCGCAGGCTTTTCACTGAATGCTGGGTGGGCTTTGTCTTGATCTCCCCCGCTGCCGAAATGTAGGGCAGCAGCGTAACGTGGATAAAGCAGCTGTCCTGGTCGCCAAGATCCCAGCGCATCTGCCGGATGGCCTCCAGATAGGGGGCGGACTCCATGTCGCCCACCGTGCCGCCGATCTCCACCAGCGCGATATCCGCGCCGCTCTTCTCCGCAGCGGACCAGATGGCCTGCTTGATCTCGTTGGTCACATGGGGCACCACCTGCACGGTGCCGCCTTTGTACTCGCCGCGAAGCTCCCGCTCCATCACCAGTTTGTGGATCTTTCCGGTGGTGACGCTGGCTTCGCCCGTCAGCAATACGTCGGTAAAGCGCTCGTAATGGCCCAGGTCCAGGTCGGCGGCCACCCCATCGTCGGTGATGAAGGCTTCGCCGTGCTGGAGGGGGCTCAAAAGCCCCGGGTCCACATTGTAGTAGGGGTCCAGCTTTTGAAGGGATACGCGGAAGCCCCGGGCCTTCAACAGCTGGCCCAGGGACGCGGTGGTGATGCCCTTGCCAAGGGAGGATACGACGCCGCCGGTGATGAAAACGAACTTCGTAGCCATACAGGAACACTCCCTTCACGCAAAATGAAAGGCCGGTCCAGCGGACGCTGCCGGCGGATGGAAAAACACAATATGCATATTGTAATGGCCATGTAAGGGACTGTCAATAGTCTTTCCGGGAGATTTTCGGACGAACGGGGAATAGCGGGGGGGGGGGTTTTTTTAAAAATTGCGACCCCCCCCCC
>JAEWVC010000049.1 GCA_023459275.1 Bacillota bacterium | reverse complement strand
ATTTTGAAGGTACTCCTCCCGGTGCTCCTCAAAATAGGACAGTTGATTGTTGAAGCGCAGCCCCAGAAAAAACTGGATCATGGACTCCGGAAATCCCGTGAACATGCTTGACCCCCTTATATTTACCCATTGATTATACTAGGATTTTGGGTGGGAAGCAACTGCGCGGCAAACAAAAAAGGGGAGCCGTTTCCGGCTCCCCTCAGGCTATCGACAAAGTGGCATAGCCACTTTGTCGAGGCTTTCCCTCGCTGCACTCCACGCTGGCTGCGCCATCGTGCGGCCGTTTGCTCGGGCAAGGTGGGAATTTCTTCGAAATTCCAGCGGAAATCACCGCACATGTCGCTGATTTTCGATCTGCAATTGGAGGACCGCGGTCCTCCAATACCTCCTAAGGGTTTGTTGATGGTCTGAGGGGGAGCCGGAAACGGCTCCCCCTCATCAAGACAATCAAAAGTGTTTTTATCCTGTCACATGTCCGCCGGCTTTCCGCCTTCCGAATTGTCCTTGGCGGAGCGGCGGCGGCGCCTGGAATAGTTCGATGCGGATACCGCCTGGTGTTCTTCCATCTCCTTTGATACGGTGCCCCGGGCCAGGCGGTAATGGCCTGTCCCCCCCGAAAGAATGGCCGCTTCTTCTTCCGTGGGCAGGGAAGAAGACTGTCCCGCTTCGGGAGGATCCTCCGGGTTGCTACCGGCCGTAGGCACATCCTCCTGCCCGACCGTATCGCCGCGCACGTACTTCATGTGGGGCATTTCCTCGTCTTCCGCGGCGGAAAGCCCATCTTCCGGCTCCTGCGGCGTATCCGAGTCCTCGACAAAGGCGGCCTCCTCGTCACCGGGAGAGGTGTAATCACGCCGTGATCCACGCTCCAGATGGTCCAAAGCGGATTCAGACTGCTTTTTCTGGGCGGAACGGCGGATAAGGGCAAGGATCAGCAGCACAATGCCTGCCGCCAGCAGCACCAGGACCACTCCGAAAAGGATCAGGGCCACCCGCTGCGCCGTAAAGAAGAGCGTGGGAAGATCGGCGGCCGTGGGGGTGGGCTCCAGTTTGGGCGTGGGAGGCGGGGTGCGCTGAGGTACGGTGGTAGGTCCCGGCGTGGGAACAGCGTAAGCGATGGTGATCACATTGCTCTCAAAGGTTGTATCGTTGCCCAGCAAGTCCTTGCAGGCGGCGGAGAACTGGAACCTGCCCGCCATGGAGATGCTGGTATCCCGAACGATTTTTTTCGTTTCCCCGGCCTTGATGGAGGAGAATGTGGTAAGCTCTGTGCTGCCATGGGAAAGCTTTACATCCTTGGCTTCCGACTCGCTGGTGTTGGTCACGCTCACGGTAAAACGCACAGTGGCAGGCTGGCTGTATACCGTAAGGCTGTCCACTTCAGCGTTTACTGTAAGCGTAAGCTTTTTGTTGGGATCCACCGCGTTGACGGCCACCTTGCTGGTGGTAACGCTGATTTCGGTGCCCGTATTATCATTGCCGGTGATGGTGAACAGATATTCACCGCTGGCCAGCATGGTGATTTCCCGTTCCAGTTCCTGGGTCGCCCCCGCGGCCAGCTCCAGGTTGGAAAACACCTCGCCCAGCGTGGGATCGGTCACCAGCAGGTTGCTGTAGCTGATGTTTCCATTGTTTTTCAGCGTCAGCTTCAGTTTGACCGTATCGCCGATATTCACGCCGGCGGCGCTGGCCGTGAGCGTGGCGGAAAGGTTCGCCTCGCCCAAGGTGATGGTCTGCGCCTCCACCGTCTCCTTGGATGTGGTGCTGGAGCCGGTGGCCTTATAGGTGATGGTGGCGCTGCTGGTGAGGTTCTTGGTGCCCATAGTGACTTCAAACTTCACCTGCTGGCTCTTGCCGGCAGCCAAGGTATCAATGGTGGCCACCTTGTTGGAGATGCTCTTGTTTTCCGTGAGCTTGATGTTGTTCAGCGCCACATTCCCCGTGTTGGCAAGATCATAGGTGATGGTCACGGTTTGATCCTTGCGAGCCATGGTGGGGGAGATGGTGCGGTTTACGGTAAGCCCGGGGGCCGCGCCGCTGTAGATGACGACCTTGTTAAAGTATTTGCTCTTATGGCTGATTTCGCCGTCGTCATTGACGATGGGGTACTTGACCATGAAGATGATCTTGCCGTCTTCAAGCTGTTTTTGGGTTACACGCCAGGTGCCTGTCCAAGTCTCGAAGCCGCCGATGTCCAGCTGCGCGGCGCCGCCGTCGCCAAACCCGGTAACCGCCTTGCCGTCTGGGTAATACAAATATACGGGCCCCGGCATCCTGTCATCGCCCACATTGCTTACGCGGATGGAAACGGTAACGTCGCCAGGTTCCGTAAACTCATTCTTGGACAAATCCATACTGACGGAAATCGGGTCATACGCCGCGTATGCCACCTTTCCGATGCCCAGCAGCAGGGCGCACAGCAAAATCAGCAACAATGCCTTTCGCTTCATGTACAATGGGCGTTTGCCTATGGAAACACCCTTCCTCCCTTCACTCGCGCGAAAAATAGGATGCGCCCCGATGAAACACAATTAGTATGCCACAAACATGGATGGATATACATGAACCAACCAACTTATATACTGTCGCTGATATTGTAGAGCATCCCCGTGCTCGTGTCAAGCAAGGCGGCCGGTTTCGGCACCCAAAATGGCGGCTATTTCCTGAAAAGCTTGTAAAAAGCCGTATTTTCCTGCATAAATTGGCAGGCGAAAAGCGCGGTTTTCACCATGGCTGGCGAGCAGGCTGTTCCCCATGCAGGCAGCTTCCGCAGGGATGTGTGCCGTATGATTTTGGAGGCATCCATGAAATTCCATAACCGTAATCATTGATACATTTTCGTCATCGTATTGATATAGATCATTCACAATGGTATACTCCATGAATCGGCTTGAAACAGTCCATATTCGTCTGGCCGGTGAAAGGAGCCTTGGCATGAAGAAACTTATCTGTCTGATTGCATCGTTCATATTTGTCTTTATTTCCACGTATGCCGCATTTGCCCAAGGGGAAGCCACCGTAATTCAAAAAGAAAAAAAGCGGAATATCGATGTGAAGGGCCTGGACGCGGACGGGAACTTTCCGGCACACCCGGCCGTCGAAGGGGAAAGCCCGGTTACCGGCCTCCCTTGGACGGGCACCTATCTTCCTATGCTGGTTCAAATTGATAACGACCTGGGCGGCATTGGCGACAGAGCACCCTGGGGTGCGGACCAGGCGGACATCATCTATGAAACACCACTGCATGGCGGCGGGCAAACCCGCCTTTCCTTTCTGTTCAGCAACGTGATCCCTGAAAGCGTGGGTCCTGTCCGCTCCGCCCGTGTGACCCACGCGGAGCTGCGGGAAGAATGGGACGCGGGATTCCTGTACTACGGCGGCCAGGACGCTGACGGGACCAGCATCAACGCTGTGTTCCGCAAGACAGGAGCCTCCAAAAAGGGTGTTCTGTTCCAGGGAACGGCTTCCGTATCGAAACCATGGAAACAGTATTATACCCGTGTCAGCGGTCTGCAAAGCCCCCACAACGTGGACGCCAACGTGAAGGCGATGCAATCGCTGATCCCCGAAGGTTTTTCTCCTCCGGTCAGGCCTTTCCTTTTTACGGATGAACTGCCCTATACGGGAAAGAGCGCCACGGAGATTTCCATCAAACAAAAAAACGCGGCGTATGCCTCCTCATTCACATATGATCCCGAGGCAAATGTCTATTTGCGGTTTGTGAACGGGCAGCCCTATACCGACAAATATTCGCAGGCGCAGCTTTCCTTTGCAAACCTCATCATCCAGCGGACGAAAGTGACCTATTATAACGATGATTCGGCCAGGCCCGTTACGGTGGATGTAGGCTCCGGAAACGCGGATATCTTCATTGGCGGGAAATATATCCCTGGGACCTGGGTCCGCACAGGGATCAAGGAACGTACGGTCTTTTTTGACCAGGACGGAAACGAGCTTATGCTGCAGCGCGGGAAGACCTTCATCAGCATGGTGGATTACAGCATTGCCGTCTCCTATACAGGAGACTGAGCGGACCGCACGATGAAAACCTGAAACCCCTTGAGCATTTGCTTCAAGGGGTTTTTCATGCAACTGCAACTGGTTTTTTTTGTATTGTGAAAAAACCATAGCAAAAATGTTACAAAAATCTTGACAATTGAGAGAAGCACATTGTATATTTTCCATGTCGGCACCCCAAAAGGAGGGTGTGATCCGATGACGGATATCAGAAAAGCGGATATAAGCGGCATTCGGGAATTGATCCTTATACGGCAACAGCAACTGCCGGACGCGTGATACGCCAAATTGGTGCACATATTTTTCCGCAGCAGCTCATTTTTTATCTTTTTCCGCAATTTTCCACGGTTTTAACCTTGAAAACAGGCATAGAAACGGGAAGGTATATCGTCCTATGATATGGAAATGTACATTTCCAGTATACTCTGTAACTGAGGTGTCGCATGAAGAAACTTGTAGCCTTGATCACGGTATGGGCGCTGCTGTTCAGCTGCGCATTCGCGCTGGCCGAGGGGGATGCGGCGGCCACACTGCAATACGGGGATGACGGGGATGCGGTGACAAAGCTTCAAACAAAGCTTACCGAACTGTATTATTACAGCGGCAATATCAGCGGACGGTACCGCGAAGGCACTCAGGCGGCCATCCGCAACTTTCAAACAGACTTCGGTCTGGAATCAACGGGGATCGCTGATCCTGCCACCCAGGAACTGCTGTACGCCGCCCGGTACCGTCCCCTTGAAAAAGGGGACTCCGGCGATGATGTAAAGGCGCTGCAAAGCCGGCTGACGGAGCTTGGCTATTATAACGGCAAGATCAGCGGCAATTACCTGGAAGGCTCCTATTATGCCATCCACTCCTTCCAGAACAGAAGCGGGCTGCCAGCCACAGGCAAGGCGGATGTGAAAACGCAGGAACTCCTGTTTGACATAAGCGCGCTGGCCAAGCAGGCCGCTACCGCAACGCCCGCGCCCGCCTCCACGCCTGCCCCCGGGCAGGAGGATGATTCGTTCCAGGGAGAGGCGGTGCCCGAACCTACCGCTGTCAATGTCAAGTATACCACCAAGCTGCAGCGGGGTTCCACGGGTTCCAAGGTGAAACAGCTTCAAACGCGGCTGACGGAGCTGGGATTTTATACGGGTCCCATTTCCGGTAACTATATGAACCAGACAAAAGCTGCGGTGACTGCCTTCCAGAAGCACAATGCCCTGACAGCGGATGGGATAACCGGCAAGGAGACCTGGGACATGCTCTTCAACAGCGAAGAGGTTTCCCTTCCCTCCGATACGCCCAAGCCCACCCCCGTCCCCACACCTATCCCTTATGCCGTTACCGTGGATGTCGCCAACCAGATCGTTACGGTCTACGGCCTGGACGGCAATGGGGACTATACCCAGATGGTTAGGCAGATGATCTGCTCCACCGGCACCAAAGCGTTCCCCAGCGACGTTGGAAACTGGACACTCAACGGCAGCAAGGCCCGCTGGGCCATCTTCCCCAAGTGGGGCGACGGGAAGGCGCAATATTGGACCAGGATCAACAGCTCCATTGCTTTCCATTCGGTGATCTATAATTCCTACAGCACAAGCGATCTGGCCACCGGCTCCTTCTATGCGCTGGGTTCCCGGGCATCCCATGGCTGTATCCGGCTGCAGGTGCAGGACGCCAAATGGGTCTATGACAACCTTGGCAAGGGCGTTGTGGTTACCATCACCGAAAAACTGCCTTCCGATCCGGAACTTACCCAGTTGCTGAAACCCGCCGGCCTGGACAAGAAAACCATGCTGGCCAAGGCAGCCCCGGCGCCTACACCCGCACCTGCCTACAGCAGCGGCGGAAATCCGCCCATGCCGTTCAGGACGCTGAAAAAGGGGTCCCAGGGCGATGATGTGTACTGGCTTCAAATGAGATTGACGGAGATGGGCTATTACAAGGGCACTGTCACCGGCGGTTATTACGGCGGTACCGCAAACGCTGTAAAGGCCTATCAAAAGGCCAACGGCCTGAAGGCGGACGGCATTGCGGGGACCAAGACGCAGAACCAGCTATATGCGGATGTTCTGGCCACTCCCACCGCGGCGCCTACCCAGACCCCGGCGCCCAGCCCCACGGCGGACCCATATCAGGTACCGGCCGGAAATCCGTGATGACAGGGAAAACAGTATAAAAAGACCCCGGCGGATTTAAAATATCCGCCGGGGTTTTGCCTGTCAAAAAAGGCTCAACTGCCTGGCCTGCATGGAAAACATGGACCGGTTGATCTCACTGAAGCGGAAAGGCAGGGAGAGCCTTAAGCATTCCCGTTCGAAGGCCTCCCGCAGCTTTGAAGCCTTCGGGCTGGGGCATTCGTAATCAAGCCCGAAGGTTTCCGCATATTTCGTCTTGATGCCCGGGAAATCCCTGTCCAGTGCGGTATAGAAATATTCCCGGTTGCCCGTGCGCAGCGTCATGCCAAAGTGGCAGACGACGAAGCGCCCGCCGCATTCCTTTGTGCGCCGGATGATAGAAAGAATGTTTTCTTCCGTATCCGTCAGAAAGGGGAGCACGGGATTGAGCCAGACACCGGCGAACACGCCTGCCTTGCACAGGCTTTCCAAGGCCGCAAACCGGCTGGAGGTTAAGGATGCGTTTGGTTCCAGCAGCCGGCAGAGGCCGTCTTCCGCACAGGTGATGGAAAAACAGGCCCGGACCGGGGCGCTATGCTGAATTTCAAGCAGCACATCCGCATCCCTTTGGGCCAATGCGGATTTGGTGGTAAAGCCCGCGCCAAAGCCGTAGCGCTTTAGGAGCAGCAGCGCGCCCCTTGTGATTTCCAGCTCCTTCTCGCACGGATTGTAGGGGTCGCTCATGGCTCCGGTGGACACAAGCCCCGTTTTTTGCTTGCGGGCCAACTCTTCCCGAAGCATGGCAAGGGCATTTTCCTTGACCCGCACCTTATCAAACCTGTCCAACCGGTAGCAAACGGACCGGGAGTCACAGTACACGCAGCCGTGGCTGCAGCCCCTGTACAGATTCAGGTTGTAATCGCTGTGGAAGAAGTGCTCCGAGGGCTTGAGAGGCGTCAAAAGCTGCCTGGCCGGAACCGTTTCCATGGCATCCCCTCCTCCTGCTGGTATTATAGAACACTTGTTCTCAAAATGTCAATCGCGATTGATTATTAGGAAGTGTTTGGCGTATAATAGCAACGCGGCGCTACCGCCGCGAAAAAGGAGCGGGTGACACAATGCAAACACCCCATATTCGGGATTTTTTAGGGAAACGTGTGCACATGATCGGCATCGGCGGCTCCAGCATGTCCGGGCTGGCCCAGATGCTTTTGGAAAAGGGATACCGGGTGACCGGGTCGGACAACGTGCGAAGCCATACCGTGGAGAAGCT
Organism: Bacillota bacterium; assembly: GCA_023459275.1. Taxonomy (GTDB): domain Bacteria; phylum Bacillota; class Clostridia; order Christensenellales; family Aristaeellaceae; genus JAEWAH01. The sequence continues at coordinate 5,988 of JAEWVC010000049.1, read as the reverse complement.
TTCGGCCATGGGGATCGCTGTGGCGGTGGGCCACCGGGCGGAAAATGTGCAAGGGGCGGATCTGGCGGTTTATTCCGCGGCCATCCTGCCTGACAATCCGGAGCGGCTGGAACTTGAAAGGCTGCAGATTCCCAATATGGAGCGGGCGGCGCTGCTGGGCCAGCTGATGGAGGGCTACAGGGAAGCGGTGGCCATCAGCGGCACACACGGCAAGACCACCACCACGGCCATGCTGTCCCAGATCCTGCTGGAATGCGGGCTGGACCCCACCATCCACATCGGGGGCAGGCTGGACGCGGTGGGCGGCAGCACGCGCATCGGCGGGGGAGAGGCTTTCGTGGCCGAGGCCTGCGAATTCAGCGGCAGCTTTCTTCATATGCGCCCCACCGTAGCCGTGGTGCTGAACATTGAGGAAGACCATCTGGACTATTACAAAGACATCAACGATATTCAGGACGCTTTCGGAAAGTTCCTGTCGCTTTTGCCGGAAAAGGGTATGGCCGTGGGCTGGGGCGACGATTTCCGGGTCATGGCGCTGCTTGATAAGCTGCCGGTGAAAACACAGACCTTCGGCTTTGGTGAAAAGAACGACTGGCGGCCGGCGGACCTTCATTATGATGCGCTGGGGCGCGGTTCCTTTGACCTGCTGTTTCGGGGGGAAAAGCTGTGCCATGTGGACATGGCGGTGCCCGGGAACTTCAATGTGATCAACGGCCTGGCCGCTATGGCCTGCGCCGGGTACCTGGGCGCGGATATGGCGAAGGCCGCGGCTTCCCTTAACCGGTTTTCCGGTGCGCACCGCAGGTTTGAGCTTACCGGGACCGTGCAGGGTGTAAAGCTCTACCACGATTACGGCCACAACCCAACCGAGATGAAAAACGCGCTCTCCATCGCGAAGCTCCAGCCCCACAACAGGCTTTGGGCGGTGATGCAGCCCCATACCTACAGCCGGGTCAAGCGCCTGTTTGAAGATTACCTTACCTGCACCGCAGCCGCGGACATCACCCTGGTTACGGACATCTATGCCGCCAGGGAAAAGGATCCCGGGGATATCCACGCCTCTATGGTGGTGGAGGGAATGGTCAAAAACGGCATTGACGCCCACCTGACGCCTACCTTTGATGATACGGAGGCCTATCTCCGCGCGCATTGGCAGCCCGGCGACCTAGTGATGACCATGGGCTGCGGCAACATCAACCTGCTCAACGAGCAGATCGAAAAGAATGAAAAAAACCGGGCGGGCGCCTGAGAGTTACGCCCGTCCGGAAATTGATTGGTCTGTACGCGCCCCGGCAGGGGCTTTTTTGCCGCTCCCAAACAATCATTTGCAGCAGTATTAAACGGACAATTTTTCAAACAGGTCCCTGATCAGGGCATCCCGGTTGATATAGTATACATAGCGCATGAGGGACCGCGTTTTGTCAAAGCTGTAATGGTCGTCATACTGCGGGATGGGGCTGTAATCGATTCTGTCCCGCATGAATTCCCCTTCGCCGCCTAAAAGCCAGGCCACGGCCGTCACATCCCAGATCACGCGGCTCCAGGGCTTGCCCGCGGCATAGCTTTCCGCTTCGGCGATGGTATTGGTGGCAAGATAATCGCACAAGGGATTCTTCCCCTTGAGCCAATTTTCCAGTTCGGGCTTTGTGGTGTAGAACCGGTCCACCACCCCCATGCAGGGAAGCTGCACCAGGGGAACGCCGCAGCCGAACACGATCCTTGCGGCCGCCACATCCTGCATCATATTGAATTCCCGGGTATCACTCAGGTGCCATGCGTGGCCGCCCAGCCAGACCAGCACGATCCTATCTGCCAGACTGTGGTCCATCAGCAGGGCGGATGCCACGTTGGTGATAGCGCCGATGGCCACCACATACAGGGGCTTTTCTGCGGAATAGTTTTGCGACAGCTTGATAAGCGCCCGGGCCGCGGGAGAATCCACCGGCGTCTTTTCATCCCGCATAAACTGCTCAGACCCCTTATATACCTCGGGGAACAGGTCCTCCCGCCCGGCAATGCGCAGTACGTGCAGGATCTCGTCATAGCTCTTGCGCATGCCGTCCCCGGCGCCAGAGGACTTTTGGTTGAAAAACGGGGCCGCATAGATGGCTTTGACGTTCATCCTGTCCGGGGATTTCAGGGCATAGGCGATGGCGAACTGGTCGTCGATCTCGTTGTAGGCATCGGTATCCAGCGCCATGTCCACGCACCCCTGCGGTTTTTGAAGGCGGCGCAGCATTTCTTCTGCGTTCATGGTGTCTCCTCCTCGCGCTGTCTCATTTTCCTGTATTCTCCGGGCGTCAGCCCGGTGGCCTGGCGAAACCGTTTGATAAAGCTGGAGTCATTTTGATACCCAAGGCGCTGGGCGATCTCGCCGACGCTTGCCCCGGTAGTATCCAGCAGTTGCTTTGCATGCTCCAGGCGAAGCTGTGTGATCCATTCAGAGATGCTTTTTCCGGTCCCGTTCTTGAACTGATGGCTGAGGTTGGATGCGGAAAGCCCAAAATGGTCCGCCACCGTACCCGCGTTCAAGTCCGCATCTTCCAAATGGGCGCGCACATAGTCGCGGATTTGCGTGATTTTATCTCCTGGGCTGCCCTGTTTTATCATGGCGGCAACGCCGAAACGCTCAATGTGCGACATCAAGGAATCCAGCGTCCTTTCAGACATCAGGGAGATCACTTCCCGCATCTCCGACAGATCCCGCAGCGAGCCCGGTATTTCGTCCGCTGCCCGGACGATGGTGTCCGTAATGGCGAAGCACTGGTACTTGAGCTGGATCAGGGGCACTTGCGCGCTTTTCAGCCGCTGCGTGATGGCCTGTAAAATGGCGGCGAACCGCTCCGCCTGCCCCTGGCGTATGGCGCTTTGAAGCAAGGCATAATCCTGGGATGTGATCTGGGGGATAAAGGACGCCGAACCTGCCTGCTTGACCTCCGCAAAGCGAATCATCTGGTCCACACCCTTGATAAACCGGTAATCCAGCGCGGCCATGGCCTCCACGAAGGAGGAGCTTGCCTGCCGAAGGTCCTGGTAAACGCACCCGATACCCAGGGTGCAATACGTGCCGAACATGCTTTCCAGCTTTGCCCGGGCTTTGGCGAGCCACTCGCCGCGCTCAAGGAGTTGGCCGTCTTTGGCGATCAGGAGGAACACAAAGGTATACTCCTGGCTGCCCAGCGTACCGATGGCGGTATAGTCCGCATCAGACAGCCCTTCCACGGCGGATATGCCCTGCTGCATACGCTCCCAGGGAAGCTCCTCACCGCCGATGTTAAACAGTATCACACAAAAACTGCTTTCAGGCAATAGTCTTTCATTCTGGCCTATCTGTGATAGGATTCGCCAATCGGCTGCTTCGCCCTTCAGGATGCGCATCAAGGCATAATGCTTCACCGAGGGGCGCGTCCCTTCGATCTGCCGGCTCAGTTCTGTCCGCTCCCGGGCAAGATCCAGGATGGCCTCCCGGGCTTTGCCGATGATATCTCCTCCGGCGGGGGAGAGGCGCGCCGTCTCCTTCAGGGTATTGGACAGCGTTTTGACAGGCTTGTAGCTGACCTGCATGGAAAAATACACCAGAATCCCGCCCGCAAGCAGCATCAGCAAGAGGCTTGCGGAAACCAGCAAAATGCGGGCGTTGAGCCGCTCCAAGATGGAGGAAGACTCGATAAAGCTGATATACTTGAGATCCGTCAGGGATGACAGGGCACTGGCGATTTCATAGCGGTACCCGCCAAGCGCCAATGAATCCTCTTCCGTGCGTTGAAGAACAGCAGTCGTTACCTGGCTGTCCCCGGCACCTAAGCCAAAGGAAGCCACCAGCCTGTTTTGGGCGTCAGCGATCAGCAGCCGTGTCCCGCTCCCGCCGGCATCCAGGTTGATCAGGCTTTTCAGCGCCTGGCGGTCGATATAAAAAAGGACGGTGGCGTAGGGATTATCGGAGTTTTGGGGCAGCGTTTCGATCCGTATGAAGTAGGCCTGGCTGTCGCTGCCCGCATACTGCTCTTCCGCCATGGAAATCCAACGGGACCGGTCCGAAGCTGTCAGCACCTGCAAAAATATGCTGCTCGTAAGGGTTTCAGGGCGTAGGCTGTCAAGATCTGGGAGCTGAAGCGGGAATATGCCGTCGGAGGAATACAGCCATTTTGTATTCCGCCGGTAATACACCACCCGCCCCACAACTTCGTCCGTGGAAATCAGCTTCAAAAACTGTTTTTTCAACAGATAACGGGAATAGGCGTCATCCTTGGCTGAAAGCTCATAAATGTCTTTGCTGCTGTCCACCCGCTCCAGCAGGGAGAAGATTCCTTTGATCTGCTGGTCGAGGATGGTTTGCATATTGTGGATGGACGCCTTGTTTTGCGCGATCAGATCGTTTTGGTAATCCCGGATAAGGTATTTGGAAAAAAGCAGCGCGAGAACCAGCAGCGGCACAAGCAGAATCAAAAGATACGACAAAAGATACCTTTGAAAGGTCGTATGCAAGATTCGGTTCAGCAGGTTCCGCCGCATAGGCTCAGCCCCCCCGCTTTTTTTGGCGTATGGCGTGAAGCCAATACCTGGACCCATTCTCCGCTTGTCCCTTTTCTTCCTGTGTGGGACTAAACATCTGCGGCAGAATCCCCTGGGGCAGAGGCTTATTCAAGGCCGGACGGATCACGGGAGCGGGCTCCCCAGAAGCGGCTATCTTGTCGATCAGCATGCGGCGCAGGTCTGCCTTGACATCGTCAAACCCCTGAAATTGAATGAGGTTTTCAAGCTCGTAGGGATCGTTTTCCAAATCGTACAGCTCTGCCTCCACATATTCCTCTGACCGCATATCCAAAAAGGGGTCCTTGTCCGGAGCTTTCACATAATATTTCCATTTTTTCGTACGCAGCGCCCTGCCTACGTCGGTTTGGGAAACCTGGATCAATAGCTCCTGGGGCCAATGGGCGGTATCGCCCTGCAAAAGCGGCAAAATGGAGCGTCCGGCCATCCCTTCCGGCACCGGGATACCGGCGGCGTCAAGCAGCGTAGGTGCCACATCGATCAGGCTGACCAGTTCATTGACCACCCGGCCGCCGTTGAAGGGCCCGCCGTGAAAAACCATGGGGATCCTTACGGAGCTTTCATGGGGGGACATTTTGTTGGTGGTGTTGCGGGTCATAAAATGCTCGCCGTGGTCACTGGTGAAAAGCACCACGGTGTCTTCAAACAGGCCCAGGCTTTTCAATGCATCCATCATCCGCCCGAACGCCTCATCAATGCGCTTGACCATTCCCATATAGCCCGGCATGTGCCGTTGGGAGGTCCCGCCCAAGGCGGCGAGATCCGGCGGCATCCAGGCGCCCTGGTAGCGCCATTGCTGATACATGGGCGCGGGATAACTGAAGGAGTGGTTCTGGCAATGCGGCTCCAGCAGCGAAACAAACAGGAAGAAGGGTTCATCCTTGTGCTGGTCAATATAGCGGATTGCGCAGTCCACCACGCCGTCCACGCGGTAGCCAGGAACCCGGACGGGCTCGTTGGCTTCATTGTACATTACAAGGTCATAGGCATCCGCCGAAAACTCCAGCAGGTTGCTGCCCAGCCAATCCTGATATCCGCCCCGGTCCTCCCTGGGCACGATATCATGTTCGGACAGGTGCCACTTGCCGATGTAGGAGGTCCGGTAGCCCGCCTCGTTGAAATGGTGCGCCAGGGTCTTGAAGCTGTGGTCAAGGGGAACGCCCAAACGGTAGCAGCCGTTCTGCGTGGCGTACAGCCCCGTGTGAAGGCAGGCCCGGGCAGGGGTGCAGATGGGCTGCGGCGTGAACGCCAGGGGACAGAAGGTGCCCTCCTCGCCCACGGCATCCAGAATGGGGGTGATGTTCGCCGGATTGCCATGCTTGCCCAGGGTATCATACCTTTGCTGGTCCGTGAGGAACACGATGCATTTTTTTGCGCGCATGGGGTATTCTTCCTTTCCCGCAGGCCGCGGGCGGGGGGGGGGGGCGGCGGCGCGGC
>JAEWVC010000048.1 GCA_023459275.1 Bacillota bacterium | reverse complement strand
AAAAAATAGGATATGGCGCATTGCAAATAATATTGATCCTGATGAAGTTTTTCGGGGATGGGCGCGGGAAGGGGCCTTTTTGAAAAAAGGCCCCTTCCCGCAAATACGCAACTACTCCTGCGAAAACCGGATATCGATCGCTCCATTGGAGGTATTCACCGTCAGGCGGCTTGCGCCGGACCCGCCGGAGCCCAGGTTGTTGTTACCGTTGGAGGTGGAGGAGGCGATGGTGTAATCTCCCCGCCTGCCGCCCAAGGTACCTGAGATGGGGGCATTGGAACTGCGAAGCTCAATGGCCTTGGAGGTCACCATATCCACCGTGATACGGCCGTTGGAAGTAGTGATGGTCAGCGCATCCTGTGCGGCGGTCTGCCGGGCAGTCACGCCGCCGTTGGAGGTCTCCGCATCCAGCCTGCCGGACGCCAGAACACGCTCCACCGTCACCCCGCCGTTGGAGGTGCGGATTTTTACCGTTTTTGCCGAGATATCCGTCATATTTACCGCCGCATTGGAGGTTTCCGCCGTAAGCTCCCCCATACCGTCAAGGCCGGCAGCCGTAATGGTGCCATTGGAGGTATCCAGGCGAAGGCTGCCCGCATAGGCGGCGGGAACCGTCAATTCCACCTCCAGGGAGCCTCCGTTCAGCGCGCGGAAAATGGAGGCATTGGCAAACACGCTGCCGATGGAGAACAAGGCGGTATTCGTATATTTCAGCGTCAGTACGCCGCTTTCCAGCGTCACCTCATAAGGGTCCTCCTCGCTGGTATAGTAGCGGAGGGCCACCTCGTTTCCTTGGGAAACCTTCACCGTCACGGGCATGTTCCGCGCTTTGATGACAATACCCTGGACCTCTTCAGCGGGCGCGGTATAGTCAGCCTCCCGGTAAGCGATCGTACTGCCGCCGGTGCCGGCCTTGCTGCCGGAAAAAGACGCTGCGCCCACAAAATACAGTGCCAGTCCAAGCACAAGAAAAATACCCGCCACCGTCAAAACGTGATTCCTGTTCTTCATCCGCCATTCCTCCCCCTCAATACCCGTTTGATCCTTAATACAACACCCGCCGCCGCACCCGACGCCAGGGGGACCGCAGCCTTCGCCCCGTAGAAGAGGAAGACCGAAAGCCCCATCGCCGCCATGCCAAGGCCGATTTGCCCAACAGCCGGCAGGCCGGACTGATACGCGCCGCTTATCTGTCCGATGAGCGCCGCCATGCCGCCGGAGAAAAGGCCCAGGCAAAGCGCCCACATCACAAGCACCAGGACCCACCCCAGAATCAGCGCCACCACCATCAGGCCCACGGCAAGGGCCAGCAGCGGAAACCACACGGGAAAGCCAAGAACCACCAGCATCTTTGTAAAGCCCGAGGCTTTGGTTTTTACCGGTGCGCTTTCCCGGACCTCCGCCTTCACCCGGGCGGCAATCACATGCATAGGTTCCATGCCTGCCACGGCCTGCTCCTCGGTCATGCCTTCCTCCATGCGGTCCAATAGCATCTCGGAATAGTACCGCAGTGTTTCCCCGATCTCTTTTTGCGGCAGACCCGCAAGCTCCTGCCTCAAGCCGTCCATGAATTCCTTCCGGGTCATTGCCCTGCCCCCCCAATAAAATCATATGCCCGCATCACATCCGTCCAGTCGGTCAGAAATTCCGCGATGCGCGCCCGCCCTGTATCGGTGATGGCGTAATACTTGCGCAGCCGCCCGTCGTGCTCACGTGTGTAGACCCTGAGGCATTGGGCGCTTTCCAGCCTTCTCAGGATCGGATACAGGGTGGATTCCGACACCTCCATCACGGCAGACATGTCCTTGATCAGCTGATACCCGTAGGAATCCTCCCGCTTGAGCAAGGACAGCACGCAGACCTCGATCAGCCCCCGCTTGAGCTGGATATCCATGGCATCACCTCCCGGCGCACAGTATCATACAACGCGCAATACTATGCGTCAAGCAGTATATCAAATTCTAATTCAATCCTAATGAAAAATCCGCTTCCCGGCATCATTTCCGGAAAGCGGAGAAGCAAACGGATATGCTGTTACCAAAACCTTTTCACCAGACGGCGCCAAACAAAAGCGATCAGACCTAGATAGCCCAGAAAAAACAGCACGGCAAGGCTAGTTTGCGCTCTGCGCGGCGGCGGGGCCCCAGTTTTTGAGGATTCGCCCGAGCTCACTTCGAAAGGAGCGGACAGGTACTTCCTTTGCGGCCACCAGAGGGCATTCCGCCAAAATTTTTCCGTTCAGGGAAAGCCGCGCCACACCTATATTCTGCCCCTGCGCAACGCCTGCTCTCAGCGCATCCGGCAAATCAAACTCCAGATCCGGCCATTCATCTATAGGCACAGGCGCCGCCAGGTTTCCCGCCAAGGCTATGGGGACCTCCTCCTCCGTGCCCCCGGTAACGGGCAGGCTGCGCACCTGTTCCCCTTCCCGTAGCATAGTCACAAAATGATAATTGGCAAAACCGTAATCCATGACCCGGGCCGCCTCCTGGAACCAGTCCGGGCAGTTGAGCACCACGCCAATTACTTGAAGGTCCTCCCGCTCCGCGCCGAATACAAGGCACCGCCCAGCCGCTTTTGTATAGCCCGTCTTGATCCCGATGGCACCCTGATAGGTGGAAAGCAGCTTGTTTTTGTTGGTCAGGACGCGGTCATACTCCCGCCCTTCCCAGGGGATGTTGGCCCGCTGGGTGGAAACAATCTGCCGGAACAAAGGATGCTTCATGGCCTCCCTGGCGATGAGGGCAAGGTCGTAGGCGGTGGTGTGGTGCTCCGCATTGGGCAGGCCGTGAGGCGTTTTGAAAACGGTGTCCCGGCAGCCAAGCTCCTTGGCCCTCTCCGTCATCCGCTGGCAGAATGCGTCCACCGTGCCGCCAATATGTTCGGCAATGGCCACGGCCGCGTCATTCCCGCTGGCCAGCATCAGGCCGTACAGCATCTGCTCCAAAGTGAGCTTCTCCCCCAGGGAAAGATAAATGCTGGTGCCGGGCACACCGAAAGCGTTTCGGCCCGTCTCCACCACCTCGTCCAGATGGCCGTATTCAATGGCCAGCAAAGCCGTCATCACCTTGGTGGTGGAGGCCATGGGCAGAGGCAGTGTTTCATTCTGGGCGTAGAGCACCGTGCCCGTCACCTGGTCGATAAGAACCGCCGCCTTGGCCACGGCGGAAAAGGTTTCCGCTGTCTCCTCCTTGGCCAGGGCGCTCAGGGGCAGCATCAGGCATACCAGCGTTAAAAGCCCCGCCGCCTTCTGCTTGGCCATGCGATCCCTCCCTTTTGTTCAAAAAATGACGCTGTCTTTTTTCAAAATCTGTTCCGTACGGTAAATAGCAGTCTGCCAATTGTCAGCTCATCCTGTCGTCATAGGATGCGGGCGTGCTCCGCCCTGTGCCCTCCTGCTTGTCCTCACGGCCTCCGCCTGCTGTTACGCGCCGGGACTTTTGCTCCCGGTCTTTGCCGCCCAGCATGCCCTTTACATCCTCCACCACCTGGGGCAGAAGCTCCACCATGCGGTCGGCCACGGTGACGGGCTGGGCGGGCAGCATTTTCACCGTGCCGTTGCCCACCACCAGAAAACCCACCGGCTGCACCGAAACGCCCGCGCCGGAACCGCCGGCAAAGGGCATCTTCCCTTCGAACCCCTGGGGCGGATGGACTTTGTTCTTGTCATCCTGGCCGTACTCCCCGCCCCCCGCCACAAAGCCGAAGCTGACCTTTGAGACGGGGATCACCGTCATGCCCTCCGCTGTGCTCACCGGCTCGCCGATAACGGTATTCACATCCACCATATCCTTGATGTTCTCCATGGTGGTCTGCATCATGTTTCCGATGGGGTGCTCCATGCGCGCTCCTCCTTGTTCCTCCGCAATTTTGCCGCCGCCGCGGCAATCCCTGCCATTGCGCCTGCCAGAAGTAGGTTGCCCAGGCGCATAAACAATATGCAGGTGAACTGAGCGGCGCAGGGCTTCCCCGAAAAATCCGGCCACGATATAAGGCGGCAGGGGATTTTTTTATGTTTCAATATTTTCCGGCCTTCATCCAGCAGGATGGATATGGCACCTGCGGCCAGCGCCGTATGGGCTGCGTCCGCAAAGCCTATCCGGGCTGATGCGCCTAGATACTGTATGGAAAGCGTTTTTGACAGCAATATCCTGGCTGCCCTCATTTCCCGAAACAGCCGGCTCAGCGCCCCTACCTGGCGTAAAGTTTCCTCCACGCTGCCGCTATGCTGCCTGCCGCTTTTCTTAAAACGAAGCGCCAGATGCAGCTTCCCCGCATCATCTCTGATCAGGCCCAGATTTGCCTGGAGGCGGAACCCCCAGACCGTAAGCACCATCGCGCCGGACAGATGCGCCCCGGCAGCCAGGTCGGCACGAAGGCGCAGGGGGGTGATGAGCAGCGCGTACGCCGCCATGAAAATCCCCAAAAATGCCATGGCACGACCTCCCCAGCGTCCTTCTACCAGTTTTACCGCGGCGCGGGGAAATCATCCGCATAAAAAGAAGCCCCCGGCTGTGGGGGCTCCGGCTATCGACAAAGTGGCTATGCCACTTTGTCGAGGTTTTCCCTCGCTGCACTGCACGACGGCTGCACCATCGTGCGACCGTTTGCTCGGGCAAGGTAGGAATTTCTTCGAAATTCCTGCGAAAATCACCGCACATGTCGCTGATTTTCGATCTGCAATCGGAGGACCGCAGTCCTCCGATACCTCCTAAGGGTTTGTTGATGGTCTG
>JAEWVC010000047.1 GCA_023459275.1 Bacillota bacterium | reverse complement strand
ACAAGGGAAAAATCCAGCAGACCGGCGCGCCATCCGACATCTACAACAGGCCGGCCAACAGCTTTGTGGCCAGGTTTGTGGGGCAGAGCAACCTGGTGGAGCTTGAAAAAAATGACGGGTTTTCCGTTACCCTGCCGGGGGGCGCGGCCATCCGGGCGGCGGACGCCGTTCCCGGCGCCAAGTACGCCTCGCTGCGCAACGAATATATCAAGCTTTGCGCAAAGCAGGAGAATGTCCCTAAAGAAGCCAACCGGGTGGAGGCACAGGTGGTTTCCTGCCAGTTCAACGGCATGACCACCTACTATACCATACTGGCGGGCGGGCTGCGCCTGGATGTGACGGCCATGAATCAGGGGTTCGCCGACAGCTTCAAGGCGGGGGACCCCGTATGGGCTTGGATACATCCCGTGAACGTCACGCTGCTGGAGGTGTGATATGAAACACCTCCGAAGGTCGGCCATGGCGTACCTGTACCTGCTGCCGCTATTGTGGTTCCTGGTCTGGACGGTGTTTTATCCCGCCTACAACTCCATTAAAATGAGCCTGGGGCTGGACCAGGGCATTTTCACCCTGTCGTATTTCCAGGAGTTTTTCAAGTATTCCAAAAACATCACGGCCTACAAGAACACCTTTATCCTGGCTTTCTGGACGGTGATCGTCTGCGGGGCCATCGGCACGGCCTTCGCCTTTATCATCACCCGCCTGCGCTTTCGCGGCCGCAAGGTGTTTGATGTGCTTTTGATGATCCCCATGATGATCCCCGGCGTGCTTTTCACCCTGTCCTTCATGCAGATTTACGGCCATACGGGCTTTATTCCCCAGCTGCTTAAGCAGTGGTTCCGCCTGGACAGCGCCCCCAGCATTTTGAGCGGATTTTCGGGCATCCTGTTCATCCACGCCACCACGCAGTATATCTTCTTTTATATCATGGTTTCCTCGGCGCTTAGGCGCATGGACGCTTCCGTGTATGAGGCGGCCCGGATCCTGGGGGCGAAAAAGCTGCGGATTTTCTTCACCATCACCCTGCCGCTTCTGACGCCCGCGCTGGTGGGCGCCAGCGTGCTGACCTTCATGTCCGGCGTGGGCTCCTTTGCCGCGCCCAACCTTATCGGCGGCGATTTCCGGGTGATGAGCGTTCAGATTTTGATGACGAAAACCAACGGATACTATAACCTGGTATCCGTGCAGGGCCTGATGCTGGCGGGGATGTCGGTGATCTTCCTGGCCGTGATGCGGTATTACGAGACCAGGCGCAGCTACATCACCGATGTCAAGGGCAAGCCCATGGAGCCTATCGAAATCAAGGGGCGGGGAAAGAACGCGCTGATGGCGGGGGGCATGTCCCTGGCCCTCACGGTGATCATCCTGCCGGTGATCGCCATCCTGTTCCTGTCCTTTGTGCCCAAGGGCGCGCTTTCCGTGGACATTTTCCCCAAAACACTGGATTTTTCCAATTACACGGAGTTTTTCGCCAAGAAGCGCATTATCAAGCCGTTTTTGAACAGCCTGCGCATGGCAGGCATCGGCATGGCCATCGCCACCTTCGTTGGGGTGATCTCCGCCTACATCATCGTCAAAACAAAGCTGAAGATCCGTTTTCTGGTGGAGCTGCTTGTGTTTCTGCCCTGGGCGCTGCCGGCCAGCACCGTGGGCGTAAACATGATCCTGGCCTTCAACCAGCCCACGGCGTTCGGTTTCAACCAGGTATTGGTGGGCACCAGCTTTCTGCTGCCGCTGACCTACGCCATCACCAGGGTGACGCTGATCGTGCGGGCCACCAGCGCTTCGCTGTACCAGCTGCACGATTCCATCGAGGAGGCGTCCAGGAGCCTTGGGGCCACCTGGCTGCAAACGTTTATGCGGGTGCTCATCCCCATCGTAGCGCCGGCCATCCTCTCCGGGGCGATGATCGGGTTCGTGGCGCTGACAGGGGAATACACCCTCTCCGTTTTGATGTACACGCCGGACACGCTGCCCGTGTCCGTGGCCATGATCAACTCCATCAACAACTTCAATACAGGGCTTGCCATGGTCTACGGCGTGTTCCTGGTGATTATCACGGTTTTCATCGTGGCGCTGTCCAAGCGCCTGGACAAGGCGGGCCAGTTCACCTTCTGACAAAGGCCGCCGGAGGAGAAATATGATCAAGGGCTTTCATATCCCCTTCCATCTCAGGGAGGAGGAGATCATCGGCCTGGGGGAAAGGCTGATCGCCACGGGGCATTACGGTTGGATAGAGATCAAGTGGCCGTGCAACTACCTGGGCGTGGATTGCGCCTCGTACCTTCGGGGCATCCGCCGCCTGGTGAAAACGTATCCCATGTCCGTATCCTGCCATATCCCCACCAACCTGGATTTGGGGCAGACCAACGCGGGCATGCGCGCCGAACTGGTCCGGCAGATGAAAAGCTGCATGGATTACGCCGCGGAGTTCGGGGCTTCCGTCCTGCCGCTGCACCCCGGCACCATCATGACCATGGACATTCCCGGAACCTGCGAAACCGCCGTCAAGCGTATGCTCATCGCCGAGGGCGAGCGGAAAAGGGAAAGCGCAAGGCGGATGACCGTGGAAATCGTACAGGAGACGGCGGAATACGCGGAGCGGTACGGCATGACCATCGCCCTGGAAAATCTGCTTTTGCCCCAGGAGATCGCCCACACCGCGGAGGATCTCAAAAACCTGGTGGACCGGTGCGAAAGAAAGAACGTGAAGGCGCTTTTTGACTGCGGCCATGCCCACAGGGTGGGGGCGGACATCCCGGCCTTTGTACGCACCCTGGGCAGCCGCATCGCCCACGTGCACCTGAACGACAACGATGGCACCTGCGACCTGCATCTGCAGATGGGGGAAGGGACCATCCCCTTTGGCCCGCTCTTTGCGGCCCTTTCGGAAACCGGCTACCAAGGCGCCCTGGTGATGGAAACAAGCTACCGGGACAGCGGCGAGCTGCTAAAAAGCTCCGCCCTGCTTGATAACTATCTCAAAGAAAGCGGTAAGGCACAATGATACTCGACGGACATATCCACATTGGCAGCACGGCGGCAAAACGGGAGCCTTTTCTCGAAAAGCTCCAGGATGCGGGGATCAGCGGCGGCGCCGTTTTTTCCGCGTTCCCCGAAAACATGAACAGGCAGGCGGAACCCTTTGAGAAGCGGCTGGACCATGTGCTGGCATTCTGTTCCGGGGAAAAGCTGCTCTTTCCCTTCTTCTTTCTGGACCCCACGGCGGAGACCGCCCTGGAGCAGGTGGACAGGGCGGTGAGCTGCGGTATCGCCGGGTTCAAGATCATCTGCAATACCTTCTATCCCTCCGACCCCCGCTGCATGGAAACCTACCGGCATATCGCCTCCTTCCACAAGCCCGTGGTCTTTCATTCCGGCATCCTTTGGGATGGCATCAACCCTTCCGGCCGGTACAACCGCCCGGTGGAGTTTGAGCCGCTTTTGGCGGTGAAGGGCCTCCGCTTCGCCCTGGCCCATATCTCCTGGCCCTGGTGCGATGAATGCGTCGCCGTCTACGGCAAGCTGGACAATGCCGTGAAGCATGCCGGCGCCGTGGGCGGGATGCGCATTGACAATACGCCCGGCACGCCGAAAATCTACCGCGAGGAAGCCTTGAAAAGAGTGCTCTTTTCGGGGTATGATGTGCTGGACAGCCTGTATTTCGGCGCGGACAACAGCGTGGAGGACTACAATGCGGCCTGGGCACGGGAGTGGATCGCGCTGGATACTTCGGTCTATGAAAAATTGGGGCTGACCAGGGAGCAGATCGCGGGCATATTTTCCAAAAATGTCTTGGATTTTGTTGCGGGAAGCAAGCAGGAGGAAGCCTTGTGAAGTATTATCTTGGCATCGACAGCGGGGGAACGAAGACGGAGTTTGCTTTGGCGGACGAAAGCGGGCGCATTGCGGGCCATGCCAGGATGGGCACCACCCACTACAAGCAGTGCGGCGCGGAGGGCCTTCGGGAAAACCTGTCCGTAGGCGTTGCCGAGGTGCTCAAGGCCAGCGGCGCGGCTCCCAAGGATGTGGGCCACGCCTTTATCGGCCTGGCGGCCTTCGGGGAGATCAACGCGGACATGGACGAGGTGAACGCCGCGGTGAAGGCCGGCCTGAAAGGGCTGAAATACGCCATTGCCGGGGACAACGTCTGCGCCTGGGCGGGCAGCCTGGGGGGCAAGAGCGGCGTGAACATCGTGGCCGGCACGGGCTCCATCGCCTATGCCAGGAATGACGCGGGCAAGTGGGGCCGCGCCGGCGGCTGGGGCCACTGGTTTGGGGGAGACGAGGGCAGCGCCTATTGGATCGGCTGCCAATTGATGCTGGCCTTCTCCAGGCAGAGCGACGGCCGGGAGAAAAAAACGCTGCTGTACCAAATGATCAAGGATCATTACTGGCTGACGGATGATTTTGATTTTATCAACCTGGTGGTAAACAAATGGGAAATGGACAGGTCCAAGGTGGCCATCCTTTCCAAGTTTGCCTATGAGCTGGCCGGCCAGGGCGACCCGGTGGCCATTGGCATCTTTAGGGAGGCGGGAAAGCATCTGGCCAAAATCGTGGACGGATGCTTGAGCCAAGTGCCCTTTGAGGAGGAGATCGCAGCCTCCTATTCCGGCGGGGTGTTCAACAGCGGGGAGCTGATCCTTGCGCCCCTCAAGGAGAGCTTGGTTACGAAGGTAACCTGGCAGCGCCCGGAATTTCCGCCCTCCATCGGCGGCGTCATTCTGGCGATGATGGCGGCCAAGAAGCCGGTCACGCCGGAGGTGCGCAGGAACCTTGCCATGAACGGGATCGGCTGAAACGCCGTGAGATAAAGGGAGTGCGCCATGTTTCATACGGAACGGGAGATCATGACCCAGCAGGACGCGCTGGAAAAGACTTTTTGGGAAATCCGTAAGGCCAGGGGAAATTGCCCCGCCTTTTTTGAGGCCCGCCGCTTTGTCTTTATGGGCTGCGGGTCCAGCTATATGATGGCAAAAACCGCGGCGCGGATGTTTGCCGCAAAGCCCGGGGTGAACGCTTATGCGGTGGCCGGGGGCGATTATATCATGGATCCGGGCCTGTACCGGCATATGGTGGAAAACAGCCTGGTGGTGTTCCTGTCCAGGTCCGGCCGCACCAGCGAGATCCTGCTGGCCGCGGGGGAGGTGCGCGCCTGCAAAGGGGTGCGGGTGGCTTCCGTGGTCATGGCGCAGGAGTGCCCGCTGGAAAAGCTGTCGGACATGGCCTTCAAGCTGCCCTGGGCCTTTGACGAAAGTGTGTGCCAGACCAGGACCATCAGCAATTTCTACGCGGCGCTGCTGCTTCTGTCCGCGCTGTATGACAACGACCGGGCGCTTGAGGGGGAGCTGAAAACAGCCATCCTGCAAACCGGGCAATTTCTGCTGGAATACAGGCCGCGCCTTGCGGCCATCGCGGCCAAGGGCTTTGCGGATGCGGTGGTGCTGGCCGGGGGTGTGCTGTGCGGCATCGGGGAGGAGGCTGCGCTGGCCTTTACGGAGATCTCCATGACCCCCGGCAGGTATCATCACCTGCTGGATTACAGGCACGGGCCCGTGGTGCTCAATTCCAAGAAGACCCTTACCCTCCTGGCCCTTCGGCCGGGAATGGAAAAGCTGCAGGGCGATCTTTTGAAGGATATTCAAAAGCATGGGGGCACCACCGTCGTCCTCTGCCCGGAGGGCTGCGAAGGCCTGTATCCCTCGGACTTGACGATTCCCGCCCGGGGGCTTACACTGTATGCGGCTTTGGGGCTTCACCTGATCGCCGCCGCGCAGCTTGCCGCGCTCTTGAAAGCGCTTCAAAGCGGCATTGACCCGGACACGCCCCAGGGGCTGGACGCTTTCATCAGCTTATCTGCGGAGGAGACTTCCAAATGATCAATACGAAATACATGCTGCTTCACGCCCAGCAAAACGGATACGCGGTGCCCGCCTTCAACATCCATAACCTGGAGACGCTGGACACGGTGGTCAGGACGGCGGCCGCCCTGCGCTCCCCCGTGATCCTGGCGGCCACGCCGGGCACGGTGAAATACGCGGGCGCGAAAAATTTGGCGGTGCTGGCGCGGGCGGCCGCGGAAACGTACGATATCCCCATTTCCCTGCACATGGACCACCATGAGGACTTTGACGCCATCCGGGAGGGGATCGAAAGCGGCTTCCCCTCCGTGATGATGGATGGGTCCATGCTTGCCTATGACATGAATGTGGCCGCCGTTGAAAAAGTGGTGGCCCTGGCCCACCGCCATGGGGTGACGGTGGAGGCGGAACTGGGCAGGCTGGCCGGGAACGAGGAGCACCTCACGGTTTCGGAAAAGGACCAAATCTACACCAATCCCGCGCAGGCGCAGGCGTTTGCCCGGGAGACGGGCATCGATTCCCTGGCCGTGGCCGTTGGCACCGCCCATGGCCTGTACAAAAGCACTCCGAAAATCGATTTTGAACGCTTGAGCGAGATCCGTGCCCTGGTTACCATTCCGCTTGTGCTTCACGGCGCGTCCAACCTGCCGGGGGAGATGGTGCGGGAGGCCGTTTCCCGGGGCGTATGCAAGGTGAACGTGGCCACCGATTTGAAGATCGCCTTCTCCGGCGGCCTGAAGCAGTATTTGGACGAGCATCCTAAGGCCAGCGACCCGCGGGAGTACATGGCCGTGGCCAAGGAGCGGATGCAGCGCGTGGCGGAGGAAAAGATCAGGCTCTGCGGGAGCATGGACAGGTATTGAAATTGAAGGAGCGGAGCCCCTTCAATGCATCTCCGGGCATTGGTCAGACTTTGCTGATGGTCTGAGTGATGCTTGCATCACGGCTGCCCGCCCTGATAATACAGTCCGATTCCCCGTGAACCGGCCTCCAACGCACCTGCCAACGATGGCGCCCGGTATATAATCATCGTTAGTTTCGTTAGTTACGTTAGTTACGTTAGTTACATTAGACATGTTCCTATCATTCAACGCATTCGTGGCTTCCGGAGGCACACCTGGTTCAATTTTTACTGTTATTTTCGTTTTATTTGTGTATTTTGTATGAGAAGAATGGACTGACTAACGAAACTAACGAAACTAACGGTGTTTTATACGTTAGAGCATCGTTAGCAGTCTGCGTCTTCCGGGACAAAGGGCCTATTTCCCCCGGGGGCTGCCTGCGCAGCCCTTTTTCATTTTCTTCCCAAGAGAATCCCATCCAATTTTAATGGGCATCTAATGTGCATGGATGGGAATTATGGTATGATGGTGCCGACTTGAAAAGGAGGTCAGACAGATGGAGAAGAGTTTTAGCTTTCCCAAGGAAAGCGTTGAGGAATTGATGTGCCGGCTGAGCTTTGCGCAGGTGGAGCTGCTGGGCGAGGACATCGGGGAGATCCAGGTGCTGGCCGCCGGGGATGACCAGTCCGTCGCCGACCTGCGGGTGGAGGCGCGGGAGGGGCGCCTGACGGTGGAGCAGCCCTCCTTCATGTTTTCCCTGAACTTCATCACCCACAGATGGGCGCAGATATGCATCCGCATCCCCAAGGACTGGCAGGGCGCTGTGGATGCCCATACCGTCAGCGGCCTTGTCAACAGCCGGGGCCTCAAGGGCAGCGAAGTTTCCCTGGATACCGTTTCCGGCGATCTGCGCGCCATGGCCGTATCGGCGGAAAGCCTTTCTTTGCGCACCGTCAGCGGCAGCGTAAAGGGCGGCGACCTGAATGGGGAACGGTTGACGCTGCGCACCGTCAGCGGCAACGCGCGGCTGCAAAGTGTGGCTTTTGATCAGGCACGGATAAATAGCGTCAGCGGCGATGTGTGGCTGGAGTTCCGCGCGCCTTTTAGGAAGGTGGACGGGAACACGGTGTCCGGCGACCTGGAGCTGCTGGCGCCCATCGATACCGTGGACGCGTCCCTGAAATCCGTAAGCGGACGCATCCATACCTCCGGCGTGGTGCTCAAGGAAGGCGGAAGCACAGTCCGGGTGAGTGGGGTTTCGGCGGATCTTTCCGTGATCTCCACGCTTGAGAAGGGTGTAAAGGCATAAAGTAGTTGGCAGCCTGCCGTAAATCCTGTATAATAAGATGAATGAGCATCCCTTGACGGGTTGGAGGAATACGGTATGGCAAGAAACAATTTCGGCGGATTTGGCGGAGGCCCCAATATGCAGCAGCTGATGCGGCAGGCGCAGAAGCTGCAGGAACAGATGGAAAAGACACAAGGCGAGCTGGACACCCGGGAGTATGAGGCGTCCTCCGGCGGCGGCATGGTGAAGGTAAAGGTCAGCGGGAAGCGGGAGCTTCTGTCCATTTCCTTGGATCCCCAGGTGGTGGACCCCGAGGATGTGGAAATGCTGCAGGACTTGATCCAGGCCGCGGTGAACGAAGCACTCCGCGCGGGCGAAGCGGCCCGGGAGGCGGAAATGAGCAGGCTGAACCCCGGCATGGGCGGCATGTTTTAAGTATGGCACAGCAATTGGAGCCCATCACCCGCATGGTTTCGCAGCTGGCCCGGCTTCCGGGCATCGGGCAGAAAACGGCGCAGCGGCTGGCATACCATATCATCAGCCTTCCCCAGGAGGATGTGCATGAGCTGGCTGCCGCCATCTGGCAGGGCCGCAAGGCCATCCGCTACTGCAGCGTGTGCGGGAACTATACCACCGAGGACCCCTGCGCCCTGTGCAACGACGAGAGCCGCCGCAACGGCCAGCTTTGTGTTGTCCGCGACCCCAGGGATGTGGCGGCCATGGAGCGGATACGGGAATACAAGGGCGGGTACCACGTGCTCCACGGCACGCTGTCGCCCATGGACGGCGTGGGGCCGGAGGATATCCGCATCAAGGAACTGCTGTCAAGGGTGGGCCGGGAGGATATCCGGGAGGTGATCCTGGCCACCAACCCCGACATCGAGGGGGAGGCCACCGCCACCTACATCGCCAGGCTTCTGAAGCCCATGGGGCTGAAGGTTACGAGAATCGCCCACGGCGTTCCGGTGGGCAGCGATCTCACCTACGCGGACGAGGTGACGCTCCTCAAGGCCATGGAAGGCCGCAGGGAGCTATAAAATGCGGGGCAGCGGATGTATCAAAAAATGACACCGTCATTGTTTTGACCGGCTGCCCCGCTTTTTCCAAAATACCAAGGAAGGCATGCTTGTATGGAGTACGCAACCCTGCTGCCGGCGGCGGCCGCCCTCCTTTGCGCGGCGGCGCTGATACTGCTTTTGGTGCTGCTGAAAAAGAACGCGGACAGCCGGCGGGAGATCAACGGCGCACTATCTCAGTGGTCGCAGTTCTTTGACCGGGCGTTTGATGACCTGTACAGGGAACAGGCCTCCCAGCGGGCGGAGATCGCGAGCCAGCTTCGGGGCATGGGCGACAGCCTGGTCAACACCCTTACCCAAATTTCCGGCAGCCAGTCTGCACAGTTGGAAACGCTCCAACGGCAGATGCAAAATATCTCCAGGGGGCAGGAGGAGCGGCTGGAAAGGGTACGGGATACCCTGGCGGAGGGCATGAACCGGCTGCAAAGGGACAACAACCAGAAGCTGGAGGAAATGCGCCGGACGGTGGATGAAAAGCTCCATGAGACGCTGGACAAGCGGCTGGGGGAAAGCTTCTCCCAGGTGAGCACGCGGCTGGAGGAGGTTTACAAGGGCCTGGGGGAGATGCAGGCGCTGGCCAGCGGCGTGGGGGACCTGAAGAAGGTGCTTTCCAACGTCAAATCCCGTGGCATCTGGGGGGAGATGCAGCTGGGCAATTTGCTAAGCCAGGTGCTGTCCCCCAACCAGTATGAAGCCAACGCCGCGGTGAAGCCCGGCTCCCAGGAGCGGGTGGAGTTCGCTTTGAAGCTGCCGGGCAAGCAAGAAGGCGCGGAGAAGCCGGTCTACCTGCCCATTGACAGCAAGTTCCCCCAAGAGGCCTTCATCCGCCTTCTGGACGCCCAGGAGCAGGGGGACGCGGCCGGGACGGCCGAGGCCCGCAAGGAGCTTGCAAAGGCTATGCGGGAGGAGGCGAAGCGTATTTCGCAAAAGTATGTGGCCCCGCCCTACACCACGGATTTCGCCATCATGTTCCTGCCTCTGGAGGGGCTCTACGCCGAGGCCATGCGGGACATGACCCTTACGGAGGAGATCCAAAGAAGCGAGCGGGTGGTGATCGCCGGGCCCTCCACCCTCACCGCGCTGCTCAGCAGCCTGCAAATGGGCTTCCGCACCCTGGCCATTGAAAAGCGGTCCGCCGAGGTATGGAAGCTGCTGGGCGCGGTAAAGACGGACTTTGGCAAGTTTGCCCAGGTTTTGGAAAAAACACAGACAAAGCTCCGCCAGGCAGCCGATTCGGTGGATTCCGCCTTTGCGCGCACCAGGAGCATCCAGCGCCATCTGCGCAGCGTGGAGGCGCTGGAGGAAGACCAAACCAGGGCGCTTTTGCCAGAGGAGGAGCCGGCGGAAAGTTCTGCGGAGGAAGAAGCGTAATGCTGCTTCCATAGATGAATGTTTTTCATTGGCATGAAAAGCGACGTCTCCGCCCAAGCACGGCGGATTTGGGAAACAATGCCTGGGCGGTTTTGATAAAAGACGCTAAACTAAGGCATGTAAACACCAAACATCCACAGCGGTTTTGTTTCGGACAGGAAGGAGGAAACATCATGGACAACAATAACAACAACTCCATCGGCGATGAGCTCAAAAAGGTGCTTCTGGCAGGGTTGGGCGCCGTGGCCGTCACGGCGGAAAAATCCAAGGAGCTGGTGGACAAACTTGCCAAGAAGGGCGAAATCACCTGGGAGCAGGGCAAGGTCCTCAATGAGGAACTGACCCGGAAGGTGAAAAAGACCTATGATGAAAAGGTGGCGCCCATCTTTACGGAAAGCAGGACGAAGGCCGAAAAGGTGGTGGATGAGCTGCGCACCATGACCAAGGAGCAGCTGAAATCCGTCAGGGAACAAATTGAGGCCATGGAGAAAGCCGATGAGGAAACGCGGGACGGGGAGGACGCCGGCAGCGGGAAAGACGGCGAATGAGGCGCTGACCGGCGCCCATGGCCACCGGGTGCGGGAGATTCTGGCGGTGCTTGTGCGCCACGAGGTCATCCGGGGTGTGACGCCGGAAAAGCTGCGCCTGATCCTGGAGGACCTGGGGCCTACCTTTGTAAAGATCGGCCAAATTCTGTCCCTGCGCGGGGATTTGCTCCCGGAGGCGTTCCTCCGGGAGCTGTCCCTGCTTCGGGACAGCGTTGCACCCATGCCTTTTCAAGAGGTATGCGGCATCCTGTCCCAGGAGTACGGCGCCCCCTGGGAAACGGTTTTTTCCTCCGTGGAGGAGGTGCCCATTGGCGCCGCGTCCATCGCCCAGGTGCACAAGGCGGTTTTGAAAGCCGGGGACAGGGTGGTGGTCAAGGTCCAGCGGGCAGGCATCCAGGAGCGCATGCAAAAGGACATGGCCCTGCTGAACAGGGCCGCGGGGCTTTTGCAGCTTACGGGCGTTGCCGGCGGCGCGGTGGATTTCCGCACGATTCTGAAGGAAATGTGGTTTGTGGCCCGCCAGGAGATGGATTTCCTGACGGAGGCCAAAAATGTTGAAACCTTTGCCGCCTTCCAACGGGAGGTGGCTTTTGTAACCTGCCCCCGGGTATACTCCGCCCATACCGTAAGGCGGGTTCTGGTGATGGAATATGTGGAAGGCATTCCTATCAACCGGCGGGAGGCGCTCCTGAACGCCGGATACGACCTTCATGAGATCGCGTCCAAACTGTGCCACAATTACGCCAAGCAGATCCTTACGGACGGCTTTTTCCATGCGGACCCGCATCCTGGCAACCTGTGTGTGCGGGAGGGGAAGATCGTTTTCCTGGACTTGGGCATGGTGGGCCGGCTGACCGGCCGGGAGCGGCAGATGCTCAAGGGCGCGGTGCGGGGCGTGGTGCTTCACGATGTGACCAAAACAAAGGAAGCGCTTTTGTCCCTGGCGGTGCATACGGCGCCCATCGACCACGCGCGGCTTTATGAGGACGTGGAGACGCTGCTTGACCGCTACAGCCATATGGAAATGGGGCAGATGAACCTTGGCGGAATGATGGAGGAAATGCTGTCCGTTGCCAACCGCCATGGCCTGAAAATGCCGGAGGGCCTGACCATGTTCAGCCGCGGGATCATGACGCTCCAAGGCGTGGTGAGCGGGCTTGACCCCGAGGTGGATTTTGTGTCCATCATGGCCGGCACCGTCAGGGAAAGCGTATTTCAGGACCTGGATATCAAAGCGGAAATTCAAAAAAAGGTGCGCACGCTCTACCGTTCCTCAGAGAAGGCGCTGGAGCTGCCCTATCAGCTTTCGGCCTTTCTGCAGACAGCCACCCGCGGCCAGGCGAAGATCAACCTGGAGATCACCGGATCGGAAAAGCCGCTGAAGGTAGTCGGCAGGATGGTGAACAGGCTGATCCTGGGCTTGCTTTGCGCGTCTTTGATGACCTCCGCCGCGCTTATCAGCCAGACGGAAATCACGCCCCGGTGGCTGGGCATTCCCTGGCTGGCGTTCCTGGGCTTTTTTGCCGCCGCGGCGCTGGGGGCGTATCTGCTGTTCACCGCCTGGCGGGGCCGGAAATAAGTGTATGCAGGGGGAGAGCTCATGAACGGATTGCCCTCAAAGCCGGAGGCGGAAGCCTTGCTTGCCTGGGGAGAAACCTGCAATCCGGGGCCGTGGGCGGAGCACAGCCGGGTGACTGCCAGGGCGGCAGAAGCCATCGCCCAAAGGTGCGGCCTGCAGGCCGGGGAAGCCTATGTCCTGGGGCTCTTACACGATATTGGCCGGTATGAAGGGGTGCGGGACCTGCATCACGTTGTGGCGGGTTACCGGCTGATGGCGGAGAAGGGCTATCCCCGCGCCGCAAGGGTTTGCCTGACCCACTCCTTCCCGTACCGGGATCTTGCGGCGTATTCCGGAAAGCAGGACTGTACGGCGCAGGAGCTTGCGTTTCTGTCGGAAGCCTTGGGGGCCGCCGCCTATGACCGCTATGACCAGCTGATCCAGCTTTGCGATGCCATATGCCTGCCCCGGGGCGTATGCCTTTTGCAGGTCCGCCTGGTGGATGTGGCCAGGCGGCACGGCGTAACTGCCATGACCCTTCCCAAATGGGAAGCCACCTTTGCCCTGAAAAGCCTGTTCGACAGCCTGTGCGGTTCTGACATCTACGGTCTGTTTTTCAACGAGATCCATACCGTCAGCTTCCAGGCATAAAAACGCCTGCATTTTGATGGGGAGGGAGGCGGTACACTTGCTACTGGATGATCCCCGTCAAGCTGGCCGGGACGCAGTCCTTGCCATGCGGAACCATCTCGGCGGCGATCTTTGGACAACGCCGGACAGGCGGCTTCAAAAGGGCGGGCCGTTTTCGGCCATCGGGGCACCGCTGCTGCTGTTGGAGCTTGGAGCCGACCCCCGCGAACCGGTCCTGCGGGAAGCGGCGGACCTGGTTTTCAGCGCGTGGCGGGAGGACGGCAGGTTCAAGCTGTCTCCGGAGGGCGCCATCTACCCCTGCCAGACCATCCACGCCCTGCGGACGCTGTGCTGTTTGGGCTATGCCGCCGACGCAAGGCTTGCGAAAACCTTTGCGCACCTGCTTGCCATCCAGCACGGCGATGGGGGCTGGCGGTGCCTGAAGTTCAGTTTCGGGCGCGGTCCGGAAACGGAATTTTCCAATCCGGGGCCGACGCTGATGGCGCTGGACGCCTTCCGGTTTACCCCGATGGTGAATCATTCGGATGCGCTTAACAGGGCCGTGGAATTCCTGCTTGCCCACTTTGTCACCCGCAGGCCCCTGGGCCCCTGCCATTACGGGATCGGCACGCTGTTCATGCAGGTTACGTATCCTTTTTTGACGTACAACCTCTTTTACTACATGTATGTGCTGTCCTTTTTTGACATGGCGAAAAAGGACGCAAGGTTTCATGAGGCGCTGGCCATCCTGGAAGCCAAGCTTGTCAACGGCCAGATCGTTACGGAGCGCCCGCATCCGAAGCTGAAGGAGTTTGCGTTTTGTAAAAAAGGTGAGCCCAGTCTTCCCGGAACGCTGCGGCTGCAGGAAATATGGGGAAATCTTGGGGGCGGGGCTGTGCGCTGGGCAGGCTGTTGATGGCGGTGATACGGGCGGCAAATATCAAATTGCCGATTTGCCGGTTTTTTTGCGCGGTGCTTTGTCATGCCGAAAATCTCTTGCTGCTTTGAAACAATGTATGCTTCAGTCGTATGACTTTTCGTGGGTATGCGTATGGTGCAAGTCCGGGGCATGGCATGCATGTGCGCTGATGCCTCGCGGGTGTGTTCATTTGCGATTACTTCACGGGCATGCCGTGCGAATGCTTTTCGAAAACCGTGAAGTAAACGCCTGCGGCCATAACCAGCAGCGCGGACAGGAAAGCGGCTGATACCGGCTGCCTGAAAAGGGCCAATGACAGTGCAACGCCGATAAAGGGGGCGATGGCATAATAGGCGCTGGTCCGCGTTGCGCCTAACTCCCGTTGTGCCAGAACATAGAAGTAAATACTCAGGCCATAGGAAAAGCAACCCAGCAGGAGGGCTAACCCAATGTACAGCACCTCCATTTTCAAGGCGTTGGTAAAGTAGGCAATCCCAAGGGCGCCAAGCCCGGACCCGATCCCCTTGATCATCACAATTTGCATAGGATCATGTATGGACAGCATCCGTGTACAATTGTTTTCAATACCCCAGCACAGGCAGGCAAGTACCACAAAAACAGATCCGGCGGAGAAGGACAGGCTGTTGATATCCTCTACGGTCAGAAGAATGCTGGCAAGAATGATCAGCAGTATGGCCAGCCACATCCGCTTCCCGACCGCTTCTCGGAAAATGATCCGCGCAACCAGCGTTGTTGCGACAATTTCAAAATTGTTCAGCAATGCCACGCCTGACGGCGATGTCATAGACAGACCAAGCATAAACAATACCGGTGCCGCTATGTCAAGGGCGATCATCGCCAAGACATAAGGTAGGTCCTTCGCCATAAGACTTGTGTCTTTTGTTTTCGCGCCCGAAAGCTTACGGACCAGTGCAAGCACAGCCATGCCAAGGCCGGCGCCAAGGTAAAGGAGCGCCGCCATGAAGGTTGCCGGAAGATGCGCCAGCAGCAATTTTGAAAGGGGGGCGCTTGTCCCGTAACATAATGCCGCAGTAACTGCCGATAGGATAGCTCTTGTCCGTTTGTCTTTCATCATGTGCTGTGCCTCCGCCTGTACAAACGCAAGTATAGCACAAAAATCCCGGCACTTGAAGGAGAACCGCCGTTGCCTTGAAAAGCCTGTACGGAAGCCTGCCTGCCGTTCAACACGGTGGCAGCACGCCGGGGCAGGCCTTGATTTTTGGCAGGTTATAGGTAAAAAGACTGCCTTCGCTTGCGCGAAAAGCAGTCTTTTTGCTTACAACCTGATCTCTTGCCGTTTCCGGAAAGGGATTCGCTGTGTGCTATCAGTAGCGGGGGTTGAGCTTGTTATAGCAGTCGCGGCAGTAGACGGGCTTGTCTCCGCGGGGCTGGAAGGGCACCTGCGTGGGACGGCCGCAGCTATCGCAAATGGCGTCATACATCTGGCGGGGAGCATTGCCCCTGTCATTGCGTCCGCTGTTGCGCTTGTTGGCGCGGCAGGCCGGGCAGCGGCCAGGCTCGTTGGTGAAGCCCTTCTCGGCGAAGAAGGCCTGCTCGGAAGCAGAGAATACGAATTCGGCGCCGCAGTCACGGCACACAAGGGTTTTGTCCTGATACATAAAGTACCTCCCGATTCTTGTCCAATCGTTGAATTTTCGTCGTTTCAAATGGCCCTACAATCAGTCACTGGACGTTGCAAGAAACCAAGAGGTACACTTGGAACAATCGACACGAGAACTGCATTATTATAGCAGGTATTTGCGGCCGTGCACGCTTTTTGAAAAAAAAATCTTTC
This sequence comes from Bacillota bacterium, assembly GCA_023459275.1. GTDB lineage: Bacteria > Bacillota > Clostridia > Christensenellales > Aristaeellaceae > JAEWAH01. Next base: position 25,800 of record JAEWVC010000047.1, on the reverse strand, counting down.
CATGCCGCGGGTACGCCGCCTGAAACCAGGAGGAAGGCCGTTTGAGAGGCGCTGCAGGCTTTTTGCGGCAATCAAAACTCCGCGGACATGGGTAAATTCAGAAAAAGAAAAAGGCCGCCAACAAAAGTCAGCAGCCTTTTCCATGGTGCGATCGACGGGACTTGAACCCGTACCCTCTCGGACACGCCCCTCAAACGTGCGCGTATGCCAATTCCGCCACGATCGCATGGACCCGCTTGCCCCGCCGGAACGTTTCCCTCATCCGGCTACGCGGGCAGCGATCATTAGTATATAATCGAAAGGCTTATCTGTCAAGATGTTGAAAGCATTTTGCGAAGGTTTCCTTTGGGACTTTTTTGGAGCATCCGGCGATTTCCGGCGCGCTTCCGCTTCGGGGCCGTGATGTCTACACCTTCAGCCCCATGCGCATGGAATCGAACACCCGCAGCGCGCTTTTTTGCACATTGTCTATATGGCTGGACAGCGCCTGGCAGGAAGCCTCCAAATCACGGTTGCGGATGGCCTGGATGATGGCCAGATGTTCCGCCTTGGAGGCTGCCAAACGCCTGGGGGTAGCGGAGGAGATGCGGCGGATGCGCTCGATCTGCGCGTTGAGGATATCGTAAAACGCTACCATGCGGGTATTGTAGGCATACTTCAAAAGCGTGGAGTGCAAATGGCGGTCGGCGTGATAAAAGTCCTCCTCCTCGCTTAAGTCGCCGATGGAGGTGAGCTCCTTTTCCATTTCACCCAGTTCTTCTTCTGGAATAAGATGCACCGCCTGGGTCAGCGCGGCCATTTCGAATAGCTTTCTTATTTGATAGATTTCGTTGATGTCCTGCAGTGTAAGTTCCCGGACAAAGGTGCCCCTGGAGGGAATATGGGTCACCAGCCCCTCCATTTCCAGCTGCTTAAGGGCTTCCCGTACGGGCGTGCGGCTGATGTTCAGCAGCCGGGAAATGTCCTGCTCCACGATAGGTGTGTTGGGACCCATGCCTCCGGAACAGATCTGCGCAAGCAGATGGTCGTATGCCACATTTTTCAAACCGTTCTTTTCCATGCGGAAAGCCACCCCATCACTTGGTATTGATGCCGGAGGTAGGCCGGGGAGGATCGTTCCGGATACTGCCCGGTCTGGGAACACATCATAATGTTACATTATAGTATACACATTGTTTTTTTACAAGCGCAAAAGCAGCTATTCACCATCTTTTCCCATGCTTTCCGCCCGCAGGCCGGCAGGGACATCAGCCATCCCACCGCCTGTAGCCTTCCGCTTCCTCCTGAAAAATGTTTAGGATCTTGCCGGTATGGTGCCGCACCATCTCCCCAATGGTGCCGGGACGGCTGTAAAAGGCCATCATCGGCGGAAGAATGTGCACGCCAAGCTGGGAAAGCTCCAGCATGTTTCGAAGATGGATGGGGGAAAGAGGGGATTCCCGCACGCACAATACCAGAGGACGGCGTTCTTTGAGGGTGACGTCGGCGGCGCGCAGAAGCAGGTTGTCACTGTAGCCGCTGTGGATGCCCGCTGCTGTTTTCATGCTGCAGGGTACGATCACCATGCCCTCCGTGGCAAAGGAGCCGCTGGCGATCCTGGCGCCAATGTCCTGCGGGCCATATAGGAAATCGGCCAGCTCATCCAGGCATCCGGGCATGTCAGGAAGCTCGCTTTGAAGGGTCTTCCTGGCGCAGGCCGTGACCACCACATGGGTTTCCCAGTTGGAGAAGCGCTTTATCTGCTGCAAAAGGTCCAGCGCCAGCAGGGAGCCGCTGGCACCGGATACCCCAATCACCAGTCTCTTCTTCCGTTCCGCCATCCGCTGATCTTCCTTCCCGTGCCATGACGGCTTGATCCCACCGCATGTTTTAGCTCCGCATGATGCCGGCTTGCCGGCTGTTTGCATGCGGGAATAGTAGCATAGGCCGGCGGGCTTGTCAATCGGTGATCCACCTGCTGTCTCAAGGCATACTTGCCCAATATGAATAAATGTGATAAAATTTATCGTGCATAGTGATGAAAATAGACCTTCGCAGCGTTTCATATTCCAAAGAAGTATTTCCTGTGTTATAATGTATACACTCGAAATGCAATCGGTATATAATCTCTGGACGATGGCCGGGCGGCAGGAACGGCATAGAAATTCGCCTGGCGGCAGGGGTGCGCGATGGAAAGGCTTAGCTTCGCAAGGGGAGAGGGAATGTACCGTGTGGAGGCGGAAGTGCTCCTTCTGGGCATGGATGGCTGCATCCTGATATATGGGGGGGACGCGCCCCACATCGGCGCCGCGGCTGTGGGCGGGGCGGGACTGTTGCCTGCGGAAACGGTTTTTCCTGGACACAGGGAAGGCGGGATCGTACGGGATTTCCGGGAGGTGATTCTTGGGGAAGGGCTATTAAGGCATTGCGTTGTCCTGAGTGGCATTCATTATGACGGCATCGGCAAGGAAGGTATCGGCAGCGTGCTCGCGCTTTGCGGCCAGCTTTTGGAGGAAGTCCGTGCGGAGCTGGCAAAGCGGCGGAGGCCGGACGGTGCCGCCTAAAGACGTTTTTTAGGCATCTTCGCGTTCAGGTTTCCCTTTTTATCGAAGGTACGGGCGGCTGCGGGGACCGGACCGCCCGCTATCAAATACATCAAAAAGGAGCTCTCTTATGAAAAAACTGTTGGTCATCCTGCTGGCGTGCGCTCTGCTCCTGCCCCTTGGATCCCAGGCGCAAACCATTACGGACATTTCCCTGGGGTCGGCTTCCTCCGGCGGCGCCTGGTATTCCATCGGCGCGGGCCTGACGGATATCATCAACACTTCCGACATCGGCATCCAGGCTTCGCTTGCGACCACCGGCGGTAGCATTGAAAACTGCAAGCTGGTGAGCAAGGGAAGCTGCGAGATCGCCATTGCTATCGGCTACCATGCCTACAATGCCCAGAACGGCCTGGCTGAGTTCGAAGGCGCAAAGATGGATAATCTCACGCTGATGTTCAGCGGCCTGTCCGTGGGCGTTATGCAGGTTGTCGTTCCCGGCAACTCCGCGGTCATGACCATGGCGGACCTGAAGGGCAAGAAGGTTGCTGTGGGCCCGGCCGGCGGCGGCGCCATCACCACCCTTACCGCCTGCCTGGAATACTACGGCATCAAGTATGAGGAGATCACACCCACCTATGTCTCTTATGATGAAGGCGTAACCATGATGACCGACGGCAATGTGGACGCCGCCATCGTGTACGCCGGCATCCCCACCGCGGCCGTGTCCACGCTGCAGGCCGGCGGCAAGAATTTCCGCATCCTGTCCCTGACGCAGGAAGAGCAGGACGCCATCCTGAGCCACTACAGCTACTTCACCGGCGTGACCATCCCCGCCGCCATGTACGGCCTTTCCGAGGATGTGTTGACCCTGGGTACCCCCAATGTGGTGATCGTCAACAAGGACATGCCCGATGACCTGGTGTACAAGATCCTGGAGGTGTATTTCTCCGACGCGGGCCTGGAAGCCATCCATAACTCCCAGCCCTCCGCCAAAGGCCTGACGATTGAAAAAGCGGTACAGAACCCCTGCATCCCCTTCCATCCCGGCGCTTTGAAATTCTTCCAGGACAAGGGGCTCATTCAGTAATCAAGCAACTTTCCGGCCATATGGACCGGAATCCAACGCGGGGGCGGTGCATGATGTTTATCCGTGCGCTGCCTCCGCATCCCATAGGCCGCGATGCGCTGCCATGATAGACATTCATAGAAAGGAACAATAAACTTGCAGACGAATGTTGAGAAGCGGAAGGAAACAAGCGCGCAGGTCGTCGCAAAGATCATGGCGGCCGTCATCCTGGTCGCAAGCTCTCTGTTTGCGCTGTATACCTCCGGGTTTGGCCTGCTGTCCGCCCTGACCCAGCGCACGATCCACTGGGCCTTTATGGCATCGGCTATCTTCCTGGTGTATCCGGTCCGCAAAAAGAATCGGATCAACTGGGTTGATATTCTGCTGGCTCTCGGGGCCGCCGCGGTCTCACTGCTGGTGACTTTTACCTGGCAGAAAAATGCGCTGCGCATCCTGGACCCTTCCCCGATAGAGATTGCCATGTACATCATCGGCATCCTCTTTGTGCTGGAGGCTACCAGGCGCTCTATGGGCATGGCGATGCCCATGATTGCCATCATCTTCTTGCTGTATGCCATGTTTGGCCGCTACTTCCCCGGCATCCTGCGCCATAAAGGGGTGGGGCTGGCGGATCTTGCCTCCTTCACCTATTCCACAACGGAGGGTGTCTTCGGCCTTGCCATGGGCACATCAGCCACGTACATTATTATCTTTGTGCTGTTCGGCTCATTCCTGGCCAAGTCTGGCACAGGCCAGCTTTTTGTGGACCTTTCCCTGTCGGCCACCGGCCGGTCCAAGAGCGGCTCGGCCTATGCCACCATCTTGAGCAACGCGCTGATGGGCATCATCTCCGGCTCGCCCGTAGCCAATGTGGTGACCACCGGTTCCTTCACGCTGCCGCTGCTCCGGCGCAGCGGGTATCCCATGCAAAGCGGCGCGGCGCTGCTGGCCGTGGCAGCCTGCGGCTCCATGTTCACCCCGCCGGTCATGGGCGCCGCGGCCTTCCTGGTGGCGGACTATCTGAGCGTGCCCTACGGCAAGGTGGTGCTTGCCTCCCTGTTCCCAGCCTTATTGTTCTATATCAGCCTGTTTGTGGCGGCCAACGTGGGCGCTACCAAGGGCGGGCTTACCAGCCTTTCCCGGGAGGACATGCCGGACTGGAAGGCGGCTGTTCTTAACCGCGGCCACCTGCTGATCCCCATCATCCTGCTGGTGGCGCTGATCGTGTACGGCTACAGCGCCCTGAAGTCCGCCTTCTTCTGCGTGCTGTTGATCCTGGTTTTGACGTTTATCAAAAAGAGCACCCGCATGAGTTTGAAGGCCATCAAGGACAGCCTGGTGGCGGGCTCCCGTGACGCCCTTTCCATCGCCGCGGCCTGCGCCTGCGCAGGCATCATCGTAGGCGTGGTGTCCTCCACGGGCCTGGGCGTGAAATTTTCCAGCATGCTGATGCAGATGGCAGGTTCCAGCCAGTGGATGGCGCTGGTATTGACCATGATCGCCGCGCTGATCCTGGGCATGGGCCTTCCGCCCACGGCAGTGTATATTGTGCTGGCGGCGCTGACGGCCCCCGCGCTGATCAAGATCGGCATCGCGCCCATGGCCGCGCATTTCTTTATCTTCTATTTCTCCTGCGTGGGCGCTATTACGCCCCCTGTGGCACTGGCTGCGTATTCCGCCTCCGCCATCGCCCACACCAACCCCTTCAAAACGGGCTGGAAGGCTTTCCGCATGGGCCTGGTGGCGTATATCGTGCCCTACATGTTCGCGGCCAACCCCGTGCTGCTTTTGCAGGGGGACAGCGGGACGATCTTTGAGATCATCCTCTCGGTAATCACCGCCCTTATCGGCGTGGTGTTCCTGACCTGGGGGGTGGAGGGCTTCTTCCGTGGCTTGAAGATCAACGTGATTTCCCGGGTGCTGTTCATCGCGGGGGCGCTGATGATGATGATCCCGGGCGCACTCACCGATGGCTTGGGTATTGCCGCGCTGGTGGTGGCCATTGCTTTGACCCGCGTTTTTAAGAGCAAGCCTTTCCCGGCCATCCGGCGGGAAGAGGAAGCGAAACTTGCAAATGAGGTGAATGGATAATGGCAAACAAGGATCTGCGTTCCTTTCTTCAACTGGCGGCAAACCATAACGAGGCTGTCCGGGTAAGCCGGCAGGTGGACCCCAATTTCGGCGCCACCGCCATCCTCTCCAAACTGGAGATGGAGAACAAATATCCTGTGGTTCATTTTGATAAGGTGGGGGACAGCGCCTTCCCCGTGGTGAGCAATGTTTTTGCCAGCCGCAAGCGCCTGGCCCTGGCCTTAGGCTGTGAGGAAAGAAACCTGAATGCCTTCTACCGGGAAAAGGAGGACGGGCGGATCACGCCCGTGATGGTGACGGACGCCCCCGTGCATGAGGTAGTGCTCACCGGGGAGGATGTCGATCTGTACAGCCTCCCGGTCTTAAAGCACAACGAGCTGGATGCCGGCCCTTACATCACCTGCGGCGCGTCGGTGACCCGTGATTTGGATACCGGCATCCGCAACATCGGCGTGTACCGGCATCAACTCCACGGCAAAAACAAGCTGGGCATCCATATGGCCGAAACCAGCCACGTGAATTTTATTTACAGCAAGTATTTTGCCAAGAACATGCCCATGCCCATTTCCATCACCATCGGCCACCATCCGGCCTTCTATCTTGGGTGCCTGAGCTTTGTGCCCATGGGCGTGGACGAGTACGGCGTGGCCGGGGCGCTGATGGGGGAACCGCTGGAGCTTGTGCAGTGCGTAACCAACGATCTGCAGGTGCCGGCGTATGCGGAGATCGTGCTGGAAGGCTACATTGAGCCGGGCGAGTTGAAAACGGAAGCGCCCTTCGGCGAGTTCACCACCTGCTACGGCGGCCCGCACCCTTACCAGGTAATCACGGTCACGGCCATCACCATGCGCAAAAAGCCCATCTATCAGGACTGCTTCTCCGGCCACCTGGACCATCAGCTCATGGGCGGCACCGGCCGGCTGAGCGTGATCTACAAAACGGCGCGGATGGCCTGCCCCACGGTGAAGGACGTGTTCATGTCCCCCTCCGGCTGCTGCCGCCTGACGTGCTATGTATCCATCAAAAAGCGCCACGAGGGCGAGGCCAAGAATGTGATCGGCGCCGTGATCGCATCCGACCCGTTTATCAAGTATGTGGTCGTGGTGGATGATGATGTGGATATCTACAACGACAGCGCGGTTCTGCAGGCCATCGCCACCAGGCTCAAGCCCGACCAGGACGCCTTCATGATCCGCAATGCCAAGGGCCACCCTCTGGACCCCTGCGCCTACAACGGCTATGTGGTCACCAAGGTCGGGATCGACTGCACCAAGCCCCTGAAAGGGTTCCCGGAGACCGTGCGGGTCCCCGGCGCGGCAGAAATTGTCTTGGATGATATTGTCGCACCCTATTGATTGTTTCTAAGGAAGAAAAATCATTCTTATCCTTTGAAGTTTTTGAAGGATGGGTACGGGAAGGGCACTTTTTTCAAAAAGTGCCCTTCCCGCCAAACCGTCAAGCCTCCGTCTCCCCTTACACCCTCAGCCCCATGCGCATGGAGTCCAGCACGCGCAGGGCGCTTGCCTGCACATTGTCGATGTGGGCGGCCAGCGCTTCCCGGGCCTTGTCAAGGTCACGGGCCCGGATGGCCCTGGTGATGGCCAGGTGCTCCGCCCTGGAGGAACTGAGGCGCCTGGGAGTGGCGGAGGAGATGCTGCGGATGCGCTCGATCTGGGCGTTGAGGATATCGTAGAACGCCATCATGCGGCTGTTGTAGGCATACTTCAAAAGCGTGGCGTGCAGGTCGCGGTCGGCACGGTAGAATTCCTCGTTTTCGCTGGATTCGCCGATGGCGTTCAGCTCCTGCTCAATGGCGTCCAGGGCTTCGTCGGGGATCAGGCGCACCGCCTGCTCCAGGGCGGCCAATTCGAAAAGCTTGCGTATCTGGTAAATCTCGTTGACGTCCTGCAGGGTGATGGCTCTGACGAAGGTTCCCCGGGAAGGGATGTGGGTTACAAGCCCCTCCATCTCCAGCTGCTTGAGGGCTTCCCGCACAGGGGTGCGGCTAATGTTCAGCAGCCGGGAGATGTCTTGTTCCACAATGGGGGCGTTGGGCGCCAGCCTGCCGGAACAGATTTCCGAGAGCAGATGGTCGTAGGCAATGTTTTTCAGGCCGCTTTTCTCCATGGAAAATCTCTCCCCGCTTTCGTTGTTTGCCCCGGAACCCGGCCCCGGGCACGCGTTTAAAAGGAAAACATGATGTATTATTATAGTATACACGCTGCATATTTTCAAGCGCGGACAGTTCTTCCCCGGACGTTGAATTTCGGTGTTGACAAACCGGAATAGCAGGTCTATAATGTGTACATGTGGTATACAATCTGTGTAATGGTATTCGGCATCATCTAAAGGAGGACAAAGCAAATGGCCAATCTGAAAGTCAAAGCGGCAGGTGTCACCTTCCCCAATCCCATCATCGTTGGTTCCGCATCCCCTTCCATGGACTGGATCGGCACGAAAAAAGGCATTGACGGTGGTGCCGGCGGCGTGATCGTCAAATCCTTGTTCGGCGACAAGGGCAAGCTGGGGCGCAACTTTCCCCGGCCCCGCTTCAAGCTGTACGATTACAAAAATTTCCCCGGCTATCCCCAGCAGCTTCCCCATGCCTTCACCTTAAACTCTCTGGAAGAGTGCTCCCACTTTGGGTACAAGGAGTACATGGAGGATGTGAACAAGGCCAAGGATGCCATCGGCGACAAGGGCATCGTGATGGCCAGCCTCTCCGGCGTCACGCTGGAGGAGTGGGTGGAAATGGTGCAACTCACCAACGAAACCACCGCTGACTGGGTGGAACTGAATGTTTCCTGTCCCTTCGCGGCGGACATGGGCGTAAAGATGGGCGCCGGCGCGGTGGATATGACGGCGGAAGTGGTGCGCACCTGCGCGAGCCTTTTGAAGAAGCCCTTCAGCGTGAAGATCTCCCCGCAAACCGTGGACCAGTCCGCTGTGGCACTGGCCTGCCAGGAAGCGGGCGCCATGGCTGTGAACATCTCCGCGCGCTTTTCGGGCTATGACATCGACATCGACCAGGCAAGGCCCATTGGCCCGGGCGCACAGGGCGGCTGGGGCGGCCCCTACCTGATCGGCTACGGCCTCAAGAACGCTGCGCTGGCGGCCCGCAAGCTGAGCATTCCCATCATCGCCGGCCTTGGCGTGTGGGACTGGAAAGACATCATCAAGTACACCATGGTGGGCGCGACGCTGGTACAGTCCGGCATCGGTATCATGCTCCAGGGCTATGATGTCAGCAAGCGCTGGGCGGACAGCATCAACACCTGGCTGGATGCCAAGGGCTACAGCTCCATGGACGAGATCCGCGGCATCGCCCTCCCCAACATCCTGAAGACCGCGGAAGTGGTCCGCGCTCCTGAAAACGTATATGCCAAGGTCAACAGCGAAAAGTGCACTAAGTGCGGCGTGTGCAAGCGCTCCTGCTTCTATGACGCCATCACGCTTACCAAGGTGGGCGCGGTGATCAACGCCAAGAAGTGCGACGGCTGCGGCATGTGCATTGAAGTTTGCCCGGAGGATGCCGTGACCATGTCCTACCCCCAGGCAAGAAAATAATCACCAAAGATGCCCGCCCGGCCTGTTTCGTGCCGGGCGGGCTGCTTGGAAGGCGGGGTTGCGTTGGACAGGATGACATGCGATGTGCTGGTGATCGGCGGCGGCGCGGCCGGGATGCGGGCTGCCTGGGAGGCAAAGAAGGCCTGCCCCGAAGCGGATGTGCTTCTGATCGGCACGGGCGCCCTGGCTGCGGGAGGAAGCACGAACCTGGTGGCTTCCGAGGCGCTGGGCATCAATGCCCCCTTCAATTTTGAGGGCGACGGCGACACGCCGGATATTTACTATGAAGATACCGTTCAAACCGGCGGCGGGCTAGGCAGTCCGGCGCTTTGCCGTATTATCGCGGATGAGGCGGCGGACCGGGTGCGGGAACTGATGGATCTTGGCATCCAATTTGAAAGCCGTGACGGCCATCCGGAACAAAAGAAGCTTTCAGGCTGCACCAAGGCGCGTTCCCTGACCATGGGGGGCAGCACGGGCCGGGAGATCGTGCGCGTGCTTACACAAGCCGCCCTGAAAGCAGGCGTGCGCCTGATGGACCGCATGACCGTGACCAGGCTTTTGCGTGACAGCCGCGGCGTGGTGTGCGGCGCGGCGGGCGTGTCCGGGGGAAAGGCGTTCCTTATCAGCGCCGGCGCTGTGGTGCTTGCTTCCGGCGGCGCCGGGAGCATGTTTCAAACCAACGTCACGCCGCCCACCCAGACGGGGGACGGTTGGGCCATGGCCTACGATGCGGGCTGCCGTTTTGTGAACATGGAATTTTTCCAGGTAGGCCCCGCGGTGGCCATCCCGCGTATGAAATTCATTATCCACAGCCACATGTGGCGCTTAAAGCCCAAACTTACCAACGGCCTTCACCAGGAATTCCTGCCGTCCTACTGCCCGCCCGAAATGCCTCCCCTTGAGGCGCTGGACCTGAAGGCCATGTCGTATCCCTTTTCGGTGCGCACCGGCGCCATGTATGTGGATATCGCCATCTTCAAGGAGATCATGGCGGGCAGAGGCAACGAATTTGGCGGCATCTGGTTCGATGTGACCCACGTCTCCGGGGAGGAACTCCTCCGCCGGGCACCCATCACCTATAAAACGCTGCTTAAGGCGGGGATTGATCTTGCCAAGGCGCCCATGCCGCTGACATTGGCGGTTCAAAATTTCAACGGCGGCATTGAGATCGATGAAAACGGGTTTACCGGCGTTGACGGCCTGTACGCAGCCGGTGAAATTACAGGCGGCGTCCACGGGTCCGACAGGCCCGGCGGCAACAACTTAACGGATACCCAGGTCTTTGGCCGCAGGGCCGGCATCGCGGCCGCGCGCCGCGCGCTTAAGCACAAGGGTGCCGCGCCGGAGGAAACAGATAACGGCCTGATGCCCACGGACCGGGAAAAGGCTCTCATCGTCCGCAGCGAAGAGCTGTTCTACAAGCATCTGACCATCGTCCGCCGGGAGGAGGGCTTGCGGGAAACGCTGGCCTTCATCGGGGAAGCGCAGCGGGAGGCCGTCTGTGACCAGCTCAAAAACCGCCTCACGGTGGGGCGGCTCCTGGCCACGGCGCAGCTTATGCGCACGGAAAGCCGGGGCACCCACTACCGGGAGGACTTTCCTAAAGCCGATCCCTGTTTCCTGAAGCGCATCCGCCTTTCCAAAAAGGCGGACGGGACCATGGCGGCAGCTTTTGCCGCCGGTGCGGAAGACATCTGAATAAACCAGCAACTGGAGGGTATATACGTGCGTCTTAATCAGCATGAGCAGGATATGCTCGATGGCAAATACGGCGAAACGGTAAAACGGAGCATGAAGGTCCTGGTGGCGCTGGGCAAGATCTACGGAGCGGAATGCATGGTGGAGGTTCAAAACGTCCACTCTCCGGGGGTTTCCTACCGCGTGGCGGGAAATGCCGGGCTGGCTTACGTGAAGGACGCCAGCGCCGACGCGCATTTTTGCGTGCCCACAACGCTCAACACCATCGGCATCGATGACCAGGATTGGCAAAAGATCGGCTTTCCGGAGGAGTTCTCCTTAAAGCAGCTGGAGCTCAGTGCCGCCTACCGCAAGATGGGCGCCATTCCATTGAATACATGCACGCCCTTTTTGTGCGGCAGCCTGCCCAGGTTTGGCGAGCATATCGCCTGGGGCGAGTCTTCGGCCATCTGCTTTGCCAACTCGGTGCTGGGGGCCCGCACCAACCGGGAGGGCGGCCCTTCCGCGCTGGCGGCGGCCATCACGGGCCGGGTGCCCAAATATGGGCTGCATCTGGATGAGAACCGTAAGGCCACCTACCTTGTGAAGGTGCTCAGGGAGCCCAAAACCGATAAGGATTTCGCCGTGCTGGGCTATTCTATCGGCCGGCAGGTGGGCACGGAGGTGCCTGTATTCGAAGGCTTCACAAAGCTCCCCACCATTGAAAATTACAAGGCGCTGTGCGCGGCGCTGGCTTCCTCCGGTGCGGTGGCGCTGTTCCATATCGCCGGATTCACGCCGGAGGCTCCCACGGTGGAGGCTGTGCTGGCGGAAGGCGCCAAGACGCTGGTGTTCGACCAGGCCGCCTATGACAAGGTTTCCGAAAAGTTCGCCTACCAGGGCCCCGTGGACTTCGTGGTCATCGGCTGCCCCCATGTGTCCATCCTGGAGTTGGAACAGATCGCCGGGCTGGTGAAGGGCAAAAAGCTCAAAAGCGCCCTGTGGGTTTGCGTGTCCAGGCAGGTGAAACTGCTGGGGGACCGGATGGGGTATACCCAGACCATTGCGGAAGCCGGCGGGGAGATCATCTGCGACACCTGCCCGGTGCTGTGCTACACGCTGCATGACAGAGGCTACAAGACCGTTGCCACCAACTCCGGCAAGATGGCGCACTATGCGCCGGGGCACTGGGACCTGCAGCCGCTGCTTTTAAACACCGACGAGTGCATACGTGCCGCGGTCACAGGGAAATGGGAGGGCTGAGCAAATGGAAGAATTTGTGCTTCAAGGCCGCTGCATCGTGGAAGGCCAGGTGGAAGGCGAGGCGCTGGTCACCAACGACGCCATTTCCTTCATGGGCACCGTGGACCCCAAAACAGGCCGCATCATCGAACGCAAGCATGAGATTGAAGGCGCCATGATCGGCGGCAAGATTTTGGTCTTTCCAAGCTCCAAAGGCTCCACAGGCGGGTCCTATATGCTGTACGAGGTGGTCAAAAACGGCTGCGGGCCCAAGGCCATCGTGAACATCAAAGCGGAGTCCGTGGCGGTGATCGGGGCTATTGTGGCCGATCTGCCCATGGTGGACGGCATCGACATCTCCAAAATCAAAACCGGGGATCATATCCTGCTTGACGCCACCAACGGTATCGTCAAGGTGACAAGAGGCTGATTTCGATCCCGGAAGGGTGACGCATGGGCGTTGTTTTCGCGCTGCTGAACGCCATGAGCTGGGGGATCAGCAATGTCTTTGCCCGCAAGGCGCAATTAAAGGGCAGTACCGACCAGTGGTCGGGGCTGTTCATCACCCTGGTGGTGAACAATATGCTGAACCTTGCGGTGTTTTCTGTTTCGCTGTTTTTTCGGCTTCCTTCCTCCTTTCATGTCCAGGGGTTGTTATATTACACCGCGGGCGGACTGCTGAACAGCTTTATCGGCCGGGGGCTTATCTTTCTGGCCATCAGCCGCCTGGGTGCGCCGAAGGCGGGCGTGATCAAGGGATTCACGCCCGTCTTTGTGCTGCTGGGCGGTGTTTTCCTTTTGGGCGAAAGCCTGAATACCGCCGATCTTCTGGGGGTCTTTCTGGCGCTTGCGGGCGTGATGGCGGTGTCGCTGAACATGCTTAGGACCGACCGTGCGCAGCTTGCGGGCACGGGGGTGCGGGGGGGCTCCCTGAAGGGCATCCTTACCGGCCTGATGGCCACGCTCTTCCTGGGGGCCGGCAACCTTTGCCGCAAGGCCGGGCTCAACCAGTGGCCGGATTCCATCCTGGGGGTTGTCATCGGCGGGTTCTCGGGCCTTGTGTTCATGATGATTTTCCTGCTGTTCACCGGCAGGCTGAAAACCGCATTGATGGCTTTGCGGCACATGGATGGAAGTTATTTCCTGTCGGGCATATTCACGGGGCTTGCGCTGTATCTGCTGTTTCTGGCCTTCAACTCTTTGCCCGTATCCGTTGCCAACTCCTTCACCGCCAGCGAGCCGCTGTTCACCATGGCCGCCAGCTATCTGATTCTGAAAAAGCAGGACAGGATCACCTGGCAGCTTGTGCTGGGCGGAGGGTTGGTAATCGCCGGCGCGGTTACGCTGATCCTTTTTTGACCCCGGGAAGGGCAGAATTTCTTTATTTGACCACCGGAGAAGGTGAACATGATGAAAAGCGATGCGGCCAACCGGCGTGCCATGCTCCTGATCACCTTTTGCCTGTGGTTTTCCATGTATGTTTTTGCGCCCTATTATACCCCGTATCTGCTGGCCATCGGCATCGCGGGCGCCAGCGTGGGCCTTATCAACGGCCTGTACGGTTTTTTGCAGATGGCTACCAAGATTCCGGCAGGGTTATACACGGACAGCCGTCAAAAATACAAGCCCTTTGTCGCCTTCGGGCTTGCCTGCGGTTCCGCCGCCTGTTTTTTGATGGGCGCTTTCCCCTGTGAACCGGCCATGTATGCGGGCAGGATATTGACGGGCCTGGCCACCTCCATCTGGAGCCTGTTTCTGGTGATGTACACCCGCACGGCGGATATGCCTGCGCCGGTAGCCATCGCCAGAATGCAGTTTGCCAGTTTTCTGGGCAGGCTTTGTGCCTACGGCGCATCCGCGCTGATCCTTACCCGCCTTCCCATGGCTTGGATATTCTACTGCGGCGGGCTTGTGGCGCTGCTGGGCACCGTGATGAGCCTTTTCATCCGGGAGGTTCCCTTCCTTCCCAAGGCCCCCGGCACATGCCGTCCCCTGATTTCCCGGTTCAAAGTGATGCGGGAGCCGAACCTGCTGTTCTGCTCCGTTTTGATGATGCTCTATCAGCTTGTAAGCTTTGCCACCGTCTCCAACTACACCCAGGTGGTGGCCCAGTCCCTTCACGCAACCACCGCGCAACTGAGCGCCGTCAGCACGCTGAATATGGTCTTTGCCATGGGCAGCACCTTCTTGCTGAACCTCAAGGCTTTTACCCGCATCCACCTAGGCCGCCTGATAGGCGCAAGCTTTCTGTTCCTGGGAGCCTATTGCCTGCTGGTGCCGGCCTGTGTAAGCGCCGCGCAACTGATGGGAATCTCCGCAGCCGGAGGCTTTGCCGGGGGTTTCATCTATACGCGGCTTTCCTCCGCCTGCATCGCCTATGTACCCGCAGGGGAGAAATCCACGGCAATGGGCTTCTACCAGGCTGTTTACGCCCTGGGCATCACGTTGGGGCCGCCGGTTATGAGCAGGCTGATGGAAGACTATGGGAAATGGCTGTCCTTTGGGTGGATGGGGGCCTTGTGCCTTGCTTCCGCATTGGCCTGCGCCGCGCTTTTTCCGCGGCTGGCCCGGAGGAACGCCTGAGGGTAGGAAATTTGAAATCCGGGCTTGCATCCGGAGTTCCGGAATGGTATAATCGCTGTATACAAAAAGTATCCACGATGAACGCAAAGTCGTGAACCGCATACGGGAATCGGGGGAAGGTTCGTTGAGGCGATGGTATGCCGACGTGCTGGTAATCGGTTCGGGAGGCGCCGGGCTGATGGCGGCATGCGAGGCGGCAAGGCGGGGCGTAAGTGTTGCCGTTGTATCCAAGGGAAAAGCGGGCCGCAGCGGGGCCACCGTCATGGCGCCGGGCGGGGTGGCGGCTGTTCATGAGCTTTGGTGCGAGCAGGGGGATTCCGCGGAACTGCACGAGCGGGAGGCGTACCAGGGCGGGGAGTGGATCAACAACCAGGCCATGATGGGAAAGGTGGCCGGGCGGGCAGGGGAAGTGCTCCTGCGCCTGGAGCAGATGGGCTCCCTGTGGGAGCGGGAGGCGGACGGCCGCCAGCCCAAGCTGAAAACCGACAGCGGCCATTCCTATAACCGCAGCCTCTTGTTTGAGGACAGGATCGGCCGGGAGATGATGCGGGGGCTGACAGGGGAGCTTGCCCGCCTTGATGTGCCCGTGCTGGAGGAGGTGATGGTCACCTCCATCCTCAAGCGCGGCGGGCGCGTGGCCGGTGCGCTGGGGTTTGATGTGAACAGCTTCGAGGCCGTGCTGCTGGAATGCAAGTGCGCGGTGCTGGCCACGGGCGGCGCGGGCATGGTGTACAGCAACACCTCCAACCCGGCGGACCTGACGGGGGATGGCTTTTCGCTGGCCCTTGCGGCGGGGGCGCAGCTCATTGACATGGAATTCGTGCAGTTTTTCCCTATCGGCATGCTGTTTCCGGAATCCTGGAAGGGCATCCTCTGCGGGACGGCCATGTATTCGCAGCTTTTCAACAGCCTGAGAGAGCGCTTCATGGCGCGCTACGATCCCCGGCGGATGGAAGCTTCCACCAGGGATGTGATCTCCAGGGCCATCATGCAGGAGGTTACGGAGGGAAGGGGAACATCCCGGGGCGGCGCATTCTGCGACTGTTCCCACAACGAGCCGGGGTTTTTCCGGGATTTCCTCAACTATGCGTATAAGCTCCACCTAAGCGCGGGCATCGACATGGACAGGGACGCGTTTGAAACCGCTCCCTCCTGCCATTTCTTCATGGGGGGCGTGCGGGTGGACGGGTCGTGGCGCACCAGGGTCAAGGGCCTGTACTGCGTGGGCGAGGCGGCCGGCGGCGTCCACGGCGCCAACCGCATCAGCCAGAACGCGCTCACCGATATCGCGGTGTCCGGCGTTGTGGCGGCGGACGCAGCGGCGAAGGAGGCGGCAGGCCAGGAACGCATGTTCCTTGCACCCAGCCTTGCCCAATCCCTGGAGCATCAAATAGACGGTCTGTTTTCATCCCGTGCCGGGGACCCGCCCGATGTTCTGCGGGAGAAGATCCAGGGCGTGATGTGGGAAAAGGCCGGTGTGCTCCGTTCCGGCGCATCCCTGCAAGGGGCGCTCACAGAGCTTGCGGCGCTGGAAAAAAGACCCGTGTGCCTTCAGGACAAAAGCCGGTGGGTGAACCGTCAGGTGATGCAGGCCTTCGAAAACAGGTCCCTGCTCATGACCGCCAGGGCCGTCGCCCTCTCGGCCCTTACCCGCACGGAAAGCCGGGGCGCCCATTACCGCAGTGATTATCCTGCCTCAAGCGAGGGTTGGATGCGCAATGTGGTGCTTACAAAAACGGCTTCGGAGCTGAAGGCCGGGACCGTGCCCGTGGCATTCTCCCGCATGAAAAAGGGGGGAGCGGTGTGAGCGGCGCGGGAAACGGAAAATTGAAGGTGCTCCGCTTCAACCCCGTCTCGGACAGGGCACCTTATTTTCAGGAATATACTTATGATTTTGAGGAACACATCACCGTGCTGGACGCGCTGAAGCGCGTTGCCCGGGACAGCGATCCCACCCTGTCTTTTTCCTGGGCCTGCCGAAGCGGCCACTGCGGGCTGTGCGGCCTTACGGTGGATGGAACGCCGTGTTTAAGCTGCCGGACCATGGCCAAGCCGGAGATGACGCTTACCCCCTTAAACGGGTACACCGTTTTGCGGGATCTGATCATCGATAGGCGGTCCTTTGAAGAAGGCAGGAAAAAGCTCCGCTTGTTCCTGGAACGGGAACGCCTCCCGGAGGACCCGCTGGAAACGGTGGATATGCGGATGTTTGAAACCTTCCGCACCGCCAGCCGGTGTGTGGAATGCCTGGTATGCATGGCCGCATGCCCCGTTTTGGGCAAGAACCCTTATCTGTTCGCCGGGCCTGCCGCCCTCATTCTGGAGGCACGCCATATGTTCGACTCCAGGGACACGCAAAAGCGTGGTCTCATCGCCATGGGAGCGGGGCTTTCATTGTGCATCCGCTGCGGGCGCTGCTCGGCTGTCTGCCCCCAGCAGGCGGACCCGGCCGGGGCCATCGTCTCCATGCAGGAGGCGGTCAAGGACGGCGGACCGGAAAAACCATAGGAAAGGAAGGTTGTCCATGGGCTTCTTCAAAAAAAAGGAAGGCACGCCGGAAAAGGAAAAACAGGTGGTGGTGGTCAAGCGGAAGCTAACGGGGCCGCTGCTGATTGTTGTGTACGTTCTGTCTGTGGTGGGTGTGCTTTTCCAACTGTACAACGCGGGTTTCGGCGTGCTTACCGAGATCCAGATGCGCTCCTTCCACTGGCTGTATATCGGATTTATCGCCTTTTTGAGCTATTCCGCTCTTTCCCGCCGGAAGGATGACCATGTGCCCTTTTATGACCTTCTTTTCGCCATTGTTTCCCTGGCATGCTGCGTGTATATTTATTTCGCGTGGCCCAGGATCGCCAACAGCTTCGGGTTTACCAACACTATGGACACGGTGTTCGGCGTGGTGCTGGCGCTGCTGGTGCTGGAGATCACCCGCCGGGCCATCGGCTGGCCGCTGGTGATCGTCTCCGTTGTTTTCCTGCTCTACGCTTTCTTCGGCGGGTACATCAAGGGCGTGTTCGCCAGCAAAAACTTCAACCTCACCCAGGTGATCAGGACGCTGTACGCCAGCACGGACGGCATCTGGGGCGCGCCGCTGGGGATTTCGGCCTCCTACGTAATCCTGTTCATCCTCTTCGGATCGTTCCTGCAGGCCTCCGGGGGCGGTGAGCTGTTTACCGATATCGCCTTTGCGCTGGTGGGCAAGTACCGCGGCGGCCCGGCCAAGGCGGCTGTTGTGTCAAGCTGCATGTTCGGCATGATTTCTGGCGCGGCGGTGGCCAACGTGGTGGCCACGGGCACCTTTACCATCCCGCTGATGAAAAAGGGCGGCTACAAGCCCCATTATGCCGGCGCGGTGGAGGCGGTATCCTCCTGCGGCGGGCAGTTTATGCCGCCCATCATGGGCGCGGCGGCCTTCATGGTAGCCAATAACTGCAACGTGCCTTACGGCGTGGTGGCTGTCAGCGCCATCATCCCGGCGCTTTTGTACTACTTCTACCTGTTCATCTGCCTGGACGCCGAGGCCAAGAAGGAAGGCCTCAAAGGCCTGAGCGCGGAGAACCTGCCCGACGCCTGGAAGGCGATCAAGGCCCGGGGCCATATGCTGATCCCTTTGGTGGTCCTGATTTATCTGCTGGTCAATTCCTATTCCCCCGGGAAATCCGTATTCTGGAGCATCGTGCTTCTGATCGTCTGCTCCGCCTTCCGCAAGAGCACCCGCATGGGACCCCAAAAGCTTTTAAAGGCCATCGTGGACGGCGTGAACGGCGCGATGCCGGTGGCTGTCGCCTGCGCCTGCGCCGGCATCATTTCCGGCGTGGTGTCGCTGACGGGGCTCGGGCTGCGGTTTTCCTCCATCCTGATTCACCTGTCCAGCGGAAACCAGCTTTTCATGCTGCTTTTGACCATGCTCTCCGCCATCATCATGGGCATGGGCCTTCCCACCACGGCGGCCTACATCATCCTGTCAGTTTTGACCGGCCCGGCGCTGGTATCCCTGGGATTCAACCAGCTGGCGGCCCACTTTTTCATCTTCTTCTTCGCCTGCGTCTCCACCATTACCCCGCCGGTGGCGCTTTCGGCCTATGCCGGAGCGGGCATCGCCGGTGCCAGCCCCATGAAAACGGGCTGGACCGCTTTCCGCATCGGTCTGGCCGGCTATATCGTCCCCTTCCTGGTAGTGTATAAGCCCAGCCTCATGCTTATCGGCACGCCTTTCTGGCCGTCCTTCGTCAATGTCACCTTCTCCATCATCGCCATCGTGAGCATGACCTTTACGGTGACGGGCATCATGGGCAAATGCAGGCTCAACCCGTACCAGCGGATCATGTACGCGGTGCTGAGCGCGCTGATCTTCATTCCCACAGGCAATTATGTGGACCTGGTGGCCGGCGCTGCCTGTGTTGTCCTGTGCGCCGTTTTCGCCCTCAACGCAAAACGGAAGGGCGCCACGCTTACCACCGTTTGATCTGTATGGGTATTCGGCGCGGCGTGGCTGCGCTGGAAATATGAAAAAGGAGAGATTCCCATGAAAACAAGGAAACTGGTTTCCCTGCTGCTGGCGGCTGTCATGGTCATGACGGCGGGCGGCGCCCTGGCGGATCAGGTGTTCTCGCTGGTTTCAGCCAGCCTGGGCGGGACGTATTATGTCGTCGGTTCCGGCCTTGCCGAACTTTTGACCACCAAGGTGGACGGCCTGACGGTAAACAACATCATCTCCCAGGGCTCCACGGCCAACGCCATCAAGGTGGCCACCGGTGAGTCGGAGCTGGGCATCACCAACTTCTACTCCGGCATGCGCGCCGTGAACGGCGTAGCCCCCTATACCGAGAAGTATGATATCGCCGGCATCTGCACGCTGCAGTACAGCATCATTCAGTTCAACTCCCTGGCTTCCTCCAACATTACCAAAATGACCGATCTCAAGGGCAAGAATGTTGCCATCGGACCGGCCGGCGGCGGCGGGGCGCTGATCTTCGAGGAGATCCTGCCCTACTGGGGCCTGCAAATGACTGACATGAACATCAGCAACGTGTCCTATTCGGACGGCGCGGAAGCTATGAAGGACGGCCGCGTGGATGTCAATGTGCCCCACGGTGCCCCCCCGCTGGAGGCCATCTCCACCGTGGCGGTGACCGATCCTGTGAACATCATCTCCATGGAGCCGGAGATTCTGGAAAAGATCACCACCGATCTGCCCTACTATGGCGCTGCCACCATCCCCGCCGGCACGTACCCGGGGATCGACCAAGACGTCCTTTCCCTGGGCGTGCAGGACATCCTGGTCTGCTCCCCCGATATGGACGAGGAACTGGTATACCAGATCACCAAGGCCATCTATGAGAACCTGGAATACCTCAAGACCGTGCATCCTTCCCTTGCCATCATGGATTTCCAGGGCTATAAGGATTCCCTGGTGCCCCTGCATCCCGGCGCGCGCCGCTTCTATGAGGAAATGGGCTTCACGCTGGACTAACCGGCGTCCCGTTCTTGCTTAATGCCTCTTTTTGGAGGAGTTCCGGGGCGGGGAGAGAGTTTTTTGAAAAAAGCTCCCTCCCCGTACCCCTCCTTCAAAAACTTTGTTTTTGGGGAAAATAAGGGGACACTGGTTCTGCCGGTGCTTTTGGATGTATGGTATACTAAGCATGTTATTATGTGTGCCGGAAAAACATGAATGGGAGGTATCCTGTGAAAAAGGTTGCCATGGTAACGGGCGGCTCCCGCGGGATCGGCCTGGCCATCGTGAAAAATATGGTCAGGGACGGCTATGCCGTCTGCGTGCTGGGCACGCGTCCTCCGGAGGCTTGCCGGGAGAGCTTCGCGCCGCTTCTTGAAACGGGCGAAGTCTTTTATTTTCAGGGAGACCTTGCCTTGGATGCGGATCGAAGAAAGTTTGTGCAGGAAGCGTCCGCAAGGTACGGGCACATCGATGTGCTGGTGAACAACGCGGGCGTGGCGCCGAAAGAGCGGCGGGATATTCTGGAAATGACGGAGGAATCCTTCGATTTTGTTCTGGGTGTCAACCTGAAGGGCACCATGTTTTTAACGCAGCTTGTGGCCAACGCCATGCTTGGACAGCCGAAAGCGCCGGGGGAAACGCGGGGGATCATCGTCAACATCTCCAGCTTTTCCGCAACCGTCTCCTCCGTGAACCGCGCCGAATATTGCGTCAGCAAGGCGGGGGTGTCCATGCTTACCAGGCTCTTCGCCGGAAGGCTGGCGGGGGAGGGCATCTATGTGTACGAGGTGCAGCCGGGCATTATCAAAACGGACATGACCGGTGCCGTCACGGAAAAATACGACCGCCTTTTGCAGGGGCCGGAATTCCCCATCCACCGCTGGGGCACCCCGGAGGATGTGGCCAATGCGGTGTCGCTTCTGGCAAGCGGAAATTTGACGTACACTACCGGCCAGGTCCTCCATGTGGACGGGGGGTTTATGAACATCCGCAGCATCTGAGGAGTGCGAACCATGATACGCAAAGAAATAAGCATCGGTGGGCGGGAGCTTACGGTCTATGCCTTCAATACCGTGGTGGTGGGCGCGGGCTGCGCGGGCCTTGCGGCGGCAAACCGGCTTATCCATTACGGGCAGCGGGACATTGCCCTTATAGCGGATTCCAGGGAGGGCGGTACTTCCCGCAACGCGGGGTCGGACAAGCAGACCTACTACAAGCTCAGTCTGTCCGGCAATGAGCCGGATTCCGTAGGGGAAATGGCGCGGACGCTGTTTTCCGGCGGTTGCGTGGACGGGGAGCATGCCCTGTGTGAGGCCGCCCTGTCCGCACCTAATTTTTTGCGGCTGTGCGAGTTGGGTGTGCCCTTCCCAATGAACCGGTACGGAGAATATGCGGGCTATAAGACGGACCATGATCCAAGGGCCCGGGCCACCTCCGCCGGGCCGCTTACCAGCCGCTTTATGGCGGAAGCGCTGGAAAGGGAAGCGGCGGAGAAGGGCGAAAGGATCCTTGAGGGCAGGCTGGCGGTGCGGATCCTTACGGGGGAGGATGGCGTCCAGGGGCTTTTGTGCCTTGTCACGAAAGGAGAGCCGCGCTTTGAGGTGTTCCTCTGCCGCAACATTGTCTGGGCCACCGGCGGGCCGGCGGGGGTGTACCGGGACAGCTGCTATCCCCTTGGGCACACGGGCATGTCCGGCGCCGCCTATTGGGCCGGCGCCAAGGGGAAAAACCTCACGGAATGGCAGTACGGCCTGGCCTCTATCGCCCCCCGCTGGAATGTGTCCGGCACCTACATGCAGGCGCTGCCCCGCTTCGTTTCCACCGATGAAAAGGGCGGGGATGCGCGGGAGTTTCTGCTGGAAGTGATCCCGGATCCCGGGCGGCTGCTGACTTTGACCTTCCTCAAGGGGTACCAGTGGCCCTTTGACACCCGCAAGGCGAAGGACGGTTCCTCCCTGATCGACCTGGCGGTCTATCTGGAGACCAAGGTCAAAAACCGCCGCGTCTTTCTGGATTTCCGAAAAAATCCCCTGGGGGAGAAATTCGATTTTTCGCTCCTGGACGCGGAAGCCTATGCCTACCTGAAAAACGCCGGCGCGCTGCTGGATACGCCCATCGCACGCCTGAAGCATATGAACGAACCCGCCGTGGCGCTGTACCGGGAAAAGGGCGTGGACATCAATACACAGATGTTGGAGATCGCGCTGTGCGTCCAGCACCAAAACGGCGGCATCGCGGTGGATGCCTGGTGGCAGACGGATGTTCCCGGGCTTTTCGCCGTGGGGGAGGCGGCCGGCACCCACGGCGTCTACCGTCCCGGCGGCAGCGCCCTGAACGCGGGGCAAGCAGGCGCGGAGCGGGCCGCCAGGTTTATAAGCCTCAAGCGGACGGGCGGTCCCGCCCCCGCGCTTTTAAAAACCTCCGAAGCCCAGGCACTGGACGCCATCTCCCTCTTGGAACGGTGCCTGAAAGAAGATTCCAACCTGGAGGCGCTGAAAAGCGAAGCGGCATCAGGCATGAGCAGGGCGGCCGGGGCGGTGCGGGACGTAACATCCATGAAAAAACTGCTTCTCCCAATGAAAGCCGTCCTGACAGACCCGGCCGCCCATGTCCGCATCCGAAGCATGGGGGAGGCGGCGGCATTTTACCTGTATCTGGATACATTGCGGACCCAGGTTATGGTTTTGGCCGCCATGATCGATTACCAGCGGACGGGTGGCCTGAGCCGCGGCGCTGCCATCTGCTTTGAGGGAAAGGATGGAAAGGAAACATCCTCCCTTTCGGCACTTTGCAGTTTTGTGCCCGATGACGGGCAGTTCAGCAGCCGTGTGCAGGAAGCCGAATGGAACGGCGCGGACATCGATTTCCATTGGCGGGACGTACATCCCATCCCGCAAGAGGACAGTTTCTTTGAAAATGTGTGGCGCGCCTACCGGGAGCACCAAAACGTATATTGATCCCGTTTTTTTCTCCCCCTTTTGATAAAGCTTTTCGGGGATGGGTCCGCAAAAAGCCCATTTTGCAAAATGGCCCTTCCCGCTTTCTCCTGTGATTGACATCCTTCATTCTCCGTGCTATGATATGTATACAATCTGTCGACAATTTGCGTGCCAGCAGAGAAAAAAGGAGTGCGACGTATGATTCATGTTATCAAGCATATTCAAAGGCCGGATGCGGCGCTGATCGAAGGCTTTTTCCGCCACGGCTCGGCTACGGTGCACGAGGCCATGGGCCGGTTCGGCGCCATGCACCATGCCATCAAGCCCCTAGCCCGGGGGATGAAGGTTTGCGGCCCGGCGTTTACGGTAAAAATGCAGGCAGGGGACAACATCATGCTCTTGAAGGCCATCAAGGAATGCCAAAAAGGTGATGTGGTGGTGGCTGACGGAGGCCGGGTGTTGGAAAGCGGCCCCTTTGGGGAAATGATGGCGCTGGAGTGCAGCGTCAAGGGCGTGGGCGGTCTGGTAACCACGGGCTCTGTGCGGGACACCCATGAGATCATTGATATGGGTTTCCCGGTCTTTTCCGCGGCCATCAGCATCGTGGGTACGGTAAAGGAAAGCCTGGGCCTGATCAACCACCCCATCAGCGCGGGGGACGTGATCGTGCGCCCCGGCGACATCATTTTGGGGGATGACGACGGCGTGGTGGTGATCCCGCTGGAAAATGCGGCGGAAATCCTGGCAAAAAGCGACGCCCGGGTGGCAAAGGAACAGAAAACCATGGAAGAAATCCGCAAGGGCCGTTCCATCTTTGACATCTACGGGTACGAGGCGGTGCTGCGCCGCTGCGGCTGTGTGGAAGAAGAATAAAGCATACTGATGGACAAGGGGGAATTTATGATGGAGGCAACCGTCCGGGAAGCGCTGATGAGGCTTTCCACCACCAATGTATCCGACGCGCTGGACGCGCTGGGTTTGAAAGGGTCCACTTACGGCATCCGCCCAATCTATGAGGGCGTCAAAAAAATCGTGGGCGAGGCTGTTACTGTCAAGCTTACTGCCGCCGGGGAAACCAAGGGAAAGACCCATCTTGGCATCAAAGCCATCGAGGCCGCCAAGGCGGGGGATGTGGTTGTCATCGACAACGGCGGGCGCCTGGATACCTCCTGCTGGGGGGGCATCCTGGCCAACGGCGCGCAAATGAAGGGCATCTCCGGCGTGGTGATCGACGGGGCCTGCCGCGATGTGGATGATTATGTGGAGATCGGCTTCCCCGTGTATTCCCGGGGGGCTGTGGTGGCTACCGCCCGGGGCCGGATCATGGAGGAATCCACCAATGCCATGATCCAGTTCGGCGGCGTGCAGGTGCGCCCCGGCGACGCGGTGATCGCCGACCGCAGCGGCGTGGTGATCATCCCCCAGGAGCATCTTGATAAGGTGCTCATAAAGGCCCGTGAGCTTTTTGAGAAGGAAGAGAGCATGGTCGCCGATCTGAGGGCCGGCCTTTCCTCCCTGGAAGTGGACCAAAAGTACGGCTATGAAAAAATGCTCAAATAAAGGAGGCGCTTTCTATGGCAAACGGGATCGTGCTTGAAAAGAGCGTCATCGAACGCTTTCAAAAGCTGGACACCACCAGCGTTTCCGATGCGGCGGACAAGTTTGGCCTGCCTCCCTGCGGGCTTCACAAGGTCGCAAGCGTTGTGCCCGGCACTTCCCTGTGCGGACAGGCCTATACCGTGCATTACCTGCCCTGCGGCACAGTCAAGGGCACCGTGGGGGATTACCTGGACGATGTGGCCCCCGGCCAGGTGGTGGTCATCGACAACGGCGGCAGGGATACCTGCACCGTGTGGGGCGATATCATGGCCATCGCTGCCAAGCAGGCGGGCATCGCCGGCACGGTGATCGACGGCGTGTGCCGGGATATTCCCGCCATCCGCAGGCTGCAATACCCCATATTCTCCAAGGGCTGCTACATGGTGACCGGCAAGGACCGGGTATTTGTGGACGCGGTTCAGGTGCCGGTGTCCATAAGCGGTGTGCAGGTGAACCCAGGCGACCTGATCATGGCCGATGATTCCGGGGCCATCCGCGTTCCCGCGGAGCATTCCTTGGAGGTTTTGAAGATCGCCGAAACCATTGCCGCCACGGAAAAGCATATCGAGGAGCTGGTGCTCTCCGGTATCCCCTTGAAGGAGGCCAGGCGGCAAACAGGCTATCATAAACTGCAGACCCACGAGGCGGAAAAGTAAAGGAAGCGGATAAGGGGAAGGGCTTTGTGAAAAAGCCCTCCCCTTTTGCCATTCCCGGGGGAACGGTTCAGGGCCGGCTTTGCCGTTTGTATGAAGGGACTTCTGGAAGCAGCGGACAACGGGCCTTTTGTGCTTACGGAATATTGACATGCGCGCAACAAATGGCTTACAATGCGAACAGGAAGAGTTTGCTTAATCGAGCAATGCGAAAGGAAGGATGACCGTGCCCCGTGGAAAGAAGCCTGCCGGCGCGCCCGTTGTGGAGGCGCAGCCCGGAAAACCGGCACCAAAAAAACGCAAGCCCCGCACCTGGGATTTTGAAGGCCGCATCGCCCTGGCCGACAAAAAAATCGCCCAGTTGGAAAAGCTGATCAAGAACCGCCAGGCGGTTCTTGAG
>JAEWVC010000046.1 GCA_023459275.1 Bacillota bacterium | reverse complement strand
GGCAAGCCCCCGCCCTACATTCATCCATGACGCGCCTGCGTTAAGACTACGTTCCGGTGGATGCAAGCCGCGTCCCTTTGCCTTTTGGGGCGGTACCTGTCCGTATGCCCCCCGCCCTTTATCCAAGAAAATCTTTCCGCACCCGCTTCCATGCTTCCAGGGGATCCTGCGCCGCCGTAATGGGCCTGCCCACCACGATGTAATCCGACTGAAGCTCCCTGGCCCTTTGCGGGGTGGTCACCCGCTTTTGGTCGTCGGCGCTCCCCTCAGGATAGCGGATCCCCGGTGTCACCGCCAGAAATTCCGACCCGCAGGCATTTTTCACAAGCCCAGCCTCCAGCGGCGAGCAAACCACGCCGTCAAGCCCCGCGGACTTGGCGTTCCCGGCATAATGGGCCACCACATCCTCCATGCTGCCGCGGATCATCAGTTCCTCCCGCATGGCCTCCGGGGAGGTGCTGGTCAGCTGCGTCACGGCAATGATCTTCCCGGCCCGCCCAGCTGCCGCGCCGGCATCAAACCCCTCCCGGGCGGCCTCCATCATGGCCTTTGTGCCGGCGGCGTGGACGTTCACCATGTCCACCCCAAGCCCGGCCAGGTTTTTCATGGCCTTTTTCACGGTGTTGGGAATGTCGTGGAGCTTCAGGTCCAGGAACACCGAAAAGCCCATGCCCTTGATCTCCTTAACAATGTCCGGCCCCTCGCCGTAAAACAGCTCCATGCCGATCTTCAAGAAGGGTTCTTCCCCTGTAAACCGGTCCAGAAACGCCATGGTCTGCTCCCTGTTTGCAAAATCGCAGGCAATGATGGCCTCCCTCATGTGTGCGACCTCCCTATGATGCTTTTCAGGCTTTCGATGCAGTACCGGTCCATCTTCTCCGGCAGCTCTTCCACGATCTTTTTGCAGGCCCAGGGATCCGTAAGCGTCTGCGACCCCACCTGCACGGCGGAGGCGCCCACGCTCATCATCTCGATCACGTCATCGGCGCAGGTGATCCCCCCCACCCCGATAATGGGAATTTTCACCTTTTCGTAGACCTGGTACACCATCCGCAATGCAATGGGCTTGATGGCCGGGCCGGAGAAGCCCGCCATCTTCGTGGATACGATGGGCTTGCCCGTGCGGGTGTCCACCACCATGCCCAGCAGCGTGTTGATCAGGGTCAGCCCGTCGGCCCCGGCCTCCTCGCAAGCCGCGGCGATTGCCGCAATATCCGTCACGTTGGGGGACAACTTCATGAACACCGGCTTTTTCACCGCCGCCTTCACCGCCTTGCATACGGCAGCCGCGCCTTCCGGCGTTACGCCAAAGGCCATGCCCCCGTGCTGCACGTTGGGGCAGGACACGTTGATTTCCAATACGTCAATGCCCTCCGCCGCGTCCATAGCCTCAGCCACCTGCACATATTCCTCCAGGGAAAAGCCGGCCACATTGGCGATGACCACGCCCTTGTACTGCTTGCGGAGCCTTGGCACCTCATGGCCGAGGATCTCCGCAACGCCCGGGTTCTGCAGCCCGATGGCGTTCAGCATGCCCTCCCTGCACTCGGCCACCCGGGGCAGGGGGTTGCCATACCGCTTTTCCAGGGTGGCCGCCTTGATGGCGATGCCCCCCAGCACATTGATATCATAAAACCTGGACATCTCATACCCGAAGGCAAAGGTGCCGCTGGCGGGAATTACAGGGTTTTGCAAAACAATATCCCCGAGCCGCGCTTCCAGCCTGTTCAAAATTTCACCTCCCGGCTTGTGAATACCGGCCCTTCCAGGCAGATGCGCTTCATGCCCGTCTCCATCTGGCAGGAACAGCTCTGGCATACACCAAAGCCGCAGCCCATGCGCGCCTCCAGGGAAAGCTGGCCTTCCTTGGGGAGGGCATGCACTGCCTTTAACATGGGCATGGGCCCGCAGGCGAAATAGTAATCATAGTTCATGGTCTTCATAGCGTCGGTCACGAATCCCTTGATGCCCATGCTCCCGTCCACCGTGGTCACGGTTACCTTGGCGCCCAAGGCTTCGAACTCCTTGGCATAGAAAACATCCACCGCCGTGTTGAAGCCCAGCACGCACTGCATATCCTCGCCCCGGAGCTTTTCCGCCAGCCCGTACAGGGGCGGCACGCCCACGCCGCCGCCGATGATCATGACGCGCTTCCCCTTGGCCGGGGCGATGGAAAAGCCGTTGCCCAGGCCCGTAAGCAGGTCCAGCGTATCCTTGGGCTTCAAAAGGGACATGGCCTCCGTGCCCTTGCCCGTCACCTTGTAGATCAGGCGCATGCTTTCCCCGTCCCAGGTACACACACTCAGCGGCCTGCGCAAAAACAGCCCGTCAATATGCACGTTCACAAACTGGCCCGGGTGCTTCATGGGGGAAGTATCCCCAAGCAGGGTGATTTCCCACACGTCCCTGGCGATCAGCCTGTTCTCCTTCACCTCATACATTCCCTGCGATACCATTCTCCCGCTCCTCGCTGTCGATGGTCGAAACCTTCAACGTGATTTCCTCCAGCACGTTCAGCAGTGCCTCCACCGTGTCCAGGGAGGTCAGCACCGTCACGTTGTTCTCCACCGCCCAGCGGCGGATCAAAAAGCCGTCCTTGCGGTGGGTGTCCCCGGCCTGCTCGCTGATGGTGTTGATCACGTAGGCCACATACCCCATTTTCAGGGATTCCTGTATCTCCCAGCTTCCCTCGCTGATCTTCTTGCGTTTGCGGGTACGGATGCCGTTTTCCTTCAAAAACGCCGCGGTGCCCGCCGTAGCCTCAATGTTGAAGCCCAGGTCGTAAAACCTGCGGATCAGCGGCAGGGCGCGATTTTTGTCCTCGTTGGCAATGGTGGCCAGCACCGTCCCATAATTGGATACCCGCATATTTGCTGCTTGAAGCGCCTTGTACAGTGCCCGGTTCATGGTGTCGTCGTAGCCGATGGCTTCTCCCGTGGACTTCATCTCCGGAGAGAGGTACGCATCCGCGCCCCGGAGCTTGCTGAAGGAGAACACCGGCGCCTTCACATACCAACGCCTGCCTTCCTTCGCGATGCCGGTTGCAAATCCCTGCATGGAAAGCGTCTGGCCCAGGGCGATTTTGGTGGCCATGTTGGCCAGGCGGATGCCCGTGACCTTCGAAATAAATGGCACCGTGCGGGAGGAGCGGGGGTTCACCTCGATCACGTATACCTTCTCCTGCTCATCCACAATAAACTGCACGTTGAAAGGCCCCCTGATGCCTATACCCAGCCCCAGGCGCACAGTATAATCCACAAGGATGCCTTTCACCGTCTCGCTTACGGAAAAAGGCGGATATACGCTGATGGAGTCCCCGGAGTGCACGCCGGTGCGCTCCACGTGCTGCATGATGCCGGGGATGTACACATCCTGCCCATCGCACACCGCGTCCACCTCCAGTTCCTTGCCGGAGATGTAGCGGTCCACCAGCACCGGCTGGTCCTCGGTCACCAGCACGGCCTCGCTCAAATACCGGTTCAGGCCCTCGTCGTCGTGTACGATCTGCATGGCCCGGCCGCCCAGCACATAGGAGGGGCGCACCAATACGGGATAGCCGACTTCGCTGGCCGCTTGAAGCCCGTCCGTAAGGTTCGTCACGGCCCGCCCCGGCGGCTGGGGGATGTTCAGCTTGCGCATCAGCTTTTCAAAACTATCCCGGTTCTCCGCCCGCTCGATGGCGGTCACGTCCGTGCCGATGATGGGCACCCCCAGGTTATGCAGCCGCTCCGCCAGGTTGATGGCCGTCTGCCCGCCCAGGGACACGATCACGCCGTAGGGCTTTTCATAGTCGATGATGTTCATCACATCTTCCACGGTCAGCGGCTCAAAGTACAGCTTGTCGCTCACGGAGTAGTCGGTTGAAACCGTCTCCGGGTTGTTGTTGATGACGATGGCCTCGTACCCCGCCTCCCGAATGGCCCAGATGGCGTGCACCGTGGAGTAGTCAAACTCCACCCCCTGGCCGATGCGGATGGGCCCGGCCCCCAGCACCACCACGGACTTTTTGTTAGTGACAACGGACTCGTTTTCCGTTTCGTAGGTGGAGTAAAAGTAGGGGATGTAGGAATCAAACTCGCTGGCGCAGGTGTCGATCATCTTGTACACAGGCAGCACCCCGTTTTGCTTGCGCAGGGTGTAGACGGCGGACTCCGTCATCTTCCACCATTTGCCGATATACCCGTCGGACAGGCCCATGCGCTTGGCGGTCCGCAGGACCGCGATGTCGCCGATGTTTTCCTTCACCGTTTTCTCAAAATCAATGATTTTGCGTATCTTGCTGATAAAGAAATAGTCGATCTTTGTGGCATCGCAGATGCGGGCCGGGTCCTCTCCCCGCCGCAACAGCTCCCCAATGGCGTACAGCCGCTCGTCGGTGGGGTTTTTGATAAGCGCCCACAGGTCCTCCGTGGCCCAGGTGTCAAACTTCTTCAGCCAGATATGGCTGACCCCCGCCTCCAGGGAGCGCACAGCCTTTAAGAGGCTTTCCTCCATGGTGCGGCCGATGGCCATGATCTCGCCCGTGGCCTTCATCTGGGTGGAAAGCTGGCGGTTGGCCTTGTCGAATTTGTCAAAGGGGAACCTGGCGATCTTGGTCACCACGTAATCCAGTGTGGGCTCAAAGCTGGCCGGGGTGTTGGCGATGCGGATCTCATCCAGGGTCATCCCTACGGCGATGAGCGCGCTCACCCTGGCAATGGGGTAGCCGCTGGCCTTGGAGGCCAGCGCCGAGGACCTGGAAACCCTGGGATTCACCTCGATCACGTAGTAGTTCATGGAATAGGGGTCCAGGGCGAACTGTATGTTGCACCCGCCCTCTATGTTAAGCGCGCGGATGATGCGCAGCCCCGCGTCCCTTAGCAGGTGGTATTCCTTGTTGGTCAGCGTCTGGGAGGGGCAGACCACAATGGAATCCCCGGTGTGCACGCCCACGGGGTCGATGTTCTCCATATTGCAGATGGTGATGGCGGTATCGTTTTTGTCCCGCATCACCTCATACTCGATCTCCTTGTAGCCCCGGATGGACTTTTCCACCAGCACCTGGGAAACCGGGGACAGCCGCAGCGCGTTTTCCGCCACCTCCAGAAGCTCCGCCTCGTTATCCGCAAACCCGCCGCCGGTCCCCCCCAGGGTAAAGGCGGGCCGCAGCACCACGGGATAGCCGATCCGCTGCGCCGCGTCCGCCGCCTGTTCCACGGAATGCGCGATGTCCGAGGCGATCACCGGCTCGCCAATCTGCTGGCAAAGCTGCTTGAACTTTTCCCGGTCCTCCGCCTGGGAGATGGAGTCAAACCCCGTGCCCAATATCTCGCACCGGCATTCCCGCAAAATCCCCTTTTGGTGGAGCTGCATCGCCAGGTTGAGGCCCGTCTGCCCGCCCAGCGTGGGCAGCAGCGCGTCGGGCCGCTCCTTGCGGATGATCCTGGCCACATATTCCAGCGTAAGCGGCTCCATGTACACCTTATGGGCGATATGGGTGTCCGTCATGATGGTGGCCGGATTGGAATTCACCAGAATCACGGTATAGCCCTGCTCCTTGAGGGCCATGCAGGCCTGGGTGCCGGAGTAGTCAAACTCCGCCGCCTGGCCGATGACGATGGGTCCGGAGCCGATGACCAGTATCTTTTGGATGTCCGTGCGCTTAGGCATGGCGCTCCCCCCTTTCCGCCCGGTACTCCTCCATATGCCTCAAAAAGATGCCGAACAGGTAATCGCTGTCCTGGGGCCCGGGCGCGCTCTCCGGGTGGTACTGCACGGAAAGCACCCGCAGCTCATCGTTTTTAAGCCCCTCGGCAGTTAAGTCCAGCAGGTTCACGTGGGTAAGCGTAAGGGGCGTGCCCGCCAGGCTGTTCACATCCACCGCGTAGGAATGGTTCTGGCTGGTCATCTCTACCTTGCCGTTTAGCAGGTTCTTCACCGGATGGTTGCCGCCCCGGTGCCCAAACTTCATCTTGTAGGTCCTGGCGCCGTTGGCCAGCGCGATCATCTGATGGCCCAGACAGATGCCGAAGATGGGCAGCTTGCCCTGGAACGCCTTTACCAGGTCTACCACCTGCTGCACGTCCTCCGGGTCGCCGGGGCCGTTGGACAGAAACAGCCCGTCGGGCCGAAGCGCCGCCAAGGCTTCCGGCTTGGTATCGTAGGGCACCACGGTCACGTTGCAGCCTTTTTGATTCAGCCTGCGGATGATGTTGTGCTTGATGCCGCAATCCACCGCCGCCACGCTGTAGCGGAAGTTCTGCGTGCGGGAATACCACAGCTTTTTGCAGCTCACCCTCTGTACCTGGTCGTGGATCACCGGTGTTTCCTCAAGCAGCCGCAAACCTTCCTCAAGGCTCGTATGAACGCCGGTGAGCAGCGCCCGCATGCTGCCCTCATCCCTGATCATTCTGGTAATCTGCCGGGTGTCCACCCCCTGGATGCCCGGGATGCCGTTCTCCGCCATCACTTCCCCCAAGGTTTTCGTATAGCGGAAGTTGGAGGGGTCGCTGTTATATTCCCTGACGATAAACCCGCCCAGCCGCGGCGTTTTCGTTTCGTAATCCTCGTCGTTCAGCCCATAGTTGCCGATGAGCGGATAGGTCATGCACACCATCTGCCCGCAGTAGGACGGATCAGACAATATCTCCTGGTACCCCACCATGCTGGTGTTGAACACCACCTCGCACACGGTGTCGCACTCCGCCCCGAACCCCATGCCCGCAAATTCCCGCCCGTTCTCAAAAATCAGCTTTCTGTCCAATGTGTCTCCTTCCTTCCCACTGTAGGGCGGGGGCTTGCCCCCGCCGCTTTCTCATAAACCCCGCCCAGGGGCGCTGCCCTTGGGAATCCCGCCCAGAGGCGCTACCCTTGGGAATCCCGCCCAGAGGCGCTGCCCTTGGGAATCCCGCC
>JAEWVC010000045.1 GCA_023459275.1 Bacillota bacterium | reverse complement strand
CCCCTCCCCTGACCACCATTGACCTGCACCCGGAGGAGCACGCCCGCAGCGCCATTACCGAGCTTCTGGCCGCCGTGGATAAGCCCGTAGCCCCCTTCTGCCTGATGCGGGATGCCACATTGGTGATCCGGGAATCCTGCGGCGTAAAGCTGGGGAGACGGGAAATGAAGTAGAAAACGAGGGGAAACGGGGTTATTTGCGGGAAGGGGCTTTTTGTAAAAAGCCCCTTCCCGCGCCCATCCCGAAAAACTTCATCAGGATATGTATATCATGGAATCACAGGCCCCGGTTATGGCGATGTGTGAGGAGGGAGATCCCAAAATCTTTCCCCTTCGGGGAAAGGTGCCGCCCGAAGGGTGGCGGATGAGGCCGGAAAGGAGGCGCATAACCCTCTCCGGCCATGCTGCCGTAAGCCTGTTACAGCTTCATACTGGCAAAGCCATACGGTTCCAATTCCATCATCACAGGGCCTTTGGGCGTAGGAATGCGCGCCGTTTGCCTTTCCCCGCTCATGTTCACCGCCGCCAGCGTGTTTGCGGCAGGATAGAAGGCGCACTCCGTATCCGGGCTGTCGGTCAGGTAGGGCTGGTCCAGGGCAAGCCCCGCCGCATACAGCAGCAGGTGCATAAGCAGCCTGGTGCTTTTTTCGTCCACCCGGAAGGAGGTCAAATAGATCCCCCTGCCATCTCCGAAATCATTCACCGTGGCGGCCGGTGTGCCGCCCGCCTGCGCCAGCACCCTGGCATGGCCGTCAGTCAGAAACAGGCTTGGCCGGGACACTAGGTGCGCATCCTCCACGGGCAGGCCCTCCGTGGGCTGCACATCAAACCGCCAGCGGCCATGGCATGCGTTCTCGCCGGTATCCAGGTCGATGCCCAGCACGTGGGCCATGCGGAAATAGGTGTCACCGCCAGCAAGTGCCGACGGTTCTCCGATGCCGATAAACGCGCCGCCGTGGTATGCCCATTCCGTCAGTGCGGAAATCAAGTCCGGATCGGCCCAGGCTTCCCCGCCGCTCCAGGCAGTGCCGGCTGTCCCGGCATTGATAACTACCTGAACATCTTTCAAGGCCCCTGCCTTTACATCCTCAAAATTGATGAACCGCACGTTCACCGGCAGGCCGGACAGCGCCTCTATAATGTGGATCAGGTCGTGCTTACCCGTTTCGTGAAAGTGCCCCGACAGCGTCCAGGAGCGCAATTTGCCCCAGACGTTCAGCACCGCCACGGTCACGGGGAGCACGTGAGGCCTGCCCAGCGCGTGGAGCTTGCGGATTTGCCGGAATTCCTCCGCCAGCTTTTCGATATAATCGCAGAAATCCGGGAAATCCTGCGTAAGGTGCAGGTACCCTCCCAGACCGATCCTTTGGACCGGCGCGCGCAAAAGTGCCCTGCGCACCCGCATCCAATAGGCTCTGGCGTCGGCGGTTGGATCCCCCCCCGGCATAAAGGTGGGCTTGCCGCTTAGCCCCACCGGGAACAGGTAGGGGTGCAGCCGCAGTTCGTGGACAATGCCCGGCACCTGGGCACACAGCCGCGCCTCAAAACCCGAGAACACGCACTTGATCAGCCCATCAAAGCCGATCTGCGAAAACCTGGGCCCGTAGGGTTCCATGCCCACCCAGCTGTCGTCGTAGAACACGAAAGCCTTTTTCCCGTGCCGGTGGACCACATCCACCAGTTTTTTGGAAAAATCCACCACAAAATCGTGGGTGAAAGCCATGTAGTCCCGTTTTGCCTTGGTGGGCGGCCAGTGGGTGGCCTGGAAGTGCCCTTTGTTAACAAAATCCTCGGCGGTCAGGGCATAGCCCTTCTCTTCCTGGAATTCCTGCAGGGCCAGGGGGCTTACCGTAAAATCGTAGGATGCCCAGTCGGAGAACAGGTAACGGTTGGAGAGGCTTTCACCCCAGATGAAGGCGAAGTTGTAGAATAGGGAGGTGAAGCGCACCACATCCGCCTGCGGATTTTTTTGGCACCAGTTCTCAAGCCAGCCAAGCAGGAATTCCTGCACCTCCGGGTATCTAGGGTCAAGCTGCCGCAAATGCTCCGAAGTCCAGTGATTGGTGGTGTGGTTGTACATGTTGATCTCTTCCCACACCCTGTACGCCAGAAAGCTTACGGTATAGCGGTGCCAGGGGGCGCTGTCCACAACAAGCACCTCCTTGTCCACAGGGCTGTAGAACCATTTGTCCATTGGCACCTGGATGCCTGCCGTGCGGTCGTATACCTGCCAGTAGGCTATGGCCTCAGCGCTGTCGTTTACCTTAAACTGGGGCGCAAAATATTTTCTGAGCAGCGGGATGCTGGCCTCGCCGCCGGGAGCGGCCACAGCCTCGCTGATTAAGAACACCTGCTGCTGCATATGGGGATGCAAAGACGCCCATTCGTTATGATCGCGTATCACGCACAACGTGGCATATATTTCATAGCCGGCATCCAGAATCCTGGGGGAAAGCCGCGTGCCATCGCTGTCGCGGATCACGTCGGCACCCCATTTTTCCGCCAGCGCGAGCGTCAAATCTTCATAACCCGCCTCGCCGGGCAGGGTGAACCCGCCTGTAAGGTCACTCAAATCCTTCATCCCCTGTCCGTATCGATAGCCGCTGTCATCAGGGCCAGCGCAAGCCCCTGGCCCCAGCCTTGGGCCCAATCCCTGGAGATGCTCCGGTAGCCGTGAAGGTCGTTCATCACGGCTGTTCCGCCGGACACGTTTAGCAGCCGCCCGTCGGGCGTGATGTTTTCAAAAATGCCGTTCATGGCTTTGACCGCATACTTTGTATGCAGAGGGTTGTTGTTCACGATCATGGCGGCGGCGATGCCGCAGGAAGCGCTAAGCTCCTCGTAACTTTCTTCGTCGTCAAGCACGGTGCGCCAAAGCCCGTTTTCCGTTTGCAGCTTTTTCAGCCCCGTAAGCTGGTCCCGCAGGGAACAGTCCACATCCATATACGGTGGGTACAGGTAGGGCTTGGGCAGAAGCGTTTTCACCCGGCACATGGTGTAGGCTGCCCAGGCGTTGGCCCTGGCCCAGAAAAAGCCGGACATATGGTTCTTTTGCATATTGTCATAGCCGTGGTACCAAAGCCCCGTGGCCCTGTCCTGCAGATAGCGGATGTGCCACAGATACTGGTTCAACGCGTCTTCCACCATGGCCCGGTCGTTTTGCAGAACCCCCAGGCGCAAAAGGAACATGGCCGCCATGAACAGCGTGTCCGCCCAAGCCTGCTCCGGGAAATCGTTTTTCACGGAAACGGTGTGCTGCAGCACGCTTTCGCCAAACCGAAGCGCCCTGTTTTGCAGGTAACCGGCCTTTTGGAGGGCGATATCCAGGTATTGCTGCTCCCCGGTGGCCTCGTAAAGTGCGATCAGGCAGTGGCCCATGGCGCAGGTATTTACGGTAAAGGGAGGCAGACCCAGGGAAATCAGCTCATCCACCCGGGCCTTCAAAAGGTCCAGGTATTCCTTGTCCCCTGTGGCCGCGTATGCCCGGGAAACCCCGTAATAGGCCACGCCGCAGGGCCATTCCCAGGGCAGGTCCATTTCCATGGTCTTTCTGACCAGGGAATCAATAACGGACAGCACCTTTTCCCGGTCCAAGGATAAGTTCATCGTACATGCCTCCCTGATGCGAAGAATCGTCAAAACAACGCCCATGGCCGCGGAGAATTTTGGTGAAAGGCGCCCTCCAAAGGGCTTGGAGGGCGCCTCCGGCTATCGACAAAGTGGCTATGCCACTTTGTCGAGGTTTTCCCTCGCTGCACTGCACGACGGCTGCGCCATCGTACGGCCGTTTGCTCGGGCAAGGTAGGAATTTCTTCGAAATTCCTGCGAAAATCACCGCACATGTCGCTGATTTTCGATCTGCAATCGGAGGACTGTGGTCCTCCGATACCTCCTAAGGGTTTGTTGATGGTCTGAGG
>JAEWVC010000044.1 GCA_023459275.1 Bacillota bacterium | reverse complement strand
GGCTTCTTTTGAAAAAGAAGCCTCCCCGCACCCCTCCAAGAAAACTTTCTCCTATGTTAATGCTATTTCCAAACATTATTTCGTCGTTGCGGCGGTTCTTTTCGCGCTGAAGGTTGGTTTCCTTAAGGAAACCAAGTCGCTGCGCGACCGCCCGTTCAAACATTTTGAACGGGCGCCGGCTGTGTCACCTCCCGTTCAGCGTAGCGCTGCTACGCCTCACTTCGGCTCCTTGCCTTGCATCGAAAATCCCTCGCCGCCATGGACGAAATAATATTTTCCAATAGTATAAGAATCCCGCGGCGTCATAATAAACGGGGAATATACTTATAAAATATAAGTTTTTAGGAGAAGGGTGCGGGGAGGGGAATTTTTACAAAAATTTCCCTCCCCGCAAGTCCAAACAGACCTTCCCCGCCGCGTGGTGTTGACAAATTGATTTTCAGGGCTATACTGTCTATCGTCGGCGCTTTTTGTCGTTCGCCGGCCGTATGGAGGAAGCGTCAAAAGCCTGTGCTTTGATAGCCCTGGGCGCGGGATAGGCCCATGCCCGGGGGCAGGTTTCCCCGCGTTGGGAAAAGTGAAAACGGAGTTGTTGAACCATGTACATCCGCGGGCTGGACAAGCGGAAGATAAGCGAAAGCCAGTTTCTTGCCATCGGTTTTTTGTTGGTGATCCTTGTGGGCACGTTGCTTTTGCGCTTGCCCATCTCCACCCGGAGCCATCGGCCTATTCCCTTTATCGATGCACTTTTCACCGCCTCCTCCGCCACGTGCGTGACGGGGCTGGTGGTGTATGATACGTACAGCCAATTTACGCTGTTTGGGCAGACGGTGATCCTGCTTTTGATCCAAGTGGGCGGCCTTGGTTTTATGACGGTGGCCACCATGTTTTCCATGTTCATGGGCCGGCGCATCGGCCTGATGGAGCGCGGCCTGATGAAGGAATCCGTGGGCACGCTGCAACTGGGCGGCATCGTGCGCATGCTCAAACATGTGCTCATCGGCACCGCGGTGCTGGAGGCGTTGGGAGCGGTGCTGCTTTCCGTGCGTTTTGTGGGGCAGATGGGCTGGGCCATGGGCATCTATTATGGCATTTTTCATTCCGTGTCGGCTTTCTGCAACGCGGGTTTTGACCTGATGGGCCGGTTTGGCCCCTATTCCTCCCTGACCTCCTATCAAGGTGATGTCCTGGTCAACGTGGTGGTCATGGGCCTGATCCTGGTTGGCGGCCTGGGCTTTGTGGTGTGGGAGGACCTGTACCAAAAGCACATGCGCTTCTCGCGCCTGAGCCTGCACACCAAGGCCGTGCTGCTGTTTTCATTGATCCTCATCCTGGGCGGCGCGGCGCTGTTTTTGATCCTGGAGTGGAACAACACCCTTGCGGGGCTGCCCTTTGGCACCAAGCTGATGGCCAGCCTCTTCCAATCCGTTACCCCCAGGACGGCGGGCTTCAATACGGTGAATATCGGCGCCCTTTCCGGCGGCAGCAAGATGCTGACCATCCTTTTGATGATGATCGGCGGCAGCCCCGGTTCCACCGCCGGCGGCATGAAGACCACCACCATGCTGGTGCTGCTTTTAACGGCCTTCTCGTACATCCGGGGCCGGGAGGATGTCAATTTTATGGGCAGGCGGATTGATGCGAACTGCACCCGTAAAGCGTTTTCACTGGCCACCGTGTATCTGGTTACCGCTTTTGTGGCGGTGGTGGGCTTGGCCGCGACCCATTCCTTCCTGATGGAGGATATCGCCTTTGAGGTGGTTTCAGCCATCAGCACCGTGGGGCTGTCCGTGGGCATCACGCCGTTTTTGAACCCCGTGGCCAGGATCGTGATCTGTTTACTGGTGTATCTGGGCCGGGTGGGCAGCCTGTCCGTGCTGATGGCCATCGCCCATCCCCAACCCGGTATCAATGTTAAAAAGCCCCTGGACAAGGTCATCATAGGATAAGGAGAAGGACGCATGAAGGCGGTATTGGTAATCGGTCTTGGCCGGTTTGGCCGGCATCTGGCAACGAAATTTACGGAGCTTAGGGATGAAGTGATGGTGGTGGACATCGACGAAAGCCGCGTCAACGCCCTGGCCTCCCAAGTCACCTCCGCCCAGATCGGGGACTGCACCGATGACAGAACGCTTCAAACCCTGGGCGTGCGCAATTTTGACTTGTGCTTCGTGTGCATCGGCAGCCATTTCCAGGCTTCCCTGGAAATCACCTCCCTGCTCAAGGAGATGGGCGCGCAATACGTAATCTCCAAGGCGGACAGGGACATCCACGCCAAATTCCTCCTGCGCAACGGCGCGGACGAAGTGATCTATCCCGAAAAGGAGATGGCCAACCGCACCGCCATGCGGCTGAGCGCCGGCCACGCCTTCGGCTATATCGAATGGTCCGAAGATTACTGCCTTGCCGAGATCATGCCCCCCAAGGGCTGGTTCGGCAAAAGCATCCGGGAGGTGGGCGTGCGCACGGAGTACCGCGTGAGCATTATTGCCATCAAGGATGAAAACGGCTTTTCCCAGACACCGGATGCCAGCCATATTTTTACGGAGGGCGACCATCTGTACATCGCCGGCGGCAAAAAGGACGTGGCCAAGGTAATGGCCAGGAGCTGAACATAACCGGGGAAAGGACTGCGGGGAGGGCCTCTTTTGAAAAAGAAGCCCTCCCCGCAGTCCTTTCCCAAGAAAAATCTATCTATGGGCAATACCGATTTATGGTATAATGGCGAAAACGGACGCGGAGGAGGACGGCGCATGAAAACTATCGGGCTGCTGGGCGGCATGAGCTGGGAAAGCACGGCAGCTTATTATCAAATCATCAACCGGGAAGTGCAAAAGGCTTTGGGCGGCTTCCACAGCGCCAAGTGCCTTATGTACAGCGTGGATTTTCACGAGATTGAGGAATGCCAAAGCGCCGGAGAATGGGAAAGGATGGGTGAAATCCTCTCAGACGCGGCAGTGAAGCTTCAAAACGCGGGGGCGGACTTCCTTCTGATCTGCACCAACACCATGCACAAGGTGGCCCCGCAGGTGGTAAAAAGCCTGCGCATCCCGCTGTTGCACATTGCCGATGCCGCCGCCGCTGCCGTTAAGGAGCAGGGAATCAAAAAAACGGCGCTGCTGGGCACCAGATACACCATGGAACAGGATTTCTACAAGGACCGTATCGCAAGCCACGGCTTGGAGGTCATAGTGCCGGAGGCGGAGGACAGGGCTTTTATCAACCGCGTGATTTTTGAGGAGCTTTGCCTTGGTACGATCAGCGGTGCGTCCAGGGAAAGGTTTGTAAAGATCATTGAAGCTTTGTCCCAAAAAGGCGCCCAGGCGGCAATTCTGGGCTGCACGGAGATCGGGCTGCTGGTGAAGCAGATTGATACCGAGGTACCTCTGTTTGACACGGCGGAAATCCACGCCAGGGCAGCCGCCAGGGAGGCTTTGAGGGGGTAGAAGAGCCATCAAAAGCATTTTATGGCGCTGCGTATAGATGGCCGTGGCCGGAGGAAAGCTTTCCATCGGGTTTGCCGGCGGGCCGCAGCCATTGCGGTGAAGGCTCCGCGAAAGGAAGCATGGCTTGAAAAATTCCAGATAGCAAAGAGGAGGATTTGCCCATGAAAGCGACCATCGACAGGGACGGATGCATCGGCTGCGAGCTGTGCGCATCCACTTGCCCCAAGGTATTCCGCATGGCGGAGGACGGGTTGGCGGAGGTTTATGCCGAGCCCGTCCCCAAGGACGCGGAAAGCGCGGCGGAGGAAGCGCGGGACGGCTGCCCGGTTTCGGTGATCAGCCTTTCGTAACGCCGCAGCGGAGGTTTAATTGAACTCCCCTCCTGTTCGGGAAAAAGGATGGTGTGCGGCACGCTCCGCAGCGGCCTATTCCAGCACCGACGGTGCCTGCGCGTGAAGGAAATCGCATAGCGTGTCCGCGATCAGCTGGTGGTCATGGGTCTGGGGTAAACCCGATACCACAATGGCCCCGACAATGCCCAGGTTTTTCACCCGCAGGGGAAAGCCGCCGCCGGACAGGGCGAAATCGCCGTCCGAAAGGCCGAAGTCCTGGAGTGTCCGGCCGGAGAGCTTCATCTCCTGGGCAACCAGCAGCGAGCTTTTGAAAAACTCCAGCACCACGTTCCGCTTGCGGCGCACCCACCGGTCGTTGTTGGGCGCGGGGCTGCCAACGGCACAGCGGAATACCTGCAGCCCGCCGCATGTGATATCGATGAGCACGCTGCCGCCGTGGGCGATGGCGTGCTGCCGGAGACTCTGGCCCAGGGCGAAGGCCGTGTCGGGGCCGAAGGCGTCAAACACAAGGGCGGCCTCCTGTTTTCTGATGATCTCCGCCATCGCTTGGGCGGATGCCGTTTCTTCCGTCATCAAGATGCTCCTTTCCAAAAAATGAAGTTTTTGCGGAGGGGTACGGGGAGGGGAGTTTTGCAAAAATCCCCTCCCCGCCTTTGCCGCGCCCCGTCCGGCAGGGGAGACGAAAGGTCCGCCTAGATGCATCCGGCAGCGTCCAGGATATCGGAAACAAGCGCCATGAACTTCTCCTTTTGCGCAATCTGAAACAAGCACCGCATGCAAAAACAGTATATCATAAGTGCAGCATAGAGGAAAGGCAGATGCATATGGCGGATTTCACGTTTGCCACGGGCGCCATGGGCTATGGGGATGCCGAGACCGTGTACATGCTTTGCAGGAGTATCCGGGATTTTGGCGGCGGCTTTCAGCCAGGCGGCTATCCGGTGGCACCAAGAATGTATATCGCATAAAAAACGACCGCCCCGGGCGCTGTGCCCGGGGCGGTTCCAAAGGGGCTGTGGAGGAAAAGGCCCCTTGTGCGGCACCGGGGTTGCCCCCGCCCTCCGCCTGTCTATAGAAAGCAAAACTGCTTTGAAGAGCTCCCTTTTGAGGTTTTTTGGATGGGGTTCCGGGGAAGGGTTTTTTTCAAAAAATCCCTTCCCCGGTATACCTTACAAGACTTTCCTTAGTTGTTCCCCGCTATCTTGGCCTGGCCGCCGTTGCCGATGGCGATCTTCCGCTGAGTCTTGGGGGGTTCGGGGGCGTTCTTGGGCAGGGTCACGGACAGCACGCCGTTTTTGTAATCGGCGCTGATGTTATCCTGCTGGATGCCCTCCAGGCTGAAGCTGCGCTCCATGCGGCCCACCCTGCGCTCGCAGTAGAGGTAGGAATCCTTTTCCTCCTTGCGCTCGGTATGGGCGTTGGCGGTGATGGTCAGGACGTCGTTATCCACGGTCATCTCGATCTGATCCTCGCTGACGCCGGGAAGCTCCGCCTCCAGCAGATAGTGGTCTGCCTTTTCCTTGACATCCACGCGGAAACCGGCGCTGCCCATCCAGTCGCTCATGTCGAAGAAGGAACGGAAGAAGCTGTCATTGAAAAGGCTGTTGCCATAGCTGCGGCTTACATCCCTGCGGCCGCGGAACGGAACCAAAGTGTACATACGAAAACCTCCTTGAAATATCTTGATTTGTTGCTTATTTGGTGGGAGGGGAACCCTTTTTCTATCGGTTCCCTTTCCTGGTTCAGATTATACGTTAAAGGTCAAAGAAGGTCAAAGTATAATAATGTTCAAAAAAAGAGAGTAAGTGCATAAAATCAGCATTTATCTTTTATTATCTCTTTAAATCTAAAAATATCAAGAAATTTCAAAAACGATTGACGAGGGTTTCGGCGGGATGAAGGTCAAAAATCGGAGCGGGCGCACTGCCTTCCCCTGAAGGGGAAGACAAATCGGAAAAGGTAAGACAGAGAAGGCGTTTTAAAGTGCGGTTGTTTTGTTTTTCATTGCTTGATGCAATGCCGCCGCCATGGATACCTATTGCGGAATCCTCCTATGAAGTTTTTGCAGGGTGGGTGCGGGGGGGGGGGGGTTTTTTAAAAAACCCCCCCCCC
>JAEWVC010000043.1 GCA_023459275.1 Bacillota bacterium | reverse complement strand
CCGGGGGGGGCGCGCCCCCCCCCCCCCCCCCCCCCCTTACAGCAATCCGGCGGCGGCCCGGTCCAGCAGAAAGATCACGTCCCGGTGAGTGCGCAGGATGGAGGCCTGGACCTTGGGGTTCACATCCTCCCGGATGGCGCTGCGTACGGCTTGCGCCTTATCGGAGCCGGTGGCGATGAGCACCACCCGGCGGGCGTTCATGATGCTGCCGACGCCAAGGCTCACGGCTTGATCAGGCACCTGCTGGGGCGGCGCAAAAAAGCGGCGGTTGGCCTCGATGGTGCTTTTCGTGAGGTTTACCACGTGGCAGCCGTACACGAACTGCTCGTCCGGCTCATTGAAGCCGATATGGCCGTTGCGGCCGATGCCCAGCAATTGCAGATCGATCCCCCCGGCCCGGGAGATGGCGGTATCATAATCGCTGCATTCCCGCTGCAGGTTTGCCGCGCTGCCATCGGGAATGTGGATGTTGTCCCGCCGGATGTTGACGGCGGAAAACAGCTCCGCCTCCATGAAGGTGTGGTAACTTGCGGGATGCGCCGGGGGAATGCCCACATATTCGTCCAGGTTGAAGGTGATGGCATTGGAGAAATCCACGATCCCCTCCCTGTGCCAGGCGATCAGCTGCCGGTAAGCGGGAACAGGGGAGGAACCGGTGGCCAGCCCCAGCACGCTTTGGGGATTTTGAATGAGCTGCGCGGCAATCAGTGTGGCGGCGGCCTGTCCGGCCTGGGCTGCGGTATCGTACAAATGGATCTGCATGGTGGTCCCTCACAATACATGTATTATAGATGTATTTCTGAAAAACGTTGAAAAATAAGGGATAGGACAATTATAGTTGGGAAGTTGTACTAATACAGTATAGTTGGAAGCGCATATTCTGTCAAGCCTTGGCACAAAGGTGAAATTTGTCCGTCCGGCAGCTTCGCAGCTTGCCGGCCCGGAGGTGTTTTGCTATACTGAAGAACGAAAAGGAGTGGATGACATTGCGGATCGCATTTATCGGGCTGGGCGTTATGGGCAAGCCAATGGCCGGACACCTCCTGGCGGGCGGGCATGCTTTGAGGGTATACACCAGGACAAAGGAAAAAGCGGCGGGATTGACAGCGCAGGGTGCGGATTGGGCGGATACGGTGGCAGCATGCGTCAGGGGCTGCGACATGGTTATGACCATGGTAGGGATGCCCGCGGATGTGGAGCAGGTCTACTTTGGACCCGGGGGCATTATCGAGAACGCCGCCAGGGGGGCTGTGCTCATCGACGCCACCACCACCAGCCCGGCGCTGTCGCAGCGCATTTATGAAGCGGCGGCGCAGAAGGGGCTGAAGGCGCTGGACGCGCCTGTATCCGGCGGGGACACCGGCGCGCAGAAAGCCGCATTGACCATCATGGTGGGCGGCGACCGGGAAGTTTTTGAGGAGTGCCTGCCTGTTTTCAAGCTGCTGGGCAAGAGCGTCACCTATGCCGGGAAGGCGGGCTGCGGCCAGCATATGAAGATGGCCAACCAGATCGCCATCGCCGGCGCGCTGACCGGGGTAGCGGAGGCCGTTGCGTATGGCAGGCGCATGGGCCTTGACCTAAGCGGCATGCTGGGATGCATTTCCAAGGGCGCGGCGGGAAGCTGGCAGATGGACAACAACGGCCCGAAAATGACGGACGGAAATATGGCGCCCGGCTTTTTCATCAAGCACTACATCAAGGATATGCGCATCGCCAAAGAGGAAAGCGAAAAGATGGGGCTTGCGCTGCCGGTGCTCTGCCAGGTGCTTGCCGAGTTTGAAGCCCTGGCCGGCAAGGGGATGGACGAGCTGGGGACCCAGGCCATCA
Source organism: Bacillota bacterium (assembly GCA_023459275.1). Lineage (GTDB taxonomy): Bacteria > Bacillota > Clostridia > Christensenellales > Aristaeellaceae > JAEWAH01. Next base: position 6,321 of record JAEWVC010000043.1, on the reverse strand, counting down.
TTTCCTACTATCTGTCCGGAGAAGAGGGCCAGGCATAGAAGGACAAAGACAGAAAGAACAGGAAAGGAGCGTGGCATCCGGATGCGGAAAACGGCTTGTGGGACGCTTGTGTTCATATTGGCCTTGATATGCGTGATGCTTCAGGCGATGGGGGAGGAAGCGCCTGTATTCCGTGAGGCATCGGTGCACGATCCGTCCATCTTAAGGGCGGAGGATGGCATGTTCTATATTTACGGCAGCCATATGGCGGCTGCCCGGTCAAAGGATCTGATGGCCTGGGAAACGATCTCCGCCAATGCACAGGAAGGCTGCACGCTGGTGGAAAACGTGCAGGAGGAAATGAAAACGGCGCTTGCCTGGGCGCAGACGAATACCTTCTGGGCGCCCTGTGTGACGCGGCTGAAGGACGGGCGCTACTACATGTATTACTGCTGCTGCCGGGGCGATTCGCCGCTGAGCGCCATGGGGCTGGCGGTGAGTGAGAAGCCGGAGGGCCCCTTCAAGGACCTGGGCGTATTCCTGTACTCCGGCATGCAGGGCGCGGGTGCGGGCGGCACAAGATACGATGCCACAAAGGACCCCAACGTGGTGGATCCCCACACCTTTTACGACAAGGACGGGAAGCTGTGGATGGTCTACGGCTCTTATTCCGGCGGGATCTTCCTTCTGGAAATGGATGAGCAGACCGGCTTCCCCAAGGAGGGGCAGGGGTACGGCAAAAAGCTGCTGGGCAAGAACCACAGCCGCATTGAGGGGCCGTACATCCTGTATTCCCCCGACACGGACTACTACTACCTTTTCCTATCCTTCGGCGGGCTTGACAGCACGGGCGGATACAACATCCGTGTGGCCCGCTCCAAAACCCCCGACGGCCCCTACCTGGACGCCAAGGGGCAGGACATGGCCAAGTGCGGCGGACGCCCCGGCTCCTTTTTTCTGGATGCGGACATTGTGGCGTACGGCGTGAAGCTGATGGGCGGCTATCAATTTGTGGCCCTCCCCGGGGAAAAGAACCAAATGACGGTGGGATACGTGTCCCCCGGGCATAATTCCGCCATCTACCTGCCGGAAACGGGTCAGTATTTTCTGGTGTTCCACACCCGGTTTTTGAACGGAGGGGAAGCCCATGCCGTTCGGGTGCACCAGTTCTATTTCAACGGGGCGGGATGGCCTGTGGTGACGCCCTACCGGTATGCCGGGGAGACGGTATCTCCCGTGGACCCTTTGGATGCGGCGGGGGAATACAAGGTGATCAATCATCAGTCGGATATCAACACAAAGCCCCACCCCTCGGTAAGCGTGACCCTTGGGCCGGAGGGTACGCTTTCGGGGAGCGGCACGGGAACGTGGAGGATGTTTGAGGACAACCGCATGGAGATCACGCTGGACGACGTTCTGTACGAGGGCGTGTTCGTAAGGGCCTATGACAGCCAGCAAAGGGCCTGGACCACCACCTTCACCGCCCTATCCCAAGACGGCACCGCCCTTTGGGGGAGCAAAAGCGCGGAGTAAAAAAAACGGCCATTTCACCGCGGAGGGGCGGGAAACAGCCGGCAGGGAGGGGCGCGCGGGGACGGATTATGGTTCCGGCGGCTGCTCTGGCGTCCCTATGTGCAAAACCGTATAGCTCCCGTCCTCTGCCCTGTCCACCCGCACATAGTCAACGCAGGCGGAAAGCGCATCCTCATAAGCTGTTACCCGCAGGTCCGCGGGGAGCACAAAAATATGGTAGGCAAGGGCAAGCTCATCGATGCCGCCGGTGGTGCAGTCGATCCGGTAGATGCCATCCGGATCGGCGCTGACAAAAGGATCGTCATATGTCGGCTTGATCCAATAGCTTCCGTCGGGCTCCACCTGTAAAAACAGCGTCGCGATATACGCATCCGGCGTCACAGCCTCACCGCCGGCGGTGACCAGTTCAAGCTCCACCAGGCCATCCACGTCCCCATACGCCGGAACGGACAGAAGATTGATATACGGCCCCTCCGCGGGCGCTTCCTCCGCCAGGGCCGGGAACGCGCCCAGCAGCAGCAAAAGAGCCATAAAGACGGATACATAACGGGACAGCCGGTTTTTCATATGTTTTCTCCCTTCGTGATGACGGCTGCGCAATTCCTGTTTTTTTGCGGCGCCGTTTTTTTCCATTGTAGCACAAATTATCTTCGGTTGGTGTGCATCAGGCATACATTCGCAGCTTGACAAAGAAAGGCGCATCCTTTATACTGATGATACCCCACGGGGGTATGGTATATGGTCAGGCGCAAGGAGGGGCTTTCATGGCTGATAATCCGCGGACAGAAAACGAAGCGGCGGTATGCGCGGCTTGCGGGGAGCGCAAGACGGTGCGGGATGAGAAGCTGCGCGCGGCGCTTTTGCGCAGGCTAAGCTGCGTGGAGGGGCAGGTGCGGGGCATCAGGGGCATGGTGGAGAAGGACGTTTACTGCGACGATATACTGAATCAGATCGCGGCGGCACGTTCGGCGCTGACCTCCATCAGCAAAATTGTGCTGGAGAACCACATCCATGGCTGTCTGGTGGACAAAATACGTGCCGGGGACAGCGCGGTGGTGGATGAACTGCTTACGACCATCGATAAGATGCTTTGACATAGAAAGGCAAGGAAAACATGAACAAGGAAACCGTTTCCATCACGGGGATGACCTGCGCGGCCTGCGCGCGGCGGGTGGAGAAAGCGGTGGACGGCCTGGAGGGCGTGGAAAGCGCCTCCGTGAACCTGGCCACCGAAAAGCTGACCGTATCCTATGACGGGGAGAGCCTTGACTCCGGGGCCATTAAGGCCGCGGTGGAAAAGGCCGGATACGGCGTGGCGGAGGAGAGCGAAGGCCGCTCCATTTTGATCCCCATCGGGGAGATGACCTGCGCGGCCTGCGCCCAAAGGATCGAAAAGACGCTGGGGAAAATGGAAGGCGTTGAAAAAGCGTCGGTGAACTTTGCCAGCGAAAAGGCGGCCGTCACCTATGACCCGAAAAAAGTCCGGCTTACGGACATCCGTGAGGCCATTGAAAGCCTGGGTTACAAAGCCTTGGCGGCGCAAAGCGGGGCCGTGGACGAGGACAGGCTGCGCAAGGAAAGGGAGATCCGCGTGATGCGAATCAAGCTTTTGGTGTCGGCGGTCTTTGCCATTCCGCTTTTCTATCTGGCCATGGCGCCCATGCTTTCCTTTGTAAAGCTGCCCATCCCGGCCTTTCTTTCCCCCGGGACGCATCCCCTTGCGTATGCCCTGGTCCAGGTGCTGCTGACGATTCCCATCCTGATTGCGGGGAACAGGTTCTACCGGGTGGGGTACAAGGCCCTTTGGCAGCGCAGCCCCAACATGGATTCCCTGATTGCCATCGGCACCACCGCCGCCGTGGGCTACAGCCTGTACTCCGTCTGGCGCATCCTCATGGGCGACGCCATGGGCGTTCATGGGCTGTATTTTGAGACGGCGGGCGTCATCATTACTTTGATCATGCTGGGCAAGACGCTGGAGACCATCTCCAAGGGCAGGACCTCCGAAGCCATCAAAAAGCTGATGGGCCTGGCACCCAAGACAGCCACGGTAGTAAGGGATGGCCGTGAGGTGGAAACGCCCGTGGACGAAGTGGAGGCAGGCGACCTGCTGTTGGTAAGGCCGGGGGAAAAGATCCCCGTGGACGGCGTGGTGCTGGAGGGGTTCACCTCGGTGGATGAATCCATGCTCACCGGCGAAAGCATGCCCGTGGACAAAAAGCCCGGCGACAAGGTATACGCCGCCACACTGAACGCCAACGGCGCCCTCCGGGTGGAGGCCGCCAAGGTGGGCGCGGACACGGCTTTAAGCCAGATCATCAAGCTGGTGGAGGATGCCCAGGGCTCCAAGGCCCCCATCGCAAGGATGGCGGACATCGTCTCCGGCTACTTTGTCCCGGCGGTATTCCTGATCGCCCTGGCCGTGTCAGCCGCCTGGCTGATAGGCGGCCAATCCCTGGTGTTCGCGCTGACGGTGTTCATCTCCGTGCTGGTCATCGCCTGCCCCTGCGCCCTGGGGCTGGCCACCCCCACCGCCATCATGGTGGGTACCGGCAAGGGCGCGGAATACGGCATTCTGTTCAAAAGCGGCGAGGCGCTGGAGACCGCCCACAAGATCGGCATCGTGGTGCTGGACAAGACGGGCACCATTACCAAGGGCCGGCCGGAGGTGACGGATCTTTTGCCCGCGGAGGGTATCCCCCGGGAGGAGCTTTTGCTGGTGGCCGCCGCCGCGGAAAAAGGCTCGGAGCATCCTCTTGGCGCGGCCATCGTGCGCCGCGCGGAGCAGGAGGACTTGGCCCTTCCGCCCATGGAGCGGTTTTCCGCCATTCCCGGCCGGGGCATTGAGGCCGTGGCCGGTGGGAAAAACGTACTGATAGGCAATAAGCGGATGATGGAGGAGAGCGGCATCTTAACGGAGGGCTGGACGGCGGAAGCCGGACGCCTGGCCGGAGAGGGAAAGACGCCCATGTACGTGTCTTTGGACGGACGGATGGCCGGCATCATCGCCGTGGCGGACGTGGTGAAGGAGAGCAGCGCGGAAGCCGTGCGCAGGCTGCATGAAATGGGCCTTGCGGTGGCCATGGTCACCGGCGACGGGGTGCAGACCGCAAACGCCATTGCCCGGCAGGTGGGCATCGACCGGGTACTGGCCGAGGTGCTGCCGGGGGAAAAGTCCATTGAAGTGAAAAAGCTGCAGAGCGAAGGGTATAAAGTGGCCATGGTGGGCGACGGCATCAACGACGCGCCGGCGCTGACCCAGGCGGATATCGGCATCGCCATCGGCTCCGGCACCGACGTGGCCATGGAATCGGCCGATATTGTGCTGATGCGCAGCGATTTGCAGGATGTGGCCACCGCCATTAAGCTCAGCAGGAGCACCATCCGCAATATCAAGCAGAATCTATTCTGGGCCTTCGCCTACAACACGGCGGGGATCCCCATCGCCTCCGGGCTGCTGTATCTTTTCGGCGGGCCGCTTTTGAACCCCGTGATTTCGGCTGCCGCCATGGCCTTGAGTTCCGTGTCGGTGGTGAGCAACGCCCTGAGGCTCAAGCGCTTCAAGCCGCGCCGTCCGTAAAGTATACCAGGCCGCCGCGCATGCGGGTGGAGAGGTACCACAGCTTCAGATCGAAGCAGACTTCCTTCCCCTCGTCGGAGGCGCAGGTGAAAACCGTGTCGCCGTCCACCTTCGCGTTGAAGACGGTGATCCAGTGCCAGCCCTGTATGTTTTTCACCCGGCCCCTTGTAAGGTTCAGAAAGCCGATGGGGCAGTCCGACAAAAGCCCGGCCTTCACAAAGTCCCCCAGGCTTGAAACCGGCGGGCGGTTCTTGGCCGCATAGCCGGATACATCAAAAACGTGGGGCGTCAGGGCGACGCCGCGGCTTTGGGCGAAACGCACGATCCCCTCTGAAAACATTTCGGTGCGGTTCAGCCCCATGGTTCCGGGGGTGACGTAGGCGTACACTTCCTCCATGTGGCGCGAAAAACCGGCCAGCGACATATCGCCGCCGTACAGGGGCTGCATCCCCGGCCGCGTCTTGGCCAGGTACGCCGTCACATTGGCCGCGCAGGTGGGGCCGCAGCCGGCCCGCTTATGCCATTCGTTGGCATACCATTCCTGATCGCCGCCGAAATATGTTTTGCCGGTCTGCGTATCCGTAATATTCAAAAGCTCCGGGTGCAGTATCGAAACGTCCATGGCTCTCCTTCCGCCGCCGGCGATGGCTGTGTTATTTTATTATATTACCCTTCCTTTTTGCTGTTGAAAAGAGAATTTTTTGGGCCGCGGGCCGCCCGGCAAAGGGAAAGCCCTTGAAAACCTGTGTTTTCAAGGGCTTGGTGCGGGAAACAGGACTTGAACCTGCATGAAGGAAATCTTCACTAGAACCTGAATCTAGCGCGTCTGCCAATTCCGCCATTCCCGCATATTGGTGGATGGGGGTGGATTCGAACCACCGAAGTCTGCGACGGCAGATTTACAGTCTGCTCCCTTTGGCCACTCGGGAACCCATCCATATAGAACCTTTGCACCTGGGAAGGATCCGGTGTGCCGCCCCAAAGGGAGGCGATGGAGCTGACGATGGGACTTGAACCCGCAACCTGCTGATTACAAATCAGCTGCTCTGCCAATTGAGCTACGTCAGCGCGCTGCTCCTTGTTCAAGGCCCGGGAAGAAAAATGGCGACCCGGAAGGGGCTCGAACCCTCGACCTCCAGCGTGACAGGCTGGCATTCTAACCAACTGAACTACCGGGCCATATGGCTGGTGGGCCTTCAGGGACTTGAACCCCGGACCAACCGGTTATG
>JAEWVC010000042.1 GCA_023459275.1 Bacillota bacterium | reverse complement strand
CCCCGTTGGCGCGGGTGGGGGTGTTTTTTTAAAAACGCCCCCCCTCCGTATATCACAAATCGTTTATTGGTCGGGCTTGCCTTTTCCCCACGTAGGCCGCCAGAGGAGCCGCTTCTCGCCCTTGAGCTTGCGCACGGCCTCAATGAAGAAGGAATCGCCGTAGTTCATGGCGATATGGCGGCCCGGCACATCATGGTAAGCGGAGGTGCACATGGTGAGGATGGCAGGTGTTGCGTGGGTCCAATCGGCACATTTTTCATCCATGGCCTTCAGCATGCGGATGGCGGCTTCCCGGTAGCTATCGGCCATCGGATCACCGTCCAGCGCGCCCGCCAGTTCCAGCAGCCCGCAGGCGGCGATGGCTCCGGCGCAAACATCCTTGATATCCGGCTCCGCCGGCTGTAAAAAATCCACGGGCGGGATATCATCCTTGGGCATATGTCTCAGGAAATAATCCGCCACACCGCGTGCTGTTTGCAGGAAGGATGCTTCCCCTGTATACAGATAGCTGAGCATGAACCCGTAGATGGCCCAAGCCTGGCCACGGGACCAGCTTGTACCCGGTGCGTACCCTTGGCCGGTGGGCGTTTCCAGCACTTTGCCCGTTTCCGGATCGAAGCAAACGATATGGTGGGAGGAGCCGTCCTCCCGGATAAAGCAGCGCTGCACCGTATGGGCGTGGTTTAGCGCGATAAGCCGGTATCTGGGATCGCCGGTATATTCGCTGGCGAAATACAAAAGCGGAAGGTTCATCATGGTATCAATGATGGCCCAGCCGGTGCGTTCCTTCCCGTTCCAAGCCCGGATGAAGCCGTTGGGATTGTACCTGCCCGCCAGCATATTGGCGCAGAAAAGCACGCGGGTCAGGCTGTCTTTATCCCCCTCGACGGCGAAGCGCACACCGCTGTTAATAAGCCACATAAATCCCACATCATGGTGAAGCGTCAGCACGTCCCTTAGCGCCTCGTCCATCATCTTCTCGGCGCGCTCCGCTTCCAGGCGGTACAGGTCTTCCCCCGTTTCCAGATACATCTGCCACATGGCTGCGGGCCAGAAACCGTTGGTCCACCAGGTAATCCCCTTGGAGACCCATTGGCCGTCCGCCACCGTATAAGGGATGCCGTCCAACCCCTGCGCCTTTGCTAACCCATAGCGCATTTTGTCATCCATCTTGGATAACGTTTCCTGGACCCATGCATCCGGCTGGCTTTTACCCATCCTGATCATCCTTTCATTTTTGTGGTGTTCTCCGGAGAAACAGTTTCCCTAAAGACCTATCTGCCATAAATGGCAAGCATCGTATCGACAGTATCCCGCACTTGTTCAATGCCGATGGGCACACCGCTGCCCGAGAGCAGGGCTTCATAAAAATCGCGGATACAGGCCATATGCGCGGCACCCCAGTAGTCTTTGGGCACGCTTATGTTCTGCCTGTAATCAAAACGCTCCTCCGCCTCTTTGGGATAGCGCAGCACAAGCTCATCCTTTTCCATGATAAGCGCCGCGTTTTCACAGTTGATTTCAAGATACACGGGGGCGTTGGCGCAGTAGGCGGTGGTGGCGTAAAACAGGCCGGGTGCTCCGCCAAAGGTCATATATGCCTCCACGGTATCCTCCACCTCGATCACGTCCTGTAAATGATGGTTGGACAGCGTGGCGTCAACGTTTTCCGGCCTTCCCAGCAGGTAGACCATCAGGTCCAGGGTATGGATGGCCTGGTTGATCAACGCGCCGCCGCCCTCGGTGTTTAGCCTTCCGCGCCAGCCGCTGTCCCCATAATATTGCTTATCCCTTGCCCAGGTGACAAAGGCCCGGGCACCGCATACCTTGCCAAGGCTTCCATCCGCAAGAAGCGAGCGCATCTTCTGCACCGCGCCGTTGTACCTGTTCTGAAAGCACACGCCGACGCGCACCTTCCCGGCGGCTTTTGCAAGCTCCGACCATTGCGCGCGGTCGATCACGGGCGGTTTTTCGGAAAACACATGGATCCCCCGGGATGCGGCAAGGGCCGCCATGGGAACATGAAGATAATGGGGCGTGCAAAGATGCACCACATCCACCTGCTCCCGCTCAAGCAGTTCCTCCATGGAGGCGTAGATGTGAATATGGCGTTCGCCGGCCAAGTTCCGGGCCTGTTGAAGATCAATATCGGCACAGGCGACAAGTTCCACCATGTCCAGCGCATCAATTGCCTGCGCATGCACGGGCGCAATGTTCCCACATCCGATGATGGCGGCACGAAGCATGTTTTTTCACGAACCTTTCCGTCGGCACATCCCACACTGATAACGAAATACGGGATATGGTCTGTCCTTGTCTGCAGTATACGGCTTATTCCGCAAAAAGGCCATTGCATGCAGGAACCGTTCCATTGCCTTTTGCACCAACCGAAGCGTCCTGTTGCTGGGATAGCGTTTGCCCGTCTGGCCGCTTCAGGCCGCAGCGGAAAGGAAACGGAATCCGCAAGCCTTCCACCGCATCAAAAACTGTTTTACCGGAAAAACTGCGCCTATATCATGAACAAGGAGCGGATGAAAATGCAAAACACTCCCGGCGCCACAGGTTTGGGAAGCGATATGCCTTTGGGCCTTGGCATGCTGCTGATGGGCGACCAACTGGCTTTTGACCGTTTTGGCGCCATGTCTACCGACGAAAAGGACAAGGTTCTGAAATACGTGGAGGGCGGAGCGGATGGCGAAGATGCAAAAAAGCGCATCGAACATACCGTTCAAAGCCTGCACGATGGCATTCCCGGGTTCTATCTGCAGTAACAAAAGGCGTGGCTTATTCTTTTCCATGGCGCAGAGCGGCGATTGGCCTGCGCCGTTTTGCAATACGCGCATTCTTCTTCCGTCGCCCATCGCTCGCTCACAGTTTGTGTTCTGAAAGAAATGACGCGCTTTTCTGCCAGCCGCCATACATTTCCTTCATCTTCCCAACAGCCTGCCAAAAAAGAATAACCATGCCCCAACCCTTCAATAGTCAGGGGCATACAGTTGGCGGCTACACTTGTTTGGGAATCCAAAAAAGGAGGAGAAAGGGAATGCATCGCAAAACCATTCTGTCTGTGCTTGTCCTCGCGGTCCTTTTGTGCCTGTCCGGCCTGGCTCTGGCGGAGGCGGCCCCCGGCCTGAACTACACCGACACCTACATGGTCTCCTTGAACCCCTCCGTTGAGATGAACATCCTTTGGCTGAACAAAGAAGCCTGCTCCGGCTATGTGGAGTATGGGCCCACCATCGCTCTTGGCAGCCGCGCCGAGGCTGTGCAGTATGAGATCAAGGGCTTCCGCTCCAGCGCCACCGTGGAAGGCTATGACCCCATCCCGGAAAACAATCCCGAACTGCCCGTATACCAGCTGATCGCCAAGCTTGAAAATCTTACGCCCGGCAGCATTGTCTATTACCGGGCCGTCACCGAAAAGGACGGCACGGTGGAATCCGGCCCCCGGTACTTTTTCAAAGCGGCGCCCGAAAAAGGGCAGGCGTTTGACTTTGCGCTGCTCAGTGATATGCAGTTAAAAGTAAAGACCAAGGAGACCATCAAATTGATGGGCCAGCAGCAAAAGGATTTCATCCTATTCGCCGGCGACCTTGCTAATACTCCCTGGAAGGCCGGGGAATGGTTCCATGTGGAAAACTGCTACCAGAATAAAGGCGAGGAAGACCGGACCTTCTTTGAGTGCCTGCAGCAAAACACGGAAAACAGCCACCTGATGCAGTATATGCCCATTTTCTACTGCCCAGGCAACCATGAGGTGGATGATCAGCGTGCATTTACCGACAAGGAAATGGCGCAAAGCGACGCCAACTGGAACCTGAGCATTTATATGCAGCTGTTCCGCCCGCTGTATCCCGAACAGGAATACGCTGTTGGCGGCAAGCATTGGTATTCCGTAGATTACGGCGACCTGCACATCACCTCCCTGAGTGTGTTCCGCTGGCAATCATGGAACGGCTTTGAATTCCCCGGCTGGATTACCAAGGACGATATTTCCCCCGACAGCGCCCAGGTCAAATGGCTGCAAAGCGACCTGGCCGGCAACCAGAGCAAATACAAGTGGGTAGTCATGCACTGGCATATGCTCAACCGCGGTGAAGACGGATACTATCCCGTATCCAAGGCTGTAGCCGATCCCGCTGATCCTGCCAAGGCCATTTATCCCAACGGCGACTACTGCTGGGACGTGCTGCGCCCCCTGTATGAATCTTACGGCGTGGATGCCGTCAACTTTGGCCACAGCCATGTGTATGAACGGTATCTGATCAACGGCGTCAACTACATCGAGGCGGCCTCCATCGGCAACAACTACCGCTCCACCGGAGATCCCTACCACTTCTCCGGCAACCTGCCCGTGATTGAACAGAATGACTTCCGCTCCTTCATGCTGGTACGGGTGGACGAAAACGGCATGAACGCCAGGGGTGTCCAAGCCAGCCTGGAAGAAAACGGCATCGGCTATATCGGCCGGATCATCGACAGCTTCAACATCGCGAGGTAAACTCCCCCTAGTTACGTACACCGGCTGTAGGCCGGCCCCTCCGCCCCTATGGACAAGTGATCCGTCCATAGGGGCTTGTTACGTGAGGTGACGTGGAAGAAACTTCAAGCCAACGGAAAACACCTTGCCCCACATTGCGCCTGCGTAAAACCGTGCCGGTCCAGGGAACAGAGACAGCCTTTCGTATCACCCAGCTCTTTACGCCGGAAATGGGCGGTTTGCAGCAGGCAAGCGAAGTGGGCCGCAGAGATATCGCGGTAATTCCCTATCATGAATTTCTGCGTGTGGGCGCCATTTTGGGCGATGCGCGGCCTTCCTGGGCCAGCCAAGGCGCCAGCGACACATTGCCCTGTTCAAAGGGCGGCAAGGCCGGTTACAGCCTGCTCACCGTGGGCGACACATCGGACCGGTATCCGTTTTTACCTTCGGCCCCCGATAACGCCGGATATGCCCGCAACGAGCAGGGCGCCATCCTGGGGATATCTGCTTCCCGGCAGCGGCTTCGTATACACCAATGGGAAACAGGTCATTTCCAGTGATGCTCAGAGTAACGAAACAATGCTTGTCAAGGACGAGCTTGTCACCCGTGTAGCCGTGCCGCCTCCGTTCAGCGCGCAGGCAGAGGAAAGGGATACGGGAAAGCAGTGTGCTTAGAGGTCAAAAAAACGCAGCTGCCTGGCGCCAGGCGCTTCTTTGCGGTCAAAGGCTTTGCCGGAAAGGGTGTCTTCCCCGGGAAGGCTGCCAAGGAAGGGAGAAGGGGTGGGGGATGTCATCAAAACAAGCTCATCCCGCGCCCTGGTCATGCCCACATACAGGATCCGCAATTCCTCCTCCAAGCTGCAATTGCCGCTGTGGTCCTTGAAGGGGATCAAGTCTTCCGTGGCGCCGCAGAGAAATACAACGGGGAATTCCAGCCCCTTGGCGCCGTGGAGCGTCATCAGGGAAATGGCGTCAGGCACGTATTTCTTTCCCCCGCTCCTGACCAGATCGCTTTCGCTGCCCAGCACCAGCGCGTTCAAAAGCGCCGGCATCGTATCATACATGACGGAGGTATGAAGCAGCTTTTCCATATCTTCGGTTTCCCGGGCGTCCGGCTCCCCCATCCAGCGTTGCAACAGCTTTTCCGGCTTTTCTTTGCGAATGAGGGGAGCATATTTCCGCACCTGCCCAAGCAGGAGGGCAAGAGTTTCCCGGACGGCCGGTCCGGCCTCCCCCACGGCTTGTTCCAAAGCCTGCAAACTTTTTTCCGCTGCGGCATAGCCTTCCAGCACCTTGCGCGCAAAGCCCGCGGGGCATCCCGCCCCCCGAAGAACGATCCTCAGGGCGGCAAGATCCCGCGGGTTTTCCAGATGCCGGAAGAACGCCACCGTGTGCCGGACCTCCGGCTCCAAAAGAAACGAATCCCGCCCGGCCACCGTGTAGGGAATGCCCTCCTTTTGCAGGCATTGCTCCAGAATACCGGCCTGGCGGTTGGTGCGGTAGAGGACGGCGATATCGGAAAAGCCACGGGCTCCTGTCCCCGGGCTTTTTTGCTTTGCGTCATGGGCGTCCAGCATGTTCATACCGCCCACCATCCGGCCGATTTCACGGGTCACAAACAGCGCTTCTGCGAACGCGTCATCTGCTGTCAAAAGGCGGACCTTGGCCCCGCTTTCCCGTGTGGCCGCAAGCGCCGTGGCACGCTCCTGAGTCCTGTTCCCCCGGATCACCGCCTGGGCGCAGCGAAGGATCTGGGGCGTGGAACGGTAATTCTGCGTAAGCATTACCCGCCTGACGGGATTATATTCTTCAAGGAACCGGGCGAAGCAGCGGGGGTCCGATCCCCGGAAACCATAGATGGACTGGTCCGGATCGCCAATGATAAAAATGCCGGCGCTCTTTTTCCCCCATTGCCGGATCAGCCGGTATTGAAGGACGTTGATATCTTGGAATTCATCCACCAGCAAATGGTAAAAAGAAGCAAAGAGGCCGCCATCCGGCGCCTCCGGACCGCCTTTTTCGAAAAGCGCCAGCGCGTGAAGCAGCAGATCATCATAATCCAGCATGCCAAGCGCCGCAAGCCGGCTGTTGTACAGGTCATATACCCCGGGCGGGAGGGCTTCCCCGCCCTCGGCCATCCCGTTTTTGACCAGCGATATCTTTCGCAGAATGTCCCGGGGCGCGTTTTTCAGGCCAAGGCTGTCCAGGGTCTCCCCGGCCAACGCAAGGGCGTCCGCCTCATCGATGATTGGGATATCCCCGCCCCTTTGTTTTGACAAAATTTGAAGGCAGATCCCATGGAAGGTGCCGATGGTCATGGCCCTCGCGGCGCGCTTGGACCCGAACTGCTTTTCAAGGCGGAGGCGCATTTCCCCCGCGGCCTTGTTGGTAAAGGTGACGGCGGTGATGGCAGATGGCTTTACATTTTGCGTTTCCACAAGCCAGGCGATGCGGCTGACCAACGTTTTGGTCTTGCCCGTACCGGGTCCGGCGACGACGGCCACGGCAGGCTCCAGAGCGGAAACGGCCGCCCATTGCTCCCGGTTCAGCCCATAGGGCACTTCTTCACGCACACCGGATAAAACATCCTCAACCGCTTCGGGCGGTTTTCTTTCACCTTCGGCAAGGCGCAAAGGATTCTCTTCCACCGCCTGTACGCGCGGCTTTCTCCCTACATCCGCAGGCTGCTTTTTTCCCGCCTCTCCCCCTAGAAAGCTCATTTGGCCGGAAATCAGGTTGATTTCCTCCCGGCTCATAACACTAACTTTCCCGTATTCCCCGTCATATCCGGGACGGATATCCACTTTCCCCGATCTCAGCCTGCGGATACCCTCGGCCACCAGCGCGCCGGCCGCCTGCCCGATGTCCCCAAGGGAGGCCTCCCGAAGGATATACAGTTCCGGACCCAAGTCGCGGACCAGGTTTTCATATGACGCCCTTGCTTTGGCGCTTGCGGCAGTCACGCCCAAGGAAGAGGCGACGATCTCCGCAAGGGGGACAAGGCTTTCAAACCGCTTCGCGCAAGGAGGAACAAAGCCTTCCGCCCGGTCCGCCAGCGCCTCCACACGGCTTAATACCCCCACAGTGATCTTTCCGCCGCATACAGGGCACTTCCCCCCTGCCGCCCTTGTTTCCGAAGGCTTCAGGCATACCTGGCAGGCCCTGTGCCCGTCGTAATGGTACTTTCCCTCCTCGGGGAAGAACTCCAGGGTGCCGCAAAATCCCCCGGCGTTCTTATCCTCAAGCGCCCTGGCAATGTGGGGGTAGGACAGGTCCGTATCAAAAAGGTTCGCCTCCCTGGCAAGGTTCCCCGGCGAATGGGCGTCGGAATTGGAAACCAACGTATAGCCGTCCAGTGCGGAAAGGCGCCAGTTCATGGGCGGGTCCGAGGAAAGCCCCGTTTCCAGTGCGTGGATGTACCCCGTCAGGTCCCCGTAGCATTCCCGGATATCGTCAAACCCCGAATACGCCCCAAACAGGGAAAAGTGCGGCGTCCAGATATGGGCAGGGATGAAGATGGCCTCCGGGCAGGCATCCAAAGTCATTTGCAGCAGATCATGGCTGTCCAGCCCCAGAATCGGCCTGCCATCGGAATGCAGGTTGCAGCCGATCGCTTCCAAACGTATAGCCAGCGCCGCGGCTGCTTCCAGGCTGGGAAGCAGGATCAGGTTGTGGACCTTGCGCACCTTGCCGCTTTTTTTATAGATGGAGCTGATTTCGCCGGAAACGATAAACCGCGTAGCAGCCCGCCCGTTTGCCGCATCCTCCGTTTGCCGGAACTCCCTTTTCAGCGTATACAGGCCCTCTTCCGCGGGGATCAGCTTTTCACAAAGTTCCTTCCGCCAGGCGGGATGGGTAAAATCCCCGGTGCCGATAAGATGAAGTCCCTTGCGGCGCGCCCATTGGTCCAAAAACTCGGGCACGCATTCCTTGCTGGTGGCTCTGGAATATTTCGAATGAATGTGTACATCGGCGATGAACATATCTTCTCCTGCGCCTTGTGATGTTTGCCACATTATAACACATACGAAGGCCTTGCCAGACACTTGTGAAAGCCATTTTCCATCGATTCCAAAGAAATTGCACTTACTATAGACATTCACACGTCATTTTTTGAGTAATAGTAACATACATCTCTCTAGCGAGACATGTGAATCATGTCCAAAATGAATGGAGGGATTACCTTATGAAGAAGCTGGTTGCTCTGGTTCTCTGCCTGGTGATGATGTCCGCCTTCGCCGCTAGCGCGAGTGCGCTGACCGTGGCATTCTCGCAGATCGGCCAGGAATCGGACTGGCGTACCGCCAACACCGACGATCTGTGTGCTGGGATCCAGGCCGAAGGCTGGACGCTGGTGTATGACGATGGCCAGCAGAAGCAGGAAAACCAAATCAAGGCGCTGCGCAACTTCATCTCCCAGGGCGTTGACTACATCCTTTTCACCGGCGTGGTAACCACCGGCTGGGAAGAAGTGCTCAAGGAAGTCAACGAGGCTGAGATTCCCCTGATCCTGATCGACCGTATCCCGGACTGTGCCGACGAGATTGACTATGTGGCCGCCTTTGGCGGTGATTTCGTTGCAGAAGGCCGCCGCATGGGCTACTGGGCCGGAAACTACCTCAAGAGCATTGGCCGCGGCGAAGAAGAGATCAACGCCGTGATTCTTGAAGGCACCACCGGTTCCGGCCCCGCCACCGACCGTACCGCCGGCATCCATGAAGCCCTTGCCAACTTCCCCAACATCAAGGTCGTAGCTTCCCAGACCGGCAACTTCACACGTGCCGAAGGCCAGGCCGTTATGGAGAGCTTCCTGAAGTCCCAGTCCAAGATCGACCTGCTGCTGGCTGAGAACGATGACATGGCGCTGGGCGCCATCACCGCCATTAAGGCCGCCGGCAAGGTGCCCGGCAAGGACATCATCATCGTGGGCTGCGACTCCGTAAAGGTTGCCTTTGAAGCCATCGTGGCCGGTGAAATGAACGCCACCATCGAGTGCACGCCGCTGTATTCCCAGTTCGTTATCGAGTGCATCAAGAACTTGGAAGCCGGCCAGACCTATGACAAGACGGTCATCCACCCCGCTGAGTTCTGCTATGACGCCACGGGTGGCATCGCCTACGATGCGGAAGGCTCCCTGTCCATCAAAGCAGAGGATGTCATCGCCGATCGCAAGTATTGATCCTTTCGGAAGGCTTGTGTGAATGGGCCGCGACGGATGAGGGCCGAGCCCTCATCCGTCCTTCCTATAGGATTGGAGCATATAGCGGATTGAGGGGGTGATGGTTTGCAGGAAAACATTCTGGAAATGAAGGGCATTTCAATCCAGTTCCCAGGCGTCAAGGCACTGGATTCTGTGGATTTTGCGCTGAAAAGGGGCGAGGTGCACGCGCTGCTGGGCGAAAACGGCGCCGGCAAGTCCACGCTTATCAAATGCCTGACCGGCGTCCACCGCATGGATGCGGGCACGATCCTTCTGGATGGCCGGGAGATTCATCCCTCCTCTCCCCTGGCTGCCATCGGCATGGGGATTTCCACCGTGTTCCAGGAAATCAACCTGTGCCCCAACCTCACAGTGGCCGAAAACATATTCGTCGGCCGCCAACCTATGAAGCGGATGCAGATCAACTGGAAAATGATCAACAGGCGCGCTGCGGAATTGATGGAACGTATGGGCATGTCCATTGATGTTACACGCCCGCTTTCGTATTATTCCATCGCCGTCCAGCAGATGGCCTCCATCGCCCGGGCGGTGGACATCAAGGCCAAGGTGCTGATTCTGGATGAGCCTACCTCCTCCCTGGACGAGCATGAAGTGGAGCGGTTGTTCAAGGTGATGCGCGACCTCAAGGCCGGGGGCCTGGGCATTGTCTTCATTACTCACTTCCTGGACCAGGTGTTTCAAATATCCGACAGGATCACGGTCCTGCGCAACGGCCGTCTGGTGGGCGAATATCCCACAAACGAAATCACCAAGCTGGATCTTGTCACCCACATGATCGGCAAGGATATGAATCAAATTTTCAACCTGAAGCGCGCGGAGCAGAAGCCGGACGCTTTAGCAATGCTGGAGGCTGACCACATTGGCATTTCCGGCAAAGTGGAAGATATCTCCCTGTTGGTGAAGAAAGGGGAGCTGGTAGGGTTTGCGGGCCTGTTGGGCTCGGGCCGCACGGAAACTGCCGAGATGCTTTTTGGTGTCACCCGCCCGCAGCGGGGCACGGTTAAGGTGTGCGGCAAGGCGCTGGCGCTGCGTATCCCCCTGGATGCCATCAACAGCAAGATTGCTTTTTGTCCGGAAGACCGCAAGCGGGACGGCATCATCGGCGATCTTTCGGTGCGGGAGAATATTTTTCTGGCGGTACAGGCAAAACGCGGCTTTTTGAAGCCCATGCCGCTGAAGGAGCAGCAAGCGCTGGCCGATAAATATATCCGCCTGCTTTCCATCGCCACGCCCAACGCCGATAAAAAGGTGGGTGAGCTTTCCGGCGGCAACCAGCAGAAAGTGATCCTGGCCCGCTGGATGGCCACCAATCCGGATGTGCTGATCCTGGATGAGCCCACCCGCGGCATTGACGTGGGTGCCAAGGCCGAGATACAGCGCCTGATGCTGGAAATGTGTGAAAAGGATATGGCGGTAATCTTTATCAGCTCCGAGCTGGACGAGATCATCCGTTGCTCCAACCGCATCATCGTCATGCGCGATCTTGCCAAAGCGGCCGAACTGGACGGGGAATCCTGCCAGCAATCGGATATCCTGGCCATCATCGCCAACGAATCCGCGGAGGTGAGCGCATGAAACGCAGAATTGACTGGGATGGTATCCTCCGTTCCAAGCTGTTCTGGGCAATCATTGCGGAGGTGCTGATCCTGACGGTCAGCGTGATCCTCCGGCCGGATTTTTTGAAAATTGAGTTCAACCAGGCCACCGGCATGCTCTACGGTGTCCCCATCGATATCCTGAACCGCTCGGCGGAGATTGTGATCATCGGCATGGGTATGACGCTGGTCATCGCCCTGGGCGGCACAGACCTGTCCGTGGGCGCGCTTGTGGCGGTTTCGGGGGCCATGGCGCTTAAATTCCTGCGCTGGGATGTGCTTCAATATCCAACGCCGGGCGATTACACCATCATGCCCTTTTTCCTTGTGATCCTGGTACCGCTGCTGGTATGCGCCGTAATGGGCGCGTTCAACGGCCTGCTGATTTCGAAGCTGGGCATGCAGCCCATTATCGCCACGCTGATCCTGATGGTGGCGGGCCGCGGCATCGCACAGATCGCCACCAACGGCAAGCAGTATACTACCATGTACACGCCCTTTCAGTTCATTGCCCAGGGGAAACTGCTGTGGATGCCTACGCCCATCATCATCACGGTTGTTGTCGTCGCCTGCGTGGCGCTGTTTACACGCAAGACCTCCTTCGGCATGTTTGTGGAATCGGTGGGCATCAATCCCAGCGCAAGCCGCGTATCCGGCCTCCGGTCCAGCCGCATCATCATGATCGCCTATGTATTGACCGGCTTTCTTTCCGGCATCTCCGGGCTGATCTATTCCAGCCGCATCTCCTCCTGCGATTCCAACAACGCGGGTGTCAATAATGAGATGGACGCGATCCTGGCGGTGGTCATCGGCGGTACCAGCATGTCGGGCGGAAAGTTCAGCCTGGCCGGCACAGTGGTGGGCGTGCTGATCATGCGCACTATCATTACGCTTGTGTACTTCTTCGGCGTCGTTTCGGAAGCCATTCTTGCGTTTGAGGCCATGATCATCGCCGTGGTCATTGTGCTGCAGTCCGAGCCTGTGCGCAAGGCTCTATCCAAGCGCAGCCGCAGGCGCAAGGAAATTACAGGGGGTGTGATCCGTGCTTAAGGTGGATACAAACCGCCAGAAATGGACTGCGCGGCTGTTCAATCCCAAATATGTCATGGTGTATGCCACCCTTGGCGTATTTGGGCTTATCTACCTTTTCGGTGCGCTCATGTTCGGCGCCAAGGGATTTACCACCGTTCGCACCCTGACGCTGATGTTCACGGAAAATGCCTATATCGGCATCTCCGCCGTAGGGATGACTATGGTGCTCATCAGCGGCGGAATCGACCTGTCGGTGGCTGCGGTAGCCTCCCTGACCGGGATGCTCATCGCCTATGGCACCACGGTGCTCGGCATTGATCCGGTTATCTGCATCCTCTTTTCCTTGGTGGTGGGCACGGGGCTGGGATTGGTTATGGGTGCCGCCATCCATTACCTGAACGTTCCACCCTTCATCACCACCCTGACGGGCATGTTCCTGGCCCGGGGCGTATGTGCGCTGATCAGCCGCGAATCCATTTCCATTAGCCACCCTATAATCGACTCCCTGGCCGGCTGGAAGATTTATCTGATGCAGCTCAAGGATGGCGCATGGGTCAAAATCAAGCCCGTGGCCTACATTAACTTCAGCGTGCTGCTGCTGCTGGCCATGGTGGTCCTGGGCACCATCATTTTGCAGTGGACGCGCTTTGGCCGCAATGTGTACGCCATCGGCGGAAACGAGCAGTCAGCCAGGCTCATGGGCCTGCCTGTGGGCCGCACCAAGGTGATGGTGTACGCCATCAACGGCTTTTGCTCCGCGCTGGCAGGCGTCGCCTACGTGCTGTATGTAAAATCGGGCTGGAACCTGGCGCTGGCTGGCGGAGAACTGGATGTGATCTCCTCCGCGGTCATCGGCGGCGTGATGCTCACCGGCGGCGTAGGGTACATGATAGGCACCCTGTTTGGCGTGCTGCTCAAATCCACCATTCCGGCCCTGATCACCTTCAGCGGCAACTTGTCCTCCTGGTGGGCCAAGATAGCTACCGGCGTATTGCTCCTTTTGTTCATCGTCATCCAGCGTGCCGTGGTCACCTATTCCGCGCGAAAAAAAGCGAAATAGCGCATTTGAAAATACCGGACAGCTTACTGCCGTCCGGTATTTTTTGCGTCTTTTTACCGCTGGCGGAAGCCGCACGGCAGTGCAGGTTTATGTGTATCGCTTGTGGGCCTGCCCCGGCGTCTGCTTTTGAGTAAAACAAAAACCCGCCTTGTCAGCGAGTTTGCTTGGTGGCTACGATAGGATTTGAACCTATGACACTTCGGGTATGAACCGAATGCTCTGGCCAGCTGAGCTACGTAGCCATAATGGTTGCGGGGGAGGGACTTGAACCCTCGACCTCCGGGTTATGAGCCCGACGAGCTACCAAACTGCTCTACCCCGCGACGCGCCGCTTATGGCGGCAAGGGTAATAATACTATACTTCGGCGCCTTTGTCAATCGCCTTTTCAAACTTTTCCCGTATTCTTGGCCACCCCTATTTTTTGATCCCAGGCTGTTGACCGCAAAAACCATGCTTGTGCAATCCGCGTGTTGACGGTATAATAAAAGTTGGCATCTTATAAATGGGAGGGGAAGACATGTTTGCCCAGGTGATCGTGGACATAGTGCACGAAAACGTGGCCCATGTCTTTACCTATCTTGTACCAGAAGGCATGGCTCTGGGAAAAGGCACCCGTATCCTGGTCCCCTTCGGGCCAAGAAAAGTGGAAGGGCTGGTTCTTTCCCTTTCGGAGGATACCGACTATCCAAAGGAAAAATTGAAGCCTATCCTGCGGCCGCTGGAGGAATATCCGGCCGTGCTGCCTGTGCTTATTGACCTGGCGAAGGAAATGGCTGAAATCAGCCACTGTCCCCTGGCGGAGGCGCTGCGCCTGATGCTCCCCGCCGCCATGCGGGCCGGCCGTGTGAAGGAAAAGACCGAGCCGTATGCCATGCTCCGCATCCCCAAGGAGGAGGCAGAAAGGGCGGCCTTCGGGCAAAAGCGTTCCCCGCGCCGTGCGCTGTTACTGACGCTTTTAAAGGACGGGGAGCCGCATCCGGTGCGGGAACTTGCGCTGCTGCTAAAAAGTCCCATGACAGCGCTCAAGCAGTTGGAAGCCATGGAGCTTGTGACGCTTTCCGACCGGGAGGTCTTACGTTCCCCTTATGGGGACATGGTGGTAAGGGAAGTTGCCGATCCCCCGCTGATGGCCGCGCAGCAGGAGGCGCTTCATGAGATGGAACCCGCCCTCCAAAAGGGCGAGGGATCTTTTTTGCTCCATGGCGTCACCGGTTCCGGCAAGACGGAGGTCTACATCCGCCTGATCCGAAAGGCCCTTCAACTGGGCAAAGGCGCCATCGTCCTTGTGCCGGAGATCGCGCTGACGCCGCAGATGGTACAGTGGTTCAGGAACAGGTTCGGCCCCGTGGCGGCGGTGCTCCATTCCAGACTGACGGATGGCGAGCGGTTTGACGAATGGCGGAGGATCCGCCGGGGCCAGGCCAGGGTGGTGGTAGGTGCCCGCTCCGCGGTGTTCGCACCTGTGGAACGGCTGGGCTTGATCGTGGTGGACGAAGAGCACGAGCAGAGCTACCAAAGCGAGCACCACCCCCGTTACGACGCCAGGGAGGTAGCCAAGAGCCGCTGCAAAAGGGAGGGCGCTGTGTTGCTTTTGAGCAGCGCCACCCCCAGCATATTGTCCTTCGCGCTGGCCGGAAGAGGCGATTACACGCTTTTGGAAATGCCCAGCCGTGTGATGGGCAGGCCCATGCCCGAGGTATACGTGGCGGATATGCGCAAGGAGCTTTCTGCCGGAAACCGCTCCATTTTCAGCGGCCTGCTTTCCGAAAAGCTTCGGGAATGCCTGGAAAAGGGCAATCAGGCCATGCTGTTTTTGAACCGGCGGGGGTATCAATCCTTTGTCTCCTGCCGAAGCTGCGGCTATGTGGTCAAGTGCGGCCAGTGCGACATCGCCATGACCTATCACCTAACGGGGGGCGACGGGCGCATGCACTGCCATTACTGCGGGTATACCGCCCCTCCCCCATCCGTCTGCCCAAGCTGCGGCAGCAAATATATCCGTTACTTCGGGCTTGGCACACAAAAAGTGGAGGAGGAAGTCAAAAAGCTTCTGCCGGATGTAAAGGTCATCCGCATGGACAACGACACCACCTCCGGCAAGGATGCCCACCACCGGCTGCTGTCCAGCTTCCGGGCCGGGGAGGCGCAAATCCTCATCGGGACCCAGATGATCGCCAAAGGGCTGGATTTTCCCAATGTCACGCTAGTAGGCGTTGTGGCGGCGGACATGACGCTGAATCTGCCGGATTACAGAAGCCCGGAGCGCACTTTCCAGCTTTTGACCCAGGTGGCCGGGCGCGCCGGGCGGGCGGATGCGCCGGGGGAAGTGGTGATCCAGACCTATAAGCCGGAGCATCCTGTGATCAAGGCGGCCGCCGCCCAGGATTACCGGGCCTTTTACCAGATGGAGTTCCAAAGGCGGCGCACGGGCCTATATCCCCCTTTTACGGTGTTGTGCAGGCTGCTTGTGGAAAGCGAGGACGCGCCTGAGGCAAAGGCGGTTTGCCAGCGGCTTCATGAAAAATGCCAGGATTACTTTCAAAAGCACCCCGTCCAGCAAAAGCGTGTGCTGATGGTGCGCATGGACGAAGCGCCGGTGAAGCTGATCCGGGGAAAGAACCGCTATCACGTGCTGATGAAGCTTTTTGAGCATCCGGAGAGCCGCCCTATCGCCGGATTTTTGAGCGATTTGGCCCAGGCGGAAACAACCTCCGGCTGCCAGGTATATTTCGAATGGAACCCGGCGTCCATGATATAGGGGACGGAATGGGTACAGGCGTCCATAATATAATTGGATGGGGAAAGCGGAACCCCAGCCCCCATGAGATGGGATCACGAAAGGAAGAAGCATATGGGACAGAGGAAAATCATCAAAATCGGGGACGAGGCGCTGCGCAAGGTCGCCAAGCCCATCGCAAAATATGATCTGCGGCTATGGCTGCTTTTAAAGGACATGGCCGACACGATGTATAAGGCGGACGGCGCGGGCCTGGCCGCGCCCCAGGTAGGCATTCTGCGCCGGGTGGTGGTGGTGGACGACGGCAATGGGCTCATCGAGCTTGTGAACCCCGAGATCATCGCCAAGGAAGGCGAGCAGTGCGGCCCGGAAGGGTGCCTGAGTGTCCCGGGCCGCCAGGGCTTTGTATGCCGCCCGCAGAAGGTGACCGTCCGGGCCCAGGACAGGCACGGCAAATTTTTTGAAAAAACAGGTGAGGGCCTTCTGGCCAGGGCATTCTGCCATGAAATCGACCATCTGAACGGCGTCCTGTACGTGGATATCATGGAGCATGAGATCTTCCCGGAGGAAGAAACGGAAGATGAAAAGGCCCAAAAGGCTCTGAGGGAGTGACGGTATGCGCATTGTGTTCATGGGCACGCCGGAGTTCGCGGTCCCTTCCCTTGCCGCCCTTGCGGAGGCAGGGTATGAGGTCGTGGGTGCCTTCACCCAGCCGGACAAGCCCAAGGGCCGCGGAAACAAGCTTGTCTTGAGCCCTGTGAAGGAGTATGCCCTTGCCCGCGGGATCCCCGTGTTCCAACCCGCGCGCATCCGCAAGGACGGTGTGCAGGATTTGCGGCGCCTGGCGCCCGATCTGTGCGTCACGGCTGCTTTTGGGCAGATCCTGTCCCAGGAGGTTCTTGATATTCCCCAAATGGGCACGGTGAACGTCCATGCCTCCCTCCTCCCCCGGCACCGGGGCAGCGCGCCCATCAACTGGTGTATTTTGATGGGTGAAACAAAAACAGGCATTACCACCATGCTCACCGACAAGGGTATTGACACCGGGGATATGCTGCTTCAAAAGGAAATGGATATCCTGCCGGGTGAGACGGCGGGCGAACTGAGCCTGCGCCTGTCCCGCCTGGGCGCCAAGACGCTGCTGGAGACATTGGCCCTGATGCGGGAGAACCATTTGACCCCCATTCCCCAGGATCACGCGGCCCACACCTATGAGCCTATGCTGAAAAAGGAAATGGGCCTGATCGACTGGCGCAAAAACGCGGCAGAGATCGTAAACCAGGTGCGGGGCCTGTCCCCCTGGCCCGGCACCTACACGCCTTTCCCCGGCGGCGTATTGAAGATCATGGCGGCCAGGGAAGAAGCAAACCTGTCCGGGCACCCGGGCCTGGTGCTGGCGGCCGACGGAAAGCAGGGTCTTTTGATTGGGGCCGGAGAAGGCGCCGTGCGTGTTTTGGCACTCCAGGCCCCCGGAGGAAAGCAGATGGACGCCCGGGATTATTTGCGGGGACATCCCATGGAAACAGGCATCATATGGCAGGAGCGGATGGAATGAGCGACACAAGGAAACCCCCTTCAACGGATAACAAGGCATCAAAACCCCGCGGGCCAAGGCCCGCTGCCGGCAGGAAACCCACCTCCTCAAAGCCGTCCGGGGAAAAACCCGCTTACGGCAAGCCATCAGGAGCGCGGCCAGCGAGGCCAGCCGGTGAAAAACCGGCTTTTGGCCGTCCCTTCCGGCCCAAGCCCGCCGGCGACACGCCTGCGCAGGCCCGCCCCGCCGGAAGAAATCCCGACCCGCGGCCCGTGGGAGAAAAACCCGCTTACGGCAAGCCTTCAGGAGCACGGCCTGCAAGGCCAGCCGGTGAAAAACCGGCTTACGGAAAGCCTGCCGGAGCACGGCCCGCAAGGCCTGCGGGAGAAAAGCCCGCTTACAGCAAGCCATCAGGAGCACGGCCTGCAAGGCCAGCCGGTGAAAAAAAGGCTTTTGGCCGTCCCTTCCCGCCCAAGCCTGCGGGTGATACGCCTGCGCAGGCCCGCCCCGCCGGAAGAATTCCCGCCCCGCGGCCCGTGGGAGAAAAGCCCGCTTACGGCAAGCCATCAGGAGCGCGGCCTGCAAGGCCAGCCGGGGAAAAACCGGCTTTTGGCCGTCCCTTCCGGCCCAAGCCCGCCGGTGATGCGCCTGCGCAGGCCCGCCCCGCCGGAAGAAATCCCGCCCCGCGGCCTATGGGAGAAAAGCCCGCCTTTGGCCATCCTGTGAAGGAACGGCCCGCTTTTTCCAAAACCTCCCCGCAGGTCAGGAAACGTTTCGCTCCGGCACCCGGCGCAAAGGAACGCGCCCGCGCCGTTACGAAGCCCGCTCCCGCCGCCCCCACCATGACCCTGGGGGCCCGCAAGCTGGCCATGAACGTTTTGCAGGACGTGCACAGGGACGGAGCATACGCCTCCCTGGCGCTGGACAAGCGGCTGAAAGAAAGTGGACTGCCCGCCATCGATAAGCGGCTGGCAGCCAACATTGTGTACGGCACGCTGGAAAACCGCATCCGCATCGATTTTGCTCTGGACAGCCTTTTGGAGAAAAAGGACCTTGACCCGCTCATCCGGGATATCCTTCGGCTGAGCGCCTATCAAATTCTTTTTCTGGATAAAGTCCCGGACAGCGCCGCGGTTAACGAGGGCGTCAAGCTGTGCAAAGAGGCCGGGATGGAGCCGCTTTCCGGCTTCGTTAACGGCGTTTTGCGCAACCTCTCCCGCCAAAAGGAACAAATCTCCTGGCCCAGGCGCGAGGAGGATGCGGTACGGTATCTTTCCGTTTTGTATTCTGTGCCGGAATGGCTGGTAAAGCGGCTGACGGAAGCCTACGGCCCGGACACGGCGGATAGCATCTGTGCCTTCCGCCAGGACGATCATTTCATCCCCGTACGGCCCAACCGCATGCTTTTGGACGATGCGGGCTTTGAAGCGCTCCTTGCCAAAAAGGTGTGGAAGGTGCAAAAGGGGCAGGTCCCCGGCGTATGGCGCGTTGGCGGCGCGGTGGAAATAGGCGCCGACGCGGACTACCGCCAGGGGTTGTTCTCCATTCAGGGAGAAAGCAGCGTGCTGGCGGCGGAAGCCGTTGCCGCAAGGCGGGGCATGCAGGTGCTGGACGCCTGCGCCGCGCCGGGGGGCAAGGCCGCGCTGATGGCCGAAAGCATGGCGGGCACGGGCCGGGTGCAGGCTTGGGATATCCATGAGCACCGGGTGGAACTTGTGAAGGCAGTAGCAAGGCGGCTGCGCCTGGAAAACCTTCGCCCCATGGTGCGGGACGCGGCCAAATACAGGGAGGAATTGTGGGAAACCTTTGACGCCGTGCTGCTGGACGCTCCTTGCTCCGGCCTTGGGGTCATGCTGGAAAAGCCGGACGTCAAGTACCGGCAGGCCCCGGAATCCGTAGCTGCGCTGGCGGAAGCTCAAAAGGCGCTGCTTAACACCGTGTGCCAGTATGTAAAAAAGGGCGGTGTTTTGGTATACGCCACCTGCTCCATCCTCCCCGAAGAGAACTCGGAACAAATCGCCCGCTTTTTGAAGGATCATCCGGAGTTTGAAATAAGCCCCCTGCCGGAGGCCATTCCGGATACATTCCGGCGGCTGTACAATGAAACCGGGCTGCAGCTTTTCGCCCACCGGGACGGGCTGGAGGGCTTCTTCATCGCGCGGATGGTGAAAAAGGGGGGCTAAGCATGGAAAAGCCCCAACTGTTGGGATATACGCCGGAGGAACTGGCGGCCCTGTTCAGGGAACAGGGTCAGCCCGCCTTCCGTGCGGAGCAGGTGTTTTCCTGGCTCCACCGGGGTGCGGAGTACGGTGAAATGTCCAATTTGCCAAAGCCGTTTCGTGAATGGCTTGCGGAAAATACCGTAGCCCAGCCGGTATCCATTGCGGAGACCCACGTGTCCGCGCTGGACGGCACGGTGAAGTTCCTGTTCAAAATGACGGATGGCAACTGCGTGGAAGGCGTATTAATGCAATACCACCACGGCCATACCCTGTGCGTTTCCACCCAGGTGGGCTGCAGGATGGGCTGCGCCTTCTGCGCCAGCACCATCGGCGGGTGCGTCCGTGACCTTACCACAGCGGAAATGCTGGGGCAGGTGATCTGTGCAAACCGCCATTTGAACGGGGAGGGCCGCGTGCACAATATTGTGCTCATGGGCAGCGGCGAGCCTTTGGACAACTACGATAACGTGATGCGTTTTTTGCGGCTTGTCAACCATGAAAAAGGGCCGAACATCAGCCTGCGGAGCGTTTCGTTGAGCACCTGCGGCCTGGCGGACAAGATCCGCCGCCTGGCGGAGGAGGGGCTGCCCGTAACGCTGTCGGTATCCCTCCACGCGCCCAACGACACCCTGCGGCAGCAAACCATGCCTGTGGCAAAGGCGTGGCCCATGGACGCGCTGCTGGATGCCTGCCGCTATTACATTGAAAAAACAGGCCGCCGGGTAATTTTCGAGTACGCCCTCATCGGCGGCGTCAACGCGGAAACTTCCCATGCCCGGGAACTTAGCCAGAAGCTTCGCGGTATGCAGTGCCACGTGAACGTGATCCCCTTGAATGCGGTCAGGGAACGCGGTTTGCAGGGCGTTTCGGAGGAAAAGACCGAGGCCTTTCTGCTGGAGCTTGCCCGCCATCACATCTCCGCCACCAGGCGGCGGGAGATGGGCGACGATATCCAAGGCGCCTGCGGCCAGCTTCGCAGGAAAACGCTGGGCCTTGATTGAAATATCATGCATGCCTTTCCAAGGAGGGAGAACATGATCGTTGCTTCCAGGACCCATACGGGGCTGGTGCGCCCAAACAACCAGGACACGCTGCTTCTGGCGCATGGCCTGTACGGCGTTGCCGACGGTATGGGCGGCGCCAACGGCGGTGAAGTAGCATCCAACGGCGCCGTAAAGGTGATCAGCGAAATGCTTTTGGGCCGTACCCCAGATCTTCACGGGCTGGAAGCCGGCATTCAGGCGGCCAACAGGCGGCTGTATGAGCAGCAGGCCCAGGATGTACAGCTTTCCGGGATGGGTACCACCGTCACGGTGCTGTGGGAGGGCGAAGACGAGGTATACATCGGCCATGTGGGCGACAGCCGTGCCTATCTGCTTAGGAACGGCGCGCTTTCCCAAGTCACCCAGGACCACTCCGTGGTGGCCGAGATGATGCGCCAGGGCATACTGACCAAGGAAAAGGCAAAACGCCATCCCTACCGCAATGTGATCACAAGGGCCGTGGGCACCTCCTCAGGGATCGAGGTGGATGTGATCCGGCTGGACAAGCAGCCGGGGGATATCTGGCTGATCTGCTCGGACGGGCTCTACGGCATGATGGAGGATTCGCAAATCGAAGAGGCACTGAAGACCCTGCCCCTTGATGAGGCGGCGGACCGGCTCCTGAGCCTGGCGCTTGCAGGCGGCGGGCGCGACAACGTTTCCCTGGTGCTGCTCGCGGTTGCGGAGGTGGCACAATGACGGGACGTGTGATCGCACAGCGGTATCAAATACTGGATACCATCGGCAAAGGCGGCATGGCCATCGTCTACCGCGCCATCGACAACCGCACAGGCCACAGCGTGGCCATCAAGGTATTGCGGCCCGAATTCAGCCAGGACGAGGAATTCCTTTCCCGCTTTCAGCGGGAAGCTGAGGCGGCCAGCAAGGTTTCTCACCACAACATCGTCAATCTGCTGGACGTAGGCATGGACGGGGACAGCCGCTATCTGGTGATGGAATACGTGCAGGGCAAGACGCTTAAGGAAGTCATCCGCCAAAAGGGCAAGCTTCCCTATGGAACCGCCGGGCAGATTGCCATCCGCATCCTCTCCGCGCTGCAGCACACCCACCGTAACGGTATCATCCATCGGGATATCAAGCCCCAAAACATATTGGTGCAGTCCGAAGGCCACATCAAGGTGGCGGATTTCGGCATCGCCCGGATGACCAACAGCTCCACCCTGACAAAGGGCGATAGCGTGATGGGTTCCGTGCACTACTTCTCCCCCGAGCAGGCTGCGGGTGAGAACGCGGCGGAAACAAGCGACATTTACAGTGTGGGCGTGGTGATGTATGAGATGCTCACCGGCCGTGTGCCCTTTGACGGGGACAGCCCCGTGGCGGTGGCCATGCAGCACATCAACAACGTTCCAAAGCCCATCAACGACTTCAGCCCCGAGGTGCCGGCCGCCGTGGCCCATGTGGTGATGGTAGCCATGGAAAAGGATCCCCGGAGGCGGTATCAAAGTGCGCTGGAAATGGCTACGGACCTGAAAAAGGCACTGGAAGGCAAATCCGAGCCCGCCGAGGTAAGCAGCGACAGCAAGCCTATCCCCGTAACCAACGGCCAGACAACAGGCCGGAACAACGTAATGAAAGTCGCCACGGCAAGAAGGCGCGCCCAGCAGTCCCAAAGGATCAGGATGCGCAAGCGCGGCCGGGTGGTGTTCAAATGGCTGGTAACCATCCTCATGGCAGGGATCGTGATCGCCGGGCTGACCGTTGGCGTCATGAAAATCATAGAATATCTAGGCGGCAGCACATCAGCCCCCGACCTTGTGGGCAAGGATGAGCAGACCGCCGTAAGCATGATCGAGCGGGTGGGGCTTAAAGTGCAGGAGCAAACCATGCACCATGCCACCATTCCCAGCGGCACGGTGATCTTTCAAGTGCCGGAATATGACACGGAGATGCGTAAAGGAGAGACCATCCTGCTGATGATCTCCGACGGGCCCGATACCACCACACAGGTCATGCCCGGCCTTACGGGCAAGCTGTCCGGCGACGCGGCCATGCAGCTGCAAGGATTGGGCGTTGCCATGGTGGTTTCCGAAAAGGTCATCTCCACAGAGCCCATCAACACGGTATTGACCCAGAGCCCGGAAGCCGGCGAACCGCTTTCGGCGGGAAGCACAGTGCAGGTGACGGTATCGGGCGGCAGCGTTGCCGTGCCGGACCTGAGCGGGCTCAGCCGGGCGGACGCACTGGATACTCTGTCCAAGCTGCAGTTGGCGCCGGGAGAGGTATTGACGGAGGATGTCAGCGATGTCAGCCTGAACGGAAAAGTGATCGCCCAACAGCCGGCCTCCGGTACGCGCGTCATGCTGGGTACGGCGGTGAGCATTACGTTAGCGGAATCGGAAGGCATGCGCCACAAGGCCGTCGTGACGCTGACGATCCCCAAAACCACTTCGGGTATCCATGTGCGGGTGACGCTACTGGACCTGAACGGCACGGAGATCGAGGAATATGCAGCCGTACACGCCGCCGACAGCGACCCCAACCCAGAAATCGAGCTGTACAACAGCATGCCCGGCGTAATGACCTACAAAGTTTACTTTGACAGCGTGTTTGCCTACGAAGGCACCGCGACGCTGAATTAGGAGGGGAACAAGGCGCATCATGGAAGGCAGGATCGTTCTTGGCGTAGGCGGGCTGTATACCGTTAGGGATGCCCGGGGCACGGAATATGTTCTCCGGGCAAAGGGCAAATTCCGCAGGCTCCAAAGGACGCCCTTGGTAGGAGACCTTGTGCGCTTTACCCCAGGCACGGGTGAAGAGCACGGCTGGGTGGATGATATTCTCCCCCGCTGCTGTGAATTTGTGCGTCCTCCCGCTGCCAACGTGCAACTGATGGTTATCGTCACAGCCCCCGTGCCCGCGCCAGACTTGCTGCTGGTGGACAGATTGCTTGTAAGCGTTCGGCAGCAGCGGATGGACGCGCTGCTGGTATTGAACAAACAGGACCTGGACCCATCCCTGGGTGTCACGCTGGCCGAAGAATACGAAAAATCCGGCATTCCTTTTCTCCCGGTGAGCGCGCTTATGGCACAGGGGCTTGATGATCTGGCGGATAGGATGCGGGGAAAACTCTGCTGCATGGCAGGGCAATCCGGCGTAGGGAAAAGCTCTATATTGAACGCGCTGCTGGGCACCTCTCTGGAGACAGGCGCGGTCAGCCGCCGCGCCGACCGCGGAAGGCAGACCACGCGCCGCGCGGAACTGCTTGAGCGGGAAGGCATCGCGGTGCTGGACACGCCCGGCTTCAGCCTATGGGAAACATCGCAGGCTGCCGATCCGGTGACGCTGCAGGACTACTATCCCGAGTTGTTCCCTTATATGGGCCAGTGCCGCTTCAAGCCCTGCTATCATGCCGCCGAGCCCGGCTGCGCGGTTTTGCAGGCGGAGGCGCAAGGGGAACTCAACCTGGCGCGAATGGAAAGGTATCGCATCCTGCTTAACGAATGGAAACAAACCTGGAGGGAACGGTATGATTAAGATTGCCCCATCCATCCTGGCGGCCAATCCCATGCGCATGGGCGAAGAAGTGAAGCGCATGGTGGCCGCGGGCTGCGATGTATTGCATGTGGATATCATGGACGGCCATTTTGTGCCCAACCTCTCCTATGGCCCCTCCATGGTCAGTGCGCTGAAAAGGGAGGTAGCCGTACCCCTGGATGTGCACCTGATGGTCTCAGATCCGGAAAGCTTCATCGGCCCCTTTGCCAAGGCGGGCGCCGATACCCTTACCGTGCATGAGGAAACGGGGCAGCCCCTACCTGCGCTGCTTTCCGCCATCCGCAGCCTTGGTGTCCTGGCGGGGGTATCCATCAAGCCCAAGACACCAGTGCAAACGCTTGAGCCCTATTTCAGCCTTATCGATCTTATCCTTGTCATGACAGTGGAGCCCGGCTTCGGCGGGCAGGCCTTCATGCCGGAAATGGTCGAAAAGATCAAAATGCTCCGGAAGATGGGCTATCAGGGCGATATTGAGGTGGATGGCGGCGTGGGTCCCCAAAACGCGAAGCTGCT
Source organism: Bacillota bacterium (assembly GCA_023459275.1). GTDB lineage: Bacteria > Bacillota > Clostridia > Christensenellales > Aristaeellaceae > JAEWAH01. The sequence goes on along the minus strand of JAEWVC010000042.1, from coordinate 58,147 downwards.
CATGGACAGCGGCGCCACCGTGCTGGTGATGGGGACCGCGCTGTTTACCTCCCCCGACCCTGCCGGCGTGATGAGCGGTATCCGCGCCCTGAATCAACCCCATGGCGCCTGATGTGCGGCAAAATGCCGCCTGCTGCTTTACGGGCCACAGGCCGGAGCACCTGCCCTGGGGCCGGGAGGAAACGAGCCGGCTTTGCTTGGCCTATTATAAAAAGCTTTGGCACGCCATTGAGGAGCAGATTGACGATGGCTGCCGGATTTTCTACTGCGGCATGGCCCAAGGGGTCGATACCATGGCCGCACAGATCGTGCTGGGGCTTCGGGAAGATAGGCCGGAGCTTGCTTTGAAGCTGATCGCCGTGTGCCCCCACCGGGACCAGGCCGCCCGCTGGAGCGCGAAGGACAGAGGACTTCACGCCGTACTGCTGGGTTTGGCCGATGAGGCGGTCATTCTTTCGGAAACATATACCCCCGGCTGCTACCATCGGCGGAACCGGTACATGGTGGACAGGAGCGATGCCGTAATCGCGGGGTTTGACGGCATTACAGGAGGCGGTACGTCATCCACGGTGGCCTATGCCAGGAGAAAAGGACGCCGGATCATACTGGTCCCACCCGCATAAAACCTCCTTCCGCCTGCCAAGCTATCCGTATGGAGGTGACAGGCGATGGCCGATGAACAGTTGACATACGGCAAAACAGAAAGGGAGAAAAAGGAAAGCACTCGGGGGCGGATTTTACTGGTCCCCCCGGCGAGAAAGCTGCGCATGAGCCGCAGAAAAGTGGAGCACTGACAGGCGCACAAAAGCCAGGGATGATTCCCCCATGGCCGGCGTGCGTTTTTTGTTTGCCGAATTGAAGCGATAGGGACGGTTGGAAGTCATATGAACAGCAGGCGGGCATCCCGCAAGGCGGAAGTCGTACAAAAAAAGGTCAACAGCATAAACGAAGGGCAAAAGCTTCATGAGCCTTCCGCCTCTCTTGAAAAGAACTTTCAAATCCTTCAGGCGCTGTTTGCAGATGTGGATACCCTGCAATTTAAAACCTTTGAAAACCTCCATCAAAAAGCACACCGCTTCGGGATTGCTTTTTCGAATGGCCTGGTGAATTCGGCCGTCGTCAACGACAATATATTGAAACCACTGATGACCCTGGATCTTCAATCCCTGGGTCCCATTACACCGGATATGCTAATCGGGCAGCTTGTCCAGATAGGAGATGCCCGCTGGTCGTCCGATTTTTCGGAGATCATTGAATCCGTATGTTATGGGGATACCATCCTGTTTGCAGAGGGAATCGCCAAGGGGATGATCCTGAGCACAAAGCAGTTTACGACCAGGGCCACCACCGAACCGGAAAACGAAAGGAGCTTGCTGGGGCCGCGGGAGGGGTTTACGGAATCCCTGCTGGACAACCTTTCCCTTATCAGGAGGAAGGTGAGAACCAATGAGCTTAAGATGAGGACGCTTTCCCTAGGCAAGCGGACCAAAACCGAGGTATGTGTCTGCTACATGAATGGCATTGCCGCTCCGGACATGATCGATCAGGTATTTCAAAGGATCGGCCGCATTGATATCGACGCCGTACTGGACAGCAACTACATCATGGAATTGATCCGTGACAAAAGATGGGCCCTTTTCCGTTCCATCGGCTACACGGAAAGGCCGGATGTGGTGATCGGCAAACTGCTGGAGGGCCGCATTGCCATCTTTGCGGACGGCTCCCCCACGGTATTGACCGTTCCGTACCTTTTTATTGAGAATTTTCAAAGCAACGAGGATTATTACCTTAGCTTCTATTACACCACCTATTCACGCATCCTTCGGATCATCGGTTTCATCTTGACCATCTTCGTGCCCGGCATCTATATTGCCGTGGTGGCGTTCCATCAGGAAATGCTCCCAACGCCGCTTTTGATGAATATTGCCGCCGACCAGCATAGTGTGCCGTTCCCCGCCGTGCTGGAGGCGTTTATCATGCTGGTGATCTTCGACATCCTCCGCGAAACAGGAATCCGCATGCCTTCCAATATCGGGCAGGCTCTGAGCATCGTGGGCGCGCTGGTAATCGGGCAGGCAGCGGTGGCCGCCAAGATGGTATCCTCCCCCATGATCATCATCGTAGGCATTACCGGCATCACCAACCTGCTGGTGCCCAAGCTCAACGCACCGGTGGTTTACCTGCGTTTTTTCATTTTGCTTGGCTCGTCGATTTTTGGCTTTTATGGATTTGTGCTGGCAACCGCCTGCATGTTCATCCACATTTTTAATCTCACCACCCTGGGAGTGCCGCAGGTGGTTTTGGACGGCAGCCTTCAATTTCAAAAGATCAAGGATATCGCCTTCCGGGCTCCCTGGTGGAAGATGATCAAACGCCCTGACAGGCTTACCACGAATCTTGTCCGCAATAGACCGGGGGACGGCAATAATGGCTAAAAGAGCTTGGCTGGCCGCCGTATGCCTGTGGATGGCCCTGAATTTAACAGGGTGCTGGAATTACAGGAGTCTCAACAACTTATCCATTGTCTCCGGCTTGGCTGTGGACCTTCTCCCGGACAGCAACCAGTTCAAAATCAGCTTTGAGGTGGTGGATCTGAGCGAAAATACCAAAAACACCGGGCCGAAAACCATTATCGTTGAAAGCACAGGCAAGACGATATTCGATGCGGCCAGAAACGGAAAAAGGCGTCTGGGGGAGAAGCTGTATTTTGGAAATATGGTCATTATCCTCGTCAGTGAGGAAGTCGCGGCGATGGAGAGCCTTTCCAGGCTGACAGACTGGTTTTTGCGTGATGCTGAGCTTAGGGAAACAACACATCTTGTCATCACCAAAGAAAAAACGGCAGCGGATCTTTTAAAGATTGAAGGAATCAACAATGCCGTGATCTCCTTTGAAATAAACAACATCCTATCGGATGACCACAAGACGGTATGCGCGACTCAGGATACAATGATGTACAGAGTCTTTGATATTTTGCACAGCAATGGCAAATCGCTAACGCTTCCGCTTTTCCATGCTGCTGTAAACGAGGGGAAATGGGCTGTTGAATCTTATGGCAGCGCCATATTCAAAGGTGAAAAGATGATAGGCGAGCTGACGCCGGAAGAGACAAAATATTTTTTGTTTATTACCAATCAGGTACAGGGCGGTGTTTTGCCGCTGTCTGCCCTTGGCGAACCGTATGCCGATGTGACCCTGGAAATCTCCAACAACAACACAAAATGTTCCTACAAAATCAAGGACGGAGGCCTCGCGGTAAGCGTGGAAACGGAAACGGGTGTCTATCTGGGAGAAATCACCCAGCCGTTTAATGCCCTTGATCCCGAAAAAATCACCTCGTTGGAGGCGACGGCGGGCGCTGCGCTTGCGCAGGCGATGGAAAGCGTCATCAACAAAGTCCAGACAGTATACCGCTCCGATATATTCGGGTTCGGCGCCATGATTCACCAGTCGGATCCAAGGCTGTGGGCACAAATTTCCGGCCGCTGGAACGATGAATATTTCCCATCTCTTCAGGTTACGGTACATGCCAAGGTCAACATCCTGAATTCAGCGTTTTTGAAAGATACGGAAGAGGAGAAAAAGCAGTGACCACTTTCATCGTCCTCGCGTTTTTTGCCGTTGTTTTCCTCGTGGATTATCTCCCTTTTTTAAAGCAGCCGGGTGAAAAGGGAAAAGTGGTATACGGGATGCTGATGGCCGCAAGCTTTTGTGTGCTGCTCCTGTATACCCTTCATGTCCCGGTTCCTTCGCCTGCCGAACCGATCCGGAACGCCATTGACGCCTTGTTCCCCGGACTGAACCCATAAGCAGCGGCATTGCGGAGTGGAAAAAATGAACGAAAAAGAGACTGTTTCCATCCAACAAGCGGTATGCATTATCATATTGTTCATTTTGGGCAGCACCGTTATCCTGGGCCTGAGCACCAATGCCGGACAGGATGCCTGGATTTCCTTTTTGATTGCCGTTGTCATGATGGTTCCTTTGTTCCTGATGTATGCCAGGATCATGCGCCTGTATCCAGAAACGGGCTTTTATGATATTCTGATCCTCCTTTTCGGTAATATTGCGGGGAAAATACTGATCGCCGTCATGGCATGGTATGCCCTGCATTTGTGCGCCCTGGTGCTCAGAAATTTTTCCGAGTTCATACAGATTGTTATGATGCCGGAAACACCGCAGCTGCCGCTGATGATCGCCATGCTGCTGGTAACCTGCTACCTTGCCAGAAGCCGGGCCTCAACAATGGGCAAATGGGCTATTGTCATGCTGCCTGTCGTTGTAGCAATGATCATACTGACTGTTTTCCTCTCCGCCTCGGATATGGATTTTTCCAATCTTCTGCCGGTGTTTGAAAAGGATCCCATGGTGCTGATCCAGGGAGCATATCAGATCGTTACCTTCCCCTACGCGGAAACCGTATTGTTTCTCTGTATGGCAAATGCTTTGAAACGGCAGGACAGCCCATATAAAATGTACGGATATGCGGTTGCCATCAGCGCCGTTTTTTTGCTGACGATTCTGATTCGGAATATCACCATTCTTGGCGCGCCTATGGTCAGCGCAGAGTATTTTCCGTCCTATGCCACCGCCAGGATCCTGCATATCGGAAATTTCTTGACACGCATTGAGGGGACAATCACCATGAACTTCATGCTTTCAGGCATCGTCAAGATCACGATCTGCCTTACGGCAGCAGCGAGGGGAGTCGCCAGGATATGCAACATACAAAATCACAGAACGCTTATCCTGCCGACAGGTTTACTGGCTTTGGCGCTTTGCGCCATTGTCTACAAAAGCGCCATGGAGATGTTCGGTTTTCTAAAATACTATCAAATATACGTTGTTCCCTTCCAGATTCTGATCCCCGGCGCCGCCTGGATTACGGCGGAGATCAAAGCAAAAAAACGCGCAGCCGCCTGACCTTGCCAATAAAACACCCGCCTGCCTGCGTGCCGCGCAGACCGGCGGGTGTCAACAATATTTTCGTTTCCAAAAAAGTCAAGGCAGACTGATCTCCACCCGGACACAGCGGCCCAGGCAGTTCACCTCGTTGAGATTGTAGGATTCGGCTGCGTACTCCCTGTCGTAACTCTGCAAAAGAAGCTGAAAATTTTCCAGCCGCTTCACCTTGCGCAGCATCCGCCGCCCCTTGGCCTCCACCAGCATGACGGACCCGTCGATGGGACTCCCGGCGGGTACGATCAGCACCAGATCACCCTGACAGACGCGGAAGCCCCGCAAGCTATCATCAGGAACAAGATAGTAATACACCTTGTCCGGCGGAGCGTTTTCAATCTGCCCGTTCAAAACAGGCAGAAGCTTGTGGTCGATCTCCTTCATCACGGCGTTATAGACCGGCACGCGCTTCAATACGCTGGTGAGGGCATCCAGCCAGATGGAGCCCGGGACTCCATCCCCCGCCGGAACATCCTCGGCCTTTTTCTTCGGCTTTGTTTCCGCCGCCTTGGAAAGACCGGGCTGCACCGTGGAAAGGTCCACTGTGGCCGCGATGTCATCCAGCGTGAAATCGGCTTCCGTTTGCTGCTTCAACCCCATGGTTTTCAGGATGCGCCTTGCCTGGTCATCCGCGATGATGCGCGTGCCCGCCTCCACATCCACAAGAAAGCTTTCCGCTACGCCGCACTTTTTGGCCACCTGCTTAAAGGTCAAGCCCTGGCGGAGGCGTTCTGTCTTGATCAAATCTCCCAAACGGCTCATTTCATCTTCCCTCCGATCATTGATTGGGTTCCGTGGTCGTTTCATAGGGCCAGGCGGTGATGCCGCCCAGATCATACACATTCGTATATCCCATGGCTGCAAGGGCTTTGCTGGCGCTGCTGCTCCGGGCTCCGCTGCGGCAGTATACCAGCAGGACGGCGCTTTTGTCCGGAAGCGACTGGGACGCTTTTTCCTCAATCTCCGTACTGGGCAGCAGCATAGCGCCGGGGATATGGCCCTGGTCGTATTCCTCCTGGGTGCGCACATCCACAAGGGTCACAGTCTTCCCAGCGTCCAGCATGGCCTTGGCTTCCTCCGGCGTAATCTTCTGATATCCGGCCGTATTCTGGGGTGCGGCGCATCCGGCAAGCAAAAGCAAACATAAAACAATCAACAGAAGCGCGGTCTTTTTCATACCAGTAAACCTCCTGTCAGAAATAGCCCTGTCAGTATACCATATCGGGCGGTATGAAAAAAGCCCGCCGCTTCAGGATCGCCTGTTAAAAAATCTGCAACCCATACGGCAAAAGCCTTTTCGCTCCCATGAAAGTATGCTATACTACCCAGTGTGTGTTTTTTCGCCATAACCTAAGCGGCAAGGAGGAACAATTCAATGCAATACTCCAGAGAAGTAGAAGAAATGGTATGCGTAAAGAAGGGCCCTAACCATGGCCCGGCCCCCATTCCCGAAGAGGGCAAGTGGGTGCAGTCCAAAGAGATCAAGGACATCTGCGGCCTGACCCACGGGGTCGGCTGGTGCGCGCCGCAACAGGGCGCCTGCAAACTGACGCTGAACGTGAAGGACGGCGTGATCCAGGAAGCGCTGGTGGAAACCTTGGGCTGCTCCGGTATGACCCACTCCGCCGCTATGGCCGCGGAAATTCTCCCCGGCAAGACTGTCCTGGAGGCTCTGAACACGGACCTTGTATGTGATGCCATCAACACCGCCATGCGGGAGCTTTTCCTTCAGATCGCCTATGGCCGCACCCAGTCGGCCTTCTCCGAGGGCGGGCTGCCCATCGGCGCCGGCCTGGAGGACCTGGGAAAGGGGCTGCGCAGCCAAATCGGCACCATGTACGGCACACTTTCCAAAGGTGCCCGCTATCTGGAAATGGCCGAGGGCTATGTGCTGAAGCTTGGCCTGGATAAGGATCATGAGATCATCGGCTACCAGTTTGTGAACCTCGGCAAGATGCTGGACGCCATCAAAAAGGGGACGGACCCCAAGGAAGCCTATGAAAAGAACATCGGCACCTATGGCCGTTTTGCCGAAGCCGTTGAATATATTGATCCCCGCCACAAGTAAAAAGCACAAAGATGAGGTGAGAAAACAATGGCAACGTTTGAAGGGTACGAAAGAAGAATCGCAAAAATCGAAACTACGCTGAAGGAATATGGCTTCTCCTCCCTGGAGGAGGTCAGCGATATGCTGCTTAAAAAGGGCATTGACGTGAACGCCATCGTCAAGAGCATTCAGCCCATCGCTTTTGAAAATGCGGTGTGGGCCTACACGCTGGGCGCGGGCATCGCGGTCAAGAAAGGGATCACCTCCGCCTCCCCCGCCGCCGAAGCCATTGGCCTTGGGCTGCAGGCCTTCTGCATCCCCGGCTCCGTGGCCGACCAAAGGGCTGTGGGCCTGGGCCACGGCAATCTGGCCGCCATGCTGCTTAGGGAAGAGACGAAATGCTTTTGCTTCCTGGCCGGCCATGAAAGCTTCGCCGCCGCAGAAGGCGCCATCGGCATCGCCCGCACCGCCAACAAAGTGCGCAAGGAGCCCCTGCGGGTGATTCTCAATGGCCTTGGCAAGGATGCCGCCTACATCATCAGCCGGGTGAACGGTTTTACCTATGTCAAGACCCAGTACGACTACTACACCGGCGAACTGAAGGTGGAAAAGGAGATCGCCTTCTCCCAAGGTGAAAAAGCCAAGGTCCGCTGTTACGGCGCGGATGATGTAAGCGAGGGCGTGGCCATCATGATCAGGGAAGGCGTGGATGTGTCCATCACCGGCAACTCCACCAACCCCACCCGCTTCCAGCATCCCGTGGCCGGCACCTACAAGAAGTGGACCGTGGACAACGGCAAGAAATACTTCTCCGTGGCCTCCGGCGGCGGCACGGGCCGCACGCTGCATCCGGACAACATGGCCGCCGGCCCCGCCAGCTATGGCATGACCGACACCATGGGCCGCATGCACTCCGACGCCCAGTTCGCCGGGTCCTCCTCCGTGCCTGCCCATGTGGAAATGATGGGCCTGATTGGCATGGGCAACAATCCCATGGTAGGCGCCACCGTGGCCGTGGCCGTGGCCGTGGAAGAGCACAGTAAATAATCCGCAAAGCTCCGCAAAAAGCAAGCCTTTTCCAACATAAGGAAAGGGCTTGCTTCTATTTTATTCTGTCTTTTCCATGAAAATCATGGTATGATAATTTTCATCCGCACAGGAGAAGCGCAAATAAGGGAGGAACTGGTGTGGCAAAAAACCTATGGAGGGATATTGCTTCAGAGAAGGGGCTGACCTTTCAAAACAGGGCTGTCTTTGGCTGGGTTAACGGATGCTATATCACGATGACCATGGTATTGGATGTACAGCATTTTCATGTATATCTGCCCTTCAGCCCGGTTGACGGTGATCCGGCGTTTAAGGAAGAAAAGCAGCGTAAAAATGCGTTGCTCCGGGCTGAAGCCATACGCATTCTGGAAGATACGGCTGCTGAATTCAAGTTTGCCCGTACCCGTTCCTTTAGCGGAGATCAGTCTGTGGGGATAGAGTTCAGAAGCAACCTTAAGGCCATGAAACGGTTGGGGGAATTCTTTGAAAGCGTCACTTCCAGGGTGGCTGCCCTTGGCATTGCCTCCGGCAAAGTATGCAGCCATTGCCATAAGGCCATCGAATATGGCGAGGTGCCCGTAAAGATCAAAGGAGATATTTTCCCCATGCACGACAGCTGCGCGGATGAGGCCGAGCGGCAGGCGGCCTGGACCCCCGAACCGAAAAAGGGCAGCCTGCCCATGGGTATCCTGGGTGCGGCGCTGGCGGCGGTCATTGGAGCCATCCCATGGGCGGCTATGCTCGCAATGGGCTACATCACCAGCATCGTCGGCATTTTGATCGGCTTTCTGGTCAGCAAGGGGTACGACCTGCTTCACGGCCGGCAGGGCCGTGTGAAGATCGCCGTCGTTCTGTTTTTTGTGGTGCTGTCCGTGGCCTTGGGGCAGGTGGCCGGCGATAGTTATTACGCTTCCAAGTATTATGATGAGGCCAAAGCCGGGCTTAAATCCTACGAAACAATGATGTACACCAAGCCCGAGGCACTGGTCATCTACTGGACGGAGGACCTGTGGACAAGCCCCGAAGCTGTGCGGGCGACTTTCGGCAATTTCGGGATGGGTGTATTCTTCGCGCTGCTGGGCAGCTTTGGCATGTTCCGGCAGCTTGCCAGGGAAACAGCTCCGCAAAAGCCCAAAAAGATAACATCCGCGGTGTAGAACAGCGCGGTTCCTTCCATTTTGCAGCTTTACCTGGGGCGGCGTTTTCTCCAAGAAGGTTATCTGGCCGTGACCGGCTCCTCCAACCGGAAAAGCGCCGCCATTTTTTCAGGAAAGCTTCTATAGTCGTCGATGGTCAGGAAGGGAAAATCCGAAAGGTAGACCGCCTCGTCATTCCCGCCAAGGCCGTAATCATCCCCCGCGTACAGCACATTTTCGTGCCGCAGGCCCTGATCCCCGCACCAGGCGTCCAGCGCGTAATACTTGTCATAGGGTGCCGGCGCCATATCGAAGGAAGAGGAACCGCCCACAAAAACACGGTATTCCGGAAAAGCATCCTTCACCTTTTGGTACATCGCCCGGCGGAGGGAGCGGTCCGGGTCACAGGCCAGCTTTTCATCAAGGGGCGCGCGGGTGCCCAGCAGCGGAAAGGTGACGCAGCCGGAATCGTGGAATTCCACGATCTCCCCATAAAGCCGCACAAGGCCCAGGGCTTCCCGCAGCGCCGCGATCCTTCCAGCCACCTTTTCCCTGTCGCAGGGCAGCACATGGTTGTATACCGTAACAAGCCCTTCCGCCGCCTTGTCATAGGCACAGTACTGCAACCCGTAATTCCCGATGATGTCCACGGGATATCCGCCCATTTGGCGAAAAATGCGCATGCATTGCCCCGCCCCCACCATCAGGAGGCGGTATTTTTCTTGCAGCTTTCGAAGTGTTTCCCGGGTTTTTCCCTCCAGGGGCGACTTGTGCTGCGTCAGCGTCCCGTCCAGATCCAGGGCGATCACCTTTATGGCGGATACATCCATCATGAAGCTCCTCTTTTGGGAAAATCACCGTGCCGTCATGCCGTCAATTGGCTGCGGCTGGAGGCATCTCGCTCATAATCTCCGCCGGGGAGAACGGGAAGGTAAGCACGCCGGCGGCGGCGCTGGCAAGGGCGGCGGGCTGGATATAGAATACGATGTTCCCCTGCTCATCCAGATAAAAATCGCTTTCCGGGTAAAACTCTGCAAACAGGTTCTCCTGGGTCAGTTCCTCAAAATAGTCCACGGAGCCGGCCTTCATCTGCTCCACGATGATCTCCCACACCAGGTTATATACCGTGTCGATGACGGAGGTTGCGGATACCTCATCATCCGGCGAAAATCCCAGCACATAGGGCAGCGTCACGATACCGTCCGCGCCGTCGCCCTTCCGTGCAAACACATTGCCCTGCACCATCTGCCCTACCGACGCGCCCATGAACTGCTCCTGGGTAACGAGCACACTGAAAAAGTCATCGGTATTGGCGGTCACCTGGCAGCTGACATCCAGATAGGCGGTTACGTCTTGGCCAATGCTCTCCGCTACCTCATCATAGAGCATGGGCGCCGTCATCTGCACCAGGTCGTCCACCGCCTCCTGATAGAAGGTGTTGATGACCGCATCCTCCTCCGTCACGGGCACAATCTGCGGAAAAGAATAAGTAAGCATGAACCTGGCATTGTCTGTGGTACTTCCATCGGGGTATGCTTCCTCCCCCGCCAGCGGCTGGCCCATATCAAAGGGCTGGGCATACGCCGGCATCGCCATGAACACCAGCAGCGTCAAAACGGCCAAAATGGCAATCTCTTTTTTCATGTGTCTCCTCCCGGGCTTATTGCCCTCACAAGCATTCCGTTGTAACACAAAAATGCCTTCAACCAAAAAAACGGTGCAACATGCCGAAAGCATCCCGGACACCGGGGAGCGTCAGTGTTCCTTGCGGTACTCCGATGCCTGGATCGCCGCGATGTTCCCCTCGCCCACTGCCTTGGCGATTTGCAGGGGTTGGCCCGTACAGTCGCCGGCCGCGAAGACACCCGGCAGGTTGGTTTCCATGGAACGGTTCACTGGAATGAAGGCTCCCTCGGTTTGGAGCCCCGGCAGGAGCTGGTCGATAGCCACAGCCGGCCGGAAGATGAACACACCGGAAGCCCCGTGCCGCCCCTTGTCGGTGACCACGGCAAGGCCGCCGCCCTCCTCCTCAATCTTCAGCGGCTTTTCCCAAACGACCTGAACACGGCTGTCAAGGCCCTCCGTCTCGTGTTTTTTCAACGGCAGATACAAAAGTTCCGACGCCAGGTCCACGAGAAAGTTGGCTTCGTGGATCCCCTGCTCACCGCTGGCGAGCACTGCCACCTTTTTCCCGCGGTAGAACATGCCGTCACAGGTGCCGCAATAGCTGACGCCCCGGCCAAGATATTCCGTCTCCCCCGGCAGGGGCTTGGGACGGGCGGTACCCATGGCCAGGATCACCGTCCTGGCTTCCACCACCTCATTATCCGCCAGCAGCATAAACGCATCGCCCCCATCCATGATCTGACGCACGACTGCCCGCTTGACGGCCGCACCCATGCTGACCGCCTGGCGCTCAAACGCCTCCAGCATCGCCTTTCCGCCGATGCCCGGCATACCGGGGTAATTGTCCACTTTTTCCGCTTTATATAGCCAGGTGCTTCCCTCCGCAGGAGAAAATACGCATACCTCTTGATTGCGCATCCTGGCCGTGATAGCAGCGGACCAGCCTGCCGGCCCGCCGCCCACAATGGCAATATCCAGCAAAATCGCGTCCCCCTTTGATTTTCTACCCATCAAAATACCAGCATCCGCCCCGGTTGTCAATCCCAAGTTGGGGAAACGGATGGCAAGGCGAGAAGGGGATTTTGAAAAAAGTCCCCTTCCCGTCCCTATCCGCCAAAAACTTTGGTATAATAGGATTTGATTTTATGATAAGGAGCAAATTGTGGATACAATTTTTGTCGCCTCAAAGGCACGCCCCGTTTCCCTGGAGGAGATTTCCGCCCGTCTGGATGCGCTGCTTAGGCTTTATCCGGGCCTTCAAAGGCTGCTGGTCATTCCTCCGGATATTACCCGGTATTACTCCATGGCCGGGATGATCACCAATATGATTTATCACAAGGTATCACCGAAAGCGCAAGTGGATATCCTGCCAGCCACAGGGACCCATGTCCCCATGACGGCTGGCGAGCTTTCCCGGATGTTCGGCGATATTCCCAAGGACCGCTTTCTATTCCACAACTGGCGCACTGATACGGTGTCGGTGGGAACGGTCCCGCGGGAGATGGTCCGCGGTGTTTCCGGCGGTCTGTTCGACACGGACATCGGCGTGGAACTCAACGGACGGCTGCTTTCCGGCGGGTATGATTTGATTCTCTCCGTAGGCCAGGTGGTGCCCCACGAGGTGGCCGGCATGGCCAACTACAGCAAGAATATCTTTGTGGGCGTGGGCGGCCGGCAGATGATCAACAAAACTCATATGCTGGGGGCCGTATGCGGCGCGGAGGCGGCCATGGGCCACGATCATGCCCCGGTGCGCCAAGTGTTTGATTATGCCCAGGAACACTTTCTGGGCGGCCTGCCCCTTGTGTATCTGTTGACGGTGGTGGGTCTGTCGGAAGATGGGCCGAAGCTTTACGGCTTGTTTATGGGAGACGGGCGGGATGCCTTTCAAAAGGCGGTAACCCTGTCCCAGGAGCTGAACATTACCTATGTGGAACGGCCGGCGCGGAAGGTGGTAGCCTTTCTGGAGCCGGAGGAATACCGCTCCACCTGGGTGGGAAACAAGGCCATCTACCGCACGCGGATGATGGTGCAAAATGGCGGCGAGCTGCTTGTTTTGGCGCCGGGCGTGGAAACCTTCGGGGAAAATCAGGAGGTGGACCAGGCCATCCGCGCCTACGGGTATACGGGCACGCGGCGCATTTTAGAGCTGTACCGGCAAGGCGTCTTTGAAAACCTGATGATGGTTTCCGCCCACCTCATCCACGGTTCTTCGGATGGGCGCTTTCAAATCACCTACGCCACCGATCCTGCGCTGCTGTCCAAAAAGGAGATCGAAGGCGTTGGCTTTGGGCATATGGATGTCCGGGAAGCCATGGTGCGCTACGATCCCCGGAAGCTGAAAGGCGGCTGGAACACGCTTCCCGATGGCGAAGAAATTTATTTTGTGGGTGCGCCCGGCTTGGGGCTGTGGAAATGCAGGGTATAAATAAACGCCGGACATTATACGCTTTATGTCCGGCGTTTTTTAAGAACAAGGATACTCCTTGAGAAGCGCGTTACTGCTCCGCTTTTACCGCCCTTGTGAATTCCAGGGCGGTTCCTCCGTCCCGCTGCACGTTGGCGCACACCCAGGGCTCGCCGTTTATCAGGCAAAGGGCGGGGTTGGAATAAACCGTGTCCTCCCGCCTGACAATCCACTGGTCCAGCATTTCCCCCTGGGGGTCAAGCGACAGCAGCTTCAAGCGGCTGTCGCTGTGGCTTGTGCCCACCGCAAGATAGCCCTCCCCGTAAGGCATGATGTCCTCCAGCTTGTACATTTTTTCATCCTTTTCATACTCCCGCTGCCAGAGGATTTCTCCGTCCGGAGCATAGCACACAGAAAAATATTGCCAGGCGGCCAGGCCGTCAGTAGCTGGGAGCGAGGCATGGCCCAAAATCAGAAGATTCCCATCGCCGTTGACCAGCGTTTTGTCAAATATGCTGGATTCCCCCACCGAAACGGTGCGCGTCCATAGGGGAGCGCCTGCGCTGTCCACCATCAGGGCCGTGGCATCGTTTTCGTATTTGCTCTTTCGGCCCAAAAGCAGCATGCCGCCCGAAACAGGGATGGCCGTATCCAGTCCCCGAAGCAGTTCCCCTCTGGGAATGCGCCAGAGCTGCTTGCCTTCCCTGTCATATAGGGTATAGAAGTAGTCCTCTTCATTTTCCACCGTAACGTGGAAATACCCTTGCGCGCAGGGCAGGAGTTCCCGGGTGGCAGCGGCGTCCGCAATCATGATGGTATTTACTTCCGCGCCATCCTGGGTCAGCTCCACAAGCTGCCACTGTTCGGAGCTCACATCCCCTTTCTTATAGATATGCATCTTTACCAGGATGTTCCCGTTTTCAAGCACCGCAGGGTCCGCGTAGATGTTGATGAGCCCCGGGGTGCCGTCGCGCCGTTCCCACACCACCTGCCCGGCGGGGTCAAGGCAGAAGATCCAGGCCATGGATGCCTTGTCCGACAGCTTTTGATCCTTGTCGCCCATCCGCGTATCCCCCGCCACCAGGATATTCCCATTGGAAAGTGTGAGGATGTCCCGCTGAAGCTCGTACCCGCTGAAAGCAAAAGTCAGCGCGGCCGGTTCTTCAGCGGCAAAAGCCGTCTGGCTTGCCAGCATCAGCACCGCCAGCGCTAGGATCGCAACCATTCTTCTCATAAGCTAATGCTCCTTTTACAATTGTAAAACACGGTGTCTTACATATATACTACAACACGTCTTATTTTTTGTCAAGAGGGGATTGACAATTTGTAAGACACCGTGTAATATATAAATAAGACACGGCGTCTTGTATAAACCGCGGGAGGAAAAAAGATGAAATCACAGCGTTTGCCCGATACGGAATTTGAGATCATGGATTTTTTGTGGGACAGGGAACCCCCGGTCACCACCTCCATGGTCATGGAGGCCATGGGCCGGGAAAGGGGCTGGAAGATTCAAACGGTGGTCACCTTGTTCGCGCGGCTGGCGGACCGCGGCTTTTTGCGGTCTGAAAAAGGCGGCGGCAGGGAACGCCTCTTCTATCCCATCATCAGCCGGGATGAATACCTGCAAATGGAAACAGAAAGCTTTGTGAATCGTTATCATAGGAAGAGCTACGCAAGCCTGCTCACCGCGCTGCAAAGCAGCCGTCTGACGGAGGATGAGCTTGACGAATTGGCAGCGTGGATCAAAAGACAGAAGGAGGAAGGAAAGTAATGGAAGCGTTCTTGCTTGTGCTTGCAAAAAGCACCCTCACCGCATCCTTGCCGGTGATTTTGCTGGTTTTGCTTTCACCGCTTTTGAAAAATCGCTACAGCGCGCGGGGACTGTACGGAGCCTGGATTCTTTCCCTGCTGGCCTTCTGGGTTCCCTGGCAGTCGCAGTCTGCCGCGCCCGCCCTTACGCTGGCAGTCCCTTCCCCCGGGGCCGTAAGCCTTACCGTTCCATCTCCTGCCGCCCTTTCCACCCATGAGGCCATGCAAACGGCCGCAATTGCCTATGATGGTGCGGCGGTGCCGGCAGTTCAGGCTGGACCTTTGCTTACCTTGGGCCAGGTGCTCTTTCTTGTATGGGCGCTGGGTTTTGCCGTTACCTTGGCCATCCACCTAACGCGGCATCTGCGCTTCATGCGCACCGTGAAAAGATGGAGCAAGCCGGTCCTTCAAGCGGAATATCTGGATGCGCTAAAGCAGGCAAAGGCGGCGCAAGGCATCAGGCGCAAGGTGGCGCTGGTCCTGTGCCCCCCGGTGGACAGCCCCATGCTGGCAGGCCTCTTCCACCCGGCCATCCTGCTGCCGGATATGGTATTTACGCAAGAAGAGTTCAAGTTTGTTTTGGCTCACGAACTGACCCATTGCAAGCGTCGGGACCTGTGGGTGAAGGTTGCCCTGCTTATGACTACGGCCATCCACTGGTTCAACCCGCTGGTCTACCTCTTGGGCCGTTCCCTGAGCCTGTACCAGGAGGCCAGCTGCGACGCGGCCCTCCTGAAAAATGCCGATCTGGACACCAGGCGGTTCTACGGCGAAACCATCCTTGCCGTTATCCGCAGGCGCGTAAGGCCCCGTACGGCGCTTTCCACCAGCTTTTACGGCGGGAAAAACGGCATGAAGCAAAGGATCAGGTCCATTATGGACATCCGCGGCAAAAAGCTGGGCGCGGCCGTGATGGCAGCGGTATTGCTGACAACCCTGTGCTTCGGCGCGGCCCTGGCCATCAGCTACCTGCCGGAACAAACAGCCCTGCCCTTTAAGACGGGCACGACGGCCTATGTATCCTGCCCGGATGGCAAGGCAGGCGCGCCGCTTGTAGCCGGGCCTTCCACCGGCAATATCAACGTTCCCCTGGCCATCTATTACGCCGGTGCGGAAGTTACCGTTACCGGGCTGTACGCCAGCAGTTCCCTTCCTGCATGGAACACAGATAATGAGGGGAACAATTGGGCCGGCGTGACGGTGGGGCAGACTGGCGGTCAGGAGGGGATCAGCGGGTACATGCCGCTGTACTACCTCTCCAGCCAAAAGCAAAATCAGCTTCCCACCGCCCAGGTTGCAGCCGACGCCCCCACCGGTTACGCCACCCTGTACAGCCTGGACAATGATACCTCCACCGCGCTGGACGCGGTCAAAAGCGGCGAGCAAATCACGCTCCTTGGGCGGGTGAACAAATGGTATCATGTGGTGTATCAAGGCAAAACGGGCTTTTTAAAGAAAGAGAATGTCCTGCTTGACGAAGTTGCCCAGACGGCGCTGGATGCTGCCCTGGGGGACCGGTTTGACACCTACCCCCGGGAGGAAATGAAACGCACCGCCGCCTTTGAGCAGCTGGTGGCGCAAAGGCAGGCGGAATTGGGCGGGTTGGACCTTATCAACTGGCCCCTTGCGGACAAAGCCTGGTTCGGGCAGTTGGAGGAAGCCTACTACGGTGCCCACGAGTATTACTACATGATGCCAGGCCAGGATGACCTCCCGCAGGAGGACGCGGTACGCACCGCTTGGGAAACCTTTTCTACCCTCGCCGGGCTGAAAGATGAAACGCTTTCGGAGTACACCATGAACCTAGGCTTTTTCACCCTTCCCGACGTTGACCCGGACGCGAGGTTCTGGAGCGTGCGCTTCACCAAGAACAATTATTCCACCTGCTTTGAGGTGATCCTGGCCTCCCCTTCCGGCAAAGTTATGGAAAACAGCGACACGACCGTCTACTTGCAGCAAACAGCGGAAATAGCGGTCCGGCAGACACAGCAGGATGCAATGGCCCGGTGGGAAAGCGAAAAAGGCCCGTTCGCTTTCTGGTCCGCCGCCGACAAGGCCGCTTTCAGCGCTCAATACCTGGACGGCAGCCTGGGTGTGCCGGACGATAAAGCCATCTCCCAGGAAGAGGCCGAAAGGATCGCCAAAGCGGAGCTTCAGACCAAGTATGAGGCCACACAGGAGGATCTTGACAGCTGGAAAACAGGGTTCGCCTTCAGCATAGCGGACCCCGGGACCCCTTGCTGGCAGGTGTCCTTTTATGACAGCCACAACAATTTCAAAGCAGCGGTATTCGTCGCCGCCTACACGGGGGAAGTCATTTTGAGCGACGATCCTTATGCCGAAGGCAACGGATAACAGGGAACACAGCCTAACGCAAAGAAGGGAAAGCCAGAAAATCGGCTTTCCCTTCTTTGCGTTTCTATGGGCGCAAAACTGTTGCCCGCTATTTTTTTAGCAGCTTCACCAGCACGGCCTTCTGGGCGTGCAGCCGGTTTTCGGCCTGCTGGAAGATTTCCGCCGCATGCCCCTCCAGCACCTTGTCGGTGATCTCCTCCCCCCGGTGGGCGGGCAGGCAGTGGAGCACGATGGCATCGGGTTTGGCTGCGGCCATGGCCGCGTCATTCACCTGATACCCAGCAAAGGCAGCCTTGCGTTTTTCCGCTTCCTTTTCCATACCCATTGAGGCCCACACGTCGGTGTACACCACATCGGCGTCCTTGCAGGCTTCCAACACATCCCTGGTCATGGTGAACAGGCCGGTTTCAGCCGCCCATTTCCGGATATCAGCATCCGGCTCGTACCCCTCGGGGCAGGCCACAGTCACCTGCATGCCCATTTTAATGCCGCCCACAATGAAGGAGTTGGCCATGTTGTTGCCATCCCCCACATACGCAAGCTTCAGGCCCCGGAAGCTCTTTTTCAGCTCCCTAATGGTCATCAGGTCCGCCAGCATCTGGCAGGGATGCGCGTAATCCGTGAGGCCGTTGATCACGGGGATGCTGCCGTATTTCGCCAGGTCCTCCACTTCCTGCTGCTTGTAGGTGCGGATCATGATGGCGTCCAAGTACCGGGAGAGCACCCTGGCCGTATCCTGCACCGGCTCGCCCCGGCCAATTTGCAGGTCATTGGAGGATAGGAACAAGGCATAGCCCCCCAGCTCAAACATCCCCACCTCAAAGGAAACCCTGGTGCGGGTGGAGGACTTTTGAAAGATCATGCCCAGGGTTTTATCCTTCAAATACTTGTGGTCAATTCCATGGGCCTTCTCGTATTTCAATTGGTCCGCCAGGTTCAGGATCTCCAGGATTTCCTCCCCGGTAAGGTCCGAAAGTTTCAGCAGATGGTTCATGGGGCGACGACCTCCTTCAATATGGCAATCCCTTGTTCAAGCAGCGCCATGGGGATGTTGAGAGCCGGCAGCAGCCGCACCTTTTGTTTGGCGGTCAATACCAGCACGCCTTTTTCCTGGCAGGCGGCCACGACCTCCTTGGCCGGCTTTTCCGTCTCCACCCCCAGCATCAGGCCCAGGCCGGATACGCTTTTCACGCCGGGCGCACCGGAAAGCGATTGCAGAATATACCGGTTTCTTTCCCGGACATCCTGCAGCAAGGCTTCGTTAAGGCGGCTTACGATGCTCAGCGCCCCAGCGGCGCAGATAGGGTTCCCGCCGAAGGTGGAACCGTGGCTGCCCAGATTAAGCACCCCCGCCGTTTTTTCGTTCATCAGGCAGGCACCGATGGGCAGGCCGCCCCCAAGACCCTTGGCGGTGGACACAACATCGGGGGAAATGCCGTAGTGCATATAGGCAAAAAGCTCCCCTGTCCTGCCGTTGCCTGTTTGCACCTCGTCCGCCAGCAAAAGAATCCCCTTTTCCTTACACAAAGCGGCCGTCTTCTGTACATATGCTTTGTCAAGCACATGGATTCCGCCCTCCCCCTGCACCATTTCCATCAGTACGGCGCAGACCTTTGGGTTCTTGAGCGCGGCCTCCATTTCAGCAAAGTTATCCGGGTCCACATGGACAAAACCCGGGGTGAAGGGGCCGAAGTACTGGTGGAACCCATCCTGGCCAGTGGCGGAAAGGGTGGTCACCGTACGGCCATGAAAGCTGTTCTTCAGCGTGACGATGACGGGATTCTCCTCGCCCTTCGTATCATAGGCGTATTTTCTGGCCACCTTGATCAGGCATTCGTTGGCCTCCGCCCCGGAATTGCCGAAGAACACCTTTTTCATGCCCGTCTTTTCACACAGGAGCTTCGCCAGCTCCGCCTGGGGCGCGGTGTAGTACAGGTTGCAGGCATGGGGCAAGCGCCCCATTTGATCTGTCACCGCCTGCTGCCAGGCATCGTCCGCCACGCCGAAGATATTCACGGCGATCCCGGTGCCAAGGTCGATGTATTCCTTCCCCTTCTCATCATAGAGCAGGGACCCCTTTCCTTTGACAAGGGCCAGATCGAAACGGCCATAGGTATTGGCCACATAGGTTTGATCCATCTCCCGGATTTCCATGGGCGTTCCCTCCTATACGAACATGGTGCCGACGCCCTCGTCGGTGAGGGTTTCGATGAGGATGGCATGGGGCACGCGCCCGTCCAGGATGAACACCTTCTTCACCCCGCGGCGGATGGCCTCGATGCAGCATTCCACCTTAGGGATCATCCCGCCGGAGATGATGCCCTCCCGCTCCAATTGCGGCGCCTCGCTGACCTTGACCACCGGAATCAGCGTGGCGGGATCGTCCTTGTCCCGCAAGATGCCCACCGTATCCGTCATGGAGATCATGCTCTCGGCTTTCAAGGCTCCCGCGATGGCGGCAGCGGCGGTATCGGCGTTGATGTTGTACACGTTTCCCTGCTTGTCAAATCCTACGGTGGAGACAACGGGGATGTAGCCCATGTCCAAAAGATCCAGGATGGGCTTTGTGTTGACACTGGTGATCTCCCCCACATAGCCCAGCTTTTCGTTGAGCATCCTGGCCTCCATCAGCCCGCCGTCCATGCCGCACAGGCCGATGGCCCTGCCGCCGATGTTCACCAGCTGCGCCACCAAGGCTTTGTTGATCTTCCCCGCAAGCACCATCTGCACCACGTCGGCGGTCTCCGCATCGGTCACGCGAAGGCCGTTCACAAACTCGCTCTTCTTGCCTATCTTCGCCAGCATTTGGGAAATTTCCGGCCCGCCGCCGTGGACCAGCACCACCCGGACACCGATCAGGGACAGCATTACGATGTCCTTCATCACGGCCAGTTTCAAATCCTCGCGGATCATAGCGTTGCCGCCGTACTTTACCACCAGGATCTTGCCGTTGTAGCGCTGGATGTAGGGCAGGGCTTCGATGAGCACCTGTGCCCGCTGGGCATTGTCAAGATGCATGGCACGCTCTCCTCCTCAGGTACGGTAATCGCCGTTGATCTTCACATAGTCATACGTCAGGTCACAGCCCCAGGCGGTGGCGGACTCCTTGCCGTCCTGCAAATCCACCAGAATCTCCACCTCATCCTTCAGCAGAATCGTTTTTGCTTCCTCCTCGCTGAAGGGCACACCCGCGCCGCTTTGGCAGACTGCCACCTTCCCCGCTGCCGAAGCAAAGGTGACACCGATCTTTTTTACATCCACCTTCGCCCCGCCGTAGCCGATGGCGCAAAGCACCCGGCCCCAGTTGGCGTCCGCGCCGAACATGGCTGCTTTCAGCAAACTGGAGCAGATCACGGACTTGGCCGCTACCCTGGCCGTCTGCTTGTCGGGTGCCCCGGAGACCGCGCAGGTAATGAGCTTGGTGGCCCCTTCCCCGTCTTTGGCAATGGCCTTGCACAGCTTTTGGGTCACGGCATTCAATGCCTCGCAGAAGGTGTCAAAGGCCGCGCCCTCTCCGCCGATCAGCTCATTTTCCGCCATGCCGTTGGCCAGGATGGACACCATATCATTTGTGGAAGTGTCCCCGTCCACGCTGATCATGTGGAACGTCTCATCAGCGTCCTTTGCAAGCGCCCTTTGAAGCATCTGCGGGGAAATAGCCGCGTCAGTGGTCAGGAACACCAGCATGGTAGCCATGTTGGGATGGATCATCCCGGAGCCCTTGGCCATGCCTCCCAGGCGGCATGTCTTGCCCCCGATGCTGAAGGAGACGGCCGCTTCCTTTTTGACGGTGTCGGTGGTCATGATGGCTTCCGCGGCGGCACCTTCCCCATGGGCTGACAGGCTTTTGCACAGCGCGCCCATATGCTTTTCCATGGGCGCTAAAGATAAAGGCTGCCCGATGACGCCGGTGGAGGCTACGATCACATCGCTTGCGGCGATGGGCAGATGTTGCGCCGCCAGCGCGCACATGCCTTTGGCGATAGCTATGCCGTCCGCGTTGCAGGTGTTGGCGTTGCCGCTGTTGCAGATCATTGCCTGGGCATAACCGTCCGCAAGGTTTTCCTTCGTCACATCAATCGGCGCGCCCTTGACCAGGTTGAGGGTATAGATGGCGGCGGCCGCCGCTTTTTTTTCACTGAAAATCAAGGCGAGGTCCTTTTTGGATTTGTTCTTGCGGATGCCGCAGTGGACCCCGGAGGCCATAAACCCTTTAGCGGCGCATACGCCGCCCTCCATATATTCCATAACCCTTCCCTCCTAACAGATAAGCCCTGAAAATTCGTCTGCCCCCAGCATCAGGTTCAGGCACTGCACCGCCGCCCCGGAGGCGCCTTTGCCCAGGTTATCGAACCTGGCGGCGATCAATATCCGTTCGTCGTTTCCGGAAATCAGAATCTCCATATCATCCCTGCCGGCGAGCGCGTTGGCCGCCAGAAGGCCGCCCATGGCTTCCTCTGCCAAAAGGGGCAGGACCTTTACCAGCTTTGCTCCCCGGTAGTGTTTTTCCAGCGCTCCGTGCACCGCCTTGAGCCCCTGCCTCCCGGGAAGGCACCTGGTATGCAGCGGCACAGAAACCACCATGCCACTGTAAAAGTCCGCCACGATGGGATTAAAAATGGGCGTTTCCGCAAGGCCGCATACCTTTTGCATCTCGGGCAGATGCTTGTGGACCTGGCTCAGGGCGTACTGCCGCGGGCTTGAAAGCAGCAGGGACCTATCCGCCGCCTGGTATTCCGCGATCATCTTCTTTCCCCCGCCGGAATACCCCGTCACCGAATGGCAGACGATGGGATAATCGGCAGGAAGGATCTCAGCCTCCACAAGCGGATACACAACGGCGGCAAATCCGCCGGCATGGCATCCCGGCACGCAGACCCTGTCCCCTGTAATAACGGCGTCCCTGTGCTTTTTAGAAAGCTCCGGAAAGCCGTAGGCCCAACCGCTTTCTGTCCTGTGGGCGGTGGAAGCATCCAGGATGCGGGTATCCGTCCCTTCCGCCAGCGCAACGGCCTCCTTTGCCGCAGCGTCCGGCAGGCAGAGGATAGCCACGTCCGCCTGGGCGATCCTGCGTTTGCGTTCCTCCGGGTCCTTGCGCAGGGCTTCTGCAATTGGAAGAAGCGTGATATCCCCCCGCTCCGTCAGCCGCTTGGCAATGTTCAGCCCCGTGGTGCCCTCCTGCCCGTCGATAAAGACCTTTGCCATGCGGTTCCTCCTGAAAAAAGAATAATCATTCCGCATAAGTGAATAATTATACGTGTATTATACAGAGGAAACGCGGTTTGTCAAGGCTTTTCCGAAAAAAAGGTACCTGCAAGAAACAAAAATAACCCTTGCCTGCAGGTTTCATACATATGCAGGCAAGGGCGGTTCTTGAAAGGCTTATTTCTGCATGGACAGCAGCACCCGGTCGGTATTTAAGCGCGCGCCGCTGTTTTGTGCGAAGCGCTCCAGCAGGTCGTTAACCGTCATCCTGGCACGCTCCTCTCCCTGGACGTCCAGGATGATGCGTCCTGCGTCCATCATAATGGTGCGGGTGCCCAAGGCCAGAGCGGATACCATGTTATGGGTGATCATCATGGTGGTGATCCCCTGCTTTTTTACAATATCCTTGGTGATGTTCAGCACCGTCTCGGCGGTATTGGGGTCCAGCGCAGCGGTATGCTCGTCCAGCAAAAGCAGCTTGGGTGCTGCGATGGTGGCCATCAGGAGCGTCATGGCCTGCCGCTGTCCGCCGGACAGCAGCCCGACTTTTGTTTTCAGCCTGTTTTCCAACCCCATATTGAATTCTGCCAGCTTTTGATGGAAAAACGCCTGGTCGCTTTTGCGAACTGCTTTTGAAAAGGGGCCTCTGGACCCCCTGGCAAAGGCCAGCGCCAGGTTTTCCTCAATGGTCATGGCAGGCGCCGTGCCCTTCATGGGGTCCTGAAACAGACGGCCGATGATATGGGCCCGCCTGTGCTCCGGCATCCAGGTGATGTCCCGGTCTTCCAGAACGATGCGCCCGGCATCCAACGTCTGAGTTCCGCAGATGGCGTTGAAGAGGGAAGACTTTCCCGCTCCGTTGGAGCCCAACACCGTCACAAATTCCCCCTGGTCAAGATGCAGGGAGATATCCGTGAGCGCCCGGTGCTCGTTCGCCGTGCCTTTTGAAAAGGTAAGAAACAAATTTTCGATATCAAGCACGCTTTGTCCCCTCCCTCTTTTGCTTCATGCGGCGCAGGCTTTGCCTTGCATGCGGGATCGCCAGCGCCGCGCCAACGATGACGGCAGCCACCAGCTTGAGCATATAGGCCGGAAAAAAGCTGGACCGGAAGGCGAAAGCCAAAATCAGCCGGTAGATAAACGACCCGACCAGGCAGGAAAGCAACCCTACCGTCACGCCGCGCTTTCCGAAAACCACTTCGCCAATGATCACCGAGGCGATGCCCACAACAAGCATGCCGATGCCGGCATTTACATCCGCAAAGCCCTGCAGCTGTGAGGCCACGGCCCCCGACAGCGCCACCATGCCGTTGGAGATGGCCAACGCCAGTACCTTGACGCCCTCGGCGTTGATGGAGGAGGAACGCACCATATCCTCATTGTCGCCGGCAGCCCGGATGCACAGCCCGATATGGGTTTTGAAGAACCAGATCAGGCCACCCGCACCGATGGCGGCGATCAGGAACGCCAAAGCTGCCTGGACAATATCCCGGCCTTCCTTTTTGATGCCGGGAAACAGGCCGTAGGCAGCCTTGAAGATGGTCTTGGGCAGCGCCAGGTTGGGCGAACCGCCAAGAATGAGCAGATTGACGGAATACAGCCCGCTCATGACCAGGATACCGGCCAGGATGGGATAGATGCCGGCCTTGGTCTGCAAAAGCCCCGTGACGGAGCCCGCCAGCATCCCGCAGGCAAGGGCCGCCAAAAGGCCGGGAAGGGGATGGCCGGCGGCGGTCAGCACCGCCGAAACAGACATCCCCAAGGTAAAGCTTCCGTCCACGGTAAGATCCGGCGTATTGAGGATGCGGAACGCGATATAGACGCCCAGCGCCAGCAGCGCATACACAAACCCCTGCTGGGCAGCCCCCATCAACTGATTCACAGACATCCTCCATTTCTTCAAAAAAATGACGATGTCATTTTTTTGATCTTTTCCCTCACTTCACTGCACACTGGCTGCGCCATTGTGCGGCCGTTCGCTCGGGCAAGGTAGGAATTTCTTCGAAATTCCAGCGAAAATCACCGCGCATGTCGCTGATTTTCGATTACCATTGGAGGGCTGCGGCCCTCCAATACCTCCCTGGGTCAAAGGCCTACGCCTTAATCCGCAAGGATTCCGAAGCCACCGCGCATGTCGCTGGCTTCGGATGACAGTCGGAGGGGTTTTCCCCTCCGACACCTCCCCTATTGCCTGCCGCAGGGCTAGTCGTTTGCTAGAAAGTTACTCCACCACAACGGCATTCGCCAGCACATCATCGGACACCGTTACGCCAATGGCGTCCGCCGTTGTTTTGTTGATGACGGTGGTGAAGTGGTCCACGGTCACCG
Organism: Bacillota bacterium; assembly: GCA_023459275.1. Lineage (GTDB taxonomy): Bacteria > Bacillota > Clostridia > Christensenellales > Aristaeellaceae > JAEWAH01. Next base: position 33,225 of record JAEWVC010000042.1, on the reverse strand, counting down.
CGGGGATCTCCTCAATGGGCGTGCCTTTGAGGTACTTGTCCGCCATATCGGCCACGATGGCGCCGATCTCCGGGTCACTGATGGAGATGGTGGCGAAGGCTCCGGAGTTCACCATCACGGCGGAGGAACCGTACACCGGGATCTTGGCATCCTTTGCCACCTGGGTCACCACTTCCATGGCGTCCTGGATCACGCTGTCATTGGGGATGAACAGGCCGGTGACGCCCTGGTCCACCAGGGACAGCGCAGCTTCATATACTTCGCTGCTGGAGGTGACCACAGCCTCCTTGTAGGTATATCCATTGGCGTCCAGGTATTCCTTGGCACTGTTGATGGTGGTGACGGAGTTCATCTGGCTGGTACAATAAATCAGGCCGAAATCCTTGGCTTCCGGCGTAAGGCTGGCGGCCAGCTTGAACATTTCGCTGACGGGAATGGCGTTGGAGGCGCCGGTGGCGTTCTTGTCAGGCTTGGCCATATCGGTGATCACGCCCGCGCCTACGGGGTTGGAAACGGAGATGAAGAACACAGGGATGCCGCTGTCCTTGTTCACCACGGCCTGGGTGGGCGGGGTGGCGATAGTCACGATCATGTCCATATCTTCATCCACAACGCTGTCAGCAATGGTCTGCAGGTTGCTCATGTCCCCAGCGGCATTCTTTTCGATAAAGGTCATTTTGTCCTCGGTGTAGCCCAGTTCCCGCATGCGGGCAACAAAGCCTTCCCGCATGTCCTTAAAGGCGCCGTTTTCCGCAAGCTGCACGATGGCCACCTTGAGGGGTTCCTCGGCGAAGGCGGCGGCTGACAGGGACAGAACCAAAACCAGGGCGGCGATGAGGGCGACGAGTTTTTTCATGATGATTCTCCTTCCGATTTTTCAAATGGGATCCGGCATGTCCATTTGTCGGAAAGCCACAGGGCCGGGCTTCTCTGAAGGTTTCGCCAAATAAAAAAACACCTGTCCCCATTCAAGGACAGATGCACTCATCTGCGGTACCACCTTGTTTGGCGGCTAAGCCGCCCGGCTCGCTAGGGTGCCGACACACCCCTCTCCCTTTCACGCTGGAGCTGCGTCGCGGAATACTCAGCAATACTGCCTTTCCCCGCGCCCTCCGTGGTCCATTTGCCGCATCGCCTTCTGCCGGATTTCCACCACCCCGGCTCTCTTAAAGCGCGCCCGCGGTTTGATCTCCACATCGCTGGTTTATACAGCAATTAAAGCATATCCGTATCCGTATGTCAAGCGTCAAAATTGTACCGGCGGTGTTTTTTATCAGCAATGGGCATATCTTTTACTGGCTTTGCGAAAACATAGGGGTTAGCATTGCCGCCAGTCCCGCCACCGTCTCATCCGCCATCAGCTGCATCACACCCTCGTCAATCGCGTCTTGAATATCGCTCATACCCGAGAGGCCTTTGGCTGGAATTAACTCCAAAAAGCTTTTCCCCGTAAAGTCATACGGCTTTTTGTTCGGTGCTGCTGTGTGACCATAGCATCCGGCAGTGGATATCTAATCCTGCTGCCGAAATATGTACACGATAGGCATCCTCTCCCAAAGGTTCGGCAACAAGCATGATCTCTGGAATCTGCTGCAGAAAATTGTAAAACGCTTCCGGGGTTTCCAGCTGCGTGCGTAATACATGAAGCATGGTCTTGGCATCCATCCCGGGATCAAGTCCGATCATCATGCTGTAGAGTAGCGCATAGTGGTCTCCGTCATTCACATAGACGCAATCCTTTGCCCCGTTGGCGGAAAAACGCAGCACCCCTGCGTCGTATTCGATCTGTTCATCAACAGCCTTTTCCCCATTCAGCCGCACGCCACATGTGAGCCAGCCGTGATCGCAGCTTTCATCGGAGCCGATGTTTACCTCAACCGTCGGATGAAGGCTCACCGCTTGGTTTCCCATAGAAACTACGATGTCGACAACATTCAATGCCCATACATCATATAATGCCTCGGCATGGGCACAGGACAGAAAAAACACAGCGGTACACAGTAGAGCAAAAAAAAGCTTTTTCATGTTCATACGTCCTTCCCGCGGATATATATCCATCATTTGGAATCATGATACCGTACCAGATGACATCTGTCAACAAAGCGAACAAAAATGCACACAATATACCTTTAAACTGCGCTATCCCGTCTCTGTCACAAATCCACTCACAAATGCAATATTGTCGGTCTTAGCACGCCATCCGCGCCGATTTCCAAAATCCCCGCCGAAGGGCCAGGCCCCACCGGCAGGGCTACCGACCCGGGATTGAAAAGCAGGATGCCCTCCTTTTCCTGGCAAAACGCATGGTGGGTATGGCCAAAAACCGCCGCACGGCAGTGCCTGTCCCTGGCATCCTCCAGAAGCAGCCTGTCGGTGAGCTTCACCTTGTGCAGATGCCCATGGGACAAAAAGAGCCAGATTCCCCCGAAGGAAACCACGGCTTCCTCCTTCAGGCCGATCCTGTGGGGATCGTTGTTCCCCCGCACCGCATGGATCTGGGCCAAGGAGTTGTGGTTTTGCATCAGGGGCCGCAGGTCCAAAAAATCTTGAATACCGTCGCCAAGAAAGGCAAACAGGTCGATTTTCCCCCGCTTCATCACCGTTTCCATGGCTATGCGCAGAGCGCCTGTGCCCCCGTGGCTGTCGCTGAAAAAGGCAGCAAGCATAGACGATCCTCCTACGCCGTCAGCTTTTGTATGATCTCAAGCATCATCCGCGCGGCCCGCGCCCTGTGGCTGACCTGGTTTTTCTCCTGCGCGGACATTTGGGCAAAGGTTTTTCCCGTCTCATACAGGAAAAGCGGATCGTATCCAAACCCATCCGTTCCCCTTGGGACGTCCAGGATCACACCGGGGCATTCCGCCTGGACTGTCACCGTCTCGCAACCGGGCCGGGCCAATGCCATGGCGCATACGAATTTTGCGTTCCTGTTTGCGATGCCCGCCATCTTTTCAAGAAGCAGCGCGTTGTTGGCCCCGTCGTTGCCGTGCTCCCCGGCATACCTGGCGGAATACACGCCCGGTTCCCCATTCAGCGCGTCCACCGAAAGCCCGCTGTCGTCCGCCAGCGCCCATTGTCCGGTGGCCTTTGCCACGGCTTCCGCCTTCAATATGGCGTTTTCCAGAAAAGTTTCCCCGTTTTCTTCAATTTCGTCTGAAAACCCGGCCTCCCCCATGGAGATCACATCCGCGTATTCCCCCAGCAGAGCCTGAAGCTCCCGCAACTTGTGGACGTTGCCGGTGGCCGCCGCCAGCAGCGGCTTGGCCGCAATGAGCGCCGCCTTATCACCCAGCGCTTCCCGCTGCGCCGCCATCAGGGAGCGGATGCCGACCTCCCCCAGGCGCAGGAGCGCGTCCATCTCGCTTCTGGAAAACGCCCGCCCCTCGCCGGTGCCCTGCAGTTCGATGAATTCCCCCAAATCGTTCATGGTAAGGTTCATGTCCACTTGGGCGCCGCTGTCCTCCTGGTAGCAAAGATCAAGGCACGGCACATCCTTCACCACGCCCACGCTGACAGCCGCCACCTGGCGCCGGATGGGCGAGCGGGTGAGTTTTCCTTCTTTTATAAGCTTGTCCACGGCAAGAGTAAGGGCCACGAATGCCCCGGTAATGGAGGCGGTGCGGGTTCCCCCGTCAGCCTCCAGCACATCGCAGTCCAATGTGACGGTCCGCTCCCCCAGCGCCCGCATGTCCACCGCCTGGCGGAGGCTGCGGCCGATGAGCCTTTGGATCTCCACGCTCCTGCCGTCCTTTTTCATGCCGTCCCTGGCCTTGCGCCGCCCTGTGGAGGCGGGCAGCATGGCATACTCCGCCGTCACCCAGCCCTGGCCTTTCCCTTTCAAAAAGGGCGGTACCGCCTCCTCCACGGAGGCGGTGCAGATGACCCTGGTTTTCCCCGTCTCTATCAGGCAGCTCCCGTCCGCGGTGCCCACAAACCCCGGAATGATATTGCAGGCACGGATTTCCTCCGGAAGCCTGCCGTCGATCCTTGCCATAGCTTGTCCCTCCAACAGAAAATAGAAAGGGGCGGTCCGCATGCGCGGGCGGTTTCCCGGCCCCGCAAATTGCGGCCGCCCCGAATCCAGCATTTCATCCGAACATATTGTGTTTCGGCTTTCCTCTGCCAATTCCTGCCGGAGCGAGCGATTAATCGATTTCTATGATACCGGGATACTGGGCCAGCACATCCTGCTCCTCATTGACGAAGGTGGCGGTATCCTCCTGCTTGGGCACAAATTTTTCACCCTCCACCTGTACCTCCACCTTCTTGACGCCGGGGAACTGGGAGCAGGTGAACAGGATGGCCCGGAGCGCCTGCCTGCCGCCGTCGGATTCCTGGGCGATCTGCGCAAATTCCTTGGTGAAATTCACCGTGACCACGCCGTCCTTCATGGTAACGCCCAGCAGGCCGCAGTCCTGGGGCAGGGGTCTTGAAAGCCCGCTGTCATCCCTGGGGCCTTTGGCCAATTCCACCATAGCGGTGGTTAAGTCGGCCGTGGAGAATACGGTGCGGGTCACGGGAATCAGCATCCTTCCCGTTTCGGAAGGGAAATAGAGCTGGATCATGTCCGCATTGTTCAGGGAAGAAGTGGTTACGCTCTCCATGTTGAGCCCATCCTTTGTAAAGGTTCCGCTGACATCGGTGCCGTGCGTCAGCTTGCTGCGGGCCTGGCCGTCAAAGAGGAAGGAGACCTCATCCACCGTGGAGAAGGCGGTCATCGCACTGGCCACCGCCTGCACCATGAGCATTTCCTCCTCGGCGCTCTGGCAGCCCAGCGCCTCCTTGCTCATATCCACCCTGGCCTTCTGGCTGGCGATGTTGATGTCGAAGGTGGTCCCCTCCGGGATCACGGTGCGAAGCCCCAATCTGGCGGCCGCCAGATCGTTCTCGCTGCTTTTTACCATCAGGGCAAGGGTTGCTTTGGCCACCCCGTCCTGTTTGGGGATCTGCCTGGTCACCGGCACCAGGTAGCCTTCCCCGTCTTCATAGAATACTACCGTGGGCTGGGTATCCCCCTGCGCGGTCGCGTTGGTCTCCGTTACGGTCAGCGGCGGTTCCTCATAGAGAATCTGCGTGGATTTGGTTCCCAATCCCCGCAGGGCAAGAACCACCACCAGCGCCGCCGCGCACAGGATCAGGATGCGTTCGATATCCGTCCGCTTGATTTTCACGAAGCTCACTCCTTGCTTGATGATTGCAGTGAAAGTGTATGCCCTTGCACACGCCGCTATGAATCCCCGGACGCTTGCTTATGGGTATGGATATAAGCAAGCGTCCGGGGATTCATAACCGGATTTCTCAATTTCCATTGGGAAATTCCGGGCGAAATCCGGTCTGGCGGTAATGATTTCCCGTCGGGCGGGCAAGCGCGCCCTTGGGGGAAATCCATTTGCACCGGCAAAGCCGGCACAAATGATTGTATTTGGAGGGCTTCGGCCCTCCAAACCACCTCCTTCGTTGCGCATTCCACCGTTTGGCTGTATAATGGATGCCATGAAATTTCCGGGAGGATGACACCATGCCCATGGACGGCCTGACGCTGCATTTTGTGGCCAGGGAACTGAATGAAAAGCTGGCTTCCGGCCGCATCGACAAGGTGGCGCAGCCGGAGAAGGACACATTGGTGCTGACCATCCGCAGCCAGGGGGAAAACTGCAAGCTGCTGCTTTGCGCAGGCGCCACAAGCGCCAGGGCCCACCTCACGGGTCAGAGCTTTCAAAACCCCATGGAACCGCCCATGTTCTGCATGCTGATGCGCAAGCACCTGCTTTGCGGAAGGGTTTCGTATGTCCGCCAGATCGGCGGCGACAGGGTGCTGCACATCGCCGTGGAAAACACGGACGAGCTGGGCATCCTTACCACCCGCACGCTGGTCCTGGAGATCATGGGGCGCCATTCCAACCTGATTGTTGTGGATGCGGGCGGGAAGATCATCGATGCCATCCGCCACGTGAACCAGGATATGAGCAGGGTACGCGAGGTGCTCCCAGGCCTTCCCTACGAGGCTCCTCCCGCCCAGGACAGGCTGGACTTCGCTGACTTTTCCCCGGAAGAGGCGGAAAAAAAGCTGGCCGCCTTCCCTGGCCGGCTGGACAAGGCGCTGTCTGGCAGCTTTCGCGGGCTTTCTGGTACTGCGGCCCGGGAGATCGCCTTCCGGCTCACCGGCGGCGACGGGGCGGAGCTTCGGGATCTGGACCTGCCCGCCCTTACCCTCCGCCTATATGACTTTCTTGCGCTGCTGCCCGGCCTTCATCCCCCCGTGGTGCAAAAGGATGAGGAGGGGGACATGACAGATATTTTCCCCTTTCCTTACTTTTCCCAGAACACCTTGCAGCAGACGCCCTTTGAGACCGTGAGCCGAGCGCTGGACGCGTATTTCGGCACCAGGGATCTGAAGGAGCGCATGGTGCAAAGGACCGCATCCCTCCATAAGCTGCTGAAAACCCATATCGAGCGGTGCGAAAAAAAGCTGGCCCTGCAATTGCAAGAGCTCGAAAACAGCGCGCGAATGGAGGAGTACCGCATCTGCGGTGATCTGATCAACGCCAACCTGTATCAGCTGCACAAGGGGCAGGAAACAGCGCGGCTGCAAAATTTCTACGATCCGGAAGGCGGTTTTCTGGACATCCCCCTGGACAGGCAGCTGACACCCGCGCAAAATGCCCAAAGGTACTTCAAACGGTACCAAAAAGCCAGGGCCGCCATGGTCACAGCGGCAGAGCAAAAGGAAAAAACGCTTGCGGAACTTGCTTTCCTGGAGGGTGCGCAGGACGATCTTAACAAATGCGTGGAGGAGGCCGAACTCCAGGAAATCCGGCAGGAGATGCAAAAGGCGGGATATGTCCGGGCAAGCCATAACAGAAAACCCCAGAGAAAGCTCCCGGAGAGCCGTCCCTTCCAGTATGAAAGCAGCGACGGTATTATTATCGTGGTAGGCAAGAACAGCCTGCAAAATGACAGGATCACAGGCGCGGCCAAGGGTGAGGAAACCTGGCTCCATGCCAAGGATATGCCCGGCTCCCATGTGATCATCCGCAAGGAAGGGGATGTGCCCCAAAACACACTGCTGGAGGCTGCCCGGCTGGCCGCCTTCTACAGCAAGGGGCGTTTGAGTGCCGGCGTGCCTATTGATTACACGCTGCGCAAATACGTGAAAAAGCCCGGCGGCAGCCCGGCGGGCTTTGTGATCTATACCAACCAGCGCACCCTGTTTATCACCGTGTCCGAAAGCGATATCCGTAAAATACGCGAAATCACGCCAGGAAAATCAAGCAATTGAAAGGAAGTAGGCCCATGCGTCTTCGGGTTGCGAATGCCGGGGACGGCGCCGCCCTGTGCGCCATCTACCGCCCCTATGTAATGGAAACAGCCATCACCTTTATCTGCAAGGAACCGACGCCTGAAAGCTTTTCCCAAAAAATCACCTCCGCCCTCCCCCAATATCCTTTCATCGTTTGCGAGGATGATTCCGGCCGGGCGTTGGGCTATGCCTATGCCTCCACGCTCCGGCCCCACGACGCTTATCAGTGGGACGCGGAGCTTTCGGTATATGTGGACAGGGATTCCCATGGCCGGGGTACGGGGCGCATGCTGTATAGCGCGCTGCTTGAACTGCTGAAGCTGCAGGGGTATAAAACGGTGTACGGCGTCGTCTCCCTGCCCAATGAAAAAAGCCTCAAGCTGCATGAAGCCTTCGGCTTTGAGATATTGGGCATCTTCCCCCGTTCCGGCTACAAACTGGGCGCATGGCACGATATCATCTGGCTTCAAAAAACGCTGGGGGATTTTTCCGAAGAGCCCAATCCGCCCACGCCCTTTGAAAAGCTTGATCCCGAAGCGGTGGAGGAAGTTTTGCGCAAGGGGTAAAGCCTTATCGCCGGCATGCGGCGCAAATCCCTTTTTCGTACAGAGAGCGGTTGTCGCCCCATATATCCGCCTCATTTTTTCGCATGCATTTTTTGCTTCTCATCTTTCCGGTTAGATTGCATATCATAAAACCGCCGCAGGCAAACCGGCGGCTTTCGCAGCCGGCTTGCAAATGCGGGAAATGGCAATCGACCAGGAACTGACTATTTGTTTTGGCCGCTCATGGCCTTCTCCTGCCGCTGAATCATGCGCCTGACCATGTGACCGGCCACGCGGCTGGGCAATTCGCCTTTGTCGCCCTGCCTGGGGGGGATGCCCAGCTCGTTTGCAATCTCGACCTTCATATTGTCAAGCGCGGCCTGGGCTTCCGGCACGGCGGCCTGATTGGAGGAACCGGGGGTACCGGGACGATTCTTCATACTGCTCATTCCGTTGCGCCATCCGTTTCTATGTGAGTTGGTTTTGTTTTTCTTTGACAAAGCCGGCGGCTTTCGCCGCCGGCCCAAAGATGCATAACCCGGTTGCCGAAGTTGGATTATTTGGCCTGGCCGCTCATGGCGCGCTCCTGCTGCTCGATCATCCGTTTCACCATGTAGCCGCCGATATAGCCGGCCTGGCGGCTGGGCAGGTCGCCGTTGTAGCCCTGCTTGAGGTTGATGCCCAGCTCGTTGGCGATTTCGAACTTCATGTTGTTCAGCGCCGCGCGGGCCTCGGGTACGGTGGAGGTATTGTTGGAAGAACCGGAATTGCTGGTATTGTTGAACATTTCATTTCACTCCATTACGTTTTCAATCTGGGAACTCAAGAACGCGGCGCCTCGCCGCCCCGCCTCCTACCGGCTTTGCTGGCTGCCGGCCATCTGCTTTTCGGCCTGCTCGATGAGGCGTTTGACCATGTAGCCGCCCACATAGCCGTTTTCCCTGGAAGACAGGTCGCCGTTGTAGCCCTGTTTGAAGTTGATGCCCAGCTCCCGGGCAATCTCAAACTTCATATTGTCCAGCGCAGCCCGGGCTTCCGGCACAGTTGTGCTGTTTGAACTGCCGCTGGTGGCGGGTTTTTGATTCATCATCGGACTTTTCACCTCCTGTCATGGCTTCATCGCTATTTTGGCCCGGGCGGACCAAATTACCCTGCCAATTGTTCGCAGGGTACGTATGCCATACCAATCCCGCAAAACGGTGAAATTGTCGCTTTTTGCATACAAAAAGGTTGACGGGATCAAGAAAACATGGTATGCTATGCAAGGTTTTCAAGAAGACCTGTGCCTAAGACAGCGGGTGCCGGAAATTCCGGCATAATGGAACGGTTTCGTTTCGCCCGCCGAGGTGTAAGGAAGCATATGATCGAAAGATTCTGCTCTCCCTTGCGCCTGCGCGAGGGTTTTCTTTATCTCTTCAAAAAGGAGGTGCAAGGAATTGAGCAGCAATCTGGAGCAAAAAAAGCAAATCGTGGCCGAAATCACTAAGCGGTTCGCCAGTGCGAAAAGCGTCGTGGTGGTCAAGTACAGCGGCCTCACGGTGGAGCAGGTGACGGAGCTTCGCAACCAGTGCAGGGCCGCCGGCGTTGAGTACAGCGTACTCAAGAATACCCTGGCCCGCCGCGCGCTGGACGATCTGGGGATCAACGCATTGGATCATGTGCTGGAGGGCCCTTCCGGCTTTGCCTTCGGCATGACGGACGCAGTAGCCCCCGCCAAGGTGATCGACGGTTTTATCACCAAGACGAAGACCACCGCCCTGGAAATCAAGGCCGGCCTGCTGGGCAAGGAAGCGCTGGACGCAAGCGGCGTCAAGGCGCTGGCCGATCTCCCCAGCCGCGAAGTGTTGCTGGGCCGCTTGCTGGGCAGCATGACCAACTCCATCGCGGGCTTTGTGCGCGTTGTGGAAGCATACCGCAAGCAACAAGCCGGCGAAGCCGAATGACCTTTTGTTTTGCGGCCGCCTGAGCGGCCATCCTATGGAAACGATTGATTGAGGAGGGTACCCCCATGACGCATCAGGAAATCATCGCCGCCGTCGAGAGCATGACGGTGCTGGAGTTGGCCGAATTGGTAAAGGCCATGGAAGAAAAGTTTGGCGTTTCCGCCGCGGCCCCCGTGGCTGTCGTTGCCGGCGCTGCCGCTGCCGCCGCTGAGCCGGTGGAAGAAAAGACTGAGTTCGACGTTGTTTTGAAGGACGCCGGCTCCGAAAAGATCAAGGTCATCAAGGTTGTGCGCGAAGTCGTCGCCGGCCTGGGCCTGAAGGAAGCCAAGGACCTGGTGGAAGCCGCCCCCAAGACCATCAAGGAAGGCGCTTCCAAGGAAGAAGCCGAAAAGATCAAGGCCAAGTTTGCCGAAGTCGGCGCGGTCGTCGAGATCAAGTAAAAAACGTACCGGAAGGCCCTGCCGCTCGGCAGGGCTTTTTTCACGTCCTGCGTGGGAATTCTTGACGCGGAACGCGTGGTCTGTTATCATAAAGTAAGAAAAATAACGTTGCGTGACGGCCCTTTCAGGATGCCGTCAGGGAGGATACTATGGCGTTCTGGATTGTAACGGACAGCGGCGCGGACCTGCCTGCGGAATATATTCAAAAACAAAAGGACTTAACCGTTCTGCCCATGATGTACCAAATCGACGGGCAGTTCTTTGTGCCGGATGGTTCCGAAGCAAACACCCGCGCATTTTACGCGAAGCTCCGGGAAGGCGTGGTCGCCACCACCGCCCAAATCACCTCTGAAACCTGGGCGGAGGAGTTCAAGAAGCATCTTTCCAAGGGACAAGCCGTATTGGCCCTGGTTTTCTCCAGCGCGCTCAGCGGCACGTATGAGGCTGCCGCTCTCGCCAAAGAGCAGCTTGCCGCCGAATACCCGGAGGGCAAGCTGACCGTTATCGACTCAAAATGTGCCTCCCTTGGCTTGGGGCTGCTTGTGCACCATGTGCTGAAAATGCGGGAGGAAGGCGCATCCATCGAGGAAGCAGCGAAGTGGGCCCGGGATAACCTGCAGAAAATCAACCATTGGTTCACGGTGGATGATCTGCAATTTCTTCGCAGGGGCGGCCGCGTGTCTGCTACCAGCGCTTACCTTGGCGGTATCATGAAGATCAAGCCTGTGCTGAACGTTAATGAGGAAGGCAAACTGATCCCCCGGCTGAAGGTGCAGGGCCGCAAGCGTTCACTGCGCACCCTGTGCGAAAAGATGAAGGAACTGGCTGTGGAACCCGAAAGGCAGACCGTATTCATCAGCCATGGCGATTGCCTGGAAGAAGCGGAATGGCTGGCATCCATGGTCCGTGAGGAAATGCACCCTGCGGATGTGATGGTCAGCATGATCGGCCCGGTGGTCGGTTCCCATTCCGGCCCAGGCACCATGGCCATCTTCTTCCTTGGCGCTCAAAGATAATTCTATGCGGCGCGCATGGTTCTTTGTATCCATTGCCTTTCTGCTGATGGCCGTAGCCCTGCTGGCGTGCAGCAGGCTTTTGCCTGCCATAGAGGAAGCATCATGGGAGGGTGCGGAGGAGACTGCAGGCCAGGTTGTTGGCTTTGCGCAAAGCGACTCCGGCAACCGTCCCCTGGTTTCTTTTATGGCCCATGACGGTTACCCCTATGTGTTCGAAGCAGATACGGAGACCATTGGTTTTCGCACAGGCCAGATGGTAACGGTGCGCTATTTTTTGACACCCGACCTGAGGGCTTCCATACAAGAAAAACTCCCCTCCACCATTTTCGTTTTTGACATCCTCGGCTGCGTCCTTCTGGTGGCCGGCCTGGTTCTGCTGTTCCTTTATCTGCGCGCCGTCTCCGCGGAAAAGCTGCTTTTGCAATACGGCGTGAGAATTTTTGCCTGCGTAACGGGCATCATCGTTGTCCGCCACGCGATGTTCAACGGCCGCCATCCTTATATCGTCACCTGCCAGTACCGCGATCCGCAAGGCATCGGCGAAAGACCCGCCACCAGCGGCTGGATCGATCATCTGCCCTCCGGCCTGAAGGTGGGTGACACCATCCCAGTGCTCATCGACCCTTACCGTCCCGGCCATTTTCTGATCCTTGATGAAACCCACGAATCCGCTGTTTCCTGAAAGCGCCTTGAGGCGCTTCAGGCTATCGACAAAGTGGCTATGCCACTTTGTCGAGGTTTTCCCCCGCTGCACTGCACGACGGCTGCGCCATCGTGCGACCGTTTGCTCGGGCAAGGTAGGAATTTCTTCGAAATCCCTGCGAAAATCACCGCACATGTCGCTGATTTTCGATCTGCAATCGGAGGACCGCAGTCCTCCGATACCTCCTAAGGGTTTGTTGATGGTCTGAAGCGCCTTGAGGCGCTTTTTTTATAGGAAAGCTGCTTATCCTTATATTTCATCACTTCCTTCCGATTTTCTTTCCCGGTCCAGTTGGTGGATATGGCACAAAATATGCGAAGAATAAACAAAATCCCTGTTGATTTCAAATTTCAACTGGTGTATAATAGTACAAATCAAATTGATAATTTTTAGTCAAAGTCCTTAATATGTTCGTCTCTCTCACGCCCGGCAAAGAGCATACCCGATGCATGGAGCCTGGGGATAGCGATTCGCAAAGAGACCAGTGGCAGCATACCGACCGACTGATCACGCACATACGGAGCCGGTATGAAAGGGAAGCAAGCGTTCCCTGGAAAACCGGATCTTTTTTGGGAAACTTTTGATAAGTTTTTAACTTAACATAAGGAGGGTCGAGGCGTAGGCCAGTCAATAACCTATTTCAAAAACGCAATGGAGGGATATTTGCATGGTTGAAGAAGCAAAAGCCTGCTGCGAACTGACGGAACAGGAACAATACCGCCTTCTCTCGCAGGTGATCCGCGATTTCCACGCGGATGAGGACAATCTGATCCAGATCCTGCATATGGCGCAATCCATTTTCGGGTATCTTCCCCTTGCGGTGCAGCAATTTATCGCCCGGGAGATGGATCTTCCCCTGTCCAGAATCAGCGGTGTCATTACCTTTTATTCCTTCTTTTCCACACAGCCCAAGGGCAAATACACCATCCAGATCTGCCTTGGCACCGCCTGTTATGTGCGGGGGGGCAAAAAGATCGTGGAAAAGCTCCAGGAACTTCTGCACGTCGGCGTTGGCGAGACCACCAAGGACGGGCGTTTCTCCCTGCAGGTGATGCGCTGCATCGGCGCCTGCGGGCTGGCTCCGGCCATCAGCATCGAAGGCAAGGTGTTCAAGCGCGTCAACCCCAACAAGCTCAAGGAAATCCTGGATCAGTTCGCGTAAAGGAGGGGAAAAAAGATGAGTGCTGTGGAAGCAAAACGGATCGCCACAAAGCTGGACCTGAAGGATATCAAGGCACTGTTTGAAATTTCGGAAAAGAAGTACAGCCACCGGCTGTTGGTCTGCAGCGGAGCGGGCTGCATCTCCTCCGGCACCAAGGCGTTTCGGGATGCGCTGGAAAAGGCTATTTCGGAAGCCGGCATCACGGAACGCACGCTGATCAAGCCCACAGGCTGCATGGGTACCTGCGCAGTAGGCCCCACCATGATCGTGGAACCGGAAGGCATCTTTTATTGCAACTTAAAACCACAGGATGCCAGAATCATCGTGCAGAAGCACTTGCTGGGCGGCAAAGTGGTGGAAGAACTGTGCTACGTGGATAAAAACACGGGCGATACCATCCCCAACGTAAAGGATATCCCCTATTTCAAAAGCCAGCAGCGCATTGTCATGAAAAACTGCGGCAGCATTGACTACGGCTCCCTGGGAGAGTATATCGCCCACGACGGCTTCCTGGCCCTGGAAAAGGCGCTGAACGCCATGACGCCGGAGGAGGTCATTGCCCAGGTCGAGAAATCGGGCCTTCGGGGGCGGGGCGGCGGGGGGTTCCCCACAGGGCTGAAATGGAAGCTGGCCAGGCGGTCCAAGAGCGATGAGAAGTACGTGATCTGCAACGCCGACGAGGGCGACCCCGGCGCGTTCATGGACAGGTGCTTGCTGGAGGGCGACTCCTTCCTGGTCATCGAGGGCATGGCCATCGCCGGCTACGCCATCGGCGCCAGTCACGGCGTGGTGTACGTCCGTGCCGAATACCCCCTGGCCATTGAGCGGCTCCAGGAGGATATCCGCATGGCCAGGGAGCGGGGGCTGCTGGGCAGCAACATCTTCGGTTCCAGCTTTTCCTTTGACATCGACATACGCATCGGCGCGGGCGCCTTTGTCTGCGGCGAGGAAACAGCCTTGATGGCCTCCGTGGAAGGCCGCCGCGGCGAGCCCAGGCAAAAGCCGCCGTACCCGTCGGATAAGGGGCTTTTCGGCAAGCCCACCATCATCAACAATGTGGAAACCTTCGGGAATATCGCCACCATCCTTTTGAAGGGTGCGGACTGGTTCGCGGGTTTCGGCATCGGCAAGAGCCGGGGCACCAAGGTATTTGCCCTGGCGGGAGACGTGAACAACACCGGCATCGTGGAAGTGCCCATGGGCACCACCCTTGGGGAAATCCTCTTTGATATCGGCGGGGGCATCCCCGGCGGCAAAAAGTTCAAGGTGGCACAGACCGGCGGTCCTTCCGGCGGCTGCCTTACCAGCGAGCATTTAAACACCCCCATGGATTATGAGTCCCTGGTGGAGTTGGGCGCCATCATGGGTTCCGGCGGCCTTATCTGCATGGATGAAGATTCCTGCATGGTGGACGTGGCAAGGTACTTCATGGAGTTCGTGCAGGAGGAGTCCTGCGGCAAGTGCGTGGCCTGCCGCCTGGGCACCAAGCGCATGCTGGAGATTTTGGAAAACATCACCCAGGGCCGCGGCAAGGAAGGCGACGTGGAACTGCTCATCGAGCTTGGCGAAACGGTGAAGGACACCGCTATGTGCGGGCTTGGCCAAACCGCACCCAACCCGGTTTTGAGCACCATCAAGTATTTCCGGGATGAATATGACGAACACATCCGCGACAAGCATTGCCGCGCCGGCGTGTGCGCTGACCTGTTCCTGTCCCCCTGCGAAAACGCCTGCCCCGCCAGCGTCAACGTGCCGGGATACATTTCTCTGATTGCCGCCGGGCGGCCCAAGGACGCCTATAAGCTGATTCGCCAGGAGAACCCTTTCCCCTCGGTATGCGGCCGCGTTTGCACCCATCCCTGCGAAAGCCGCTGCCGCCGCGGGCAACTGGACGAACCTCTGGCCATCGCGGATCTGAAGCGCTATGCCGCAGACGAGATGATGAAGAGCGGAGAACCTTTCTCCGAACTGGTCTATCCCCGCAACAACAAGTCCGTAGGCATCATCGGCGGCGGGCCCTCGGGGCTGACCTGCGCATATTATCTGGGCAAGCTGGGCTATGAGGTGACGGTCTACGAACAGCAGCCTGTGGCCGGCGGCATGCTGGCGGTGGGCATCCCCGAATACCGCCTGCCCAAGGCTGTGCTG
The DNA here is from genome assembly GCA_023459275.1 of Bacillota bacterium. Classification (GTDB taxonomy): domain Bacteria; phylum Bacillota; class Clostridia; order Christensenellales; family Aristaeellaceae; genus JAEWAH01. The sequence goes on along the minus strand of JAEWVC010000042.1, from coordinate 17,968 downwards.
GACAGGGAGATCAACACCATCCGCCAGGTGGGCGTGAACATACTGACAGGTGTTGAGGTGGGCCGGGACATCCGCTTTGAGGAACTCCGCCGGAAGCACGACGCGCTGTATGTGGCCACCGGCACACAGTTTTCCAGAAAGATCGGCATCCCCGGCGAGGAACTGCCGGGCATCTACCACGGCTTGGACTTTTTGAAGGATATCCACCTGGGCCGCATCAAGAAGCTGGAAGGCAGGGTGGCGGTCATCGGCGGCGGCAATACGGCCATTGACGCAGCCCGTTCGGCGGTACGCCTGGGCGCCAGCGAGGTGCACATCCTCTATCGCCGCACGGTGGAAGACATGCCCGCAGACAGGCGGGAGATCCGGGACGCCATGGAGGAAGGCATCCAAATCCACCCCATGACCGCACCGGTGCGCCTTAACGGCAAGAATAAGGTGGAAGCTGTGGAATGTATCGCCATGGCCTTCCAGGGGTATGACAAGAGCGGCCGCAAGGTGCCCAAGGAGGTGCCCGGCTCGGAATTCTCCTTCCCGGTGGATGTGGTGATCCCGGCCGTAAGCCAGTATGCCGACCTGCCCTTTATCCCCAAGGAGGAGGTGGAGGTTACCAGGTGGGGCACCTTCAAGGTGGACGACCACACCAAGATGACTTCCATGAAGGGTGTCTTCGCCGGCGGCGATGTGGTGCGCGGCGCGGATGTGGTGATTACCGCCATCGCCGATGGCAAAATGGCGGCGCAATCCATCGACAAGTATCTTGGCGGCAAAGGCGAACTGAACAAGGGCGATCCCATCGACATCCCGAGGATCGAGGATGTGGAGGAGCTTATTGAGCATGAGCGCTTTGCCATGAAGACCCTTGATCCGGAAACCCGCAGGCATACCACGGACGAGGTTTCCCTGGGCTACCACCGTCTGAACGCCATCGCGGAAGCCATGCGCTGCCTGCATTGCGACAGGCGGCAGGCGTAAGAGGAGGGAAGGCAATATGGTGCATATTAAAATCAACGGCAAAACCATAGAGGCCAAGGAAGGTTCCACCATCCTGGAGGCCGCCAAGGAAAACAGCATCCAAATTCCAACCCTGTGCTATCTTCAGGGCCAGCATGAGATCGGTGCCTGCCGCATCTGCGTGGTGGAGGTGGAGGGCGCCAAAGCGCTCCAGGCTTCCTGCATCACCCCTGTTGCGGAGGGTATGGTCATCCATACCCATTCCCAGAGGGTGCTTAAACGGCGCAAGGTGCTCTATGAGCTCATGCTTTCCGACCATCCCAAGGACTGCCTGAACTGCCTGCGCAACCGGCATTGCGAATTGCAGGCGCTGGGCGAGGTCATTCAAGCGGACGAAGCCAGGTTTTCCGGCGCAAAATCAAAGCCGGCCATCGCCGATGAAGGCCCTTCTATCGTCCGGGAAGCCTCCAAATGTATTCTTTGCCGCCGCTGCGTCACCGTGTGCAACCAGGTGCAGGGGGTGGGTGTTTTGAACGCCCAGAACCGCGGTTTCCTGACAGAGATCGGCCCGGGGAACGACTTGCCCCTGTATGAGGCCGCCTGCACCAACTGCGGCCAGTGTACCGTTGTCTGCCCCGTGAACGCGTTGCATGAAAGGGAATCCACTCCGGATGTCTGGGCGGCGCTGGCGAACCCCAAGAAAACGGTGATTGTTCAAACGGCCCCGGCTATCCGCGCCGCGCTGGGCGAAGAATTCGGCTACCCCGCCGGGACGCTGGTCACAGGCAAAATGGCCTCCGCGCTCAAGGAGCTTGGCTTCAAGTACGTATTTGACACCAACTTTGCCGCGGACCTCACCATTCTGGAGGAGGGCCATGAACTGTTGAACAGGCTGTGCAACCTGTTCTACCAAAGCGGCAAGGTGGATGCCCAAAGCCTTGAAAAGCTGGGCGTGCACGTATCCTCCGAACCTCCGGCGCTGCCCATGATCACAAGCTGCAGCCCCGGCTGGATCAAGTACATTGAGCATTATTTCAACGGCCAGCTTGCAAACCTCTCCACCTGCAAATCTCCCCACATGATGCTGGGCGCGCTGATCAAGTCGTACTTCGCGGATAAGATCGGCGTCAATCCGGAGGATATCTACGTTGTCTCCATCATGCCCTGCACCGCCAAAAAGTTTGAGATCACCAGGCCCGAAATGGTGAACAACGGCGTGCCCAATGTGGATGCGGTCCTTACCACCAGGGAACTGGCCCGGATGATTAAGCAGGCGGGCATTGACTTTCATTCGCTGCCTGACGGGGAGTTTGACCATCCTCTGGGCCTTTCCACCGGCGCCGCCGATATTTTCGGCACCACAGGCGGCGTGATGGAAGCCGCGCTTCGCACGGTATACGAGGTGGTCACCGGCCGGGAAATCCCCTTTGGCAACCTGCATGTGACACCCATCCAGGGGCTGGACCGCATCAAGACCGCCTCCATCACCTTAAAGGACGTTCTGCCCCAGTGGAATTTCCTGGAGGGTGTGGAAGTCAAGGTGGCCGTCACCAGCGGCCTGAACGGCGCGGCCACGCTGATGGAGGAAGTCCGGGACGGCAAGAGCCCCTACCACTTCATGGAGGTCATGGCCTGCCCGGGCGGATGCATCACCGGCGGCGGCCAGCCCAGATCCGATGATCCCATGGCACGGACCAAACGGATGGAGGCGCTGTACCGGGAGGACGAGGGCAAGCCCCTGCGCAAGTCCCATGAGAACCCCGATCTGCTGGCACTCTACGCGGAATATTTGGAGCATCCGCTGGGCCACCTGTCCCATACGCTGTTGCACACAACGTATACACAACGAAGCAGGTATTGATTTTTTCGTCAAAGCGGCTTCCGCCGCTTTGACGATTTTAGCCTTGTTTCACCACAAAAGTCCGCGGTTTTCGTGGCCGTTTGCTAGGGTAAGGTTGGAATTTCTTCGAAATTCCTACGAAAATCAACCCGCATGCCGCTGTTTTTCGATTTGTAATCGAAGGGCTGCGGCCCTCTGACACCTCCTTGGGATTGTAAATAACTGAACGGCGCCCAATCCAATTTGGACCGGGTGCCGTTTCCTTTTTCAGCGCGTATAAAAGCACAAAGCCTTGCAGCTCGTCCTGCTCAGTTCATACCAGCCGCTTTTTTATTGTAATGCCTGGATAGGATCCTGGCCAGAAGGCTGAAGCTAAGCACCATGAGGACAAGCACCGCCGCAGAGAAATTGGCGATGTCCGCCGAATGGGGGTTCAGGCTGCCCTCCGTCCGCATAACCCAGATGTGCAGGGACAGCGTTTCTCCCGGTCGGAAGGGATTCAGGGGACAGGTAGGAGAGGTAATGTTCCAGTTGGACCAGTTGATATTTGTGCTCTGCCCGGCTGTATACAAAAGTGCTGCCGCTTCACCAAACCCGCGTCCCGCCACAAGGATCATGCCGGTAATAATGCGCGGGAGGCAGGCGGGGATCATCACCTTGTAGATCGTCCGCCAGTGGGAGGCTCCCAATGCCATGCTGCCTTCCTTGTACCCCACCGGAAGGGAACGCATGGCATCCTCCGTTGTGGTGGTAATCAGGGGAAGGCTCAGGATGGATACGGCCAGCGCGCCGGCCATCAGGTTCCATTTCATACCGGTCATCAGGATAAACACAAGATACCCAAACAGGCCAACCACAATGGAGGGAAGCGATGACAGCGACTCAATGCAGATGCGCAGGAACTTGATCAGCCTTCCCTGTTTGGCATATTCCGCCATATAAATGCCGGCGGCGATGCCCAGAGGAACGCTGATGACAAGGGACAGAAACACCAAATAAACGGTGTTGAAGAACTGGTTTCCAATCCCGTGACGGTTGAATTGCAAGAGTTCCGGATAGAAGCTCATCATCCCTTTGACAATGATGTATCCCGCCAGCAGAAGCAATAATCCAAGAAAGAAACCGCCGACCCCGTAAAGAACGCCCGTCATTGCCCGGTCCGTTCTTTTTGCCTTTATTAGTACCCTGCTCATGTTGCTGTTAAGCATGCTTCTTCGCCCCTCCGGAGATCAAGTGGATCACAAAAATAAACAGCATGGAGATCAGGAACAGCAATAGGGCCATTGTCCACAGCGCAAGGTTGTACTCGCCCCCATAGGCCGTGTTCCCCATGTCCGAGGCAATGGCCGCCGTCAGGTTGTTTGTCGGCGAAAGCAGGCTGGCCGGAAACGCTCTCGTTTTGCCGATCACCATAGCTACCGCCAGCGCTTCGCCAAATGCCCTGGCCAACCCCAGCACAACGCCGGTGATGATGCCGGGCGTCGCCGCGGGAAGCACCACCCGGGAAATGACCTGCCACCTTGTGGAGCCAAGGCAATAGCCCGCGTCGCGGTAATCGTTGGAAACGCTCCGTATCGCGTCCGCCGCGACGGTTGTGATCGTTGGAAAGATCATAACCGCCAGCACGATGCTGGCCGCAAGAACGGAATAGCCCCCCATTCTGGCATGGAAGGTGTCCCTGATAAACGGCACCAATACCGTAAGGCCAATCCAACCATAGACAACGGAAGGTACGCCCGCATAAATCTCAATGGCGGGTTGGAAAGCGCTTTTCCCTGCCTTGGGGGAGATTTCCGTAATAAAGATTGCCACAGCCAGGCTAAAAGGCAGTACGAAAATCAAGGCAAGCCCGCAGGTTAGCAGCGAACCGACAATATAGATCGCGGCGCCTACCTTTCCGCCGCCTTCAGTGGCGCTGTCCACGGGCGCCCACTCGGAAGAGAACAAGAACTCAAATATGCTGTGATGGTACTTTGTAAATGTTCCGGCACCGTTCACCACAAGGAAAGCGCCGATTGCAAGGGTCAAAAGGATGATGAACAGTCCGCAGCCTGTCACAAGCCCGCGCCAAAAGGTCTCCTTCGTAAACGTATGGATCGCTTTTGTACGGGTCAGCCTGGCGTAGGCAAGTTTTTCCATGGTCACAAAAACACCTTCTTTTTATGCGCGAGTACCGGGCAGGCGAGGGTGCCTGCCCGGTTCCCGGTCGCATGCGCATTCCGGATACGCATACGGGCTGTTTTCCATTACTCGTGAGTGGCGATGGCGGCTTCGGACATCTTGGAGGTGGCGCCATAGCCCAGGGCTTCGATATTTACGGCAAACTCGTCGCTCATCATGTAGTTGATGAAGGCCTGAGCAGCCTCGCTGCCTTCGCCCTTGGTGTACATGTGCTCATAGCCCCATACCAGGTAAGTCCCGTTATAGGTGTTCTCCAGGGAGGGAACAACACCATCGATGGCAACGGACTTGACAGTGTCATTGTTGACCAGGTAAGAGAGCGCCACATAGCCGATGGCACCGGGGTTGCCCTGCACGGTCTGCATCAGCGTGCCGGAGTCGTCGGTTTCCAGGGCGGCATTGGAGGCTTCTTCGGCGTTATCCAAAGCCCAGGTCTTGAACAGGGCACGGGTGCCGGAAGAGGCGGGACGGGTAACCAGCAGGATCTCCAGATCGGGGCCGCCGACGTCCTTCCAATTGGTGACCTTCGCGGTGAAGATGTCAATGAGCTGCTGCTTGGTAAGGCTGTCAATGGCCAGGTCCTTGTTGACCACGGGAGCCATGGTGATGGTGCAGACCTTGTGGTCTACAAGCCCGGCCGCGACAGCCGCGTCCAGCTTCTCAGCCGCAAACACGTCGGAGTTTCCGATATCCACCGCGCCGTCGGCAACCTGCTTGAGGCCGTTGCCGGAGCCGCCGCCATTGACAACGATAGAGCAATCCGGGTTGGCAGTCATAAAGGTTTCCGCAGCGGCCTGCGCAAGGGGCAGCAGCGCGGAGGAACCGGCGGCGGTAACGGTGCCGGTAACGGGGGCCTGTTCGGCGACAGCGCCGACGAAGGAAACGAGGCTTAGGCACATCATGGTGCTGAGCAGGAGTGAAACGACTTTTTTCATACTTGGTTTTACCTCCTCATATTCATTCATCCTGACGCTTCACATGATACATGCCGATTATGTGTGTTTTATCTCGTTTCCGTTTGATCTGTGTAAGGCGTTTGTTTAAAAGTGTGCGCACGGCACCCGGCGCCGCTTGTGCTAAGCTTCGCAAACCTATATAATAAGTATGGGATTTTACCAGCAAATCAGGAAAGGCGGATGGCTATGACCCTGCAGGCATTGAAAGAGCAAGTATATGAGGCGAATATCTCCTTATGGAAAAGCGGATTGGTGGTACTGACCTGGGGCAATGTCAGCGGCGTGGACCGGGAAGCGGGGCTGATGGCTATCAAACCCAGCGGTGTCAGTTACAACCTTTTAAAGCCTTCGGATATTGTATTGGTGCGGCTCAGCGACGGGCAGACTGTGGACGGCGCGTTGCGCCCTTCCAGCGACACCCCCACTCACCTGAAGCTGTATCAGGCCTGGCCTGAGATTGGCGGTGTGACCCACACCCACAGCCGCATGGCCACCGCCTGGGCGCAAGCAGGGCTGTCCATCCCCTGCTATGGCACCACCCATGCCGACAGCTTCCACGGCCCGGTGCCCTGCGCGAGGCCGCTGACGAAGGAGGAAGTAGACAGAGATTACGAAGGGGAGACGGGCAACCTGATTGTCAAGACCATGGAAGGCACGGACTGCATGCATGTTCCCGCCATTCTTCTAAGCTGCCACGGGCCCTTCACTTGGGGCAAAACCCCTGAAAAAGCGGTGGAGAACGCCATTATACTGGAGGAAGTGGCGGCCATGGCGCTGACGACCAGGCAGATAAGTCCAGATGCCCTCCCCTGCCCTATGCATATCAGCGAAAAACACTTCCAGCGCAAGCACGGGAAGAACGCCTACTACGGCCAAAAATAAAAAAGTTTTTGAAATAGGGCACGGGGAGGGACTTTTTTCAAAAAGTCCCTCCCCGCTTTCGTGTTCCCTGTGTTTTCTGTTTTCCCGTCACTCGCCCATAACTTCCTTGCGCAAGGCCTTCAGGCGCTTCATCACATCGTTTCCGCCGCGGCCGAACCAGTCGTGGAGAATATGGTACTCATCATACAGTTTATTATATACCTTCACATTTTCCGGGATGGGACGGTAGACCAGATCTTTGACCTTGCCCATATCCCTGGCCGCCTCGAACACGTCGTCGTATCCCCCGGCGGCTTTGCCCGCGGCCACGGCGGCAAAGATGGCGCTGCCCAAGGCCGGCCCCTGGGCGGAGGCGGCGATGCGCACGGGCATATTGAGCACATCGGAATAGATCTGCATGGCCATGGCATTCTTCTGGCTAATGCCTCCGGAAGCATACAGCTCATTTACCGGCACACCGGATTTTTCAAAACTTTCCACGATCATGCGGGTGCCGTAAGCCGTGGCCTCAATCAGCGCGCGGTACATTTCTTCCGGTTTGGTGGCCAGGGTCATGCCTACCATCAGGCCCGTCAGGTCCACGTCCACCAACACGGAGCGGTTGCCGTTCCACCAATCCAGGGCCACGAGGCCGCTTTCCCCCACCTTCAAAGCCTGGGCTTTTTCCGTGAGGTACGCGTGAATATCCATGTTGCTTTCCTTGGCGGCTTTTGTATATTCCTCGGGGCAGCAACGGTCCACAAACCAGGCAAAATGATCCCCCACGCAGCTTTGGCCGGCTTCATACCCAAAGTAGCCCGGCATAACGCCATCCTCCACCACGCCGCACATGCCGGGGACCTCGCATTCCTTTTCCCCAAGCATAATGTGGCAGGTGGATGTCCCCATGATGGCCAGCATCTTTCCCGGCCCGTCGATGCCCACCGCGGGGATGCACACATGGGCGTCCACATTGGCCACGGCCACGGCGGTGCCTGGAAGAAGCCCGCACCACTGGGCCGCCTGGGCCGTGATTGCCCCGGCTTTCTGACCAAGCGGCGTAATATCGGTGGAAAGCTTGTCCTCCACCAGGTTTTCAAGCCCCGGATTCAAGGCTTTGTAGAAATCCTTGGAGGGATACCCCTTTTGCTTGTGCCAGATGGCCTTGTACCCGGCGGTGCAGCTGTTGCGCGTCTCCTTGCCGGTCAACTGCCAGACCACCCAGTCGGCGGCCTCGATGATCCTGTCGGCAGCGCCGTACACCTCCGGTGCTTCCTCCACGATCTGCATGACCTTGGGCACCAGCCATTCGCTGGAGATCTTGCCGCCGTAGCGGGGCAGAAAATCCTCGCCCCGCTCTGCAGCAATCTCATTCAGGCGGTTGGCCTGTTCCTGCGCGGCGTGATGCTTCCAAAGCTTCACATAAGCGTGAGGATTGTGTTTGAATTCCGCCATTTCGCAAAGGGCCGTCCCGTCACGTTTCACCGGCATGATGGTGCAAGCGGTGAAATCAATGCCGATGCCGATCACGTCCTGGGGATCGATACCGCTTTCACGGATCACCTGGGGGATCGTTTTTTCCATGGCTTCCAGGTAGTCCCTTGGAAACTGCAGCGCCCAATCCGGCGGCAGCTTCTGGCCATCCCAAAGCGTTTCGTCCATGACGGCGTGGGTGTAGGGCCACACGGCGGAAGCCAGCTCCCGCCCCGTTTTCACCTCCACCGCCACGGCGCGCCCCGAAAGCGTGCCAAAATCCATGCCGACTACATACTTGGCCATCGTATCCGCTCCTTTGTCCGCATCATAAACTAATCTATTTCGTTTCCTTAAGCAGCCGGACCACGTTCCAGCTCAGGCTGGGAAGAACCATGGTAAACCGTCCGTCCTCAATCTTTCCGCCCAGGCCTGTCTTGGGTGACACGTTGTCCGGATTTTCCTCGGTGTTGACGGCCTTCACGTCGTCATGATGCAACAGGGAATGCTCCACCTTGGAAAAATTGCCGAAATCCCTTAAATCGGCAGATATCTCTATATCCTCCGCCATGTCCTTATTGACAAAGAACAGCGTCACATTTCCCATGTCATCCATGGTGGCTGCGGCATCGATCAACGGTACACCGGTGTATGTTTTACCGTCATACACGGGGGATTTTACCACCGGCAGCAAAGAGGTGCCGCGGCCATACTGGCTGGCCTGGGCCAAGGGCCAATAGATGGTCTGTGCCCAAGCCCCGCCCATCTCCCTGGTGTGGATAGGCGCGATGGTATTCACAAGCTGCGCCATGCAGGCCACTTTCACCCGGTCCGCGTTCTTTAAAAAGGTGATCAGCATGGAACCCACCAGCAGCGCGTCCTCAAAATTATAAATATCATCCAGCAGCGGCAGCGCCCGGCCCCAGCGGTCCAGCTTGTACAGCTCTTGATCCTTTTGGCGGGAATGATACCATACGTTCCATTCGTCAAAGGAGAGATGAATCCTTTTTTTGCTGTGTTTTTTCCCCTTGACGGCATCGCAGATGGATACCACTGTTTTGATGAAATCATCCAGATCCATGGTGCTTGCCAGAAAATCCGGCGTATTGTTTTCAGCGTTTCCGTAATACCGGTGCAGGGAAACGTAGTCCGCCTGGTCGTAGCATTCCTCCAGCATGTTAAGCTCCCAATCCCCGAAGGTTTTCATCTGGCTGGAGGAGGAGCCGCAGGCCACCACCTCAATGGAGGGGTCCACCCATTTCATCATCTTGGCGCTTTCTTTGGCAGTGCGGCCATACTCATAGGCTGTCTTGCCGCCCATCTGCCAGGGGCCGTCCATCTCGTTGCCCAGGCACCAGAGCTTGATATCCATTGGCTCCTCTTGCCCGTTCTTGCGGCGCAGGTCGGACCAATAGGTGCCTTTTTCATGGTTGCAGTATTCCACCACGTTCCGGGCGGCATCCGGGCCCCGGGTGCCCAGGTTGACGGCATACATCACCTGGCTTCCGGCTTCCCTTGCCCAGTTATAAAACTCGTGGAGACCCACCTCATTTGTTTCGGTGGTGAACCAAGCCAGGTCCAGCCGCTTGGGCCTTGATTCCGCCGGGCCGATGGAATCCTCCCAATTGAAGCCGGACACAAAATTGCCGCCGGGATAGCGTACCACGGGCACGTTCAGCCTGCGCACCAGATCCATAACGTCCCGGCGAAAACCGTATTTATCCGCCGTGGGATGGCCGGGCTCATAGATGCCGCCGTACACGCAGCGGCCCAGATGCTCCACAAAATTTCCATAAATCCGTTTGTCCACCGTGCCGATAGCATAGTCCCGGTCCAGGGTCATCGTAGCTTTTTTCATGTTCGCTGCTCCTTTATAATTTCTTTATTGTTTCTCGAAGGTCAGTGCCGCCACGGAACAGGCGGGCAGAGGGAAGGAAACCTCGGTGCCAAGGGCGTCAAGTGCAAGGGAAGCCCCCGCCAGGGGCCTGGGATGGACGGTGTTCTTCGCTTCAAAGGTATTCCTGGCATGGATATCCCCCCCAAGAACTTCCGCCTGTGCAAGGCGGTACGCGCCGCCGTCCAGCCGGAGGGCGATGTCCGTGCTTTGAGAAGCGTGAAGGTTGGCCACCGTCACATGCACCCGGCCCTGGCTGTCCACCGAGGCCGACTCGCTGATGCGCTCAAAGGAGCCCATATTCGACTGGATGGTCTCGCTTTCAGCAAAGCTTTGCACCAGGGTGCTTTCCTGGTGAGCCTTGAACAGGTCGAACACATGATAGGTGGGCGTCAACACCATATCCTCCCCGTCTGTGAGGATGATGGACTGCAAAACGTTTACCGTCTGCGCCAGGTTGGCCATGCGGACACGGCGGCTGTGCTTGTTGAACAGGTTCAGGTTCATGGCCGCCACCATGGCGTCCCGCATGGTGTTCTGCTGGTACAGGAAGCCAGGGTTCGTGCCCGGCTCCACATTGTGCCAGGTGCCCCATTCATCCACGATCAGCCCCACACGGCCCTGGGGGTCGAACCTGTCCAGGATGGCGCTGTGGCCCTTTAGCAGCGTTTCCATGAAGGAGGCCTGATACAGCGTTTGGTGATACAGCGTTTCATCAAACTCCGTGGCGCTGCCCTTGTCCTGCCACACGCCGGTGGTCACGGTGTAGTAATGCAGTGACAGGCCGTCCATTTTGTCCCCGGCCCTTTGCATCAAAATCTCCGTCCAGTTATACCCCGGATTCTCCCTGCTGGTGCCGGGGCCGCAGGCGATTTTATAGATTTTGTTGCCGCCAAAGTTGCGCACATACGTTTGATACCGGCGGTATTCGTCGGCATAATATTCTGCCCGCATGCTGCCGCCGCAACCCCAGTTTTCATTGCCCACGCCGAAAAAGCGAAGCATCCAGGGTTCTTCCCGGCCATTCCGTTTACGAAGCTCGGTGAGGGGGGAGACTTCCCCGGAGGTCATGTATTCGATCCATTCCTGCATCTCCTGCACGGTGCCGGAGCCCAGGTTACCGTTGATATACGGCTCGCATCCCACCTGGCCGCACAGGTCCATGAACTCATGGGTGCCGAAGCTGTTGTCCTCCACCACGCCGCCCCAGTGGGTATTGATCATTTTTTTGCGTGTATCCCTGGGGCCGATGCCGTCCTTCCAGTGATATTCATCCGCAAAGCAGCCGCCCGGCCAGCGCAGGTTCGGCACCTTCACCGCCCGCAGGGCGTCCGCCACATCCCGGCGGATGCCGCGCACGTTGGCAATGGGAGACCCTTCCCCCACAAACAGGCCGCCGTAGATGCAGCGGCCAAGATGCTCAGAAAAATGGCCATAGATATCCTTGGAGATTTTCGATCCTTGCACCTTCGGTGCTACGATCAAACGCATTCCGAGCAGCCTCCCCTTTTATACCCCTTTGGGGTGAATTGATTGGAAAGCGGTGGTTTATTCCCGGCCGCGGCCCCGGGGTTCGCGATACTGCATCCTGACCTTGATATCCTGATGGTAATTCCCAAAGGAACTGCCGAAAATTGTAAGCCCACCCAGGTTTTTTGCCTTTTCTGGCGCCGCGAAGCGCAGCGCGACGCTGGAACCGTAGGAAACGCCAAGATCAGCCGCCGTCACATCCGATATCCGTCCACCATCGATGCTGGTGCCGTTTTCGTCCACCGACAGCACCTTGAACATACCGTGCTGGTTCCAATTCCTGAACCACCAGGAAGGATTGTAGACGCCCTGCGTCTTTCCAAAATCGCCGGGGCTGGTCCAAAAACCCAATTCCCTGCCGTTCAGGGAAAAGTAGATGTCACTTGGCCAGTCTTCCGCCGAACCGGGCGCCTCCGAGGAAAGCTCCAAGGATATTTCAATCTTTACAAGCTGCTGGTTCACGTTGAGCAGATTGGGGATCATATACTCCACATATCCCCTGGACAGCCAGAGGATGCCGGCCTGGGTGCGCTCCGGGGAGGCGAAATACCGGGGATCATCCACCTCGCCGATCAGGTGTTCCGGCGTGGCGATGCCGCAGGTGGGCCAAGCCTCCCAGGCAGTATACTGCCCCACGCCAATCTCCGTCTCGCACACATTCCGCTCCGTCTGGCTTTCCTCCGCATCAATCAGGATGCTTTCCCCCATGGCCCGGCAGATCTTTTGCACCCCGTGCCTGCCCCCGGCTATATCAATGGCAATAAGGCCGCATTCATGAAGTGCCTTGATGTGGGCCGTCAGCGCCCCGCTTGTTATCCCAAGCTCCCTGGAAATCTCCGACATGGGCATCGGCCCCTGCTGATGAAGCATTTCCAGAATGGAAATCCTGATATCGGAGCTCAGCGCCCGGAAGATTGGCAGCCCCTCCCTCAGGTTCCGAACATGCAGCATAACGGCCTCCCCACGATATTTTTGTTTATGTTTTGCTAAACCAATAAGTTGTTTTCTAAAGCTATGCATAGCATACACCCTGCCAAGCACATTGTCAATGAGAATGCAAAGACCGGGGAAGGTTTTTTTGTCAACACCTTCCCCGGCCTCATTTTTAGGGCCAACCCCCAAATATCCGCTTATTCCCCTTCCATAAACCTGTACTGTGCCTCGCACAGCGCGCGATAGGAACCGCCGGGAAGCCGCATCAATTCCTCGTGGGTGCCGGACTCGGCTATTTGACGGTCCTTGACCACCATGATCACATCCGCCCGCCGGATGGTGGAGAGCCGGTGGGCGATGACGAAGCTGGTACGGCCCTTCAGCAGCACTTCCAGCGCCTGCTGGATGAGCATCTCGGTATGGGTATCGATGGAGGAGGTAGCCTCGTCCAGAATCAGTACTTTGGGGTCGTTCAGGAGCGCCCGTGCGAAAGAGACAAGCTGCTTTTGGCCCACGGACAGGGTGGAGCCCCGCTCGTTCACCTCGGTGTTGTAGCCCCTGGGAAGGCCCATGATAAAGTCATGGACATGCACCGCTTTGGCAGCTTCCATCACCTCCTCCAGGGTGGCGTCCAGGCGGCCATAGCGGATGTTTTCCAGGATGGTGCCGCTGAAAATGAAGCTGTCCTGGAGCATAACCGACATCTGCCTGCGCAGGGTTTGAAGCTTCACCTGCCTCACATCGTACCCGTCGATGTACAGCGCCCCGCCTGTTACATCATAAAAGCGGCTTACCAGGCTGACAATGGTGCTCTTCCCCGCGCCGGTGGGGCCTACCAATGCCACCGTCTGGCCTGGCTTCACCACAAAGGACACATCCTGCAAAACGGGGTTGCCCGGATCATAGCCAAAGGATACGCGGTCAAAGGTGATCTCGCCGGTAATGGGCGGCAGCTCCGGAAGGTCATCCCTTGCGTCGAATACTTGGGGCTTGGTATCCATGATCTCAAAGATGCGCTCCATGGAGGCCATAGCCGCCAGGACGCTGTTGTAGAAGTTGGAAAGGTTGTTGATGGGCTCCCAGAAGCGGCCCAGGTACCACAGGATCGCCAGCATGTCCGCCAGGGTGAGCCCCCCCGCCGTGCCTGCGGCACCCATGAAGATCGTTCCCGCGATATATACCCCCGCGGTGCCGATGGAGCTCAATGTGTCGATGCCGGGCCAGAACAGGTTGTTGATCCCCACCGCATGAAGCCAGCTTTGCCTGATGTCCTGATTGGTCTCATCGAATATTTCCTTATTCACCTTTTCCCGGACGAAGGCCTGGGTCACCCGCATCCCGGCCAGGCTCTCGTGCAGGTAACCGTTCATGGTGCTGGTTTTGGCGCGCACGATCTGCCAGGCCTTGCGCATGCGCCGCCTTAGCACCATAATGAGCAGAAACAGCACCGACAGGGAGCACAGCGCCACAATGGTCAGCTTCCAGTTGATGAAGAACATGATGAAAACCAGCAGGAGCAGCGTCAGGCAGTCCACCAGCACGTTGATGATACCGCCGGTGAACAGGTCGTTCAAACTATTGACATCGTTGATGACGCGAACCATGATCTTGCCTGCGGACCGGCTGTCGAAAAAAGGCAGGGACAGATTCTGGATATGGTCAAACAGGTCCTGCCGGAGCGTAGCAATAGCCCGGCGCCCAGCCATGTCCATGGTCCTGACACGGAAGCGCAGGCACAATCCGCCCGTCAGAACCGCAAGGCCCATCCCGCCGAAAAGCCAGGGGATCTTTGTGTAGTCGCCCTTCTCCAGCAGCCCGATGGCACGGCTCATCAGGTAGGGCCCCAGCAGGGATGCGCCGGAGGCCACGATCATCAGGCTAAGGGCGATGACCATCTGTTTCTTGTAGGGTTTTAAATAGGAAAGAAGACGAAAAAACTGTTTCTTGTCAAACGGGGCCTCCATGACCTCGTCATCCAGGCTGCGCAGCCGCGTCATGCTTCCTCACCCGCCTTCACGCCAGGGACAAAGTCCCGCGTCTGGTCCCGGTACATGGCGGCGTACAGCCCATTTTTCTCAAGCAATTCCCGGTGGGTGCCCCGTTCGGCGACGGTGCCTTTGTCCAGGACAATGATCTGGTCCGCCCTGCGCACCGAGGAGATGCGGTGGGCGATGAGAAAGGTGGTGCGTCCCTTGAGCACCCGGCCCAGCGCATTTTGGATCTCCGCCTCGGTCTCCATATCCACGGCAGAAGTGGCATCATCCAGGATCAGGATGCTTGGGTCATAAAGGATGGCTCTTGCCAGCGCCACCCGCTGCTTCTGCCCGCCCGAAAGGCCCAGCCCCCGCTCCCCCACTACAGTGTCGTAGCCGTTGGGCATCTGCAGAATGAATTCTTCCGCCTGGGCAGCCCGGGCCGCCGCCTCCACCTGCTCCCGGGAGGCTTCCGGCCGGCCGAAGCGGATGTTGTTGAAGATCGTCTCGCTGAAAAGAAAGGTCTCCTGCATCACCACGCCAATGCCATCCCGCAGTTCCTGCAGGTTCCTTAACCGCACATCCACGCCGTCCACCTTCACGCTGCCTTGGGCCACATCGTAAAACCTGCCCAGCAGCGTCACCAGGGTGGATTTGCCCGCGCCCGTGGCGCCCATGATGGCCACCGCCTGCCCCGGCTCCACGTGCAGGTCAATGTCCTTCAAAACCGCTTTGTCGCCGTATTTGAAGGTGACATGATCAAAGTCCACGCGGCCTTCCCGCTTCGCGGGTTTTTGTGGATGCTCGGGACTCCGTACCTGGGAGCCCAGATCCATGTAATAGATCAGCTTTTCAGAAGAAACCAGGCCGTTGGCCGTGATATTCACAAAGTTGGCCACCTGGCGCATAGGGCCGATGAGCATCCACACAAATCCCGTGGCGCCGACCAGCGCACCAATCTGCAGCTGCCCTCTGGCCACCAGGAGCGACCCCGCCAGGATCAGCACCGGGATGGCGAAGCTGGCGATTAGATCCATCACCGGAAAAAAGGTGCTCCAGATGCGGGTGACCCGCAGGTTGTTTTCCAGCACCTTCCCGTTATCCACGGCGAAAGCCTGCTTCTCGTACTCCTCCCTGGCGAAGGCTTTCACCACCCGCACGCCTGCAATGTTCTCCTGGGTACGGGTGTTCAGAACAGCATTCTGCTCCCGCACGGCCATGTGAGCCGGACGGATCCTGCGGTTCAGCCGCCAGGCCACAAAGGCCACCACCGGGCAAAAGCACACCATGCACAGCGTCAGCTGCCAGGACATCAGGCTCATACCAACCAGAGACAGCACGAACATCATCAGGTTTTCGATGACGCCCACCACACCGTTGACGATGAACACCCGAACGCCCTCAATGTCGCCGGTCATACGGCTCATGATCTCACCGATGTGGTTGGTATCGTAAAAACCGTAGGAAAGCTCCTGCATGTGGCCGTAAAGCCCCGTACGCAGATCATACACCACGCTTTGGGAGATCTGCTCGATGAGCATGCCCCGATGATACATCATCAGGCTGCGCAGCGCCGTCGTGGCGATCAGTGCCGCACAAAGCTTTACAAGCAGGCCCATGTCACGCCTGGGAAGCACGTCGTCCACCACAGCCTCGGTGATATAGGGAACCACCATTCGAAGAGCCGTCACCAATGTCAGGAGAAGGATGCAAAGCGTCAGTTTTCGCCGATAGGGTTTCAGCCATGCAAGAATCCGCCGGAACGTGTCCATTCGTACCTCCCAGGGCTAACATCCTTTGCGGGCACAAAAGAACCGCTGAAGGATAGGGGCCCGGTCAGCGTTTCCAGGTATAGCATACCTTGGGTTCCTATGGATGTAAAGGGTTTACAGCCCAAAAACAAATTTTTTATAGGTGTGTTTTTCCCTCCGTATCCTGCAAAAGTGACGCGAAGAATGCCTTGTTGTACAGGTAGCCGGAGTCCTCCGGCTTGATCTTTCCAGCCAGCTCGTTGTACGCGGCCGCTTTTTCCGTATCCCCCATCCGGTGATGGCAAACGCACAGCTGCATATATGGGATATACCCATAACAATCAGGCTGGACGAATCCCCCGGCAGGCACCGGCAGGTTACCGGATGCGGCCAGCGCGTACCAGAAGGCCGCGACGGCATACTGCTCCTGATCAAAAAAATACTTTCCGATCTCACAGCAGGTTTCTGCCCTGGGAACGTCATAGCGGAAGGAGTTCAAAAGAGCGGTCAGTGCCTCCCGCTTTTTCCCCATGGCCAGGTAACATTCCGCAAGATCCCGGCAGGCGGAGAGGGTATTCTCCAGCCAGCCAAGGCCGGTGTCCAAAAAGCGCTCAAGCCGGGAAGCGGCTTCCGGAAAACGGCCGTGATATTTCAATTCCCTTGCAAAGTAGAATTCTTCCCGCGGGGAAAGCGGACCGCCCCGGGCGATCATCTTTTCAAAAATCCTCAAATTTCTGTCGGGATCTCCCGGGCCTTCCTTTTTGTGCAGCACCGGGATATCCGCATGGAGGATATTTCCGGCCGGCGGGATGACTTCATGAATGGCGCCTACCCACTGAAATCCGGCTCCACGCCTTACAACGCGCTCCCGCTCATAGGTAAGGACGGGATTTCCGGCATGATCGAAGGCCACATGATAGGGCATCATCACCATATCCACACCAGGCGCAAGCTTCTCCTTCAGCGCAAGGAGCGCATCGACCGCTGCCGGCGCCATCACGTCATCGGCGTCCAGCCACATGAGATAAGGCTTGCTCGCTTTGGAAAAGGCAAAATTCCTGGCCGCGGCAAAATCATCCACCCAGGGAAAGGAAAATACAAGCGGCGTATAGGCAGCTGCAATTTCCGCCGTCCGGTCTGTGGACCCAGTATCCACAACCACAATCTCATCCATTGCGCGTTTCACGGAATCCAGGCAGCGGCTTAACACCGTCTCTTCATTGCGCACGATCATGCACAGGCTCAGTTCCATTCTAACGGGCCTCCCCGCAACATCATAAGGTGCACCGTTTTCGGGCGTTCCTCATACGCTATTGTATGGAGAAGCGGGACATCCGTGCCTGCCCTCCCTTTATCAAGCCAGACAAGTAAGAAGGGTGATTTTTTTGGCTAACGGAATATATGATCAGAGAGGGTTTATGCCTATGAGAGGCACGAGGCCCATGCCCGGCAGGGATACGTATCCCGTGCCGCCCATGGGGGGTGCCCAGCAAGATGGCGGTATTCATCCGGAAAAAGCGCGAACTGACGCTTCCTTCATGCCTATGCCATCTGCCCCCTGCTTTCCCCCGCCTTGTCCGCCGCCATTTCCCCCGCCGTATCCCCCGCCTTGCCCACCACCA